>NZ_CP051428.1:1450000-2148750 GCF_012676905.1 Paenibacillus albicereus | reverse complement strand
TTGCCGGAAGCGGCAAGTCCCTTGCGATTGCAAGGGGGTCTATGTGGATGAGAGAGCTGCTGCTGGACGGAAGCAAGCTGCACGATTGGGACGACATTCACGATTGGTTCGCCGAGCAGCTCGGCTTTCCCGACTATTATGGACGAAACCTGGATGCCCTGTGGGACTGCCTCGGCGACTATGCGGCGCCTCCGCTCCGCTTGCGGTGGCGAGGCTTCGAGGAGAGCCAGGCCCGCCTTGGACCGGATGGCGCGCAGTCGCTCCTGCAGCTGCTGCGCGATGCCGAGACGGAGCTGGACGGCTTCACGGTGGTCGTAGAATGAGGCGCGGCTGGTTCCGCTCCGCCTGCCTGCTGCTGCTGCTGACGCTCCTGTTCGCCGCGGGCTGCGCCCTCCAGACAGAGGACGGCTCCGGCTCCCGCGCCGGGTCGGACACCGGCGGCTCGGCCAACAGCTTCGCGGCCATCATCGGCCATCTGCAGGAGCACGGCGAGCTGCCGGAGCATTTCCTGACCAAGGCGGAAGCCCGCAAGCGAGGGTGGGACGCGAAGTCCTGCAATCTCGCCGACGTGCTGCCCGGAGCGAGCATCGGCGGCGATCGCTTCCAGAACCGCGAAGGCCTGCTGCCGGCCAAGTCCGGCCGGGTATGGAGGGAAGCGGATGCCGACTATGCGTCGGGCTGCCGCAATGCGAAGCGGGTCGTCTACTCGAGCGACGGGCTCTATTATGTGACGGAGGATCACTACAAGTCGTTCCGGAAATGGACGGACTCGTAGCCTCGGAACAACCAAGCAGCGAAAAAAAAGCAGCTCCCCCGAACTGCCGCCGTCCGGCTGTTCGAGGAGCTGCTTTTTGCATGCGCCGATTCGTTCGGATCCTAGATCACGCTGCGCGAGGAGACGTAGCGGTCTTTCCACCAGCCGCTCGTCAGGCTGTTGATCGCGACCCCTTTCGCCGAAGGCGTGTTGTGGATGAACTGCCCGTTCCCCATGTAGATGCCGACATGGTTGATCGCGCCGTTGTTGGAGCCGATCGTATCGAAGAAGATCAGATCGCCCTTCTGCAGGTTGGCGCGGCTGACGGCCTTGCCTTGGCTTTTCTGCACGCTCGTGCCCCACTTCAGGCTGACGCCGGCCTTGCCGTAGACGAACTGCGTGAACGACGAGCAGTCGAAAAGGAGGCGGGCTTCGTTGCGGGTGCCGTAGCTATAGCTGACTCGTCCCTTATAGCTCTGAGCGATCGAGACGACCTGGTCGCGCTTGGAGGAGACGCCCGGCGACGCCGTTCCGCCCGTAGCTCCGCCTGGAGCGGAGTAGGTCGAATAGCGGTCGGAGGAGGAGATGTAGCCGCTCTCGCCTCTCGGGGTCAGCACATGCAGCCAGTAGGCGTTCGCCTGGCCGACGACGTGCACCTTCTCGCCCTTTTTCAGCATGCGGATCTTGTCCGAGTCCGCGCTGGCTTGCGCCCTCATGTTGACGCCGTATGTAATCTGCGTAGAATACGACACCGCTGCCGATGCGGTTTGCGAAGCGGGAATCCAAGCTCCCCCGACGGCTCCAAATGCGATTGCCGCGCTCAGCACGACCTTGATTTTGTTTCGGCTTACCCAACTGTTGTTCATTCTGGATGCTTCCTCCTTGGGTGAAAGTTGTACCCAGAGCATACCAGAATTGAATCGGCCTAATTTTTTCCACGAAGAGACGAAAACCAAGGACAGCTTGGCTCGGCCGCCCTTTGTTAGAAATAAATGAGAAACCTCTAACCTTATGTTTCCTCTCTTTCCTCTCCTTCCGCTCCTGCGCCATCCTCGCTCGTCAAGCCATGCGCCTGTTGAAAATAGGCCCGATTGTGCAGCATGCTCGGGTGCTCCGGATACAGGCGCAACGCGGCTTCGTTGTGCTCGTGGGCCTTGGCGAACAGTCCGAGGCGGTCGTAGCACAGGCATAGCTGCAGATGCGGGTACCAGGTCCCGGCCGACCGGTCGGACAAGCCCATCGTCGCCGGCCACTCCGCCTTCAGCGCCTGTTCGTACCAATAAGCCGCGGTGGCGTAGCTGCCGCTGTCCAACAAGGCGTTGCCGATCGAGCAGCAGCCTTCGGGACGCGGCTTGTCGTAAGCGAGCGCGCGCAGGGCGGCCTGGAGACGCAGCTCCGGCTGTCCGAGCGCCTCGTAGCATGCCGCCAGCTTCGCGCATGCCTGCAGATTGTCCTCGACCCAGCCTTCTCCGGTCCGCAGCATCGTTTCGTAATGGAGGGCCGCCTCGTCGTGGAAGCCGTGGTCCTTGAGCTCGTTCGCGAAGTAATACAGGTCCCGCACGGAGAACGCCTCCCCCCGCTCCCGCCGCTGCCGGTAAATCCGCAGGTTGCGGTCGGTATAGGCCTTGTCCTTGTCATGCTGCACGGCCGCCTCGGAGTCGAGATGCGGTCCGAATGCTTCGAGATACTCATGCACCGCCCCGATCCAGCGGAAGCCGCAGTCCCTGCGCACGAGCCGGTTGCGACGCAGGCTCGACAGCGGCTCGCCGTCCACTCCTCGGCTCAGCACATAGGGCATCGTCACTCGGCATACATCAGGGTTCAGCGTCCGCTTCAGCTCCAGCAGCCGCTCCGCATCCTGCGGCTCGACGTAGTCGTCGGCGTCCAGCCACAGAATATAGTCCATCGTCGCGAGCGAAAAGGAAAAATTCCGCGCGGCGGCAAAATCGTCGATCCACTCGAACGGCTCCACTTTCGCTCCGAACGAAGACGCGATCTCTCTCGTGCGGTCGGAGGAGCCCGTATCCGCAACGACGATCTCATCGACGACTTCCCGGACCGAAGACAGCGCCCGTCCGAGGACGGCCTCCTCGTTCTTGACAATCATGCACAGGCTGATCGTAACCAAGCTCATCCCTCCTGTCTCCACCGTATTCGCCATCGCCGCTCTCCATGCCTGGCCCTGTCACCTCTGCGCGCTTTTTTGCATATACCGGCAACAACGATTCCCATCCACTGAGCTTTTGGCTCGGCAGCGGAAAGGAGCGGCTGGGCATGGCTTCTTCAAGACGAGACAAAAAACATCCGAATACGAGAAGATCCGTGCGCAGGCTGCTTCGGTTCGCGGCCGCGCTGGCCCATCCGCGCTGGTCGGGAAAAGCGCTGGCGCGAAAGCTGGAGCGGCTGATCGAAGCGGAGGGCCGGAAGAAATGCGCCAAGCCGAAGCGGCGGAAAGCTTCGCTGCCGAACGGATCGAGCCGATGCGGCAAATCCAAGCGTCGGCGGAAGCCCCACGTCTCCCCCAAGCCCTTTGACCCCGGGGCGGTGCGCGCCTTCATTCACAACGAGCTCGGGCTGATCGTTCCGTTATTTCCTCCGGGCAGCACAGGCGCGACAGGAGCTACGGGCGCCACGGGCGCTACAGGTCCAACCGGCGCTTCGGGCGTGACGGGTGCTACGGGTGCTACGGGTGCGACGGGCGCGACGGGTGCTACGGGCGCTACTGGAGCGACGGGAGTTACGGGCGTGACGGGCGCGACGGGCGTGACGGGAGCTACGGGCGCTACGGGATTGACGGGTGCTACGGGCGCTACGGGCGCTACGGGCGCGACGGGTGCTACTGGCGTGACGGGCGCTACGGGAGCTACGGGATTGACGGGTGCTACGGGCGTGACGGGAGCTACGGGCGCTACGGGCGATACGGGCGTGACGGGTGCTACGGGCGTGACGGGCGCTACAGGCGCTACGGGCGCTACGGGATTGACAGGTGTTACGGGCGTGACGGGCGCTACGGGCGCTACGGGAGCTGGTGAAACTGGAGTGACTGGAGTTACCGGTACCACGGGCGTAACCGGGACGACAGGATTCACGGGTGCCACAGGCTTAACCGGAACGACGGGAACGACCGGAGCTACAGGGGCCACCGGCGTAACTGGACCGACGGGCTCTACGGGGGACACGGGAGTAACGGGAATGGCCGGTACCACAGGTGCTACTGGAGCCACGGGCGTAACTGGTCTAACGGGCTCTACGGGTCCGACTGGCATTACGGGCGCAATCGGGGCTACGGGTGCCTCGGGTGTGACAGGAATTACCGGTGAGATTGGTGTCACAGGTGTGACCGGAGCTACAGGGTCAACGGGCGCAACGGGCTTTACGGGTGCGACCGGCTCGATTGGCGCCATGGGCGCAACCGGAGTTACGGGTGACACAGGCGCGACAGGTCCCGCCGGAGCTTCGGGGGCTACCGGGGACACGGGCAGTACGGGCGTTACAGGAACGACCGGCTCGACGGGTGCCACTGGGGCTACCGGCGCTACAGGTACTACAGGCGTCCCGGGAACGACCGGTGAGACTGGAGCTACCGGTTCCACGGGCGTGACCGGAGCAACAGGTGCATCCGGCGTTACCGGAACGACGGGCGTCACGGGTCTCACAGGCGCTACAGGCGCAACGGGCCTTGCAGGAACGACCGGCACAACTGGTGTCACGGGTGCTACCGGAGATACAGGTACTACCGGCGTGACCGGCGCGACAGGCGATACTGGAGCTGCAGGTGCCCCGGGCGTGACCGGAGCAACAGGGTTCACCGGAGCTACGGGCGCAACCGGACCGACAGGCTCTACGGGTCCGACCGGCGCATCTGGTGCCACGGGCGTGACGGGAGCGACCGGGGAGACTGGTGCTACCGGCGTCACTGGAGTAACCGGAGCTACAGGATTCACGGGCGCCACGGGTGTCACGGGAGCTACGGGTGCCGCTGGTGTGACAGGAATTACCGGCGAGACTGGTGCCACCGGATTCACAGGAGTGACCGGAGCTGCTGGATTCACCGGCGCAACAGGCGCAACAGGTCCCACCGGTGCTTCGGGGGCTACCGGGGCTACTGGAGCGACCGGTCCCAACGGACTTACCGGGGCAACTGGCATTACAGGCGCAACGGGCGCTACTGGGGATACAGGCGCGACAGGATCTACAGGGGCTACAGGCGTAACCGGAACGACAGGCGTGACGGGGACGACAGGATCTACGGGTGCGACTGGTGTTACAGGAACAACCGGCGCGACTGGTGTCACTGGCGCAACCGGCGCTACAGGTACTACGGGCTTGACGGGAACGACCGGGGAGACTGGTGCTACCGGACCTACCGGGTCCACTGGCATCACAGGTTTAACTGGAGTTACTGGGGCTACAGGGGCGACGGGAGCCACAGGTACCACAGGCGTAAGCGGAACGACGGGCAATACGGGCTCAACTGGACCTACGGGAGTCACTGGCGGGACGGGAACGACCGGGGAGACTGGAGCAACCGGCTCCACAGGGGCCACCGGCGTTACAGGAACGACCGGGGAGACTGGAGCAACCGGCTCCACAGGGGCCACCGGCGTTACAGGAACGACCGGGGAGACTGGTGCTACCGGTTCCACGGGCGTGACGGGCGTTACAGGAACGACCGGCACAACGGGCAGCACAGGCGCTACCGGAGTTACAGGTGACACTGGAGCGACCGGGCCCACCGGACCTACCGGAGCCACAGGTATTACAGGCGGGACGGGAACGACCGGCGCGACTGGCAGCACAGGCGCTACCGGAGCTACGGGGGCCACGGGCGTCACGGGAACAACCGGGGAGACTGGTGCTACCGGGGCCACAGGCGCGACGGGTCCCACCGGACTTACCGGGGCCACGGGCATCACAGGCGTAACTGGAGCTATAGGGGCCACCGGCGTAACCGGATCAACGGGCGTTACAGGAGCGACCGGCGCGACGGGTATCACAGGTGCTACCGGCATTACAGGTACTACTGGCGTGACGGGAACGACCGGTTCTACTGGCGTAACGGGCTTTACAGGAACGACCGGCACGACTGGTGTCACTGGCGCTACTGGCATTACAGGTACTACGGGTGTGACGGGAACCACCGGGGATACTGGCGCTACTGGCGCTACCGGCGCTACAGGGGTCACCGGCGTAACCGGAACGACGGGCGTTACAGGAGCGACCGGCACGACTGGTGTCACTGGCGCTACTGGCGTTACAGGTACTACGGGCGTCACGGGAACGACCGGGGATACTGGTCCTACCGGTGCCACGGGCGTGACAGGTCCAACGGGCGCGACGGGCGTTACAGGAACGACGGGTGTCACTGGCGCTACCGGAGCTACGGGTACTACGGGACTGACGGGAACCACCGGGGATACTGGCGCTACTGGCGCCACAGGCGTGACCGGCGCTACAGGGGCCACTGGCGTTACTGGAACGACGGGTGTGACAGGTCCAACGGGCGCGACGGGCGTTACTGGAACGACGGGTGTCACTGGCGCTATCGGAGCTACGGGTACTACGGGCGTGACGGGAACCACCGGGGATACTGGCGCTACTGGCGCCACAGGCGTGACCGGCGCTACAGGGGCCACTGGCGTTACTGGAACGACGGGTGTGACAGGTCCAACGGGCGCGACGGGCGTTACTGGAACGACGGGTGTCACTGGCGCTACCGGAGCTGCGGGGACTACGGGACTGACAGGAACGACCGGTGAGACTGGCGCTACGGGCGATACAGGGGTCACCGGCGTTACCGGCACGACGGGCGTTACAGGAGCGACCGGCACGACGGGCGTTACAGGAACGACTGGTGTCACTGGCGCTACCGGAGCTCCGGGTACTACGGGACTGACAGGAACGACCGGGGAAACTGGTGCTACCGGCGCCACGGGCGTAACCGGCGCTACAGGGGCCACTGGCGTAACTGGAACGACGGGCCTCACCGGTACGACCGGCACGACGGGTATCACGGGGGCTACCGGAGTTACAGGTGCTACGGGCGTCACAGGCCTTACAGGCACAACCGGAGCTACGGGGGCTACAGGCGCTACAGGGGTCACCGGTGTAACCGGAACGACGGGCGTGACGGGTCCCACAGGCCCGACGGGCGTTACAGGAACGACGGGTGTCACTGGCGCTACCGGAGCTACGGGTACTACGGGCGTGACGGGAACCACCGGGGATACTGGCGCTACTGGCGCCACAGGCGTGACCGGCGCTACAGGGGTCACTGGCGTTACTGGAACGACGGGTGTGACAGGTCCAACGGGCGCGACGGGCGTTACTGGAACGACGGGTGTCACTGGCGCTACCGGAGCTACGGGGACTACGGGACTGACAGGAACGACCGGTGAGACTGGCGCTACAGGCGCTACAGGGGTCACCGGCGTTACCGGCACGACGGGCGTTACAGGAGCGACCGGCACGACGGGCGTTACAGGAACGACTGGTGTCACTGGCGTAACCGGAGCTACGGGTACTACGGGACTGACAGGAACGACCGGGGAAACTGGTGCTACCGGCGCCACGGGCGTAACCGGCGCTACAGGGGCCACTGGCGCAACTGGAACGACGGGCCTCACCGGTACGACCGGCACGACGGGTATCACGGGGGCTACCGGAGCTACAGGTGCTACGGGCGTCACGGGCCTTACAGGCACAACCGGAGCTACGGGGGCTACAGGGGTCACCGGTGTAACCGGAACGACGGGCGTGACCGGCGCTACAGGGGCTAGCGGCGTAACTGGAACGACGGGCCTAACAGGTACGACCGGCACGACGGGTATCACGGGGGCTACCGGAGCTACAGGAACTACGGGCATCACGGGAACGACCGGTGAGACTGGTGCTACCGGTTCCACGGGCGTGACGGGCGTTACAGGAACGACCGGCTCGACGGGCTTTACAGGCACAACTGGTGCTACTGGAGCTACAGGCGCGACCGGCGTGACAGGAACGACTGGTGTCACTGGCGCTACCGGAGCTACGGGCGTCACGGGAACGACCGGGGATACTGGTCCTACCGGTGCCACGGGCGTGACTGGTGTTACAGGGGCCACCGGCGTTTCAGGAACGACTGGTGTCACTGGTGCTACCGGAGCTACAGGTGCTACGGGCGCTACAGGGGTCACCGGCGTAACCGGAACGACGGGCGTGACGGGCGTGACAGGAACGACGGGTGTCACTGGCGCTACCGGAGCTACGGGTACTACGGGACTGACAGGAGCGACCGGCGAGACTGGTGCTACCGGCGCCACGGGCGTGACCGGCGCTACAGGGGCCACCGGCGTAACTGGAACGACAGGCCTCACAGGAACGACAGGCACGACGGGTATCACGGGGGCTACCGGAACTACAGGTGCTACGGGCGTCACGGGAACGACCGGCGAAACTGGTTCCACGGGCGTGACTGGAGCGACTGGATTTACGGGCGTGACGGGCCTTACAGGCACAACCGGAGCTACAGGGGCTACCGGCGCTACAGGGGTCACCGGCTTAACCGGAACGACGGGCGTGACGGGTCCAACAGGTTCGACGGGCGTGACAGGAACGACGGGTGTCACTGGCACTACCGGAGCTACGGGCCTGACGGGAACGACTGGGGATACTGGTGCTACCGGAGCTACGGGCCTGACGGGAACGACCGGCGCTACAGGGGCCACCGGCGTAACCGGAACGACGGGCCTCACAGGTACGACCGGCTCGACGGGTATCACGGGGGCTACCGGAGCTACAGGTACTACGGGCGTCACGGGAACGACCGGGGATACTGGTCCTACCGGTGCCACGGGCGTGACTGGTGCTACAGGGGCCACCGGCGTTTCAGGAACGACGGGTGTCACTGGCGCTACCGGAGCTACAGGTGCTACCGGCGTCACGGGAACGACCGGGGAGACTGGTTCCACGGGCGTGACTGGAGCGACAGGATTTACGGGCGTGACGGGCCTTACAGGCACAACCGGAGCTACAGGCGCTACAGGGATCACCGGTGTAACCGGAACGACGGGCGTTACAGGAGCGACCGGTCCCACCGGACCTACCGGGGCAACGGGCATTACAGGTGGGACGGGAACGACCGGTGAGACTGGTTCTACCGGCGCCACGGGCGTGACCGGCGTAACAGGTGTTTCAGGCGCAACTGGAACGACGGGCGTTACAGGAACGACCGGCGTTACAGGAACGACCGGCGCTACGGGCCTCACAGGCGCAACCGGCGTTACAGGGACCACTGGCGCGACCGGTTCTACCGGACCTACCGGCGCCACGGGCGTGACCGGCGCAACAGGTGTTTCAGGCGCAACTGGAACGACGGGCGTTACAGGAACGACCGGCGCCACAGGCCTCACAGGCGCAACCGGAGTTACAGGGACCACTGGAGCGACCGGTCCCACCGGACCTACCGGCGCCACGGGCGTGACCGGCGCTACAGGGGCCACCGGCGTAACTGGAACGACCGGCACGACGGGTATCACAGGCGCAACCGGAGTTACAGGGACCACTGGCGCGACCGGTCCTACCGGCGCCACGGGCGTGACCGGCGCGACTGGAGCGACAGGGGCCACCGGCGTAACTGGAACGACCGGCACGACGGGTCCGACAGGGTTTACGGGGGCCACGGGCACGACCGGAGTTACAGGTTCCACGGGCGTGACCAGTCCCACCGGAGCTACAGGTGCCACAGGCTTTACAGGAGCGACCGGCACGACTGGCGTCACGGGCGCAACCGGAGTTACAGGCCCCACGGGCGTGACCGGTCCCACCGGACCTACCGGGGCTACAGGGGCCACGGGAATTACAGGCGTGACCGGAACGACCGGCGCGACCGGCGTCACGGGCGCAACTGGAGCGACCGGTTCGACTGGCGCTACAGGTCCCAACATTCTGGCGAATGGCTTCTCCGCCACGCGGACGCCCAGCTCGACTTCCACCAGCACGCAGCTCACCGGATGGAGCACCGCTTCGCCTTTTTACACGGGCACGGGCTTTAATGCGGCCGCCGGCTCGTATACCGTTCCCACGACCGGGCGCTACTCCATCGAGGCGACGATCAGCTATACGACGACGGCGGCGCTCAGCGTCTCGCTCGGCTCCGGAGTCAACCCTGCCTTCGTCATCCGGCGCACGTCGCCGACGACGACCGATCTCGTAACCGGGCTCTTTCCGATTCTGGACGTCAACGTCGCCCTGCTGCTCACGCTGAGGGCTATCCTCGGGGCCGCGACGGTTACGATGACCGGCGAGTACCAGTTGACTGCGGGAGATGTCATCGGCATCTTTTATGTCGCCAACGGCCTTACGATCAACCTCAATCTGGGCGGATCCGGCACCAACATCTCCACCTGGGCGATCCATCAGATGACCTGACCCCAAAAAAGCAGGGACGAAGCCGGCGCAGCGCCCGCTTCGTCCCTGCTTTTCCTGCCGCCGCGGACATGCCGCGGCCCGTAACCGAGCCAGGCCGCTCCAGCGGCAAGCTCGACGCCTTAGGAACGGCCAAACGTTCACACCCGTCCTCCCGCACGCGGCACGACGCTGATGAGCTCCAGCAGCTCCCGGTCCGACAGCGAATCGGCCTCGGCATCCGCAGGCCGGACAAGCTCCTCCATCATCCTCAGCTTGCGGCTCTGCAGCTCATGCATCTTCTGCTCGATCGTGCCCCTCGCCGCGAGCCGGATGACCTGCACGACCCGCTGCTGCCCGATGCGGTGCGCGCGGTCCATCGCCTGCTGCTCGACCGCCGGATTCCACCACAGGTCGTACAGGATGACCGTATCCGCGCCGGTCAGGTTCAGTCCGGTGCCGCCGGCCTTCAACGACAGGAGGAAGACGTCCCGCTCGCCTTCATTGAAGCGCCGGCACAGCTCCACGCGCTCCCGGCTCGGCGTCGAGCCGTCAAGCTGGAAGACGTCCATCCCCTCCTGTTCCAGCCGGCGCCGGATCAGGGCGAGCATGGACGTGAACTGCGAGAAGATCAGCGGCCGCCGGCCGGCTTCGAGCGCGTCGCGGACGAGCGACGCCAGCTGCTCCAGCTTAGCGGACCCGCCCTCGTAGCCTTCGACGAACAGCGCCGGATGGTCGCAGATCTGCCTCAGCCTCGTAATGCCCGCCAGGATGCGGATGCGGTTCTGCTCCAGCTCGTCCTTGTCGATATGCCGCAGCGTCTCCTGCTGCAGCTGCACCAGATAGGCGGCGTACAGCTTCTTCTGCTCCGGCAGCAGCTCGGCGCTGTGCAGCGTCTCGATCTTGTCCGGCAGCTCGCGGATGACGTCGCGCTTGAGCCGCCGCAGCAGGAACGGCCTCGTCCGGGCCGCCAGCTCCTCCCGGGGCATCTCCTCGAACTGCCGCTTGGAGCCGAGCAGCCGGGGGAAAACGGCATGGAAGATCGACCACAGGTCCGCGGCATGGTTCTCGACCGGCGTGCCCGTGAGAGCGAAGCGGTACTCTGCCGTCAGCGCCGAGACGGCGCGCGCCGTCTGCGTCGACTCGTTCTTGATCGTCTGGGCCTCGTCGAGCAGCAGCGCCGTGAACGGCTGCGCCTCATAGCTCGCGGCGTCCAGCCGCAGCAGCGGATAGGAGGCGATCACCACATCCGCCTCGCCCGCTCCCGCCCCCGCCAGCTTGCGAAGCCGCTCTTTCTTGGCCCCATCCGCCACGGCCAGCCGGAGCTCCGGGGCGAAGCGCTCCAGCTCGGCCGCCCAGTTGTAGACGAGCGACGAAGGACAGACGACGAGCGACGGCCTGCCGGTGCGCCGGATCTCCTCCCGGATCGACAGCATGAACGCGATCGCCTGCACCGTCTTGCCCAGACCCATCTCGTCGGCCAAGATGCCTCCGAACCGGTAGCGCGCCAGCGCCTTCAGCCAGCGATAGCCGGATTTCTGGTAGTCGCGCAGCTCGCCTTGCAGTCCTTGCGGCAGCGGGTCGCCGCTGCGATCGGGCTGACGCAGCTCTTGCAGCAGCCGCCCCGCCTCGGCGCTCGTCTCGACGAGCGGGCTGCCGGAGAGCTCCTCGAGCAGCGAGATGCCTGCGGCTGCCGGAGCGCGGTAGCCGTAGGCGGTCCGCTCGGCGTAGGCGAAGCCGGTCTCGTTGATGTAGCGGATCATCTGTCGGTACGCCTCCGACCGGAGCGGCAGCAGCGCGCCGCTGCGCAAGCGGTGGTACGGACGCTTTTCCTCCAGGGACTGGAGCACGGCGCGAATCTCCGACTCCGGGATGCCGTTCATCTCGAAGCGGAACTCCAGCCAGTCCGTGCGTTCGTCCGGCTGCGCCCGGATCTGCGGCGGCGGATCGGGATGCAGCCGCGTCTTGACCGCCGTCGTCGCATACACCTGAACGAGCGGTTCGAGCCGGGGCAGAATCTCGTACAGGAAAGCGAATTCCTCCTCCTCGCCCGCCAGGAAGCAGCCTTGCTCGGCCATTGTCATGCGGCCTTCCTTCAATAGCTCCAGGATGTCCGCTTCCTTTTCCCGGTCCCGCACGAGGATGCGGCCCCGGGCAGGCTCCTCCCCCTCCTGCAGCGGCTGGAGCACGACGTCCCCGTAGCGGAATTCCAAATCCGCGACGAGCCGGTCCTTCACCCGATCCAGGTACAGCCGGGCCTTCAGCGGCGGCCGCTCAATCCGCTGCGCCATCCGGGGACTGACGCTCACCTCCGCCATCCGGCCAAGTCCCGGCAGCACATGCCTCGCCAGCTGCTCCAGCTGAGGCCGGGTCAGCGCCAAGCGGCCGTCCGGCAGCGGCCGGAACAGCTCTTGCAGCGCGGCCAGCCGGGCACAGCCCTCGTGCCCGAGCGCGAAGAGCCGGCCATGGCCCAGCGCCGCGCCATAAGCAGGCAGGGCCAGCAGCGCGTCGAGGCCGCTGGCCGTCAGCACGCCTCCGCCATGAGGGGCCGTCTCCAGCTCGAACCGCAGCCCCGTCGACTCGCTCCGGTCGAGCCGGAACGGCGCGGGACGATCGCCGCCATGCAGCCGGGCTTCCGGACAGGCCTCCGCGAGCCGGACGATCTCCTCCCAGTCGCCGGGGGGCAGATCGAGCCGATCCTCCCGCTCGCCGGGCGCGCCGGAGCCGCTTGCCCGGAACAGCGTTTCCGTCGAGGCGATCCGCGCCAAGGCGCGCAGCAGCGCCGCCGAAGACGCCTCGAACCGGTGCCGCTCCGGATCGTACGCCTCCGCAGGCGTAATCGTCGCCCGCCGACCTTCCATGATTCGGGACAGGAAGCTGCGCAGACGGTAGATCGGCCTCCAGCTCTCCGACAGGCGCACGGACAGGCCGACGCACAGCAGCGCCTCGCCTTTCCTCGCTCGCGGCTCGAAGTCGAAGCGCAGCGGAAGCGGCAAGCGGGCGTCGAACAGCGCCGGGCGGGACAGCCCGCTGCCGGGACGAGGCTGCCGCTGGAACGCCTGCTTCAAGCTGTCCAGCGCCCGGTCGGTCTCCGACCGCCCCAGGCGGGAAGCGCCGTCGTCCGCCGCAGGCGTCTTCTCGGCCGGTGCGGCCTTCTCGCCGCTCCGCAGCGCATAGAGCACGGCCGCGACATGCTTGCAGCTCTGCCCGTAGGAACCGATGTCCAGGCAAAAGCTGCAGGACGCTTCCGGCAGGCTCCCTTTGCGCCAGCGCAGCACGACCTGCGCCGGTGGCCGGCCCATGACCTCCGCCTGAACGCTGCCGGAGCCCGCGCTTCCGCTCCGAATCGCGACCAGCCCCCGCTCGGCGAGCTGCCGGCCCTTGCGGCTCGACAGCTTGCCGCAGCTGCGTTCGATCTCCGCCTCGCTCCATGCGGGCTTGTTCATGAGGCTCCACTCCTATCTCTCTGCCGCTCCACGCGGCAAGTCCACCTCCGATCGTATCACAGCCTGATGCCCGGCCGATAGCTCAGGACGGCTCTTCTTCGCGGAACGACCTCGCCAGCTTCCCCGAATCCGCCTCGTAGTCGGCGACGACGAGCACGTCGAGCTGCCGCGCTTCCCGCAGCACGCTGCGGACGAAGCGATTGGCGAAAAAGGGCCGCAAGCCGCTTCTCGCCGGCTGGCCGACGATGATCTGCGTCGCTTTCTTCTCCGCCGCCCACCCGAGCAGCGCCGCGGCCGCCGGCTGGCGAGCCTCCCGGCGCAGCAGCCGGAAGCTGCCTCCGAGCCGCTCCGCGAGCTGGCGCAGTCCGTCCAGCCGGCCTTCGAGCTCCGGCGCGAGCGGGCTGCGGCCATGCACGAAGACGACATGCCAATCCGCCTTGAGCCGGTAGGCGATCCGGAAGCCGCGGCGGATGAGCCGCTCCGCGCTCGGGCTGGCCGTGACGGCGACGAAGATGACCTCCTCCCGCCGCCATGGCCCGCGCAGCGATTCCCGGCGGTCCCACGACTCCAGCCGCTCGTCGACGTCGTCGGCCAGCTCGCGCAGCGCGAGCTCGCGCAACGCGATCAGATTGCCGAGCTTGAAAAACTGTCCGAGCGCCGCCTCGACCTTTTCCCGCGCGTAGATCTTGCCCGCCCGCATCCTCTCCTGCAGCGCCTTGGGCGCGACGTCGACGAGCTGCACCTCGTCGGCGAGCCGCAGGATGCGGTCGGGCACCGTCTCCCTCACGACGACGCCGGCGATCTGCTCTACCGCGTCGCCGAGGCTCTCGAGATGCTGCACGTTCATCGTGGAGATGACCGAGATGCCGGCGTCCAGCAGCCTCCGCACGTCCTCGAAGCGCTTGCGCCGCTCGCTGCCCGGGATGTTCGTGTGGGCCAGCTCGTCGACGAGCGCGACCTCCGGCCGCCGCTCCAGGATGGCGTCCACGTCCATCTCCTCCAGCAGCGTTCCACGGTACCGGACTTGACGGCGCGGCACGATCTCCAATGCTCCGACCTGCGCCTGCGTGTCCGCCCGGCCATGCGTCTCGAGCAGGCCGATGACGACATCGACCCCCTTCTCCCGCAGCTCGGCGCCCTCCCGCAGCATCGCGTACGTCTTGCCGACGCCTGGCGCCGCCCCGATGTACAGCTTGAAGCTGCCGCGCCGCAGCTGGCCGATCTCGGCCTTGAGCTCTTGGTCGGTCAGCCGCCGGTAACGGCTGCGCGGCTCGGGCTCCGGGCTGCGGGCGGGCAGGATGCGCTCGCCCGCACGGTCGGAGCGGTCGGCGACGAACAGCAGGTCGATGTTGCGCGTGAGGTCCAGCAGCCGGTCCGCGATCGAGCCGCGCCACCAGTCCTGCCGCGGCGTCTGCCGCGAGTGGCCGAGCACGATGCGGGTCGCCTTGCGCTGCAGCGCGTAGTTCAGCAGCTGGCGGGGCAAGCGCCTGCGGGAGACGAACGCGCGCTCCTCGAACGAGGCGCCGACCTTGCGGGCGAGCAGCCGGATGGAGCGGCGGAACGCTTCCTCCTCGCCCCTCAGCGGCCGTCCGGACGGGACGAAGGCGACGACATCCATCTCGCCGCCGAGACGCTTGGCGACCTGCTGGCCGCGCCGCACGAGGATCGACCCGTTCCAGTGGTATTGGACGGCGACGAGCACGCGCTCGGCGATGCCCGACGGCCCCGCCAGGCCGAGCTCCTCGCGGTGCTTCTCCAGCGTCCCGTTCACGCCCTCCGCCATGAGCCTCAGCGCCAGCTCGCGCAGCTTGTCGAGCGTGCCCCGCTCCAGCCAGCGCGGCGGCGGCGACTGAATCGCCCCCTCGGCCGCGCGCTCCAGCAGCGTATCGGGCGTCACGTCGATCAGCCTCATCTCGTCGGCCAGCTCCAGCGCCCGCTCCGGTACGGGATGGTCGACGCGCAGGCCGATCCAGCTTCGCGCCAGCGCGGCCGCCCCCTCCAGCTCGTAGATGTTGACGGTCGTGACGACGCTGATGCCGCTCGCGAGGAGCAGCTCGATATCCTCGAGCCGGGTGGCGCGCGGCGCCTCCGGCCGGTTGCGGTGGGCGAGGTCGTCGACGAGGACGGCCTCCGGGTTGCGCTTCAGCAGCAGCTCGACGTCCAGGTCGCACGCGTCCGCCCCTCCCCGGCTCCAGCCGATGCCCGGGACCGTCTCCAGCCGATGGCCTTCCCCGGGAGCGCATGAGCGCTCGGCGGCTACCGGCGGGGAGACGACCGCGTCGACGCCTTGGCGGATCAGCTCCTCTCCCTCGCGCAGCATGTGGTACGTCTTGCCCGAGCCGCTGACCGCCCCGACCAGGATGTTCAGCCTTCCTTGCCTCAGCTTGACGATCGAGGCGAGGATCTCCTCCGGCGTCTTTCGTTTGAACGGCTCCATGAGCCACCTCCTGGACATGGCGAAGCCCCGCCTCTCGTTGTCCGAGAAGCGGGGACCGCTCTAAGAGTTGGACGCCAAAGCCTGCAGCGCCAGATTCAGTTCCAGCACGTTGACCGTCGGCTCGCCGAACACGCCGAGCTGGCGCGGCTCCACCTGCCTCTCGACGAGCTTCTCCAGCTCGGCTGCAGGGATGCCGGTCGCCGCGCTGACGCGCGGAATCTGCGCGCGCGCGCCCTCAGGGCTGATGTCCGGATCGAGGCCGGACCCGGAGTTGGTGATGAGGTCGGCCGTCACCTGCCCGAGCGGCACGGCGGGATTGGCCGCCTGCCAGTCGATCGCCGACTGGCGCGCGCGCTCCAGCAGGTCCGGGTTGGACGGCGCGTAGTTCGGGGTGCCGGAGCCGTCCGCGGCATAGCCGATGCTCGACAGCCGCCCGTGGAACCAGCGCGGCTCGGTGAACGTCTGGCCGATGTGCGCCGAGCCGACGATCCGGCCGCTGGAGTCCTCGATCAGGCTGCCGTCCGCCTTGTGGGGCATCAGCCCCTGGGCGATGCCGGTGACGGCGAGGTTGTAGATCAGTCCGCACAGCGCCATCAGCACGAGGCTGACGCGCAGGCTGGTCGTGACGAGCTGCATGGTCGTTCCATCCTTTCGGAGTTCAAAAGTTCCGTCGATCGCCTGCATGCCTATACCATCCACATGACGGCGAGGTCGATCAGCTTGATGCCCGCGAACGGCACGATGACGCCGCCGAGGCCGTAGACGAGCAGGTTGCGGCGCAGCAGCCGGGCCGAGCTCTGCGCCTTGTAGGCGACGCCCTTCATCGCGAGCGGGATGAGCAGCGGGATGATGACCGCATTGAAGATGAGCGCCGACAGGATCGCGGACATCGGCGAGTCGAGCCGCATGACGTTGAGCGCGTCCATCTGCGGGATCGCCGCCATGAACATCGCCGGGATGATGGCGAAGTACTTGGCGACGTCGTTGGCGATGCTGAACGTCGTCAGCGCGCCGCGCGTCATGAGCAGCTGCTTGCCGATCGAGACGACCTCGATGATCTTCGACGGATCGGAGTCGAGGTCGACCATGTTGGCCGCCTCCTTGGCGGCGACGGTGCCGCTGTTCATCGCGATGCCGACATCGGCCTGCGCCAGCGCCGGGGCGTCGTTCGTGCCGTCGCCGGTCATGGCGACGAGCTTGCCTTGCGCCTGCTCGCGCTTGATGACCGCGATCTTGTCCTCCGGCCGGCTTTCGGCGATGAAGTCGTCGACGCCGGCCTCGCGGGCGATCGTCTGCGCCGTCAGCGGGTTGTCGCCGGTGCACATGATCGTGCGGATGCCCATCTGGCGCATCTGCTCGAAGCGCTCCTTCATGCCCGGCTTGACGGTATCCTTCAGGTAGATGAGGCCGACGATCCTCTCGTCCAGCGCGACAGCGAGCGGCGTGCCTCCGGCGGAGGCGATGCGGTCGCTCTTCGCGTCCAGATCGTCCGGGATCGAGCCGCCCTTTTGCCGGACCCATGTCTTGACCGCGTCGACCGAGCCTTTGCGCACGCTCCGGCCGTCCTGCAGGTCGATGCCGCTCATGCGGGTCTCGGCGCGGAATTCGATCCATTCGCCGCTCTGCGCCAGCGACGGGTCTCCGGCTATGCCCATCCGGCGCGCCAGCTCGACGACGGACCGGCCTTCCGGCGTCTCGTCCTGAAGCGAGCCGGCGAGCGCCCACTCGGCTACGGCCGTCTCGCTCCAGCCGCCGACGGAGACGAACTCGCTCGCCATCCGGTTGCCGAAGGTGATCGTGCCCGTCTTGTCGAGGATGATCGTGTTGATGTCGCCGGCCGCCTCGACCGCCTTGCCCGACATCGCGATGACGTTGAACTGCGTGACGCGGTCCATGCCGGCGATGCCGATCGCGGACAGGAGGCCGCCGATCGTCGTCGGGATGAGGCAGACGAGCAGCGCGATCAGCACCGGCACCTCGAGCGGCACGCCGAGATAGCCGCCGAGGAAGGGCAGCGTCGCCACGACCATCAGGAAGATGAGCGTGAGGCTCGTCAGCACGGTGCTGAGGGCGATCTCGTTCGGCGTCTTCTGCCGCTTGGCTCCTTCGACGAGGGCGATCATCCGGTCGAGGAACGACTCGCCCGGATCGCTCGTCATGCGGACGCGGATCCAGTCGCTGAGCACCTTGGTGCCGCCGGTGACGGAGGAGAAGTCTCCCCCCGCCTCCTTGATGACCGGCGCGGACTCGCCGGTGATGGCGGATTCGTCCACGGAGGCGAGTCCTTCCACGACCTCCCCGTCGCCGGGAATCCACTGGCCGGCCTCGACGCGCACGAGATCGCCCTTGCGCAGCTCGCTCGCCGGCACCTCCTTGAGGCCCCCCGATCCGCTCTCGCGGTAAGCGACGACGTCGCGCTTGGAGCGCTTCAGGGAATCGGCCTGCGCCTTGCCCCTGCCCTCCGCCAGCGCTTCGGCGAAGTTCGCGAACAGCAGCGTCACGAGCAGGATGACGGCGACCGCGACGTTGAACCAGACCGGCGCGCCGCCGCCGAAGGCGTCGGGCACGGCGATCAGCAGCAGCATGACGGCGAAGCCGATTTCGACGACGAACATGACGGGGTTGCGGATCATTACCCTCGGGTCCAGCTTCAGGACCGATTCTTTCAGGGCTTGACGGACGATCGGTCCGCCAAGCGTTTGGTTTCGTTGGCTCATGGTCGGTTTCTCCTCTTCTCTATCCGCTAGGCTACGGCTTCAGCGTGAGCTGCTCGGCGATCGGCCCCAGCACGAGGCTCGGGAAGTACGTCAGCGCGCCGACGATGAGCACGGTGCCGAGGAACACGACGCCGAACGTGGCCGTATCGGTGCGGAACGTTCCGATCGTCTCCGGCACGGCTTTTTTGGCCGCAAGCGACCCGGCGACCGCCAGCAGCGTCACGATGGAGATGTAGCGGCCCAGATACATGACGATGCCGGTGCTCAGATTCCAGAACGGCGTGTTGTCGCCGAGCCCCTCGAAGCCGGAGCCGTTGTTGGCCGCAGACGAGGTGAACTCGTACAGCGCCTGGGTCAGGCCGTGATAGCCCGGATTGGAAATGGTGTCGGGATAGGCGTAGAGAGCGGCCGCCGTCGGCAGCAGGATGAGCGCAGGCTGCACGAGCAGCGTCAGCGCGATCAGCTTCATTTCCCGGCCCTCCAGCTTCTTGCCGAGGAATTCCGGCGTCCGGCCGACCATCAGGCCGGAGAGGAACACCGCCATCAGGGCGTACAGCAGCACGTTCATGAGGCCCACGCCGGAGCCGCCGAACACCGTATTGAGCATCATGTTCATCAGCGGCACCATGCCGCCGATCGGCGTCAGCGAGTCGTGCATGCCGTTGACGGCGCCCGTCTCCGAGGCGGTCGTCACGACGGAGTACAAGGAAGTCAGCGGAACGCCGAACCGGGTCTCCTTGCCCTCCATGCTGCCTTGGCTCGCGTCGATGCCGAGCGCGTCGATCGCCGGATTGCCGGCCCGCTCCGCCGACAGCGAGACGCCGAGCATGACGACGAACAGCATCGCCATCGCCACGAACAGCACCCGTCCCTGCTTCGGATTGCCGACCATCCTGCCGTAGGCGAACGGCAGCGCCGTCGGCACGAGCAGCATGAGCATCATCTGCAGCAGGTTGCTGATCGCGTTCGGATTCTCGAACGGATGGGCCGAGTTGACGCCCATATGGCCGCCGCCGTTGTTGCCCAGCTCCTTGATGGCGAGCAGCGAGGCGACCGGTCCGCGCGCGATCGTCTGCTCTTCGCCTTGCAGCGTCTGCGCGGCGGCGGACGGCTCCAGCGTCTGGGGCACGCCGAGCGCGACGAAGACGATGGCGAGGACAAAGGCGATCGGCAGCAGCACCCGCGTGATCGAGCGGACGAGATCGACGAAGAAATTTCCCATCGGCTTGCCGGCGATGCCGCGCATGAACGCCATCGCGGCGCACAGCCCCGTCGCCGGGGAGACGAACATCATGAAGACGATGGCGATCATCTGCGACAGATAGGACAAGCCGCTCTCGCCGCTGTAATGCTGCAGGTTCGTGTTGGTCATGAAGCTGATCGCCGTGTTGAACGCGAGCCTAGGCTCCATGTTCGCGATCGAGCTCGGGTTCAGCGGCAGATGGCCCTGCGTGCGGAACACGAGGTAGACGAGCAGGATCATGACGCCGTTGCTGACGACGAGAGCCGCGGCGTAGGATTTCCAGCTTTGGACGGCGGGCTTGATGCCCCCGATCCTGTAGAGGAGCCGCTCGGCGGGACCGAAGACGCGGTCCAGCGCGGTAGGCTCCGGGCTGTACGCTCGGTGCAGGTACAGGCCCGCCGGCTTGGCGAGCAGCAGCACGAGCAGCAGCGTGATTGCAATCGATATTCCTGCCATCATCGTAGGTGGCTCCTTCTTGGGTCAGAATTGGTCGGGGTGAAGCAGCACATAGACGAGGTAGAGGAAGACGGCGGCGACGAGCGTCCAGAGCAAGGCGATCATCGTTTTTCGCTTCCTTCCTGCATCTCTTTGCCGCACCAGGCGAGAAGCGCCAGCATGGCGGCAGTCAATCCGGCGAACAGGGCGAGCATGGCGATATCCATCATGAGAACGGCTCCTTTTTCATCGTGTCGAGCTCGCGGCCCGCCTCCTCCTGAATGAGGTAGAAGACGTCCCGGCCGTTTGTATGAATGACATGATCGGCTCCGAGCGCTTGATACACGCCTCGCGAGCTTCTTCCTTGCGTGACGACGAACAGGCGGCGACCGGTCCAGTCGCGGCAGATCTGCACGTAGCGGCAGCAGAGCGCCAGGCTGCTCTCGAACAGATAGACGTTCCCGACCCGGCAGTCCGGGATCGGATTGCGGTCCTTTTCCGCCGTATCGATTTGCATGATTTGACGGATGCCGAGGCTCTCGAGCCGCTTGCGCTCGCGGCTGCTGTTGACGATGGCCGCGCAGGGCATCCGCAGATGCTGCAGCTGTATCAGGAACCGCTCGCCTGCCGGGGTCGCCGGCGAGACGAGGGTAGTTTGCGGGTCTTGATCCATGGTGCTTCTCCTTCGGGGGTCAGGGGCGGCGGACAGCGGCGGACCGTCGTCCGCCATGGGAAAAAAGCGCGCAAAAGACCACAGAGGCAGCGGCCCCTGTGGTCTTGGTCAGATCACAAGCGTCATCATCCTCTCTCCCGATCGGAGCGCGGCGCGTCAAGCGTGCCGTGTCCTTGCGCCTACGAGGTTAGCTGTCGGATTCGGACGGTGAGAGTCGCCCTACTCGGAGGATGGAGTCCATGGCTCCATTCCTCCGGGATTCACCCCTGGAGCGGCCCGTGCCGACTCTCACATCGGCTCTGGCCTCTCCGTTTGGTTCCCCCGTTTCCCGTTTCGGAAACTCGGCGTTGTCAAAAGCTGGTCTGGATTGCTTGAGTCGAATCTTACACCCGGACTTTTCGCAAAGTAAAGCCGAAGCATCGCCAGAAAATCGGTACGAAACCAGCTTCTAGGATTCTCGGCTGCATCATATCTCCGTTTTTCTCTCCAAATCTCTTGATATCTCTCGTTTTCGATTTCCCGTCCAAATCGACTCCGGCCAGAAGGGACGGGCGCTTGCTTGCGAAACGGCCTTTTGGTCGCGCTTACATGAGCTGTTAGGACCGGATTCGCTCCCCGCGATTTTTTACATCCGCTCCGCCCGTCGATTAGGATAGGCGGCAACTTGGATCAAGGAGTGATGGACATGTCCGCGAAAGAATCGATTCTGGTGTGCGTCTCGTTCGGTCCGCACGGGGAGCGGCTCATCCGGCGCGGCGCCGAGCTGGCCGCGGCGGCGAGAGGCCGGCTGCTCGTGCTCACCGTGCTGCCGGCGGCGGAGGAGGCGCTCGGCCCGGAGCAGGAGCGCTGGCTCGGCGCTTGGAAAAAGGCGGCAAGCTCCGTCGGCGCGGAATTCCTGGCGCTGCCGGCGGCCGGGCGCAAGCCGGCCGACCTCATCGCCGAAACGGCGCTGCGCGCCGGCATGACGCAGGTCGTCGTCGGCCAGCCGGCGTCGCCGCGCCTGCTGGAGCGGCTCCGCGGCTCGTTCGCGGACGCGCTGCTGCGGCGGATCGGGGCGACCGACCTGCATATCGTCGCGGTCCAGCGGATGGACCGGGAGCTGGAGCAGGCGCATGATCGAGGCGTGTACGTCGAGGTCGCCGAGACGGACGGCGAGTTCGTCATCCAGCGGACGAGGCATCAGGGCAGCTTGAGCGGCGTCTTTTTCCGCCATCGCAGCACCGACTTCGACAACGGCTGGATCAAGGTCCGGGACGGGGGCGTCAGCCGGACGTTTCTGGTGCGGCGCGGTGTGGTCGTCGATCCCGCTTTCCCGGCCTACTGGCGAGCCAGCCGCGGATGAACGCTTTTTTACGGGATTTTTATTTGGCATCGCGGTTCGTCCGCAGTAAGATCGCCTTATCCGTCATCCGCCGCCCGCAGCTTGCCCGAGGGATCGGCTGCCGCAGCCGCTCGCGCAAAAAGACCCTCGCGCAGGCGCGAAGGTCTTGAGGATCGCCGTTCGGCGTTAGGTCCGGCGATGGCAGCGGTCATGCTTTCGGCTCTGCCGTCGGTTCCATCCAGCCGGTGAATTCCAGCTCGTCGTACCGGTAGAATTCGTCCAGGATCTGCTCTCGGTCGTCCAGGAACAGCTCACCCGCCACGGACGCCGCCAGCTTCGGAATCGCATGGCGCATGCCTGACAGCGCCGAGGCGGACAGTCCGCAGCTGATGAGCGCGGAGTAGTTGAACGTGTAGAGGCCGTGCAGCAGCGCCTCTCCCTCCGGGTCCCGGCTCGTGAAGGCGAAGCCCGGCGTCAGGTACGGATGGGCATCGAGCGTCGGACTCGCGGTCCGGGCCGGCGGGACATAGCGATCGCCCCACCGGGCAATATGCTTCTCGACGAGCCGCAGCTCGGGACGCAGGGCCGGATCGGTCAGCAGCCCGGTGCTAATGAGCAGGAAGTCGAAGGCGGACTCGCCCTGCGGAGTCGTCACGACGGCGAGGTCTCCTTCCATCCGGATGCCGAGCCAAGGCGCTCCGACATGCAGCCGGAAGCCGGGCTGGGATGCCGCCCGCTGGAACGTATCGTTGGTGGGGGGCTGGTTGTGCCGGAAGAAATGCGCCATGACCGCGTACTTGTCCTCGTCGGACAGCCGCGGAAAATGCTCGATCATGCCCGAATGCTCCATCTGCCGGATCGGATTGATGCGCGGCAGCTCTGTCCGGCGGACGAATACATGCGCCTCCGCGACGCCCTCGGCCAAGGCGAAGCCGGCGTTGTCGAACGCCGACGCCCCTCCGCCGAGCACGGCGATCCGCT
This sequence comes from Paenibacillus albicereus, assembly GCF_012676905.1. NCBI lineage: Bacteria > Bacillati > Bacillota > Bacilli > Caryophanales > Paenibacillaceae > Paenibacillus > Paenibacillus albicereus. The sequence continues at coordinate 2,125,359 of NZ_CP051428.1, read as the reverse complement.
TGCCGCGGAGCGGCTCGAAGTCGATCGCTTCGGACGTATGGGCATATCGCTCCCTTGGCACCTGCCGCGACACCAGCGGGGGCACATGCCACTCTCCTCCGCCCTGAATGCCGGTCGCGAGGATGACCTTGCGGGCAAGCAGATGCGGAGACGGCGCTCCTTTGCCTTCGAGATGCAGCCGGTGGAGTCCGTCCTCGAACGGCTCGACGAGCGTCAGCCTCGTCTCGTTGACGACAGGCAGATTCAGCACCCTTCGGTACCAGCGCAAGTAGTTCATCCAGTCCCCGCGCGGAATCTTGTCGATCGCCTGCCAGCCCTCCTCGCCCGCCTGCGCCTCCCACCAGGAGCGGAATGTGAGCGCAGGAACGCCGAGATCGATGGAAGGCAGATGCTTGGGCGTGCGGAGCGTATTCATGCGCGCGTACGTATCCCAAGGCCCTTCGCGGCCTTCGGGATTCTCATCGAGAACGATGAGGTTGGAGACGCGTTCCTTCATTAAAGCGAAGGCAGCTCCGAGGCCGCTCTGGCCGCCGCCGATGATGGCTACGTCGTACACATGGCCGTCGATATGGGTTCTGGGCCGCACCCAGTTCGCTCCGCCGAAGGCGATATACGACAGGTCGCGCCTGACCCGGGCGTTCAATTGCTCAAGGCTCATCCCGCATCGATCCTTTCTCGTTCCGCTTGCCGGCCGGCTCAAAGGGAGCCTTTCTGCCGCCGCTGGTTGTCTTTGGCTGTTCGGATCCGCCTCGCAGCCGGAAGTTGCTCTTCGCAACGGTTTCTATGATGTTTCTATGTTATATTTTATGACATCATGCGTAAAGAGTTGCCGGGCAATCTTGTAACCGGATGCCGCCGCTTTGTGCCGTTTGACTAAGAGAGAGTCGAATGACTCGGTTTCTCCGCGCAACTCCTCCTGTTCCGCATCATCTGTACCCGAATGACTCGGTTTCTCCGCGCAACTCCTCCCGTTCCGCATCATCTGCACCTGAATTGCTCGGTTTTTCCGCGTAACTGCCCCGTTCCGCATCATCCGCACCCGAATTACTCGGTTCCTCCGCGCAACTCCCTCCGTTCCGCATCATCTGCACCCGATTTACTCGGTTTCTCCGCGCAACTGCCCCCGTTCCGCATCATCTGCACCCGAATCACTCGGTTTTTCCGCGCAACTTCTCCCGTTCCGCATCATCTGCACCCGAATCACTCGGTTTTTCCGCGCAACTCCTCCCGTTCCGCATCATCTGCACCCGAATCACTCGGTTTCTCCGCGCAACGCTCTCCGTTCCGCTTCCTACACACCCGAATTACTCGGTTTCTCCGCGCAACTGCCCCCGTTCCGCATCATCTGCACCCGAATCACTCGGTTTTTCCGCGCAACTTCTCCCGTTCCGCATCATCTGCACCCGAATCACTCGGTTTTTCCGCGCAACTCCTCCCGTTCCGCATCATCTGCACCCGAATCACTCGGTTTCTCCGCGCAACTGCCCCGTTCCGCATCATCTGCACCCGAATCACTCGGTTTTTCCGCGCAACTGCCCCCGTTCCGCATCATCTTCACCCGAATTACTCGGTTTTTCCGCGCAACTGCCCCGTTCCGCATCATCTGCACCCGAATCACTCGGTTTTTCCGCGCAACTCCTCCCGTTCCGCTTGGACAATCCTTCACCAAAAAAAGCCGTCCCAAGGTCCATTGGATCGACCTTGGGACGGCTTTGCTTTTATATGGCCTGCGGCATCATGGCAAGAGCAACTTCCACGCCGCATGCAGAAGGACCGCCGCTTCGGCGCGCGTGAGCGCGCCGGCCGGGTTCAAGCGGCCCGCTTCGTCGCCGCGGATGAGTCCCGCTGCGACCAGCTTCTCCGCGTCCGCGCGAGCATAGGCCGCTACCTGGCCGGCATCCTTGAAGTCCGCCAGCCCGCTGCCGCCTTCCAGCTTCAGCCCGGCGGCCTGCAGGGCGCGGACGGTCAGCGCCATCATCTCCTGGCGGCTGAGCGAGGCTTGCGGCCGGAACGTGCCGCCGCCTTGGCCGCTTGCGATGCCGAGCTCCTTGGCCGCGCGCAGCTCGGCGGCGTACGGCGCGTTCGCCGGTACGTCGGCGAACGGCGCTCCCGCGCTTGCCGCCGCGCCCTTGAGCTCAAGCTCAAGCAGGCGCAGCAGCAGCGATACGTAATCCGCGCGGCGGATCGGCGCCGACGGCGAGTAGGCGCCGGCTCCGGTGCCTTGGATCAATCCGCGCGCGGCGAACGTCTCGACCGCTTCCCTCGCCCATTCGGCGGCGGACAGATCGGAGAAGGATGCCGATTGCGCCGTCATCGCATATAGGCCTGAGCCCGAGAGCGGAAACCGGATCGCGGCCGCGGCCGGGTCATAAGCGGAGCGGAGGACCGGCACGGTCGCGCCCGCTCCGTCGCGGAACCGGATCGACGCCGCATGGGGAGAGGCGATCGCCGCTCCTCCTGGCGGTACGGACAACACGGCGGAGGCTCCGGCTGCGGCGCTCCGAGGAATCTGGCGACCGTCCGCCTCCAGGCTCCACTGCAGCGCCGGCAAGCCCGCGAAGCCGGAGCTCCACGGCGCTCCGAGCGCAGAGACCTTGGCGATCCGCAGCGTCACGGTGCGATCAGGCGCCAGTCCGGCGTCTTGCAGCAGCTGTCCCGGAAGCGTGACGGCCGCGAAGCCCGTGTCCAGCTTCAGCGCCAGCAGCTCCGGTCCGGCCAACCAGCCCGCCGGCAGCCTGACCTCGAAAGCGTCGGTCTTGGACAGCGCGGCCAGATCGACGGCGATCGTCCGGCCGCCTGCCTCGCCCGCAGCCGCCGATTCGAGCAGGCGGCGCAGGTACGCATCGGTCAGCTGGACGACGGCACCGGATGCTCCCGACTCGACGATCGGCGTCGGTGCCGGAGAAGCGGACGGCGAGCTCGTCGCCGGAGGCTGGACGACCGGAGTCGGCTCCGGCTGACCCGGCTGTCCTGGCTGGCCCGGCTGGCCCGGCTGTCCTGGCTGCTCCGGCTGCTCCGGCTGCTCCGGCTGGCCCGGCTGGGCGGCCTCGGCCAGCTCCAGGATGCCGAGGCCGCTCGTATCCTGATAGGACTGGCCAGAGCCGTCCGCCCAGTTCTTGACGGAATAACGGACGCCGCTCCCCGTCTCATCGTTGTTCACCTGCAGGTCGAAGCCGATGAACGCGCCTGCGGCCGGCTGGATCGTATCCAGCGCGATGCTCGCCTCGACCTCGTAGCCGCCTTCGACGATCCGGACCGCCGAGGCGTAGTTGTCATGACTGGCATGGCCGCCTGTCGTGCGGACATTGTTGAAATTGATGCGGTACTGGCCGTCATCCGCCTCGTAGGCCGGCGTCTTGCCGTTGTTTGGATCGACGAAGATTTCAATGGAGTCCTGCTCCCAGGCGTTGACGCTCGCATCGCTCAGAAGCGCATCCTGGACGAACGCATGCACGTAGAGGTGGCTCTCGTCCCATAGCGTGCGGAACGAGGCGACCGCCCCCATGCCGGCCGGACCTTCCACGGCGACGTCGGTGGACAGCTCCTCCGCCTGCTGCCAGACGTCCTCCGCCACGCCGTCGATGACCGGCGTGCCGTAGCGCGCTTTCGCCTCCTTCGCCGCCGACGCCAGCGTCAGCTCGCCGTAGCCGAGATCGTCGACCTCCTGCGCGCTGCGAGGATCGCTCCAGGAGACGATCGCGCCGTTGCTGCCCTGCTCGGAGCCGTCATTGACACCGGTGTCCGTCACCCGAAGGTCGAATTTCAGCTTTGCGCCGGCCTGCAGCGGAGACGACAGCTCGAACGTCGTCTGGACGATATATCCTCCCTCGACCTCCGCCGTCGCCCCGCTTCCGCGCGCGACCGTCCGGGCGAGCGCGGGGCCGCCGTCCTTCAGGAACAGCTCGACCTTGTCGCCGCCGCTCGCCGATGCGTCGCGGACGTCGGCCTGCACATGCAGCCGGCTGCCGTCCCACAGCGTCTTGAAGGAAGCTTGCAGCGTTCCGATCTCCTCGGTTTTCTGAGCCGGCGTTTTCCGCCATGCCAGGTCCTCGATCCCGCCGCCGCCCGGAGCTCCCTGGCGCGAGACGGCGCTCTTGCCCACGACCGGCAGGCGGCTCGGGTCGATCATGCCCCAGTAGGCGGGCTTCGCCTTGTACGACTTGTCGAAGGCGAACGGCGCGTCCTGGCGGCCCGTGCCGCTCGGACGGTCATGCAGCCACGTGTGGTCGTCGGCGATGCCCCAGAACGTCACGTTGCTGATGTATCCGTCAGGTGCTCCGTTCCGCTTCCCTTCGTCATCGACTTTCTTGAGCGCGTCGAACAGCTCCTTGTACCGGTAGCCCTGCTTGTCGAGCAGCGCCTGCGGCACGGTCTGGTAAACGTCGGTATTGTTCGTATAGACGGACACGTCCAGCTCCGTCAGCTGGTTGTCGAAGCCGGCTGCGCCGAACTTGCGGATCGACTCGACGATCTCGGCGACGGACGGGCCGGAGATGTTGATGTGGGTCTGATGCCCGACGCCGTCGATCGGCACGCCTTCGGCGCGCAGCCGGACGACGAGGTCGTAGAGGAAATCGCGCTTCTTCGCGTTCTGCGTGCCGTAATCGTTGATGTAGAGCTTGGCGTCCGGCGCATGCTCCCTCGCCGTCTGGAACGCCGTGCGGATGAAGTCGAGGCCCGTGATGCGGTACCACTGCGAATCCCGCATGCCGTCCGGACGCCCCTCGTCGATGACTTCGTTCACGACGTCCCAGTCGGTGACGACATCCTTGTACCGCTCGACGGCGGCGGCGATGTAGTTGCGCAGCCGATCCAGCACGAGCGCCTTGTTTTCCGGCGTCGGGGCCAGGAACTGGCCGCTGCCGTCCTGCAGCATCCAGTCCGAGCCCTGGCTGTGCCAGAGCAGCGTATGGAAGCGCAGGTTCACGTCGCGTCCCGCCTGCTTCTCGGCGCGGATGTAATTCGCCAGCACGTCGGCCTCCGTCCAGTCGAACCGGTCGTAGCCTTGGCTCAGATAGGCGGGCTTCATGACGTTCTCCGCCACGATCGAGTTGTAGTGCCGGTCCAGCAGCTCCTTGTGCACGCCGGAGAGCTGGCCGTTCGTCACCGCCGCCCCGATGCGGAAGTATGGAGCATACGCCTCCTTGAGGCTCGGCAGATCCTTCTCGATCGAGGCCGGAGCCGGAGGGGCGATCGACACGTCATCCACGTAAAACGCCTCTTCCGCGCTTGTCGTCTCCACGTAAAGCTTGAGCGTCTCCAATGCGCCGGCATAGCTGAACGTTCCCTTCAGCTGCACCCAGTCCGTTCCGGACACGCTCGCCGACGCCAGCGTCGTATACTTCGCGTCGCCTCCGGACGCCTTGTTCTCCATCGACAGCCGCACCGTGCTCGGCTGCGGCGGAGCCGCCGCCAGCTTGACATACGCCGTCACCGTATAGGGGACGGACGGCTGGAGCTGACCGAGCAGATCGCGGTTCGGCCCGTTCCAGCTCTCGGTGCGGCCGGACGCCTTGATGCTGTACGTTCCGGCGCGCGCCGCCTCGGAGCTGACCGCGACCGTCTCCCCGCCGCGAGGCCCCCAGCCCATCGTCGTGCCGTCCTCGAAGCCGAATTCGATCGCCGTCGCCTCGCCCGGCTCCGAGGGCTGCTGCGGTTCGGCCGTCAGATCGACGATTTCGACGTCATCGACGTACAGGTCCGCCGTAGATGCTGCGGTCTCGACATAGAGCGTCATCTGGCTCGAGCCCGGCGGACGGGTGTACGAATCGACCGACAGCGTCGTCCAGCCCGCGTCGCTCACGGAATGGTTGCCGATGATCCACGTGTAGTTGTTGCTCTGGCCCGTCGTGCGCATCGTGACATGCGCCTGGTCGCTTCCTTCGGCGAGCCGCGTCTTCAGGGAGATTTTGTACGCATGCCCCTCCTGAAGCAGCGAATTGAGCTCGAGGCTCGGACTGCAGGTCTTCGAGATGCGGTTCGAAAGCTTGAGCGAAGCTTGACCGCCCGCCGCCTGCTCGCCCGAGACGGATAGCGCCCCAGCCCCGGAGCCGCAGTTGAACAGGCTCCAGCCCATCGTCGTGCCGTCCTCGAAGCCATAGACGGCCCCAGTCGCCGTGCTCGTGCTTGCCGCGAGCGCTCCAGCCGCAGTCGCTGCGGAAGCGCGGGCCGATTGCGGCCCCGGCATTCCGACTTGCGGAGCGAGCAGCAGCGCCGCCAGCGCCAGCGCCAGCGCGCGGCGGCCTGTTTTTTTCCAAAGAGAAAGCATGGTGGACAACCCCTCCTTCATGGTGGTCGAGCAGCGATAAACCGCTTACATGATTTCCCCCGCTTATATGTAAGCCCTTACATGATAGCAGGCGCTCCAGCTCCCGGTTACCCTGCAAACTATAGCTCTTGCTTCAAAAAGAATAGATTCTTGGGTTGCCTTAGACCGATCGGGCCGAGCAGGACAGCGATCCAGAAGAAACAGCCCGGACGGAATTCGAGTATAGTAAGGCATAGGACTTGCATCTATCCGGAGGACAAAGGAGAAATGGGAATGAGAAAGCTTGTTCTATTCCTGCACGCATCGCTGGACGGTTTTGTCGAAGGGCCTGGCGGCGAGATGGACATCGGCTGGGTTTCCTACGATGCGGATCTGGAGAAGCACGCGAAAGAAATTCTGAGCACGGCCGACACGGTCCTTTGGGGACGGGGGACGTACCAGATGATGCACGGGTACTGGCCGTCGGTGCCTTCGGACCCATCCGCCTCGGAGCATGAACGGGAGCACGCCGCATGGATCGAGCGGACGTCCAAGATCGTGTTTTCCACGACGCTGGACAAGGTGGAGTGGAACCACTCGAGGCTGGTCAAAGAGAACGTCAAGGACGAGATCCTGAACCTGAAGCAGCAGTCCGGCAAGGACATGGTCATTCTGGGCAGCCCCCGGTTCGCGCATTGCGTGATGGGTCTTGATCTCATCGACGAGATCAAGCTCACGTTCTCTCCTGTCCTGATCGGCAGCGGCCTGCCGTTGTTCCGAGGTCTCCAGAAGAAGACCGGTCTTCGGCTGATCGAAAACAAGACCTTTGATTCCGGAGCCATCGGCCTCCATTACGAGGTCGTTCGCTGAACGGCAGCGCCGGCTGAACGGACGTGAACGGATCGCTTCATCAACCGCCCTTGGCAGGGCGGTTTTTTTATGGAAAAGAAAAAAGACGCCGAACCGCAAGGTTCAAGCGTCGATGGAGGCCTCCCGCTCCGAGGCGGAGCGCATGCGCCGCAGCAGCGCGAATGCCGTCCAGCCGGCCCCCAGCGCGGCGACGAGGACGATCGCCGTCGCGAGGCCGGCGCTCAGCCATCCTCCCGAGAGGAACAGCAGCCAGGCGTAAAGCCCGAAGAGCGCGAGCAGCAGCGTCGGCACCGTCAGCAGGATGCCGGCACGGATATAGTAGCCCCAGGAGATCCGCACGCCTTTGCCCGCCAGCACATGCAGCCAGAGCAGCGTCGCCAAGGAGCCGATCGGCGTCATCTTCGGCCCGAGATTGCAGCCGATGACGTTGGCGTAGATCATCGCCTCGCGGATCGGGCCGGAGACGCCGGACTCCTGGATCGCCAGCGCGTCGATCATGACGGTCGGCATGTTGTTCATGACCGAGGACAGCAGCGCGGCCGCGATGCCCGTCGCCATCGTGGCGGCGAGCAGCCCGTGTTCCGCCGCGGCGGCGAGCGCGTCGCCAAGCGCGCCCGTCAGTCCCGCGCCCCGCAATCCGTACACGACGACATACATGCCGATCGAAAAGACGACGACCGACCATGGCGCGCCGCGCACGACCTTGCCGATCGAGACGGCCGGACTGCGGCGGGCCGCGCCGAGCAGCGCCAGCGCTGCCGCTCCCGTCACGAGCGATACCGGCAGCTCCAGCAGGTCGCTCGCGAAGTAGGCGGCAAGCAGCGCGCCCATCACGTACCAGGACAAGCGGAAGAGCCGCAGGTCCCGGATCGCGTCCGCCGGCGCGCGGACCTCCTCCGTCCGGTAGCGGCCGCGCACGTCCTTGCGATAGAACGCCCCCAGCACGAGCAGGCTCGCGCCGATGGAGACGAGCGTCGGCACGATCATGCGCGAGGCATACTCGCCGAAGGACAGGCCGAAAACGTCGGCCGTCACGATGTTCACGAGGTTGCTGATGACGAGCGGGAGCGAGGCCGTGTCGGCAATGAAGCCGCTCGCCATGACGAACGCCAGCACGAAGCGGCCTCCGCCGCCGAGCGCCCGCACCATCGCCAGCACGATCGGCGTCATGATGAGCGCCGCGCCGTCATTGGCGAACAGGCCGGAGACGGCCGCTCCGAGCAGGATGACCGCCAGGAACAGCAGCAGCCGGCTGCCGCCTGCCAACCTTGCCATATGGAGCGCGCACCATTCGAAAAAACCGATCTCGTCGAGCACGAGCGAGATGAGGATGATGCCGACGAAAGCGAGCGTCGCGTTCCAGACGATGCCCGTCACTGCCGCCACATCATGCAGCGAGACGACGCCGAGCGCGAGCGCCAGCAGCGCCCCCGCCGAAGCGGACCAGCCGATGCCGAGACCGCGCGGCTGCCAGATGACTAGAATCAAGGTAAAGATGAAAATGCCGATCGCCGCCGTCATAGGTCCTGTTTCTCCCCTGTCTTCCGTTCTGATGAGAGCACGGCTTCCATTATACAAAAAAGAAGGCCGTCCGTCCCGAAGGAACGAACGGCCTGAATCGCTTCATGCTAGGCTTGAGGCCGGGCGGGAATATGCTCCTGCTGCAGGATGCTTATCCGAATTCGGTTTACATAGCGGCCTTTCTTGAACGCTTCGTCCCGCAAGATTCCGTCGCGGCTGAAGCCAGCGACCTCGCGCCATGGTCGTCGAACCGGAGGACGCGAGCGCGTCAGACTCGCGGCTTCTCGCGCGCACTCTCCCCGCTTCGCTTGTCTCACTCCATGTCTAGTGTCTCCATCATGATATCCTACGACATCTGAAGCTGCATGGGACGATGTCCGATTCGCCTTCCCCTTATTGAACTCCCAGGCGCTGGGCATACTAAGTGTCATATGACAACGAGAGGGGCCGATAGAGATGACGCGAACCGTCAAAGAAGGCGGATCGGGACGGCTGCATCCGCTCGTCGACCTGAGGATGGACCGATCCTGGTTCGAGGAGCTGCAAGCCCGCGTGGACCGCAACGGCCCGTGGGATGATTGGACGCTGTACCAGCTGGCGATGGAGGCGGAGCAGGCCCGGCGCATCGAGAGCTTCGACGAGCTGCAATGCCTGCGCTTCCTGAACGGCCTCGAGCCGATGAAGCATCAGACCGAGACGGCCGTCAAAGTGCTGCATGACATGGGCGGACGGGCGATCCTGGCCGACGAGGTCGGGCTCGGCAAGACGATCGAGGCCGGGCTCGTGCTCAAGGAATACATGGTGCGGGGACTCGTGCGCCGGGCGCTCATCCTCGTGCCCGCCTCGCTCGTGCTGCAATGGGTGCGGGAGCTGAACACGAAGTTCGGCATCACGGCCGTCGCCCAGAAGCGCGCGCATACGTGGAACTATGACGTCGTCGTCGCCTCCATCGACACCGCCAAGCGCGAGCCGCATTGCGACCTGCTGCTCAGCACCGACTACGACATGCTCATCATCGACGAGGCGCACAAGCTCAAGAACAAGAAGACGACCAACTACCAGTTCATCACCCAGCTGCGCAAAAAATACTGCCTGCTGCTGACCGCGACGCCGGTGCAGAACGACCTGGACGAGCTGTACAACCTCATCACGCTGCTCAAGCCGGGCCAGCTCGGCGGCCAGGGCGAGTTCGCCTCCAACTTTGTCGTCGGCAAGCGCATGCCCAAAAACGAGGATCAGCTGCAGGAGGCGCTATCCTCGGTCATGATCCGCAACCGCCGCGGCGACGGCGACGTGCAGTTCACGAAGCGGATCGTGCGCAACGTGCCGCTGCGCCTGTCCAAGGAAGAAATGGATCTGTACGAGGCCGTCACCGCCTTCGTCAAAGAGCGCTACGAAGAGAGCGGCGGCAGCCTGACGAGCATGCTCTCGCTCGTGACGCTGCAGCGCGAGGTGTGCTCGAGCCGCGACTCGGTGTTCCTCACGCTCGTCAACCTGTTCAAGAAGACGGAGGAGGACTCCCCCGTCCGAGGCAAGATTTGGGAGCTGATCGAGGTCATCAAGCAGATCAAGGCCAACACGAAGGCGGAAAAGGCGATGGAGCTCGTGCGCGAGAGCGACGGCAAGGTCATCATCTTTACGGAATACCGCGCGACGCAGGAGTATCTGCTGCAATATTTCCGTGGTTCGGACATCACCGCCGTCCCTTATCGAGGCGGCATGGGACGCGGCAAGAAGGACTGGATGATGGACCTGTTCCGCGGCCGCGCCAAAGTCATGATCGCGACCGAAGCCGGCGGCGAAGGCATCAATTTGCAATTCTGCAGCCGCATCATCAACTTCGACCTGCCGTGGAATCCGATGCGCGTCGAGCAGCGGATCGGTCGCGTGCACCGTCTTGGCCAGACCGAGGATGTGCAGGTGTACAACCTGTGCACGCTCGGCACGATCGAGGAGCATATCGTGAACCTGCTCCATGAAAAGATCGATATGTTCGAATCCGTCATCGGGGAGCTCGACCACATCCTCGAGCGCTTCGAGCAGGAGGAATCGATGGAGCAGCGGCTCGCCCGCGTCATGCTGGAAGCGCCGGACGACGAGGCGATCGCCGAGGGCATCGACCATCTCGGCCGCTCGCTCCGCAGCCTGACCGAGCAGCCGCCTGCCTCGCCGAAGGCCCGGCCCGTCTCCGCCTCCGGCGAGGACGGCCGCAAGCTTTCCCGCGCCGAGCGCAAGCAGGCGCTGAACCGTCTGCTCGACGGCATATCCCAGCCCGTGGAGGTCGATGCACCATGAACGACAAGCAAGTGCAGCGCTTCGTCGCCCGCTATGCCGAGGCGACCGGCTCCCGCATCGTCGAGAAATCGCCGATGCATCTGACCGTCAAGCTCTCCCCCGCCGCCGACCGCGAGCTGACGAACCGGCCGTATTACTGGAGCTACGTCGACCGGGCAGGCGTCGAGCCCGAAACGATGACGTACGTGTTCGTCACCGACAGCCAGCGCTACGACGAGCAGCAGCTGCGCCAGGCCAAGGCCGAGGCGGAAGCGGCCGCCGAGCCGGGCTCGCTCGATCAGGCGGCGCAGAGCGCCCTCGCCCGCTCGATCGGCTTCGTGCACGGCTCGATCCAGGGCCGGACGCCGCGCGAGGACCTTTATTTCGGCTCGCGCAAGCTCGACCAGCTGTTCGCCGCCGCCCGCAGCGGAGGCAGCTACGTCTGCCTGTTCCAGGAGCCGGAGCGCCGGTCGCTCCATCCGCTCGAGTCGGTTGCCTATACGGCATGGCTCGGCGTCAACCTGCGCGTCGAATTCGCCTGCGACATGAAGCGCGAGGAGATCCATTCCTACGGCATCTCGCTGGCGACGGGCAACATTCAGGAAAACTTCCACGAGCGCCTGTCCGGCCTGAAGCTGACGCCCAAGCTGCCCGCCAACGTCCATGCCGCGCGCAACGGGGTCACGCCAGCCCGCGCCATGTCGCTGATCGAGGGCCATCTCGAGCGAAAGCTGCGGTCCGCGGACTTCAGCTGGGCGGAAGGAGCGAGCCGCAGGCTCCAGGAGGAGCTCGACATCCTCGCCCACTATTACGACCGGCTGCTGGAAACGGCCGAGGAAGACCAGCGGGACGCGATCGCCGCCCAGTTCGAGACGAGGCGCCAGGAAATCCGCTGGCAGTACGAGCCCCGGGTGACGGTTTCCGCCATCAACGGCGGCCTGTTCCATCTGGAAGGGATCGAATGAGCGGATTTTCGCCAAAGTAGACGTCCTTCCGCCACAATTAGCCCCGCGCGGGAAACGCCTTTCGGACAGCAAGCAACAGCCTTCGCCCGCGATTCAAGGTAGACTAACGAAAACGAATCCACTCGACAGGAGGCACCCCTGGACATGGCCCTTCATTCGCTCCGGCCTCTCATGGCCGCCCTGCTCGCCTTGACGCTCGCCGCGCTGCCGGCCGCCGTCTCCGCCGCTTCTCCTCTCGCCCCAGCCGCTTCCTCCGAGACGTCGCCGCAACTCGCCGCCTCGGAGGCCGACGCGGGAGCCTTCCGCTCCGCCCTCGAGACGAAGGCCTCGCGCTGGCGGGACGAGCTGTCGCGCCTGCCGGAATTCGCGGCCTGGAAGTCGGCCGAGCTGCGTCTCGAGCCGCTCGGCCCCGGCACGCATGCTTGGCTTGTCGACGTGCGCCAAGCGAACGGCGGACGTCCGGTCGGGTATATGATCTTGAACGCCAAGGATGACGGAACCGTCGAGCTGGGCGAATACGGCGCGGGCGAAAGCCCGCTTTTCCGTCCATCCGCTTTGCGCCGAGGGTTGGAAAAGGAAGGACTTCGTCCGGCGGATTTCACGGCGCTCATGCAGTATGCCTCGCCGTTCGCTGCCGTCTGGAGGCTTGAGGACCGTCAAGGCCGCATCCGCTTCGCCGATGCCACGAGCGGTGAGCTGCTGCCGATTCAGGAGAAAGACTGGAACCAAGCAGCGAAAAGGACTTCTTCATCGGCCATTTACAATGAAAACGCTTCCGTTACGAAGCCGAACAAACCGGCCTCGCTGGCGAAGCCGGTTCGTCTGACGAGCTCTCGTTCGTTCCGCGGAGACGATCCGCTCCAGCGGCTTGCCTGGCTGCTGCAGGCGCCGCTGGCCGCGCCGAGCGAAGCGAAGCTGCTGCAGCGGCTGCAAGCGGGCACTCCGCTTGATTACACCGCCGAAGTGTTTGGCGGCAAGGCGCTGTATATCGGCCAAGCCGCCGGATTCCATCGCTGGAGCGAAGCGCCTGCCTTCGGCGCGTTCCGCATGGCCGGCTCGACCGCCCTCCGCTATGTGCCGCTTGTGGATGCCGCGGCGGCCGGCTTCTTTTATCCGGTCGCCGCGCCCGGCTCGCAGGCTTAGCGCTTCAGCCCCCGCAGCCACATGCTGATGCCCATGCCCGACATGCCGAACCAGCGCGTCAGCCACGGCTCGCGGCTGCGCTTGCGCTCCCGGCGCTGCTGGCGGCGGACTTGGCTCGGCGTCTCGACGTAGCGGACGAACCGCTCCGTCATGTCCTTGATCCATTCCTCCGAATCCATCCTTCATCCCCCCGTCGGATTTGTTCATGGAGCTAGTATTTCCGCCGCCGACAGCATTCAAACGCGAATAGAGCCCGGCTTCGAGTGGAAAAGTAACCGCAAGCTTACCATGAATGGAGGATCGAGGATGAAGCAGATGAAGCTCCCCCGCTGCCGAGCGGCCGCGCTTGCCGTCGCTCTTGCGCTGCTTGCGCCCATGTCCGCCTATGCCGCTCCGACGCTGGATCTGGCTCCGTCATCCGAAACCGAAGGCAGTCCCAGCTACAAAGGCGCGCTGCCTTACGCCGAGGTGCTGATCGACGCCGGCCACGGCGGCATCGACGGCGGAACCTTTCATGAGGAGGTTCTCGAAAAGGACATCAATCTGGCGGTCGCCAAAAAGCTGCTCGTCCGCATGCAGCAGCTCGGCGTCAGCGCCGTCCTGAACCGGGTCGACGACTACGCGCTCAGCGACGACAACCGCTGGCTCGGCAGCCGCTCCAGGCATCAGCGGGATCTGTCCCAGCGAAGGGGACTGACGGAGGAAATCCATACCGGCATGCTCGTGAGCCTGCATGTGAACTGGTCGAAGCGCGGGGCGGCCCGCGGGCCGGTCGTGCTGCATCAAAAAAACCGCGGCGAGAGCGTGCTGCTCGCTCTATGCGTGCAAGACGCGCTCAATCGGCAGCAGCTCGCCGCCGAGCTGCCGAAGGCGGGCAGCCCGTTCTACCTGCTCAATACGGTCAAGCAGCCTGCCGTCATCGTCGAGATGGGCTTCATCAGCAACGCCGATGACCGGGCGATGCTGACATCGTCCGAGGGCCAGCAGAAAATCGCCGAAGCGATCGCGTCAGGCGTGCGGCAATACAAGCTTCTCTTTCGCTGAGGCCGGCAGCAGCTCGGTCAGCCGCACGAACCGGCTCTGCGGCATGGAGGCCGCAGCGGAGCGCACCGCGGCGGCGGTGATGAGCCCCGGCGCGCCGACGTGCCCGATCGTGATGCAATCGCTCTGCTCGCGAGCGAGCTTTTTGAGCTTGACGATCTGGCCGGAGACAAAGCTCGCGGTATAAACGTCGTCGAGAAAAAGATCGTTGCCCAGCACCGGCACGCCAAGCTCGGCCCCGACGCGGGGAATGACCGTCTTGTACGCCGTCCGGCTATCCAGGAAAAACAAGCCCTTTTCCTTGCACACCGCGAGCACGACGCGCATGATGCGCTCGTCCGCGGTTATTTTGCTGCCCATGTGGTTGTTCATGCCTACGGCATGAGGCACCTCGGCGATCGCCTTTTCCACCGCCTGCCTGACCTCGGCGTCGCTCATCGAAGCGCGGATCGCGCCGGGGCCGAGCCATTTCGGATTGCCCTGCTTCGGCTCCATCGGCATGTGCACGATCACGTCGAGGCCGAGCTGATGCGCCCGCTCGGCATCCTCGCGGGACGTCGGCATGAACGGCATGACGGCGGCCGTCACCGGCACCGGCAGCTTGAACATCTCATCGGTTCCTTTCATCCGATTGCCGAAATCATCGATGACGACGGCGATTCGGCTCGAAGCCGGTGCCGGCGATTCGCCTCGGCCCGCCGCTTGCGGCGCGGCCGCTCCGACCCAGGACGGCAGCAGGAGCAGCACGGCTAGCACGGCGGCAGCGCTTTTTCTGAACAGGGTCATGGCGGGAATCTCCTTCCTTTTCTCATGCCTGTACATTTTGCATCGGAATGGATGCGCTTATGCCGGCTTCGGGATAGGCAGGTTCTTCCGTACGGCGCCAGGGAGCCGCGATCGTCCCGTCATTCATGCAAAAAAGGCTCCCCGTGTGCCGAAGCAACCGGGAAGCCATGTGATGTAAAAGGAGTGGTGCGGTCAAGAGGACTTGAACCTCCACGTCATTGCTGACACTAGAACCTGAAACTTGCGCGCTAAAGGGAAGCAAGCGGAAGCTATGTTCCTTTAGAGGAACCAAAAAACCACGAAAAGCCTATAAAATCAAGGGGTTTCGGCGTTTCACGCCACCCTTCCCTAGTGCCACAAGGCGTCTCGTAAATTCATCAAAAAGTGACTGAAATTGCACGTTTGAGAGAACTCGGAGAGAACGATACTCGAATCAGCCCTGCTCCACTACCATCGACAAATTATAGCGGAGCAAGAAATTAAATACCTTTCTTGTGTAAGAAGCCTAATACAATCGCTTGATTAGGTTGTTTCCCTAGTTGACGATTCTTATATAAGAACTTTTCACTAAGTAACTACGATTCTTGTATTTTTACGCACATATGATAAAGCCGTGTATTTTTACCTGAACGATTATGCGTAGTTGTCATGAATCTTATATCAGAGTATGAATAATCTTTATCAGCATTTGTATCAGAAGAGACAAGCATTACTGGATATTCACGTGTTTTAACGTAGTTGCAATACCTATCCCAAAAAGACCCAAAATCTTTAACTTTAACATATGACAAACATACATTGAATGCATTTCCTGTTGTATCGTAAGAATATATCTTGTCAAGATGAACATCAAGATAATTAGTATTTAAGCTATCCAAATTAAGGGCTTCAATAATAGTAAAAGGCATTCTATCGTTTTCAACAAAAATATCAATTTCGCCAGATGATTTACCACTAGCAGAACTTCCGCGTCGAGTTTGGTCTTTTATGCGATATCCGTTTGTCTCCAGTAAATCTGTAATAAAGTCATTACGCTCATCTTCTGTAGTGCTAACGTAAAGCTTACGTGCTTGAAGTTTGATGCAAGCCAAGTAAAGATCACGAATAAATAAATCGGTTAGTGACTCTGTATTTTGTGGAGGCTTGAAGAAAATCTCGTTTGTAATATTTATCACTTTTATTGCATAAATATTTTTACCTTCAATACTAAGTGTACCAAATTCTATTATTGGTTGCTCAGCTAACAAACTGAGTGCCCGTTTAATAGGTTCATCTAATATGAACCCATTACTTATTCCATTAATAGAGTAATTATCTGTATTTTTGCTTACCCCGATTACAATGTAGCCATACCCCTCTGTCATGTTTGACAGAGCAGCAATAAACAAAGCCAAATTTTGCGGTCTGAATTCTACGTTTCTACAAATAAGATTTTTTGAATCAGGGGATTGTAGTAATTGCTTTACTTCATTAATGTCAATCATTTTTCTCTTATGCTCCTAAGTGGAATCTTGTTAACACCAGTCAGCTTTAATATTTTCCCAAATGTAATTTTTTGCGGCTCGCTCTTATCATCTTCAACCCATAATTCACAATCCTTTTCATAGTCAAGCATATCCAACTCAGTATCATAATATAATATTATTTGACCATAATCAGACGGTCGAGTAATTAAATATATTTCAGTACCGTGTTTTTTTATTACGAAGATAGTATTACTAATTCTGATTGGATCTGAAACGTCATATTCCGATTTTTTCTTATCTAAAAATTCAAGGATTTTATTCTTGGAGCGCTCAAGAATATCTTGGACATAGCTGAATAATTCTGAATTGCGTTTAGAATCATGAATAAATTCTGGGCCAAACACATTATTTGCCAGAGCACGATTTAAATCTTCTTCAGTTGAAATACCCCATTGTGCAAGAATTTCCATTGAAATCTCCACCGTTTTACTAGAACTACTTTCAACATTTGAGCGAGATAATATCTGCTCTAATTCTTGCACTCCAGAAACACCATATTTCTCTAATATGTCGTTGTATTCTTCAATTTTCGACATATTTTCAGCAATATCATTATCATTATAAAACCAATGTAAATTAGTTGATAATTCTTTGAAGCACTTTTTTACCTTTTCATTAGCCAAATTTTCTCTAAGCCAAAGATACGTTTTATTAAATACTTCTTTTACATCAATATCGTTGTGCCCAATGCTGTTTTTATTTTCTTTCACATACTGTGTGATTTTCTCGGAAATATTCTCTAGGTAGACAGTTCTATTTTCAGGCAGATCTAAAATAATGTCTTTTGATAACAATGTTTTACGTACATCATATCCAGCATATTTAGATGCATCTTTAAGGATTTCATCAATTTCACCTGAATCCAGTGATAATTCTGCTCTCATTTTGAAATTTCCATATTGATCAGGCAATATAGCAATCCGATCCAATAAACCATCTTGCTCATATTTCACCAAAATTCGAACGAAATTTGACACCCACATCATCGCCTCATGCTCACTGGCAAAATTAAAACTAGAGGCAAAGATTCTTATACTTTCATAGGAGCTTATGTCCTTGGTTATTTTTTCCCTCCAGAATTTCAATGCCAATTTTAATAGCTCTTGTGAATGTTTCGATACACTATTCCTTATCCAGGCATCTTTACCTTGTAATTCATAAACAAGATCTAAAAAGTCATTTTGTTCGCTATTCTGTTTAGCTTGAAGAGAAATAATGCTCTTATAAAAGTCTTCTGCTGAAGGATGTGATCTATGCAATTTTTTTAGAATCTCTGAGAAAACATCATCTAACGTGAGTTTTTTTAAATTAGCAAGGAACTCACTATTAATTTCTCTATCCAATAATTCAATTTTAAAATCGAAATTTAATACAGTAGATATGTCTTTATAAATTTCATCAATACCGCAATCAAGTGATACCTCATCTAAAGTACGAAATTCACCGTATTGATTTGGCAAAATACGTGGGCTTCTGCCAAGGTTGTTGGTATACAAATATTCATTAGAATAGAATAATGCTAATAATTCATTTAGCCAGTCAGTTACATTACCATTAAGATGTTTTGATAACTCACTAATATTTTCAAATGCTTCTACTCGGTTAATTAAATCTAATAAACCGTAATTTCGGCATTCTTCCCATAAAGAATTGTACCAACACTCTAATTCTTCACGCTTTGTAATCATATGGGGAATGAGTTTGCTTGATAGTGTCCATACTTTTGCCCTGAGAGTTTCATCTAAATCTTTTGGAATGAATACACCTGTACCGCCCCATTCATCTATAAGAGGCATTTTGCCAGCATTATGTGTAGAAATGAGAGGAATTTCTATGATATGAGACTTTAGTTTATTAATTATTTCTTGCTCAAACCACTCTTTAGATAGCCAATCCTTTGCAGGCTGTTCAGGGATTTTAGTAATGTTGTAGATTCCCTCATATTCTTTTTCTAAAAAGTAGTCCACTATCTTAACATAAAATAGTGAAGCTTCCATTAATATTTGCTTATTTTCAGCTATTTGTTTATGTACTTTATCCGTTAAATGTATTCCGTTTCGTGGTTCTGTTGGATTAAACTTAGGACTGTTTACTACAACAGGAAATGAAAAATCATTTGTTCCTAAGAGAGGAAAGTCGCAAAATATTTTGGGTAATTGAGTATCGTACTTTGTTGTAAAATTGTTACCTGCTTGCTGTTCGACTTCTACTGCAACAGATAAGTCATTCGTTCCCAAAACAAAAATATATCTATCTTTTGTCATCCCCTTTGTTGCAATTACAACATTTGTCACACTCGCATCTTCAAGCTCAGTTTCAATCATTCTGCCGCGGCTAATTTTTTGTATATATTGACCGCTTGTTACTGTGATTGAACCTATCTCTGGAACAAATGCAAATACGTAAGGTGCAGCAATAAGCAGATTCTTCAGACCTTTCTTTGCTGTTGACACTCCAGATTCGTCCAAAACATAGGTGAAGCAAGTATTGAAATCTTCGTCATTTATTGTTTTGTCAGTAGTTATGGTAGTATTCTTATCTAACTGCGAACAACTTTCTTGTATGGCACTAATTATTGATTGCTGATCCATACCAGATCGGTCTAAAATAACATTAAAAGAACATGGTGATTCACCAGCATCCTGCAGATATCCAGAAACCCTAACTTTTTCTGAAAGCAAGTGAGTAGTTAAAAAGCCTGTTCCAAATTTCCCAGTAGTCTTCTTATTTTTTTCATTAGTTATTGTGCGATCTTTTGTTGACACTTGTTCTATAAGAAAAACAATATTTTCTGTCGAGAACAGTTTACCATTATGTTTGAATTCAACAGTCTTATTGCCTTCGTCAAAGTTTATAATTATGTCAACCATCCCACTTGTGTTAACAACGTCTTTCGCATTTTGTATAAGTTCCCAGATCCATCTATAAGAGGTTGTCTCATCATTCTTCAATTTTAACTCAGTCAGCATATCAATTATTTTATTTGCAGCTTGTGTCTCTTGGGCTTTATTTCGTAAATTACGTATTTTCTGCGAAAACTCCATCATTTCACTATCACCTTCAACTATTCAATTGGATTATTGCTCACTGATTCAGTAATATTGTCAACCGGAATAAAACCATATCTCCCCACACCAATTACTTTGCTAAAGTGAATATAGTTCATGTTATCCTGTACTTCTTTAATAGGGTCTATATTTTCAAAAATGATTACCTGAACATCATTTCGAAGTTTAGATAAATTTTTGAAAAAGGCTTGCTTCATGTCTAACGATATATCTTCTTCACTACTGCTTAGTGTTGTTTGATTGAGTCTTTCTTTGTAAGTAGTTAACGGAGAATCTAAAATAATCAGCCCAGGATGCTTGAGTCCAATACTTCTTGTATATTTCATAATAGCAATAACAAAAGCAGCATTTAATATTGCCCGATAACCTTTTCCATGATTTTTTCTTTTCTTACCTGAAACAATTAACTCCTGATCATCATAATCTATGCTTACACTTGTTAAATCAGGGTAGTTCCATCCAGCAAGTAACTCTTTCACTTCTGTAGCAAAATCATCATAAATTTCTGTTGTTATTTCATTAACGAATTTCATCTTCTGATTCTTTTTAGACAACTCCCTCATAATATCTAACTGGCTAGTTTGATACTCAGCAATACGACGTTCATTAAGTTCAATTTCTTGAAAAATCTTTTTTATGTTCAACAAAGTATCCATTCTTTCTTTCGTTAATACTGCAACTGGCTTTAATTCACGCTGAATAATGACCTCAATTTCCTTAATTCGTTGACTTAAAAGTTTAACTTTTTCATTGTTTTCTTTATTCTCATTTTGTAGATTTGTTAATGTTTCTCTAAGATCAATTAGCTGAGCGTTAATTTTATTACTTTCCTCAGAACACGCAATTTGTAAATCCTCTAAGTAAAAATCATGATTATGCTCAGTAGTTTTTGAGTTGAAAGGATTATTGCAAACAGGGCAATTTGAATCAAATAATTGTGAGATATAGTGATCCCCTTCAATAAGAAATTGAAGTCGATCTAAATCAGAAAGATAGCTTTTTTCAAGCAATCTGAATCTTTCTAATAGTTCTTCAAGCATTAAAATTCTTGATTTTATTTCTTGTTCTTGAATCCATATTTCTTTCTTTTGTCCCATCCTAAGATTAATTTCTTTGCTATTATTTGATAATGTACTCATTAATTTCTCAATCTCTTTTGTTAGTTCATTGGCATCATAGTCCTGAATTTGTGCGCCTTTTTCTTTCAATTCCATTTTCAATTTCTGCAACAAAGAGCTTACAAACTCCAACTTTCCTTCGAGTCGGGTTCTGTATATCTTAGGGTCTTCTATCTCTTCTCCATGATTATCGTCTACGCCTGTTAGAATAGTCTTAAATGCAGACTGTTCAGTCGTTTTATTAGAGGGTATACCTGAAAAAATAGGCACTTCCTCTGATATAATTTTTTCCTCATTAAGCATCATTAGAGCAACAAGATTTCTAAAAGAAAAAGATACTTTGGTTCCTCTTGCATTTTTCCTTAAAAGCATATCTTTGATTCCCGTTAAGGATAAGAGAAATGTTGATATATTGTCCTTGTCATCCTTATCATGCTTAGCTTTCAGTTTCACACAATTCTGCAGAAATGAAATATCATCAATTTTTGACTCATAGACAAAAATTGATGAATCACCAATTTCACGCTTTAATGTATAGCTTTCTCCTTCGTATTTCTCAAGTTCAATAAAAATAGTTGAATACCCAATACTTTCATCTATTTCTTTTGGTTCATCTTTACCACCAAACATATAGTTTATTAATTGAAATATGTAAGTCTTCCCAGTATCAGAAGCACCTGAGATAACATTAAGCCCTTTTTTGAGTACGATACTAGCATTTCTCTTATTTTTTCCTGTAAGTCGGATTTCCGAAATAAAAAAACCCTCTGTATTCATTAGTTGTCCCCCCTTACGAAAGCTTCTTTTACAAATTCTCCACCCCAGCGATCAATATTTTTCATTATAAAATTTTTGAGTTCCACATCAGTATAATTAGAGAATTTGTCGATCAGTAATTTATTCACATCCAGAAGCCGTAGCATATAGTTAGACTCAAAATGTTGAAGAAACGCTTTAGAGTAAGGTGTTGCTCCATACAAAATTCCGCTTTTTCCATATTCGATGTTAATAAGCTTTTTGCTAATCATTAAGTGAAGCCCTTGGCTTACTAAATCTCGCTTTATCAGTATTTCACCAGATCGAGATGGTGTTGAAGGATGCAGACTCTCAAATTCTGGCTCAACATCACCATAATGTGTTAATAGATAATCCAAATAAATCAACCTTTGAATATCTATAGCTTTATTTTCTAATCCTGCTAAAATCACTAAGCATCGAAGTCCAGTTTCTAATGGAGTATTGAATAGGTAGGTTTCTCTACTTAATTTTACCTCGTTCATTTTCTCACCCAGTTCAGAATGTCATTGTTCGCCAGTTGATGGCAAATTCCACTTCTATCACTTCCATCAATGTAGCTAATTAGTACATTGCTTGTAATCTCCAATTTTCTAGCTTCTTTTATTGTTTCCTTAACACATACAAAGCCGTCAGCATGAGTATCCTCTGCAGTGTCTATTACTCCTCTATAAATTTCATCCTGCAACTTTTCAAAGGGCTCGTCATAAGGCAACTCATCTCTAGCAAATCTTCTAAGTGATTCTGCTTTATAATAGTCTTCCCGCTGTCTATTAAAATGTCGATGCAGCGAGCTGTAGCTTTTCAACTCCTCAACACCAGCAATCTTTTTTCCAAGGTGATCTGAATATGCTTCAAATAGTTGTGAAACATATCTTACTTCTTCCGGTTTTATTGAAGGCCCTGGGGCCTCCGACTGAGGTCTAGGCTTATTTAACCCACCACCAAAACGATATTTATAAAAAGGTGTGCTGCTGTACTGTTCTATCAATTTCTGAGGAGGACAGTGATTTATTATTGAAAAGTCAAACTTTTGGATATATTCCAGCAACTCATTAGTTAAAGAAACTTCACTTACATTCGTAATCTTTCTCTTGCATTTATCTTCCCAAGCTGAGATTAATCCAGCATTCAGACGAGTCGGATACTCGATTAATTCTGATAAAGAAGTTCCCAAACCACAAGAAGAAATCAAATAGTACTTTCTTGGAATTGTATATTCTTTAATAAACGTGTAGTAGCATAGTTTCCCCAATTCTAACCATACATCACTTGGATAAAGCGGATGGTCATAATGCTTACATTGATAATTATCCCAGACATGATTCGGGGAATCATTATTTACAAATGCAACTATATCCCTTCCCTTATCACCTGCCGAGCCTGAGCGATACACAGATGTATACTCTTTTTTCAAATATCCATCGACCCATTCACAAATCATATCCTCAAATTGATCTGCTGAAAATGTTCGCAATCTATCTATAGGGGGGATAGGCAACCCAAAAAGAATATCGTAATTATCCGGCTTTTGCGGTAATTTGAATGGTTTTAATTCACTTAGAGTAGTTTCCATATAATCACCTTTCAACAAGAAATGCTACTTCATTAGGATATTCTACATTTTCCAAGCATTTCCTCCCTTTTCCGCAAAAATGCTGGTCATTAACTCAACTTCCGCAGGGCGAAAATCGACTTTGATCCTTTTTGTTGGTAGGTTATTGGCGGTTAGATAGTCCAATTGCAAAATAGAAAAACACCGCTTTGTATGGCAATGTGAGAGTATCGAGCTACCACTGCCTGACCGAAAGGTGTCTTCCATCTTGATAACCGAGCAACCTGAATGTTTTACCAGATGATTGTTTTCAGCGGAGGCTAGCTTGTTCGGGAAAGCCCTATTACTCCACTGGGATACAGGATACAATTGAACCAGAACGTTATTCCACCAAAAATAGGATTCCTTTTGCTCCACTGAAATACGAAAGTTCTACCCCTGAATATGAGGTCTGCCAAACAACACTTGCTTGTCCGAATCAAACAGATTGCGGTACACTACTTGTCCCCGGCTTGAGGAAGCATCTACAACTTTGCCATCCCCCGCATAAATTCCAACGTGGGTAATATCCATAAACCTACCATTTCGCTCATAGCTCCAAAATACAAGATCGCCAGGAACCAGGTCTGCCGCGCTTACTGTCAGGCCATTTTCTACGCAAAATCTTGCTTGTTCCGCTGCGGTTCGCGGCAGGTTAATGCGTAGCTGTCGATAAACCCACTGAACGAGATAGCTACAATCTGTAAAGTCATCCTGTCCGGCCTTCGGTTGACTGTACGGATCACCTAAACGAGTTAGCGCCAATTTGACGACTTCACTGCCTATTTCTCCCTCGGGCAAATGCTGCCCTATATCCGCAAGCTGTCCCGGCGTCAAGCCGACATCCGTTTCTTTACCGAGCATCTCAAACATGAGTGGCCGAAACTCCCCAGACATCATTTCTCTCATGATGTCCATCTGTTCATTAGTAAAGTGGTAGGAGTCAGCTTGTTGCTCCGCAGTTTTGCTCGAAACGGTAATATGCAAAATGTGTTCATAACTGGTAGTCGTCTCTTCGCTGGTACTCCCATCTTCATGCTCTACCGGAACGGTTTCCGTATGTTCGATCGTTTCAATACGGGATTCCAGTTGATTCATGTCCCAAAACACCGATTGGATGATCCCGATCCTTGTTGCATCAAGTGTTGCTACATCCATTCCGTTTTCTGAATCCATGACAGTCTTCACGGCAAAAACGGCTATAATATCCATCCAATTATCTATTCGCGTGTTATCCGCGCTGCCGGGATAATGAAACTCCACCCGGTCTACACGGCCAGAGGACTGCTGTATTTCTGCCAGTCGGTCGGCATACTCAATGTCCAGCTCTTGAACGATTCGGGAAAGCGGCTTTACATCGGCATCCGTATTTTCGCCGGATACAAAGATACTGAAAGGCGAGGAAATGACAGCAGCTATTGCCATAACAATGCACAATAATACAATAACGGAACTACTGATTCCCAAAAGCGCGGCTACTCCTTTGACAAGCAAAGCGGCTGCTTTTACTACCATTTTAATGATCCGAAGATTTAATCGCGCTGCAGCTTGTGCCCTTTGAATGGAGCGGCGGGCAGTCATCGCCATCTGTGCAGTCCGCTGCGCTGTCCTGGCGCTATTCATTTTTCCTTCCGCTTGATAATCAGAGTGGCTTTTAGCCTGTCCTAGCCGTTGTCCCGTTTTTATAAATGGCGATAATGTCTTAAATTTCCTTTCTTTACGTTTGATCGTATGGCTTGCTTGCTTTGATATAGCGAAGGGGATTCGGGATGACGGTGGCCTGAAATGCCGCTTCCTCATGCTTACGGACGTTAGCGCTTTTGGACGATTCACGCGTACATTTGCTGAATGAGATGCCGCGGCGGCTAATGCTCCTTTTTTCCCGGCCGGTTCTTGATCTCTACCTTCCCGATTTAGAATTCGGTTAGTAAAGCTATTTTTGCGAAGAGGATGCAAAAGCCGGGCATTGACCCGGCTCCGTATAAAGCGTTGTTTTCTTGATTGATGGTTAGCTGACAAGAGATATTTCCCATCTACCGGCTTGCGGAGATGCAACCTACGGGCAAGTCGCAATTGACGTGTACCTGAAGGCTTAGTAATTATAGCAGCGGGGTTCTGTATCGATACCGTATCCCCTTCTGACTTTGCCCGCCTTTTTTGAATGAGCCTTATCAATCTTTTGCTAGCAACCACGCCCATACCAATTTGAAAACGTACCGTTTTATCTATGGCCGATGCAGAATGGTGCTGCGCATATTCATTTGGAGATTGTGAAATCGTCTTGTCATTGTCTTTATGCTGTTTTGTGCGTGCGCTCGAATGTTTTACACGATCCATCAAGTTTGGCAGTTTGTCCAAACGTTTAATGTCTTTCACAACAGTCCTCGTTTTAATATCCTTCATCTATTCCACTCCCTTAACTAGTTGACATTCAGCGAACTTGTTCGTTCAGCCGCTTGAAATTCTTCTCCTGGCTTCGGCAATAATCCGGATAACGAAGTTGAATCGCTTCAAAAAAATAGGGAGCGTAGCTGCAATCGAATAATTCGTGGGGAGTAGAGTAGCGTTCCCCACCTTTTTCCGTCCAGCCATTCCACAGATTAAAAGCAAGCCTGCACACGCGGATAGAACTACCGGTTTGCCACGAGGCTGCGAGACCTCCGGGCTTAATGCCCCCATTAGAAAAATCAAACAAATCGCGGATATGACTCCGAGTATCGCGGGAAATACCTAATGTGTAGAAAAGTGCCCGATGATAGCCGTCGCTGCATTTCCTTTCATCAAGCATCCGATAGTAGAAACTTTCGTGTTCAGCATCTCGAAATCGAATCGGATTCATTGTTACCTGCCCCCCTCATGGAAAATGAGCGGCTGGTTATAACCAGCCGCCGCCTACATAAAGCTCTTTACCTATCTGTTCATTTTGGCAAGAAAATCGGACCCTTTGACCTACCGCAATCACATTTTTTTGAGAAACTGCGCCATTTGTTTTAAGCCGCGTTCAATAGATTTTCGTACTGCCCGTTCATCAACTTGCTCAGCTTGGGCAATCGCTACTTTGCTCATGTCTAAGAAGAAGTGAGCATAAATTCGTCTGAACGATTTTTCCGGCAATCGACACATAGCCGCATAAAGCTGCTCATTGGAAAGCTTACGCTCGTAATATTCCTCCGGGGAAATCGAAAGGAAAAGAACATCTTGTTCTATACCGTCGTTCCGATCAAGCGAGTAATAAGCGCGATGACGATAGGTGCGCAATTTATATGCACTTTCGTTTAAGTCGAAACGGCGGATTTCTTGTGCCACTTCATCATCTAAGTCGATCCATACATCCGTTTTGATAAAGGGATACATGTCCCGCAAATTAATCCTTTTCATATTCGTCCCTCCATTTTGGTTTGTGGGCAAACCAAAATGGAGGGGGAGAGCGACAGCCAACGCTCCCTTTAAAACGATTGTTGATTTTGTTACATAAATAAAAAAGACCTTGCCGCTCAGCAATCCAATGCTGATTTGCAGCCAAGTCTGATAGTAATATCCATCGTTGAGGCGTTATGAGCCATACGAATAGTAAAAACACATAAAAGGATCGTGGTTTGACATTGCATGCAACGTGGGGCACATAATATCAATTTCCCTCCTCACATGGCAACACCATTGCGAGAGGAATAGCCAGTCTGTTTTATGATGGTGTTGTCCTACGTTTTAGTTCAAACGCTCCTTTTTGACTGTCCCGTATCACATGCCTTCAGCACTCGTCACTGTAATAGCTACCTTCTTTTGGGTTTCAATCAGAAAATAAAAAAGAGCGCTTCGCTTCTTTTTGCTGATCATCACAGCAAAAAATGAAGCGGCGCTCAATGGCTGGAATGCAAAGTAATGCGCATAGCATAAATACAGATGTATCCAGTTCAGGATGCATTTCTACCTATTTCTAAAAAAACAGATTAATAGGAACCGCATCATCGCCCTCCTTTCATCGGTATGATTGTACGACTTAATGCGGAAACATGACGAAACCATGGAACAAGTTATGCCCGTTTCGTCAATCCTTGCTTCACAAACATAAAGGACAGCCGATGATCTTGTAGGCTGCCCTTAAGCTTGCTATACTATCATCGTATCAGGAAAATCGTGCATATCGGGTGCACAATTCGTGCAAAACAAGAGCAAATCTAGTGCAGCGTTCGGTGCATGTTCGGTGCAAGAAAGATTCACGGCATCTCATCTCTTGGTGAGGAGTTAATCGTACTCGGAGAGATTGAACTGACTGCTAAAAATGGGGGTAGACCCTAGAGCCTGTTTGAAAAGATGGGGGATTGAGGTGATATTCTTCAATTCACGAACCATAAAAATAGAAGATGCGTATGTGCATCTTCTGAAGTAATGATATGATCAGTCTTCTCCAAAGGAATCCAGTTCCAACAGGACCGCCCGATCTTTGATTTTTCGATATACTTTATGCAGAATTCGCTTCCGATGATAAAAGAACGCGCGGCGGGAAAGTGCAATGCGATCTATAATGACCGAAAGCGCCAGTTTATCCAAATATCGTAGACGAACGAACAAAATTTCCTCTGTGGTGAGAGCCGAGAAAGCGTAATCGATCAATCCGATTCTCGATAATAGCAACGGGATTTCATGTTCAGTGATCTCTATCCGATGAATGACCGTACGCAACAATGGTTCTTGTTTTCTTCCATTGCCATGATTCACCCACTCATGCAAAGCCCTCGTTAATCCCGGAATATGCTTAAGCTCTGCCTGCGCATATTCCAACCTTGCTTTCCAATCACTATAGGACATAAGCCATGCTTCAACTTTTTCATAGGGGATGGACTGTTGAGTAAGATTCATCAAACACCCTCCCCAATTCCAAGAAATACTACAACTCTCCTTCCGCAAAACTGCTGAATGAAGTGCAAATCAATCCATGTTAATAAACATAATTCACGCTCCGTTTCTAATTGATCCATGACGATCATCCCTTCATTGTTATATTGGGGACAGCCGCATAATTACGTAAGTTAAAGGCACCATCCTCTTCATTTTACGAGAGCCTGTCCCATTTTGATTTACTTCAGACTCCGATTCACGACAACAATCTCCAGCATTCATCTTTTTTCTCTCCACCTCCTTTGGTACGGGATAATATTCCTATTTTCCCTTAGATTACCCCTTCATTTTACCTATTATTAGTTCGAATGGGGAGGGTGATCTTTTTGTCACCCTCTGTCATGATAATTTTGTCGAAAATCCCCGAATTTTCCCAAAGCTTGTTTCAATTTCAGTCCCATTAACTCACGTAGCATAGTGCTGATCATACAGACCTCTTCGTTTCGCCTTCTCAGCAGCTTCTCGAATGGATCGGGTGTCGAATTTACGAGTGATATGCCGAACGTGCGATTTTAGGGTGTTCGAAGTAATGCCAAGTAATTCTCTGATAATTGTCTGTCGATAGCCCAAGCCTATGAGTTGCAAAATTTCTTTTTCCGTAGGTGTGAGCATGCAATGCAATTCTTTTCGCTTTATAAGCTCGATCTCACTACGGATTATCGTCGCGACATCCGCATGGAGAGAGGACTGACGTCGGTGAGCTTCTCTGATCGCAACCGGTATGTCCATATAGTTGGACTTTGTAATATAATTGACCGCTCCGGCAACAACTGCATCGACCATGACTTCCGGATCATGT
Organism: Paenibacillus albicereus; assembly: GCF_012676905.1. NCBI lineage: Bacteria > Bacillati > Bacillota > Bacilli > Caryophanales > Paenibacillaceae > Paenibacillus > Paenibacillus albicereus. Next base: position 2,096,716 of record NZ_CP051428.1, on the reverse strand, counting down.
ATCGAAGAAAGGACAATAATCGGTAACTCTTTATTTCTGAGAATCTCCGCTGCGGCGTCCAGCCCGTCTCGTTTGGGCGAATTCAAAATCATTTCCAAGATCATTACGTCTACGTCTAATTGTACACTCGCTCGAATCGCTTCCTCTTTTGTCGAAACGATGTTAGATAAATAAATATCTGGCTCGGATTCAAGCAACATAGCGAGTCGCTGTTGCCAAGCTAGGTCACCATCCGCCAGTAATACTTTGATACTCCCGTTCCTACGGATCATATCTTTTATCTCTACAGAAAAGCTTGTTTGTTTGTTCATAATCGATCACCTCTTTTATTTTCAAATGACAAAAAGACACGCCCTCTCACTGGCGTGCCTGCTTGTCATCTTGGTGTGGTTTGAGAGGGTAACCCGGCGATCATTGCACTAGTGCAGAAGACCCGTGGCTTTGCGTCCCTGTCTTTCGATCAGGTTTGCCTTTTTTCCTAGTCTATTCGACATATTGAATTAATTTATTTTACCATATTTCAATAGATGCCAAAAAGTTTGCTTGGTGTCAACCTTAGTAACGTATGTTCGAACATAGCGCAACCCACTTCTTCTTTCGGGGGTCTCGCCAACATTTTAACGAAAATATACGCTAAGCAAAGGCGAAGGCGCTGCCAACTTACCGGCAGCGCCTTATTGTTTATGCCGAACATGTTCAACTCAACTCGAGCTGCAACAGTTCGGCCCTTCACGGCTCAAGCCTTGATGGCACGTATCGCGGCAGACACCAGGTATTGTTCGACATTTGCGCCGGGAATCCAATCCTTGATGAACGTCTGGGATTCGCCTTTAGGTTCGATCTCAATTTGGGTAAACCCGCTTTGCGCAAGCATGGCTTCCAACTCCCCGATAGAGGAAGCTCCTGAAATACACCCTGAATAGATACGGTCGATATCCTGCTTGATTTCTTCCGGAAAATCGGCTGTTGCCACGACATCCGATATGGCCAGTCTGCCGCCGTCACGCAGCACACGGAACGCCTCGTCAAACACCTGCTGCTTCGATGGGGACAGATTAATGACACAGTTTGAAATAATCACGTCAACCGAGTGGTCCTGAACCGGCAGATGCTCTATCTCGCCCAACCGAAATTCCGTATTGGTAAATCCGCTTTTACTGGAATTTTCGCGGGCGCGGCTGACCATTTCCGGTGTCATATCTACACCAATGACGCGGCCGGAAGCGCCCACCTGACGGGAGGCAAGAAAGCAATCAAACCCGCCGCCGCTGCCCAGGTCCAGCACGACTTCTCCCGGTTGCAAAGCAGCAATGGCTTGCGGATTGCCACAGCCGAGGCCCAGATTCGCCCCATCTGGAACGGCTGTTAATTCTTCTGACGAGTAGCCCATTTTAGCGGAAACATCCGCGGCCGAACCACAGCAATCATTGGCTGGCGCTGGCTTACAACAGGACCCCGCCCCTACGTCCTGTAAGGCGATTTCTTTATACCGATTCCGAACGTTTTGACGAATTTGATCATTACTTACTTGATTCATGAAAGTTCACTCCTTAGTTTTTTATACATCAACAGCAGCTCGTAACGCAGCAAGCCGTTGGTGTTGCACGAATGATTGGCCGTCGGTTAAAGAATCGGACCGATTGCTTTTGCATAGCGTCTGACCATTTCCACGCTTCTCTAGCAGATCGTTCGATTTCCCTTTGGCGTTGTTTCATAAGCATTTCCGCAGCAAACCAATTGAGGTTCAAGTCGGTCCCATCCTTTTATCAAAAAATGTAAGCATTCAGTGTTTAAGGTGATGCAAAAGCTTTTTAACAACAAACTGCGCGTCCGGCCCCCCCCCCCTTATGGTAGCAGAAGCAAAGGAACGCTGCCCTTCCAGCCCCACATAATAAAGTCCCGGAACGTCGCTTATGCCTGCTTGATGTAACGGCCTTCCTTCCGAATCCAGCGCGCCAATCGCTTGAAGGTAGGGAAGATACGGCCGGTAGCCTGTCGCAAAGATCACCGTATCTACCGGCTCTTTTGTCCCGTTCGGCCAAATCACGCCATCCTCATAAAAGGATGTGAACATCGGTTGTTGATCTGGTTTTCCTGCCGCTACTTTTTCTTTGTACCCGCCCGAATCGTTCACCGCACTTGAACTCGGCGCGGTTTTCCCGAACCGCCAAAAAGGAAAGGTGTCAAACCCAATCAGTTTGATCCAAAAATGCACATCCTGATCCAACAGCCTCGATTTCATGAATTGGATCGGCCGGAGTACCGCTAAAGACGTCTTGCTCACCTCGGCCAGCTCAACTCCGATCTGTACGGCAGAATTGCCACGCCCGACCACCACTACGCGTTGATTGCGAAATGGCTCCGGATTCCGGTATTCGGAGGAATGAAGTGTGCGGCCTTGAAACGCCTCCTGCCCCGGTAAAACTGGCGTATAGGGATTGTGAAATGAGCCGGCCGCATTAATGATGGTGCGTGCCCGAAACGTATCCCCTACCATCGTACGGACCGTAAACCCTTCTCCATCCCTTTCGACCGATGCTACGCGTTGATTGGTTCGGACCGGCAATTGAAATTTTGCCCGGTAATCCTGTAAATAACGAATGACTTCATCACGCTTGGGATAGCCATTCGGATCGCCGGGGAATGTCATGCCTGGCATCGACGAGAAACGTGCCGGAGAGAACAGTTTGAGACTATCGTAATAACGCGGCCACGAGCCCCCCGCCTCGTCGCCCGCGTCCAAAATCAGATATCGAAGTCCTTTCTTCTGTAGATGATAGCCGGAAGCCAGACCCGCCTGCCCCCCTCCAATGACAATCGTATCCAATACCTCATTCATACCCAACACCCTCCGATTTATTTGCAAAATGCAAGTATTAGAGAAAAGAAATCACCCGATGGGGGTGGAACAGCAAAGGCTGGATTTTGACATAGCTTCATTCAAAAGCTTAATGGAGCGAATGACCGTTTCTTTTTCAAAATCGTTCATGTGAGAGAAAATCTCTGCTAAATAAGCGTTACATTGCTGGTCAATCGTTGTGGCTACATATTTGCCTTCTGTCGTGAGAGAAAGCACAAATACCCTTCGGTCGTTGGGATCGGGCGATTTTTTCACTAAGTTCATTTTGATTAACGATTGGATTTGTCGGCTAAAGGTCGTTATATCGGTTCCTAACGCCTCGGCTACCTGCTGAATGGACGGTTGATGCTGACGATCGATCTCGTAAAGAATATGGCTTTGCACTAAGGAAATATCGCAGCCACCGGCGGTGCAGCAATTTTTATTGAGAAACCCAAAACGGCGTGTCATGATCTGAAATAGTTCGCGAACATTTTCCACTGTGATTCACCTCATGTTTCAGTTATACAATATATATTTGCAAATTGCAAATATTTTTAATCGCACAAAAAGAAAACCACTCGGCTGAGTGGTCTCTTGCTTGCTTATTTACCGGGATATAGTTGGTGCAAACATTCTCTCTGTGATGGCTTAATATCAATGATGTTGCGAATGCTCTTTGCCTTGGCCTCGGCTTCGTCAAGCGTATCGCTTAATCCCAAGGCAAGCAAGGTGCCAGCGGCTACCGTACCGGTCCGTCCCTTTCCTCCGCCACAATGAAAAGCAACTTTCTTGTTTTGGTGATAAGCTTCGGTGACGGCCTGGATCGCTTGACCGAAGGCTTTTTCTTGCGGCATAGCGGCATGATCTGCTAACGGAATTTGAATCCATTTCGCACTCGCCGCTGGATAGGTGCATTCCGTCGCTTCGCCGCGAAGATCCACGATCACGTCGATACCTTCATTTTTTACCATCGATTCCACATCAGTTGCCGCGCCCATGAAAATTTTATCCGGAATCAAAGCATGGTAGGTTTTTTCAGACGCCATAGACTATACTCCTTTTTTAAACGATCCAAACTCAATCGGAACCGGGGCCGCTGGCGGCGCGCAGCAAAGGGACAAATCCCTGGCTTCTCCGGCGGATTCGAATTCGGAATCTTCTTTTGTGTAGAAAATCTCCCAAGCGTTGCCGTCCGGATCATACACCCAAACTTTATCCTGCACCGCATAGCAACATGTGGTATTCATCTCGTCAATCAGCAGCAGTCCGCTTTGACGAAGCCTCTCCCCTATGGCCAGCACTTCTTCCGTATTATTGACTTGGAAGCCCAAGTGATTCAGTACACCCTTTTGTTCGAAGGGGCGCACATTGAGCGAAAAATGCAGCGCCGGTTCTTCTAACTCGAATTTGGCGTAATTATCTTTAATCTTACTCGGTTCGGCCCCAAAAAAAGCGCGATAGAACTCCAGAGACTTGTTCAGCTCCGTACAGTTTAAAGCAACATGCATTCGTTTGATCATCGTCGCCACCTCATTTCCCTTCTTTGACGAATTGTTCAATCCGGCTCTTAATCGAATCGCGAACGGTGCGGAACTGGTTCATGATTTCTTCTTCGGTTCCGGTTGCTTTTGCCGGATCATCAAAACCCCAATGCCATTTCGTTACGTTCTTGTTGGAGATCACAGGGCAATGCTCGTCGGCGTGGCCGCATAAGGTAATGACATAATCGGCGCGATTCAAAATGTCCGGATCGATCACATCGGAGGTGTTTTTGCTAATATCTACCCCAGCTTCTTGCATGACTTGCACCGCACGCGGATTCAGTCCGTGTGCTTCAAGACCTGCGCTTTTGACTTCATATTTGTCGCTGCCTAGCGCGTTTAAAAACCCGTCCGCGATTTGGCTTCTGCAAGAATTTCCGGTGCACAAAAAATAAATTAACGGTTTTTTCTCCATGGTGAACAATCTCCTTTTGATTTCAATTCATTAATCGCCTTGATGAACTCTTTTCGCTTGTTTACTTCCCATAAAAGACTTCATGATCATTGCAACCACCACCAGGACGACCACAATCACCGCAATACATAGCCATACATTCACCTGTAGCGTCTGGAGAACATAAAGCCATACATAAAGACCGGTGAGCGTTATGAACAACGTGGGAATGGTTAACAAGATGCCGACTTTAAAATAATAGCCCCATCTGATTTTCACGTTTTTTGTGGATAGTACATGCAGCCAAAGCAGCGTGGCCAGGGAGCCGATTGGCGTAATTTTCGGCCCTAAGTCCGAACCGATCACATTCGCATAGATCAGCGCCTCACGAATGAATCCATCGGTTTGTGTACCTTGGATGGCCAACGCATCAATCATGACCGTTGGCATGTTGTTCATAATGGACGACAGGATGGCTGCAATAAAGCCCATCCCTACGGTAGCCACAAATAACCCTTTGTCTGCGACCGCTTGAATGACGCTGCCCAGTGCATCCGTAAGTCCGGCATTGCGCAAGCCATAAACGACCACATACATGCCGATAGAGAAGATCACGACAGCCCAGGGAGCGCCTTTTACCAGTTTCCAAGTATGAATCGCAGGGCTCTTTCTCGCCGCGAACAAAAAGGCAATCGCTGCAACCCCGGCAATAATGGATACAGGGATCGAGAAAAATTCGCTAATAAAATACGCAACAAGCAGCGCGGTTAAAATGACCCAAGATAACTTAAACAGCCGCATATCCTTGATGGCTTCCTTCGGCCTTTTCAGTTGCGTGAGATTGTAATTGTTCGGGATGCTTTTCCGGAAATACAGATACAGCACAATGAGGCTCGCTATGACGGAAAAGAAATTCGGAACAATCATGCGGCTCGCGTATTCCGCAAAACCGATGTTGAAATAATCGGCGGATACAATATTCACCAAGTTGCTGACGACAAGCGGTAAAGATGCCGTATCGGCAATGAACCCACTCGCCATAATAAACGGTAGGATCATCTTTTCATCAAACTTAAGCGCCCGGACCATGGCGAGCACAATCGGCGTAATAATCAAGGCCCCGCCGTCATTGGCAAACAGCGCGGCAACCGCCGATCCAAGCAGGATGATAAATACAAACATGAGTAGACCGTTTCCGCGTGCCAGCCGCGCCATATGCAAGGCAGCCCACTCAAAAAATCCGATTTCATCCAGCACCAGTGAGATTAAAATAATGGCCACAAACGCCAAGGTGGCATTCCACACGATGCCGGTTACGGTGCCGACGTCAGCGAAGCTGACCACGCCAAATATTAAAGCAAGGATCGCTCCGACACTTGCCGACCAGCCGATGTTTAATCCTTTCGGTTGCCAGATGACAAAAAGCAACGTTACCAAGAAAATGAAAATCGCTACATAAACCATATGCGTCCTCCTGAACTACGTACAGCAATCATTGGTTTCGCAAACGACAGGCTCAATCATCGCCGCTTGCGAAGGAATTTCCTTTAGAATATCCAAAATATAAGGCTTGTCTTCCAGGCAGAGCGAATAATAAACCCATTGCCCCCTGCGGGACTCTTTGACCAAGCCCCCGTCCCTCAGCTTGCGCATATGCTGACTGATATTGGGCTGGCTTGTTTTCAAAATGTCCACGATCTCGCACACGCACAGTTCCTTCACCTGCAACATGGCTACGATAGTGAGCCTGTTCCGGTCCCCTAATAGCTTCAAGGCATCCGCTACTTCTTCTAGTTTGCTCAACTGCTTCACTCCTTTTAAGCGACGGGAATGTCCATCCCTTTTAACAACCCAATCACTTTCTCCCGAATCTCGTCACGCGCTCTCTTCACGTCTTCCAGGCTGCCGCCGTCTACGGCCAACGGGTCAGGGATGTTCCACTCGACGTTCATGATCTTAAACGGTACGATAGGACAGCGCTCCACAATTTGTTCGCACAGCTTGACGATCGCATTCGACGCTAGAAAAAATTTCATATCAATTTTTTTGCAAACATGCTGGGAAAGATCGATGCCTACCTCACGCATAGCTTCAATGGTGTAAGGATGCACTTCTTCGGATGGATTTAATCCAGCACTCTCCACCACTACATGATCCCCGCCATAAAACTTGGCAAAAGCTTCGGCCATCTGACTTCGGCACCGATTTTGCCCGCAAAGGAAATAAATTCGTTTGACTTCCCGTTTCATTCTCCCACACTCCCCTACCCGCTGTAAATAGCCATATAATTATTTGCTTATTTCTATTATGATCATATACGCCAATTGTTAACGCAGTATCAACGTTGAAAAGAATATTTTAGATATGTTTGATAGATAATCAAATATACATTTGAATAATCGAAAAGTTTGTTGTATGATAACAATCAAATACTCGTTTGATTATAGAGGTGAGAATATGAGCGGTATGAAAGAAAAGGACTCATGTGAAATTTATTGTTATGACGAACCTAAAGTCCGAAAGGTACAACATGCACTTGAAGGACAAAATATTCAAGGCATGATAAAGATGTTTAAGGTTTTAGCTGACGAAACCAGAATGAAAATCGCTTTTGCCCTTTGCGAAGAAGATGAATTATGTGTTTGTGATGTGGCTAACATTATCGGTTCTTCGTTGGCAACAGCTTCACACCATCTTCGCACCTTAAAGCAGCTTGGCCTAGCCAAATACCGCAAGGATGGCAAATTAGTTTTTTATTCGCTAGAAGACGACCATGTTCGTCAATTGGTACAGCTAGCTTCTACTCATTCGCGGGAGTTGATCACCAATGGAAAATAAAATTGAAAACACAGAAGATAAAAACGTCTACAGAGTTCAAGGCTTTACCTGTACGAATTGCGCAGGCATTTTCGAGAAAAATGTAAAAGGTTTGCCTGGCGTTAAAGATGCTCAAGTCAATTTTGGAGCATCCAAGATTACCGTTTATGGAAGTACCACAATGGAGGATTTAGAAAAGGCTGGAGCTTTTGAAAGCCTGAAAGTCACACCTGAAAAACAACGGACGATTGAAAAGAAAAAGCCATTTTGGCAAGAGCATTGGAACGTGTTGGTTTCTGCCGTATTGCTTGCGGCAGGTTATTTTCTAGGTGAGGGAAGTATCTTATCCGCAGTCATTTTTGCGGCTTCTATTCTCATTGGCGGTTACGATCTATTCAAAAAAGGGCTTAAAAATCTCTTCCGGCTTCAGTTCGATATGAACACCCTTATGACGGTGGCCATCATCGGTGCCGCGGCGATCGGCAAATGGGGCGAAGGCGCGACGGTTGTGATCTTGTTTGCAATTAGTGAAGTTTTGGAACGTTACTCTATGGAGAAAGCGCGTCAATCCATTCGTTCCCTGATGGATATTGCACCGAAGGAAGCTCTGATTCGACGCGGTTCCGAAGAAATTACGGTAAGTGTCGATGATATACAGGTTGGCGACGTCATGATTGTAAAGCCTGGTCAAAAACTCGCAATGGATGGCGTGGTTATTAAAGGGACATCAACCATTAACCAAGCTGCGATAACCGGCGAATCGGTTCCCGTAACGAAAACAATTGATGATGAAGTTTTCGCAGGCACATTAAACGAAGAAGGATTGCTTGAGGTCAAAGTAACGAAGCATGTCGAGGATACTACAATCTCGAAAATTATTCACCTTGTTGAAGAAGCACAAGCCGAACGTGCACCTTCACAAGCGTTCGTTGACCGATTTGCGAAATACTATACGCCCGCGATTATGATTTTGGCATTAGGTATTGCCGTTGTTCCCCCTCTGTTCGTCGGCGCTGATTGGGGCGATTGGGTATATCGGGGATTAGCGTTACTCGTCGTCGGCTGTCCTTGCGCATTGGTCATTTCGACACCTGTTTCGATTGTTACAGCTATCGGAAACGCGGCGAAAAATGGCGTCCTTATCAAAGGCGGCATACACCTTGAAGAAGCTGGTCGCCTTGCCGCAATCGCATTCGATAAAACGGGTACGCTGACGAAAGGATTCCCGGAAGTAACAAATGTCCATACTTTCGGAACGAAAGACGAAAAAGAATTGCTTGCCATCGCGGCAGTTATCGAAAAAGGTTCGCAACACCCGCTCGCTTCCGCGATTGTTCGTAAAGCTGAAAATCTCGGAGCCGACTTATCCCTCACCGTTGAGGATTTCCAATCGATAACTGGAAAAGGCGTTAAAGCAAAAGTAAACGAGGAATTGTATTACGTCGGTAGTCCAAAACTCTTTGCAGAACTTCGCTCCGATATGAATGTTGAAACGAATCAACGTATCGAAGCTCTACAAAAACAAGGGAAAACGGTTATGGTCTTGGGAACGGAACAACAAGTTCTTGCCTTAATAGCCGTGGCCGATGAAGTGCGCGATTCCAGTAAAGACGTTATTAAGCAATTGCACGAAATTGGCATCAAGAAAACGATTATGCTTACGGGTGATAATCAAGCAACCGCCGAAGCTATCGGGAGCCGGTTGAATGTTACAGACGTTAAAGCCGACCTCATGCCGCAAGATAAATTAGATTACATTAAGCAGCTTCGTAAAGACTATGGCAATGTCGCAATGATTGGCGATGGCGTCAACGACGCGCCCGCGCTTGCGGCTTCAACGGTTGGTATCGCTATGGGAGGCGCGGGTACGGATACGGCGCTTGAAACGGCGGACATTGCACTTATGGCTGACGACTTAGGTAAACTCCCGTATACGATTCGGTTAAGCCGTAAAACCCTTGCGATAATAAAGCAAAACATTACGTTCTCGCTCGGGATTAAACTTGTCGCTTTGGCTTTGATTGTTCCTGGATGGCTTACGCTATGGATGGCTATTTTTGCAGATATGGGAGCTACCCTAATTGTTACTTTGAACAGCTTACGTTTGTTAAAAGTGAAAGGGAAATGATCGCCTATGAATAACCCTTGGAATAAAGTGATTTATCGGGTATGGGCACCCTTTATGATTATTTCTTTAATTCCGGGCCTTTTCTAAAGGCTCGGAAAAAGATTTTTGAGGACGTCGACATTAAAGCTAACAGCCAAATTCTTTTTGTGGGCGTCGGGACAGGTGCAGACTTGCGGTTCATTATGGGGAAAGATATTTCTGTAACTGCAATCGACTTGTCACCCGAAATGCTTGGCCGAGCTAAGAATCAATATTACTCTCCTAACGTTACTTTCATGGAAATGGATGCACAAAATTTGACCTTTTCACCGGAATCATTTGATATGGTCATTGCGAATCTGATCTTATCTGTGGTCCCTGATCCGAACCAATGTTTTCAAGAAATGATTCGGGTTACGCGAACTGGGGGACGTATTCTCATTTTCGATAAGTTTGCCCCTCCATCTCGGGAGTTGCCTGTAATGAAGAAAATTCTTCGCCCCGTCGTAGCATTGATGGGTACAGACATCGGTCGTCATTTTGAGCAAATCATTATGCCGTACGAGAAACAAATTCGAGTGGAAGAAGATGCATCAGCCCTATTTAACGGTATGTATCGAAAAATCATAGTTCGTAAACATCAAACTTAACTAGGTATCTCCTAGGCCAAGGTATTGAGGGGGAAATGTCCCCATGTACTTTACGGGTGGTGTCAGCTTTGTTTGCTGGTACTACCCCATCATTGGCCGCCGCGGAACTGACGATAGCTTAGAACGGCTCATTGATTTCCTCGTATTCCTTCACTCGCCGGTAAAATGTAGGCTTTTTCATACCGATCCGACGTATAGCGTCCGTCGCGGTAATCTGGCCTGCTTTCCATTCCCGGTACGCCTCCACATTTTCCATCGATCTCCTGCTTGGGTCGGCCGAATACAACAGCCCTCCTCTCGGGGAACCTCGATTCCTTCCGCCTGCCGCTGCCGGTTCTTCTTCCGCTCTTGCTCGGCCACATAGCTAATACAACCAAAATAAAATTATTTCGGAACTTTAAGGAAATAAATAAAGATGTCTTGACTATGTATCATGGTACAGGGTTTACACTTATGAGGGAGGTGAACCATGAGGTATCATTCAGGAGATATATCCAAATTATGTAATGTGAATAAAGAAACGCTTAGATATTATGAACGAAAAGGTCTGATTGCTGAACCTGTAAGGTCGGATGCAGGTTACCGGCTTTATCCGGAAGATGCGGTAAAACGAATCATGTTCATTAAACGTATACAAGAGCTTGGTTTTACGTTATCTGAAATTGATAAATTGCTTGGTGTCGTTGATAAAGACGATGTGAGATGTGCGGATATGCACGATTTTGTTGTTCAAAAACTTGAAGATGTTCGGTTGAAAATAAGAGACCTTGAGCGAATCGAATGTATGCTAAAAGATTTAAAAGACCGCTGTCCAGATGAAAAGGCAATTCATGAATGCCCAATCATCGAGGCGTTAATTGACAATGAGGAGGAAATCCTGTGAAAGACAATACAAAGAAAATGGGATGGGGCTTTTTAGCTCTGCTTTCCTGCCCTTGCCATCTCGTTTTGATTCTTCCTCTGCTTGCTGGCACAACACTGGGTGCGTATTTTGCAGCCCATCAAGGCGCCGCTAGTGCTATTTTGGCTATTCTATTTGTGATTTCCCTTTGTATGGTATTCAAAAGGACGAATATACAAGAAAAAACCGATGTGACACACGATTGCTGCTCAGTACCAGGGCAAAAACGAGGTGAATGATTTTGAGAGAAAAACTAACGAGCTGGGGGGCGGTATTATCTGCCTTTCTTGCTGCCTCGGACCCTTAATTCTCATTCCACTCGGATTATCCGGTTTGGCAGGTACACTCGCGATTATTTCAATCAAGTACCAGATGTTTTTAATGATCACGGGTACGGCAGGCGGCAGCAATGAAAATCATCGGCAGCAGTGCAAACTGCAAGTACAACTGTTGCAAATCAATCGGCGACGTTCACGGTCACGGGATTAGAATGTTGCCCACCTTCTGTGATTCAAGATTTAATTTCAAGGTAAACGGAGTCAGCAAAGTAGAAATTGAACCTAAGGGAAGCACTGGAAAAGTGACGGTTTCCTTTGATGATCTGAAAACCGATGTAAAGCTAATCCAATCATCGGTTACAAAATATGGGTTTGATGTAATGGGAGGATAAAAAATGAAAAAATACCGAATCAACGTTCAAGGCATGACATGCAGCGGCTGCGAAGAACACGTAGCAACCGCACTTAAAAACATTGGAGCCGCCAATATCGAGACGAGTTTTCACCGTAATGAAGCCACGTTTGAATTGCCCGATGACGTTATGATCGAAACCGCCCAAAAAGCCATTAACGAGGCAAAATATCAATCCGGAGATGCGGAAGTGATAGAAACTCATGATGCTCCGGTTCTCGGCGATGAAGGCGACTATGATTTTCTGATCATCGGTTCCGGTGGAGCAGCTTTTTCCGCAGCGATTCAAGCGGTGGAATATGGCGCAAAGGTCGCGATCATTGAGCGGGGAATTGTTGGCGGAACCTGCGTAAATGTTGGCTGTGTTCCATCAAAAACGCTGCTTCGTGCCGGTGAAATCAATCATTTAGCCAAAAGCAACCCATTCTTGGGACTAGCCACATCAACAGGAAAAGTAGATTTGGAAAAGTTGGTCGAACATAAAAATGAACTGGTAGCCAGTATGCGAGAACAGAAGTATGAACATTTGATTGGTGAGTACGGATTTGAACTCATTCGAGGAGAGGCAACATTCGTAGATGAAAAAACCATTGAGGTAAGTGGACGACTGGTTACAGCGAAACGATTTTTAATTGCCACAGGAGCTTCTCCGTCCATTCCGGATATTCAAGGATTAAGGGACGTGGATTATTTAACAAGCACATCACTACTTGAGCTCAAACAATTGCCTAAAACGGTTGCCGTCATTGGCTCAGGCTATATTGCAATGGAATTGGGTCAACTCTTTCACAATCTAGGGTCAGATGTTACGCTGATGCAAAGAAGTCCTCGCATTTTGAAAGAGTATGACCCTGAAATTTCCGAAGCGGTGACAAAGGCTTTAACGGAGCAAGGGATTCACTTGATTACCGGTGTAACGTATGATCGCATAGAAGCAAGTGGCGATCTAAAACAAGTGCATATTTCCGTAGATGGCGAAAAGAAAGTCATCGAAGTCGAGCAGCTGCTTATTGCAACCGGTAGAAAACCAAATATTGAAGCACTAAACCTTAATGCTGCGAACGTAAATATAGGTTCCAAAAGCGAAATCGTCGTCGATGATTTTTTAAACACTTCGAATCCTAGAATTTATGCTGCAGGCGATGTGACGATGGGGCCGCAGTTTGTATATGTGGCTGCTTATGAAGGTCGCATCGCGGCCGATAATGCAATAGGCGGCTTAGAGAAAAAGGTAAATCTTGAAGCTGTTCCAGGTGTTACGTTCACTTCTCCTTCCGTTGCTACTGTAGGACTCACGGAAGAGAAAGCCAAGGCAAAAGGGTATGAGGTTAAAACGTCCATTCTTCCTTTGGATTCGGTGCCTAGAGCACTTGTTAATCGCGAAACAACCGGCGTTTTTAAATTAGTGGCTGATTCCAAGTCGTTAACGGTGCTTGGTGTTCATATTGTCGCTGAAAATGCCGGAGATGTAATTTACGCTGCGACACTTGCAGTCAAGTTCGGTTTAACGGTCGAGGATCTACGCGATAGCCTAGCACCGTATTTAACGATGGCTGAGGGATTAAAACTAGCAGCTCTTACGATCAATAAAGATGTATCTAAATTATCCTGTTGTGCTGGATAAGATATTGGCCAAGCAACCTTGATCGTAAAGACAACTGTTCTCAACTGATCGTTTATCGATAATGAAAACCAGTCAAACACTAATTTTCGTGTTGACTGGTTTTTGCATTCAACCGACTGCAATTATATTACCTCTTCGTTTCAAGCGCTTTGGAGTCCTCCAAAAAGCGACTTTCTTAGCTTCTTATGGACTCTCGGGTTCCGTTTTTCTAATTACGTGTCTTTCCATATCTCTGCAAACTTGGTCAAAAATCAATGTCAATGGCTGTTCCGATATAAAATATCTGGATAGGAAATCAAACCAAAGATTATCGAAGGAAACGGCAATTCCGCCGTAAAAATCACGAACCGTTAAGTACTGGTCCCATAGCTTCACTCGGAATTTTTCCAGTTCAGCACATCGCCCCATAGAAATTCCGTATCAAGCAGCAGGGCCGTCGTTGGATTTTGTAGCAGCTTTCTCTCTTTCTTCAACCAAGCCTTGAAAATACTTGGCCCGTTCCAAATGAAACCCGCGCAACTGTTCTTGATAATGATGCAGGTTTCATATGCCATTCGTACATTTGTCTATAATAAGTGGCATTGTCTTGCGTGTACATCGGCATCGCATAGTGGACGAAATGATTCAAAGGAAATTCCCTCCTCGTGTGTTTGAACGTCTTCGTATTTCCACATTAGTCTATGGAGGGATACCTATAACGAGCACGGCATTGGCCTAGAGTAACCAGATTTACGGTACTGATACAACCGAATTTGCCATAGTGCCCATTTCGAGCATCGTAATATCAATGGTGACGACATCCGGCCGAATATTCCTGTAACAGTTGGACGGCTTCTTCCCCATTCTCTGCTTCTTTAAATTTATATACTTTAAATAAAGTTCCTACATGAGTGAGTACAGAATTTTTTCTACTGCGTCAGTTTAACCAAGAATTGCTACTTTAAGCAATTGAAAAGATAGAACACCGAAACAGCCTATCCCCAGAGTGGGATAGGCTGTTTTCGCCTTGTTTCAGCTTGCCATAGCTCGGCAAGCTTTTGCACAGGAGAAACAAGCATCGGCACAGCGCTGACAGTGTTCATGCTCGTGCTTTTTGCACTCATTCCCGCATGCTTCGCAAACATCGGCACAAATCCGGCAAAGCTCCTTCACATAGGAACTGTGATGGGACATCGCTTGCGCAGCAAAGGCACAAATGTCGGCGCACTCCCGATCCAACCGGATGCACTCTTTCATCCCCTCAAGGTGATCTTCATTCAAGCAGGCGTCATAACAGTGATTGCATGCCAGCATACACTTTATGCATTCATCAATGCAATGTTGAAATTGCTCATGTGACATGGGTTGTTTTACCTCCAATTTGAAATTTGTACCTTTTATGTTTTACCCAAACGAGCTGCGATATACTACAAACGAGTTTTTCTTAAAGCAAGCCTTACCGCTATATAAACGGCGACACCTATGATCGCGGCCATGAACAATGCACAAAACAGCATCATGACCCATGACCATCCGTACATCATCCCCATCATAATCAGACACCTGCTTTCTTTTGGAAATTTGTGTTCGACCTGATAATCAATGCTTCATGCCCGGCATATAGCCGCCGGTTGTGCCCTCACTTGGTTTAGGGGACGGTTCTGTCTTTGTATTTCCGCCGCCATGCCCGCCATGGCCTTCTCCGGTCTCCGATACGATCTCCAGCATGGAATCGATCTCCCCTTGCGCCACGGCGGATAACGAATCCTCGCTCCCCGTTAACCAAGCATGATTGTAAGGCCCTTCCGTTGGCTCCTTTTTATATTTCGGTTGAATCGACATGACATAGGACATCACCGTATCCGGCAGTTTGTCTTTGTCCGTCCAGAGAAGCGGTGCATGTTTGCCTAAATGCGAGAATGGAGCTGCCGCGAGTGCCAAGGCTGCGGAATCTTTATTGACGAACGAAAAGTTATGACCCGGGGTTGTAATCCCCCAACCAAAACCGGTTGTGGAATCTTTATACTTCGCGAAGGCAACGGCATTCGCATATGGATCGTTGCCCGCAATACGAACCACTTTCCCGTACTGACCCAATTGTTCTTGGACTTTGGCCGAAATAATCGATTCTGGCCCGAGCAAATAAATATTGGCTTTTCCGCCCCGTTTCTTTAAAGCATCCACGGTTTCTTGCGGAACCTCATCCTTTTTAACATAAAGTAGCGGCTCAGGCATATGAGAAATCCAATTCACTGCTGGCATTGAATATTCTTCGCTGTCCATAGAACCAATGATGACCGAAGGCGGATTTTCCATCGCGACAGCGGTATAATAAGCATCTACGGCTTTGGCTACGGCCGCCGGGTTGCCCCCTGCAATCTTGTCCGTCTTATATCCAAGCGCCTTTACCTGCTCCTCTACCTTGGGGTCAAGATCCCCGACCAATATAACCTGGGTTCCTTTATTCATGTCCGTCCCCATTGGTTTTAGTCTTTTCAATTCGTCCAGCGTTACATCCGGTACACTGTCTTTATTCACAAACAGAACTGGACCGTTATTCGGGTGATGAATCAAATCTGCACTAACGAGGGTCGTTTGCCAATCTTTCGGGTTCGCCAGAATGACGCCTCCGGGACGGTTCGCATCACTGGTTGCCATCCACAGCGTTTTTGAAACCAGCACCGCAGCTTCCACCGGCTCACTTGTATTGATGCGCGTCGTGTTTTTTGAGGCAATCCACGGCAAAGATACCGCACTGGCTGGGCTTTGTGCCGAACCAGTTTGCTGGCCCATGTTGTTCATATCGTGTGGAGTGGAAGAATTGGATTTGTTAAAGCATCCGGTCAGGGCCAGTGCTGTAGCCGCCGAAATAATACCGACTTTCAAGCTTTTTTTCATGCTTAAAAACCTCCTATTTTCGGTTGATAGTTTTGCCTTTATCTGCAATTTGTATCCATGTAGCGCCGCGATCGGTAGAAAGAAAGACATCTTTTGGCTCCGTTGCGATGGCCAGCTCTTTCGGATTCGCTGGATTCTGGACAACATAGGTGATCGTATCCTTGCTTGGCGTCTGAATCACCAACGATTGCTTGCTCTCTATATTAATTTCAATCAGCGAAGCATTGGGGCCGGAGGTAGCTACTAGTACGTTACCGGAATCCGTGAAAGCCAGGGCCGAAACCGGTTGTTCCGGAACCAATGCGGTAAACCTCTGGCCGTAATCCTTCGACAGAAAGGCACCTGTTGTCGTGCCGACGGCAGCAATTGCTGCATCAGAAGGGTGAGCTGCGATTGCCATCATCTGCCCTTGGAGCCCGGTTGCAGGACTGCTTGTCCAGGTTTTCCCCTCATCCTTGCTATAAAACAGCCCTGCCTGTTTCATTTTGGTGTTAGGTTCCGGGTTCACCACGTATAGCACATGCGAACGATACCCGGCTGTCATACCGTGTAGATCGACTTCTCCCTCAAGTGCCAGGACCGTGATGGTTTTCCCGTCATTCGTACTTTTCACAAGGCCTAATGGATTTTTAAACTTCGAACCCGGTGCTGGATGGCCGCTGCTGTAAAATCCGTCATCGACAGCGGTGAACCCCATATAATCG
This sequence comes from Paenibacillus albicereus, assembly GCF_012676905.1. Taxonomy (NCBI): domain Bacteria; kingdom Bacillati; phylum Bacillota; class Bacilli; order Caryophanales; family Paenibacillaceae; genus Paenibacillus; species Paenibacillus albicereus. Next base: position 2,079,569 of record NZ_CP051428.1, on the reverse strand, counting down.
TGCTTCACCCCCGGACCTTCACTCCATAAACCATCTGCATATAACTGTAGTCCGTTGTGAACGGGAATGAAAAGCCGTTTTCCGTCTGCGGAGTAACCAAGGCCATGTAGGTGCATAAAAGTGGTACTCGCATTGGAATTCGGCCCTTGCTCTGCCTTTTTCGAGCATGCCGTGGTCCCGATCAAGAGTACTGCCGCTAGTGCAAGCATCGTCATCTTTTTCAAAAAAATTACCCCCATATCTAAAAAAGAGACCTGAATTCAGTGTCCCCCATGTATTTCCAAACCATTCGATAAAAATGCAAGTCATATACAGTGTAATCGATACTTTTGAAGATTCGATGTAGAATGCTTGCTCTATTGTCTTTTGGGAATCCGAATTGTAAAAGCGGCACCTTCCCGGTTCTCGGCCGAAATTTCCCCGCCGTGGGCTGCAACCAACTCCTTGACGATGGTTAACCCCAGGCCGCTGCCGCCGGTCTTCCGATTGCGGGACTTATCCGCCCGGTAAAATCGCTCGAACACATAGGGCAAGTCCTCCTGTGGGATTCCCGTTCCCGTGTCTTGAACTCGGATCCAAACATGTCCGCTGTCTTCACTACCCTCAATTCGCACTTCTCCGTGTTCAGGAGTAAATTTCAATGCGTTGCTAAGCAGATTCACAAGCACCTGAATCATGCGATCATGATCGACAAAAACATCAATATGAGGACTTACGGAACACCGTAGATGAACGTTTTTTTCACGATAGGCAGCAGCAACCAGTTCTTCGCCTCTCTCGATGATGGCCGTCAATGATTCTTCTTTTCGCACCAATTGAAAACCGGGGGACTCCACATGCGTCAAGTCTTCCAACTCGGCTACTAGCTGCGTCAATCGTTCGATTTCTTCGTAGCAGGAATGGATACGCTCCGGCGTAGGCTCCCAAATCCCGTCTTCTAGGGCGCGCATATGACTTTTGAGCGTAGCCAAAGGGGTTCGTAGCTCATGCGCGATGTCTTCGGTCATCGTGACGCGCAGTTGCTCATGCTGCTGCAACTGCTCTGCCAGCGTATTTAGCGATGCGCCCAAGTCTGCAAGCTCATCTTTCCCTTGAATGTCCACTCTCGTACTCCATTCCCCGTCCGTCATGCGTTCCGCGACTCGCTTCATATGAATGAGAGGAGCCGAAATTCGTTTGGCTACATAAAAACCGAGAAATACGGCAAGTACAATCGCAACTAAACACGTCCAGATGATCGTTTGCATCAACGCTTGTTCCAAATGATAATTCAGTTCGGGTAATTCGTGCGTCATACCGGCTTGAGCTTGATACAAGGAGAAATGATAGTGTGTCGTCAAAATGACGCTAATGGTTGTAATCAGGACAATGCCAGCAGCAATCCCGATAATAATCAGAGCCAAACGGGTATGCAGACGCTTATTCATGTTGTTCCTCCTGCAAACCGATAGCCGGTTCCATACACCGTCACAATATATTTTGGGGACTTGGGGTCGCCCTCTATTTTTTGCCGGATATTTTTTACATGCTGATCGATCGTTCGGATATCACCGTCAAAATCATAGCCAAGCACGCGTTCTACAAGCTCCTCTCGTGAAAAGTGACGCTGCGGATGCTTGGCCAGGACAAGCAGCAGCTTATATTCATTCGGGGTCAGGTTCACCGGTTGGCCGTCGCGGAATACTTGCTGCTTTAACGAATCAATGATAAGTTCCCCTTGATTAAAGGCCAGGCGATCCGCAAGCAAATGATATTCGTCCGTACGCCGCATAATCGCCCGAACCCGAGCCACTACTTCGCGTGGGTCAAAGGGCTTGATCAAGTAATCGTCGGCCCCCATGGATAACCCCTTAATCCGATTGTTCTCGGAAACCTTGGCGGTAAGCATCAAAATCGGAACAGAATGGATTTGACGAATCGCTTGGCAAACCTGCTCGCCCTCCATATCCGGAAGCATAAGGTCCAGGATGACAAAATCAATCGATTCGTTTTGCACGCGCCGAATGGCCTCGCTGCCCGTTTCGGCTTCAACGGTCTGAAAACCGTCTTTTTTCAAATAGGATACAACCACATCCCGAATTTTCGATTCATCATCGACGACCAATATCGTTTTCATGACCATCCTCCGCGAATAACGCCTCTATGTATCACTTTACCCATGACTTATGTAGAACTGATGTAGATGCAGAGATGCCGTGCAGAAACAACAAAAGGGCGACCCTAATCAGCCCGAATCAGTCCCCTTTTCCTCTATAGTATTCATCAGTCGGTTCCTTTTTATAAAGGGATTCCATCCAGCGAAGCCATACTCGATAGCCTGCGTATACAACCACCAGAAAGAACATGTAAATGAACAGCGTCCGTAGCATAACGGGCCAGTTTGAATCCAACTGACTCCCCATGAAGGCAAACACAACCATGACCGGTACTTTCCCGACCGCAGTGGCCATAATAAAACTTCCAAAGGACATTCGGAAGAGAGCCGCACCGATATTGACGATTACCGCGGGGACGAATGGTAGCAGGCGAGCCAGTATGACCGCAAAGAATGCATTACGCTCCAGAAGGAAGATAAACCGTTCTGCTCCTTTCACCGAAGCCATGAGCTGACGGCCTCGTTCCTGAAAAATCAACCGAACCGCCCAAAAGGTCAAGGCTGCCGCGGTGGTTGAACTGACCACATTGATCAAACTGCCCCAGACCGGCCCATACGCGGCCCCGATGATTCCGGCTACAATCCCAAAAGGAACGAGCGGAATCATCGCAAGAAGGATCGCAGCCCCGATCATCCATGGAAGACGCTCCACGCCTCCAAGAGAGAGCCATGAAAGCAGAGATTCCTTGAAGATTATGACGGCGGCAATCACGACCCCATAAAGAAGAACAACCAATCCTTTTTTCATCATGTTTCCATTCCGTTCTCCAAAGGAAAGCTGCGTAAGCCCATTTATTTGATCCCCACAACCAGGAGTGATTCCGATGGCCCTTCAAATCCTTCTGGCCCTTCGAATGTCTGCAGCGCACGAACAATTTCCATATGCATCTTTTTGCGTTCTTCCTCACTGAGCCGTTTAATGATTTCACCCAGCGGACCGGCGGATACGTCTTCTCGCCCACGACGGCTAAACTCCACAGCCGAAGCATAGCGGTGAATATGCGGGACAGCCTGCACCGTTACATCCCGGAAGCCCACTGTCTGAAAGGCTTCTGCCAGTAAGTCGGGGTTACCAAGTGAGAACACGCCTGGTTTTTTGCCGCCTTCCATAATCGGGATGCCTGCATATCGTGAAATGATAGAAATCGGCAGGGACAAGGTCGGGTTCTTATCCGGACTCGACCATACGAGTGCCGCGAATTTACCGCCCGTTTTCAACACCTCTCGGATACCCGTCAAGGCTTGCCCCAGCTCTGGAACAAACATCAAACCGTGACGGGATATAGCCGCATCAAAGGTGTCTGTCCGCAAATCTACATGCTGGGCATCCATGACATGCGTTTGAATATTAGTGAGCGTCTCTTGTTTCGCGATCTCGGCAAGGACCTGCAGCATGGTCGCTGAGATATCGGTAGCAACAACATTTCCTGCCGGACCGATCATCCGGGCGGCCATGAACGTCTGGTCCCCCATCCCCGCCGCTATGTCCAGAAGCTGCGTTCCTTCCCTAACGCCAGCTTCCCGCAGCATAAGCTCCGTCGCTTCCCCTAGAAGCCTTTCTCGATCGTCACTGCTTCGATTCCAAGCCGCTACTTGCCCTGCGGTTTCCCATGATTTTGATCTTTCTTCATTTTGCTCGGACGCCACGATAGTACCTCCCCTTATGAATGCTCCTAACATTCGGATTAAGGCAACCACTCTTTAGTCACGGACACAAATAGCAGCCTGCGCGAGACACCTATAAGTTCTTAGCCTACAAGGAGTTTGCTTATTTCATTCAAGTTCTCGGCAAAACCGACAAATACCTTGTCTTTAATGACGATGGTCGGTACGACCTGCTTTCCTGTCAGCTCCAGAACTTCTTTCGCATATTCGATATTTTCTTCACAATTGTAGTCAACATAGGGAACTTGATGCTCATTGAAATAGCGCTTGGCAAAGTGGCAGTCGCTGCAGGTCGGGATCGTGTAAATTTTGATCGGATCTTTCGGATCGATTTGCGACATGGAATTTCTCTCCTTTACGCGACGATTTGTTTCAACTGCTCCATCGTGATCCGATCCACGAATTTGCTGAACTTCTCTTTTCCTTTTGCTTGTTGCTTATAAAAATCAATAAGCGTGGATACAACAGGAACAAGTCGTTCCTCTGTTATGCCGGAGACAAGCAACCGCCCCGTCGCAGCTTTGATGCCTTTAGGTTCTCCTCCAACGTAAATATCGAACGTATCCCGCATTTTGACGACAGCGATATCTTTCAGCAGCGGTTCACTTGTGCCCAGCGCACAGCCTGCGTAGCCAATCTTCAGCGGCGTGGGCGTCGCGATGCCAGCGATCGCCCGATTCAAGATGCGAGCCGTCTCCAGACCGGCTTCTTCCGCACCTTTGCAGAAGTTGCAGGCGATCAGGCTCTTGGTCGCAAATCCGGCCGGATATACTTCCAGACCGGCACGCTCCAGTTCTTCCTGGATGGCTTCTCGCTCATCAAGAGGCACTTCCACGTAAAGCTGCTTGAACGAGGTCATTTCAATTTTGGCGTCTGAACCGACAACCGTACCGATCTTGGCAAGTTGATCCGGCGTAAATAGGCTTCCCCCGACTTGAATCGCAGGCGATACCGCCAGTTTCGTCTTATCTCCCATGATCATTCTCCTCTTCGATCCGTTATCTCACATTGACGACGAAGGGGACGGTGAACACCTCGCCATTGTGCTGAAATTGTCCCCAAATTTTGAACGTGCCGCTTTGCGGAAAAGAAGTCGCGAATTTCGCATCCGGCCCGGTCGCTTTCTCGTCGATCGGATGAACATGAAGATACTGATTCGCATCTTCCGAAAGAATTACGACATGGCCAACCGCACCCAAATAAGGCTGCAGATTATTGATCCCCTTCTTCGTCTTCGCGTCGCGAATGTTGAAGGTCAATGTCACGTCTTCTTTCGGTTTGGCGGCACTCATAGAGAGCTCAATTTCCTTGCCATCGACTTCTTTCACAAGATTTGCGTCAGCTGCAATCGCGGCATGCTTGCCTTCTTTGCCTTCCACCTTCACCCACTCGCTGAGCGTTGTATTGGCCCCGCCAGTCGGAATAAAATCCGCAAACACTTTGTACTCACCGCCAGCCGGGAACGACGTATTCACCGTAAATGTGCCGTCACCCTTAAACTCGGGGTGAATGTGGTTAAAGAACGATAAATCGTGATTGACGATAATGAGATGAAGCAATTTCTCGTGATTGACATCATATTTATTGACCGGTTTCCCGTCCTTATCCTTCACTTGAATGGTCAATTCCGTTTCTTCATTTGCTTTTGCGGCGCCTGCGGGGAAGGCAAATGATGCTTGAAGATTCTCCGCAGCAGGCTTCGCATCTGCGCCATGGCCGCCGTGGCCGCCTCCATGATCCATCTCTCCCGCCTCCTTTTTCTCGTTTCCTGCAGGCTTCTCGGCGTTCTCTTGCCCGCTGATGGCTCCATGACCGGCATGATTATTTCCGCCTGCGGGTTTCTTATCCCCTGCTTTGCCGCATGCGGCCAATATGCTTAACACAAGTACCGCCGCAGCGACGAGGATGATTTTCTTCTTCATGGTTTATATCAACTCCACTTCATTACAAGTTCGATGCAGAGCGTACTTTGACACGCTGCAGACGCAAGGCGTTAAGGACGACGGACACGGAACTGAGCGCCATCGCCGCGCCCGCAACCCAAGGGGCCAGCAGTCCAATCGCGGCAATCGGAATGCCGAGGGTGTTGTAGCCGAGCGCCCAGAAGAGGTTTTGGCGGATGTTACTCATCGTCTTGCGGCTCATGTAGATCGCATCCGGAATGCTCGTCAGATCGCCGCGCATCAAGGTGACGTCGGCGGCCTCCATGGCCACGTCCGTACCGGTACCGATCGCCATGCCGATATCTGCCATCGCCAGCGCGGGGGCGTCATTGATGCCGTCGCCGACCATCGCCACTTTCTTACCCTGCGCTTGCAGCTTCTTCACTTCTTCCGCTTTGCCTTCTGGAAGCACTTCGGCGCGAACATGATCGATGCCGACTTGCCCCGCAATCGCCCGTGCGGTGCGTTCGTTGTCTCCCGTGATCATGATCACCTCTATGCCCATTTCTTTCAGCCGCGTTACAGCCTCTTTCGATGTTTCTTTAATCGTATCGGCCACCGCGACGAGACCCGCATACGCTCCGTCAACCGCGATCAACATCGCCGTTTTTCCATCTTCTTCAAGCTGCGTCATCCGATCAAGCGCCTGTTCAACCGAAACGTCATATTTCGCCATCAGCTTGCGCGTACCGGCCAGAACCTCTTTGCCTTCAACGACGGCACGAATACCAAACCCTGGAATCGCCTCAAACTGTTCCGTTGCCGGAAGCTCGATGCCTTTAGCCCGGATTCCGGCAACGATCGCTTCCGCAAGCGGATGCTCGGAATCCTTCTCGGCAGCGCCAACTAAGCGGAGAAAAGCATGTTCGTCTATATTTGCGGCGGCAACATCCGTAAGTTCCGGTTTCCCCTTCGTTACGGTGCCGGTTTTGTCGAGAATGATCGCATCGATTTTGTGCGTGGATTCCAGATGCTCGCCGCCTTTGAACAGCACGCCAAGCTCCGCGGCGCGGCCGGAGCCCGCCATAATCGATGTCGGTGTAGCGAGCCCCAGTGCGCAAGGGCAGGCGATGACCAGGATCGCAATCCCTTTCTCCAGCGCATTTGCGAAATCGCCGGGTGTCACCCAGAAGTACCAAACCAGAAATGCGGCAACCGCAATCCCTACGACGATCGGCACGAAGATTCCGGAAATGACATCCGCTACCCGTTGAATCGGCGCTTTCGAGCCTTGCGCTTCTTCCACGACCTTAATGATTTGGGCAAGCGCGGTTTCCTTGCCGACTTTGGTCGCTTTCAATCTCAATCTGCCGTTTTTGTTGACGGTAGCACCGATCACGCTGTCTCCGGCTTTTTTCTCGACCGGGATACTTTCGCCGGTCAGCATCGATTCATCGACCGACGAACTTCCTTCCAGCACTTCCCCATCCACCGGGATCTTCTCCCCCGGTTTCACCACCACGATATTGCCGACGAGTACGTCTTCGACCGGAATCGTCATTTCCTGCCCGTCCCGAACAACGAGAGCCGTTTTCGCCTGAAGGCCCATCAACGTCTTGATCGCTTCAGATGTACGGCCTTTAGCCAGCGACTCGAACAGCTTCCCGAGAATAACGAGAGTGATGAGGACCGCGCTCGTTTCGTAGTACATCGATGGACCGTGATGCGCCATGCTGCCCATTGAGGCCCATTCAATTGTTAAGTATAAGCTGTAAAAGTATGCAGCTGACGTTCCGAGCGAGACGAGTACGTCCATATTGGCGCTCTTATTCCGGAGCGCTTTGAACGCGCCCACATAGAACTGTTTGCCAATGTAAAATTGAACTGGTGTAGCCAACGCCAATTGAAACCACGGATTCATGAAGAGCTCCGGCATCCAGATCCAGGATAAGAACGAAAAGTGGCTGACCATGGACCAGAGCAGCGGCAGCGAAAGAACGGCGGAGATGAGCAGTTTGCGCTTTTGTTGTGAAATGGCTTTCTCGCGATGCTCCGAAGGATTGGCTTCGTCTTGCTTCGGTATCGCTTTATAGCCCAGCTTTTCCACGCGTTGCTGCATATCGGAGATAGATACATCGGCCGCGTTGTACTCGACCCGAGCGGTTTCCATCGCGAAGTTAACGGAAGCGTTCGTGACGCCGGGCAATTTTCCAAGGCCTTTCTCAATCTTATTCGCGCAAGCCGCGCAGGTCATGCCTTCCAGTTTGAAATCAACGACTTCTTTTGCCGTACCGTAGCCGAGTTTTTGAATGCTTTGTTCCATTTGCGCGACATTTACTTTTTTCGGATCGTACGTAACCGTCGCCCGTTCCAGGGCAAAGTTCACGTTCGCTTCCGTCACGCCTTCGAGATTATTGAGTCCCTTCTCAATCCGGTTTGCGCAAGCGGCGCATGTCATACCGGTTAATTGCAGGGACGTTTGCTCCGTTTCCAGCCTGACTGCTTCCATCACGAACACCTCGTTTCTTTTCCGATTCGTTACACTACGTCGTATCCTTGTTCTTCAATAGCTTCCTTAATGGCAGTTATCGTCAGTTGGCTTTCATCGTACGCTACAGCTACCGTTCCTCCCGAGAGATCGACTTTGCCGCTTGCCCCAATTGTTTTCAAAGCCCCTTCAATCGAATTGACACAGTGTCCGCAAGACATACCTTCAACTTTCAACGTTACATTTTTCATGGATTCATTCTCCTCGTATAGTATGTTTTGAAAGCTTTTGAAGGCTAGCTTCCAGCCCCCGAGGGAGCTGGAAAACGCCTTCCAAATTCCCAGTGCTTCGTTCTTTGAAAATTGAAATGGGACTGGACTTTCCGGCATGCCTCTGGACAATGGAACGTAGGGTCCATTCGGGGAAATTCTTTTGTCTCCTGTAGCATCGTCTACATCCAAAGTCTGTTTCTCCGGTACGCGTCTGAGCTTCTGACCCGCTGGCCGTTCCCTTCGACACCCCATGCCCGGCTTAGCAAACCGGGGCAGCTCATGGACCGAAGCGTGTTCTTATAGGCGAGGGTGATTGATCTGCGTGTGCGCCGGAGGCATCCCGGAGCGTCCATTCCCTGAATCCCCTATAGAGAGGAGGAATTCTATTTTGAAGCTGTTTGTCGGTATTGACGTCAGTTCGCAAGAACTGGAAGCGTGTTTCATGAATTCGGATGGCGACAAGCTCGAGACGCTCACCGTAAAAAACAATCTCGAAGGCGCATCCTATCTGCGTGATCGTATTGTTGCTGCAGCGGACAAGCACGTGTCATCCGAGATCCATATTGGTCTGGAAGCGACATCGGTCTATAGCTGGCATCCGGCGATGTACATGCATCAGGATGCCGCGCTGCAGAAGCGCAAAGCCAAAGTCTTCACCATCAATCCGAAGCTGGTCAGCAAGTTCAGGGAAGCTTACTCGGATCTGGATAAGACCGACCGCCTCGATGCCTGGGTCATCGCGGACCGCCTTCGTTTCGGCAGGCTGACGACCACCGTCGTCATGCAGGAGCAGTACGTTGCGCTCCAGCGCCTGACGCGCATGCGGTTTCACCTGATCCACAACCTGACCCGCGAGAAGCAATATTTCTTGCAAAACCTGTTCTACAAATGCAACGCCTTTACCACCGAAGTGGAGAGCTCCGTATTCGGTCATGCGCTCATGGAGATGCTCTCCGAGAAGTATAGTCTCGATGACATCGCGACCATGGAGGTCGCTGATCTAGCTGACTATCTGCGGGACAAGGGGCGCAATCGCTTCCCTGACCCCGAGAATGTCGCGCGCTGCATTCAGAAAGCCGCTCGCGCCTCGTACCGCCTTGGGAAAGTCGTCGAGGATTCCATCGACCTGGTGCTCGGCACGTCCATTCAAGCGATTCGCAGCATCCAGTCCCAGCTGAAGGACCTAGACAAGGCCATTGAGCGGATTCTGGACGGCATCCCTGGCGCCAAATGCTTGCGTTCGATCCCGGGCATCGATCGGGTGTACGCCGCCGGCATTCTCGCGGAAATTGGCGACATCGACCGCTTCGGCGATCAGGCCGCTGTAGCCAAATACGCAGGCCTGACCTGGCGCAGGCACCAATCTGGACCGTTTGAAGCCGAGGATACGAAACGCATCAAATCCGGCAACCGATTCCTTCGCTATTACCTGGTTGAAGCTGCCAACTCGGTGAAGAACCGCGATGAAGAATTCGGCGCGTACTACCGGAAGAAATACAAGGAAGTACCCAAGCACCAACACAAACGCGCCCTCGTCTTAACGGCAAGAAAGCTTGTGCGTCTGGTCGATGTGCTGCTACGCAACGGCCAACTCTATACGCCGCGAAGGAAGGTGACGCCCGCGAAGGATTAACGCCTCCTTTGCTAAAGTCCATGCAATTTCCCAGTTAAAATCTGGAATTATGCTTGATTTTCGACTGGGTTTGATTGGATGTGCCTATTTTTCGTGACTGATACGCTTTACAGCCAAGAAAATTTCCAGATCTAACGGATCAGGGGCTTGACATCATACCGCTGGACTTTGACTGTTTATTGGTTTTTATTTCATCAGCTTTTGAATGGTCTGCAGCAGCTCATCTACGACTTCGGCATCGCCTTGTTGGATGCGCTCCACCACACACTCTTTAAGGTGTCCTGTTAAAAGAACTTTTCGCACGCCGTTTAGTGCAGCTTGGATGGCGGCGATCTGATTTAACACCTGATCGCAATAAGTGTCTTTATCAATGAGGCCTTTCACACCGCGAATTTGCCCTTCAATACGATTTAGGCGAACGGTCAGGTCCGACTTTACGGCAAGTGAATGGTGACTTCTTCGGCCATCTTCGGACGAACAGCATGCTTCTTCAGCCTTCACTTCCATAACGTCCATCGTCAGCACCTCCTTGATTTATAGTATACCCCCCTATACTATATGTGTCAACACTTATTTTACATTACCCCCCAACCCTATTTTTGAATCCAAACAAAAGGGATTCTCACGAATCCCAGGCCATTCCTTATTTCATAAGCTTATTAATGGTGACTAGGAGCTCGTCGATCACTTCGTTCTCTCCATCTTGAATACGTTCGATCACACAACTCTTCATATGGTGCTCCAAAAGAAGTTTTCCTACACCGTTCAATGCGGACTGGACCGATGAAATTTGATTTAGCACATCGTCGCAGTAAGTATCCTTCTCAATCAAACCTTTAAGCCCCCGAACCTGACCTTCGATTCTGTTGAGGCGGCTTATCAAATTGTTTTTCGTCTTTTCAGAATGGTGACTTTGCCGTCCGTTCGTGCAGCATGAATCGTGGGTAGGCGTCTGGGCATCATCTTGCGTAAGTTGCTCCATCCAAATCACTCCTTTCTCTCACTATTGTACCATAGTCCCCCTACCCTATACAAAGAAAACAAAAAACGACCCAGCCGAAGCTGAATCGTCATCGTCAAATTCTTATTGCTTCGGTTTCCGTAAGAAAAGTAGCGCAATGAACGCGCCTGCGACTGCGGCTATTGCCGCGCCGATAAACGCCGCATGGAAGCCGGTATTCAGTGCGGCAATTTGCTCTGCCCCTTGCTCAAGCTGCCCGCCTGTCCAGGAGGCTGCCACCGCAGACATGATGGCAAGACCAATCGCAGAACCGATCTGATAGCTTGTATTGGCGATCCCTGATGCGAGGCCCGTTTCTTCTGGCTTCGCCCCTGACATCGAAGCAATAGTGCCGGGGATGAAGGCAAGCGCCATTCCCAGTGCGCCCAGCAAAGATGCCGGAAGCACATTGGCCACAAAGTTCCCGTTGATCGGCGTATAGCCAGCTAACAGGAACAGAGAGCCTGCCAGAACAAGAAGCCCGATAACCAGAATGCTTTTAAAACCAAATCGTCCGACTAAACGCCCCGTTAATCCGATCATGACAACCATGACTAGAACCGTCATCGGGACAAGAGCTACGCCGCCAGCAAATGCTGAGAACCGCAATACTTGCTGCAAATACAAATTCAAGAAAAACCATAACGGAATCCACGCACCCGCCAGCAGGCCAAAAGCAATGTTGCCGACAAGTAAGTTCGGCGCGGCAAATATGCCAAGCGGTATAAGGGGCTCTCTCTTTACTTTTTGAATCACAAAGAATACGAATAACAGCAATGCGGCAATAAGAAGCAAGGTAATCGTCTGAACGGATCCCCAGCCAACTTGCTCCGCCGTAACAATAGCATAAACAGCGAGCACAAGCGCCGCTGTGATCGCCAGCGCGCCGATAACATCAACGCTCCCCTTCTGACGAACTCCGGCTGGAAGAACCCTCATGCTATAAATCAATGCGAATATCCCTACCGGGATATTGATGAGGAATGTCCAGTTCCAGCTGAGCCACTCGGTAATGACACCGCCAAGAAACACTCCCGCCGTACCACCAGCTGCCGCTGAGGCTCCCCAAAAACCGAGCGCCTTATTCAGTTCTTTCGGGTTATGACTGAATAAAATCATCACAATCGTCAGCGCGGCTGGCAAAATGAACGCCGATCCTAGCCCCTGCAGGGCTCTACCGGTATTCATCGCTGCCTCCGACCAGGCAAGACCGGCCAGCAAAGACGCCATGGAAAGAATGAGAAAGCCCAGCATAAACATTCTTCGCTGGCCAAACAGATCAGATAGGCGTCCGCCAAGGAGCATAAGGCCCCCCAGGAATATAACATATGCGTTGAATATCCACTGCAGGTTATCTTGAGAATAGCCGAGCGCTTCCTTTATAGCCGGAAGCGCCACCCCGATAATGGATGTATCCATAATCACCATGAATTGTGCGAGACAAAGCAAAAATAAGGCTCTCCATCTTCGTGCATCCGGCGCTGCAATTACATTTGCTTGCGTTGACATTTTGATTTCCTCCTTGCTGAAATTTTGAATTGGTTTGGTCAGTGCACTGACCACCTTCGATAAAATAGTATAGCCCCCTACCCTATTTGTCAAGAAGATTTTGTAAGCGATTTTTGTTCACGCAAATTGAAAAAAGACAGCCCCTAACGTAGGAGTTGCCTCTTCGCAATTATATATCTTCGCCGGCCTTCAAAATTCCGAACACTATGTTTTTAAGACTGACTACTCCTTCACGCGCCCGGGAAAACGTTATCTTCCTAATTCCGAACATTAATTATCAAATTACTGCAACACCTTGTAGCCTTCTGCCACCTTCCTTGCAAAAGAAAGCGTCTCTTCAACAGAAGTATAATGCGCATAAACTAGATTTGGATTGTTCATTAACCAGTGATTATGCAAGGTGGATAACATGATTCCGTTTTTTTGCAAATTCCAGGTAAACGGATAAACTTCATCCTGAAGAAGTGCCGTTTCCCCCAAGTTTAAGGTCCTTCCTTGTAAATCCATTGATTCAAAGGACCACATGGAATGAGGAGCAAGCCTCGCGTATCTTTTTATCAGCTTATGCCTACCTTCACAAATCGGTGTACTGAAGTATAAAGAAATAAACCTGTCTCTGCGAACTCCTTCTCGCTTCTTCAAAAGTTCTACATAGGCTTCGGCTATGATTGATCTATAGGAAGTTCAGATACAGAAAGGAATGAATATGAATGAAGCTTAGCTGGAAGCTCAAAAGTATAATTGCAGTCGGAGCTTTATCTGTTGTATTGGCTGGTTGTTCCGGTTCGATGAGCGGAATGGATCACTCGAAAATGAATATGGAGGGAACAAAGGAGACTGCGAAGACGACAAATACTCAAACAGAAAAGTCCGTTGTATTAACAGGAAAAGAATTTAATTTGACTGCCTCCCAAAGCAATCAGGAAATTGCTCCTGGAAAAACGTTGCCGGTTTGGACATTCAACAATTCCGTTCCTGGTCCACAAATTCGGGTTAAGCAAGGAGATACGATAAAAGTCAATCTGAAAAATCAGTTGCCCGAGCCAGTCACCATTCACTGGCACGGCGTTCCTGTACCCAACGCTATGGACGGCATTCCGGGCGTAACGCAAAATGCCGTTCAACCAGGTCAGTCGTTTACGTACGAGTTTAAAGCAGATGTCCCTGGCACCTATTGGTACCACTCCCATCAGGATAGTGTGAATCAATTGGATCGCGGATTATATGGGGCATTCATCGTTGAACCGAAAGAAGGTACCGACGTTGACCGTGATTATACACTTGTCCTCGATGAATGGATGAGCTCCGGAGAAATGTCCGGCATGAATATGTCCGGAGGCAACATGTCGGAAATGGATCATAGCAAAATGAATATGGGCAGTTCGGATGGCAAAGACAATAAATCCAGCATGAACATGTCTGGCAATTTGTCGGGCATGGATCACAGTACGATGAATATGGGGAACGAAAACAAAGCGTCGACCAATACCGATAATAGTTCCATGAATATGGGACACGATATGAGCATGTACGATCTGTATACCATAAATGGAAAATCCGGTTCGCTGGTAGATCAGCTCCCTGTTAAGGAAGGAGATAAAGTTCGAATCCGTTTGATTAATGCGGGCTTTCTGTCTCATCAAATTCATTTGCACGGACATGAATTCAAAGTTATTGCTACCGACGGACAACCTATAAACAATCCAGGTATCCTGAATGATAATGTCGTAAGTATTGCTCCAGGAGAGCGTTACGATATTGAATTTGTCGCCAGCAATCCGGGCCAATGGTTGATCGAGGACCACGGCGACAAAGCTGCTGTTAAAGGGATGAAAGCCACGATTGCTTATGAAGGAGCTCCCGCCGGTTCCGACAAAGCGAATGAAGCAGAGAAGCTGACGGCTGTCGATATGAGCCGTTACGGCCAAGTGGGCAAAGCCAACTTTAAGTTAGATCAGAAGTATAATTTGGAATACACGATGAATTTGAACACCGAAATGAAAAACGGCGAAATGGTCTACACCATAAACAGAAAAACGTTTCCGGAAACCGAACCGATAAACGTCAAAAAAGGAGATACCGTCAAGGTTCGCCTTGTCAATAACTCGAAAACTGACGACCATCCGATGCACTTGCACGGTCACTTCTTTCAAGTGCTAAGCAAGAACGGGAAACCGCTTGAAGGATCTCCAATCATAAAGGATACGTTGAATTTGAAGCCGGGCGAAGAATACGTTGTCGCATTCGAAGCAAATAATGAAGGGAACTGGATGTTCCATTGTCATGATCTGCATCATGCTTCTGCCGGCATGGTAACGGAGCTGAAATATACAGACTATAAGACAAATTTTGTTGCAGACCCGAATGCAGGGAATAAACCGGAATAATGACCAGGGGATGGCTTCAAGCCATCCCCTGATTCCCATTCTCTGCATCGTCCTTTGAAGCAACGGGCGATTGCTTGTTCTGTCCATTTGCTCCCTCATACTCCCTCACCCGCCGGTAAAACGTCGGTTTTTTCATACCAATTCTTCGCATAGCCTCGGTTGCCGTGATTTGCCCTGCTCTCCATTCCCGGTATGTCCGGATAAACTTATCGTCAATTTCCTGCCTTGGCCTCCCGAACGTTACGCCATCCGCTCGGGCAACTTCGATCCCTTCCGCCTGCCGCTGCCGATTCTTTTTCCGTTCCTGCTCGGCCACATATGCCAGCAGGCTTAAAAACTGGTCCTCCATGACTTTGCCGAAATCACCCATTTGTTTGAACTTTTTGGAATCGAACAGCGTTTCGTTATCCAGACATACGATGTCTGCGCCGATCTCTCGTGTAATGGCTTTCCATTCGGCAATTATGCCGTCGTAATCTCGGCCCAGCCGATCCAGCGCATCCAGGTAAACCAGGTCGCCCTCTCTAATCATCAGACGCATTGCCTGATAGCGCGGCCGCTCAAAATCCTTGCCGCTCTGCTTGTCAACAAATATGTATCTTTCATCAACGCCCAGCTCCCGGAACTTGACGAGCTGCCGTTCCGGATTTTGGTCTTTTGCCGATACCCGATACATTTTGATACGTATAAACAGAGCAAAAAAATATGTATCAAAAAGCATGCAATTTGAAATGATGAATTGGATAAACTACCCATTAATGTTTTGTAAAGAAGTGACAGAAACTATGGAATGCGAATGCTCGGCAGAACATTGTAAGTTTCCTAACAGCCAAGATTTACTGGTGAAGAGTCCATGAGAGATGTATATTAGTGCTTAAGCGGCTGATCCTGTTTGCGATCAGCCGCCTACTGCTGTTTATCCATTACTCTCCGGGCTTCGTTGTCATTAGGCCATACAGTTTCGTGTGCCGCGGGAACTTGTCGGTAAACGGTACGAGGGAGCTGCCGACCTTCATCAGACCATTCCCGGCGTCAACATTCGTAATGTAAGACAGTTGCAGATCCGAAATGTTGAGCAACTCGGCAAGCTCCATCCGGTCGGTGCTTGCCTGATTCAGCATGACGATGAATTCACTGTTTGCGAGCATGGTGCGGGCTGTATGGCTTTGCAGCAGATCGTCCACATTTTGCGTAATCCCTGTGCAAAAAGCGCCATACTTTCGGACACGCTTCCAGAGCGTGAAAAGAAAGTTGGCGCTATATTCGTGCTGGAACAGAAGGTAGATTTCATCAATAAAGATAAACGTATTCTTGCCTCTGGCGCGATTTTGCGTAATCCGATTCAAGATGTTGTCGAGTACGACCAGCATGCCGATGGGAAGAAGCTGCTTGCCCAAGTCGAGAATATCGTAGCAAATCAGCCGATTGTGGACGTTGACGTTGGTCGATTGGGCGAACGTATTCAGACTACCGGAAGTAAATAATTCAATGGCCAGCGCGATGTCCTGCGCCTCCGGTTCTGCTTGCTTGAGCAGCTCCGCGCGAAAATCCTGCAATGTCGGCGGCTGTCCCTTATAGTTGCTCCGCAAATACTTGCGGTACACAGCGGCGGTACAGCGATCGATGAGCGACTTCTCCTTGGCTCCAAGTTGATGTCCTCCGATCAACTGCTCGCACAACGACTGGACGAATTCCGATTTAAGAATGATCGGATTGGCTCCGTCGCCATAATCCCGGTTCATATCCATTGCATTGATATGGTTCGACGAAGTAGCAGATATATGAATCGTCTCGCCACCCAGCGCATTTACCAGAGCGGAATACTCCCGCTCCGGGTCAATCAGAATAATGTCGTCATCGCTCGCCAATATCTGGTTGACGATTTCCCGTTTCGCGGCGAAGCTTTTACCGGAACCGGATACGCCAAGGATAAAACTGTTTCCATTAAGCAGTTGCTTTCGATTGGCGACGATCATATTTTTGCTGATGACGTTTTGGCCGTAATAAATGCCGTCTGGATGCATGATCTCCTGCGCTCGAAACGGGATAAAGACAGCCGTACTTTCAGTCGTGAGCGTCCGCAAAGCATGAACCTTTCGCAGCCCATACGGCAGCACCGTGTTCAAACCGTCCATTTGCTGATAGGAGAGCGTGGAAAACTGGCACAAATGCTTGCGGGCCGTAGTGAGCAATGTCTCCGTATCGCTATCGAGTTGTTCTTTGCTGTCCGCGACATGCACCATCGTAAGTAGTCCAAACATCATCCGCTGGTCGCGTGTGGTCAGGTCGCTAAGAAATTCCTTGCTCTCTTTGCGCTGCTGCTCCATGTCGTAAGGGATGACAGCAGAAAAGTTGTTGTTGCGATTTTGCCGTCGCTGCCAATTCGTAATGTTCGTTTCCACGCCGAGCAGTCGATTCTCCACTTCACGGACAGCTTCGTCGGTCGGAATCGGGATCACATCGAGCGACAGCAGCAAGTTGCGGTTCAAGTCGCACAGTTCGGCTACCATGCTGTCCTTGATGTAGCTGGCGTAATCACGCAGAAAGATGACCCGACCGTAGTATTCGCCCATCCGAAAATGATCTTTGGCAAACTCGAAGGTGTCCGGGCAAATGTAATCTTTGAAATCGTGTCCCTTGCGCATCATCTCCTGCATGTCGAAGCGAAAATCGGCTTCCTCGCCAATCCGGAAGAAGTCATGCAGAATGCGCAGGCGGTCAGTCGCATCAAGCTCGGTACATTTCGAGCCGAGACGAGAGAAATGCGCCGTCAACTCCGTGCCGACCCGCGCGAAGTAATGGCGAGCTTCATCCACGTTCTTTTTAACCACGGAGATGGTGATGTATTTCTCTTGAATCGTCCCATTGGTGTTGCCATCCGTCGCTTTGCCAAGCAACATGTCGTTGTACTCCTGCCGATACACATCCAGCCCGTCGTGCTGGAGCGGAATAAGAATGGAACGTTCCACATCTGCCTGATTCAGCCGCCGATTGTGAATCGTAATCTTCGTCGTCGCGCCGCTGTCAAAAGAATTAAGCAATTCGGAGTAGGAAAGGAACATCGTCTCCTTGTCCTCTCTCGATGCGACAGCGTAGTTGATGTCCGCGAAACGGAACGACTTCGAGAATTTGTTGCCGACAGCAAAAATCCCGTCCGGCCAGATGGCGCGGATCGGGATCGCTTGTTGTACGCTTTTGGGAATAACAGACCGTTCCTTGTCCTGCTTCATGGTGCGCCTGAGCGTCTTAATCATTGCGCTTCATCCTTTCTTGCTCACACTTGTGCAGGCTTCCTTTCAGCGCTTCGTAGTATATGTTGGTCGAGCGGAAGACAAGCCGTCTTGGCATCAGAAACTCCGACTTCACATACGCCCACAATAGTTGCTCCGCCGTCATACCGTGATAGCAGATAAATCCGAGCGCGGCGCAGGGAGCTGCCCCCAATATGCACATCCAACTGAGCGTTTCCAGTCCGAAATGACTGCGCAGCCCGAAATACAGTCCAATTGCCGCTGCGACCGCCAGAACAGAAAAAAAGAACTGCCGCAAGGACAGTCCGAAGAACAAGCTTTCCGTATAATCCCGGATTTCCCGGTTGATTTTCACTTCCACTTTTATCCCTCCCGGATGAGCAGTCTACGCCTCAGGCTCGTTGCTTTCAGGTTTGAACAGTGTGTCGTCATCAAATGGCACAGGATTGCTCAATAGTTCCACAGCAAGCTGAAAGCCATCCTTCATCCCTTGCAAATATAACCACTCATTGATAATCGATTGTTTAAAATGATGTCTGTCCTCCCAAGCTTCAAATTCAGGCATACGACCAATATCCATACCAACAAACAAGACTTGAAAAGCCTTCTTTTCTTCAGCACGAACACGCTTGAGATCAGGATGATGCTCGAATCGTGCAGAAACGTAGTCCAATCGACCTTGAATAGCTGTTCGAAACCACGGTGGAATTTCCATTACCTGCTTCCCCCCACAACTCTTTTACCTTACCCGCTGCTTCTGCTTGGCTTTCATGTGATGATAGCAGGCTACTAGCTGATCGACCTTCTGACTTTGCTCTTGAAATGCTTGATGGCCGGATAAAGAAATGGATTGCTTTATTAACTGTTCACCAAGCGAATTCAGCTTTCGCCGCTCCTCTTCCAGCTCTCTTAACAATTCGTTCATTTATCCATCCTCCCGTTTTTATTGTGAGAGCCGACATTTTTGAATGAAACACGGTGTATGTTAGAAGACTACTTCGATGGTAAGTTTTAATCTCATTTATGTCAATTGTGTACTCCTCCATAATGGGAGTTATAAACTCAACCCCTGTAAAGAGGTGACGCTTGATGATTGGTTACGATAAAAAGAAGGTGGGGCAACGCATTCGGAAGCAACGAGAGGCATTGGAAATTTCTCGTGAACAACTGGCTGAACGAGTTGGACGGGTCCCAAGATTTTGCGCCGATATTGAACGAGGTAAAGCCGGGATGTCCATTGAAACGATGTTCAGTATTTGCAATTTGCTCAAGCTTTCTCCTAATGAATTGCTCCTGGGTCAAGAGGAGAGCGCCACACCTTACGATGAAACGGCATTGATTATGGCTGCGCTCAATCAATGCACAGAGAAGCAGCGCAAGGATGCTCTGGCGCTATTGAAGCTATTTTTGACCGCAATCCGATAACTCCCATCATTCACAAGGTGATTACAGTCCCATCATTTCGCGCACGATACGATCTGCCATCTTCACCGTACCGACAAGAACGAGCATGTTGAAAATGAGTTCCCCGATATACGTCCACACCATCGTAACCGCGCCCGCACTAGAATCGACGGCTGGAGGAGCGGTAGCAAAGGCGGAATAAATGATACACGCCAGTACAATAATCGCGCCTTCCAGACACGCTGCCGCGTATCCTTTCAGGAACGACTTGCCGATATTTTGGCTTGGCTCCCCCGCAAATGCGGACAGCGGAACGGGGGCTATTGCCGTATACAAATAGATACGGAAAAAGCGCCCGTACACCGAAAGGATCATCACAAAGGATAGCACCGTAATGAACAAACTGCCGAGAATGGTGACGATCCACAGCGGAATGCTTTGCCAGAAGCCAACGTCTTCAATCGCTTGCGCTACCGTATCCGGCAAGGCCATAGCCTCTGTCGTTCCAAACCCGGAGCGTCCCATCATCGTTGAGATGATCCCCTGTACAATCGTAAAGAGAGCCATCATCAACTCCAGACCATAGGTTACGACCGCCTTGGCGAGCACAAAGCGGATAAACAGCTTGACGGCCATCTCCGGCCTTTTCACTTCCGCAAAACTGCCGGTCGACTTCACCACGCCAATCACAAAAAACAAGACCAGAAGCGCCAGTCCCGTCGCCTGCAACGCACCGTGAATATCTGTGATGACACGCCAAACGCCCCCACCCTTAAAATCCGCTGGCGATTGCGTAACGAGGCTCCAGATTTCATTCATCTTATCGTTCCAGGTATCCAAGGCATTTTCGAGGTTGTCGATCACCCAACTGTTTTTTGACACATGCTCACCCCTTCCGTAAACGGGGAACAGACGAAACGTCCGCCCCCCTTCATGCAAAGCTTCAGGCTCATCCGGCAATCAGGGTAAGAATTTCCTTCGTAAACGTAATAATGACCCCTCCGGCGAGCGTCAGAAACCCGTTTGCGCGCTGAGAAGGGTCATGGGATTTTAGCGACAATCCAATTTGAACAATGCCGAAACCGAGAATAATCATGCCAATCGCACGGATTAAACCGAAGATAAAAGTAGACAGGTTGTTGACTGTCGTCATCGGATCGCCCTCTGCATAAGCAGTGGAGACGAATACAGTTCCCGTTAAGATCAGCACGATGTACAGGGCCAGCAGCCGTTTCGTTTTCATTTTCAAGTTCATCATTCCCTTCGTAAAAATAGCGACTCTACTTCTTCTTCCGAAAGAAGTTCATAATCCCCGTCTGCATGAAGGAACACGGATTGCCAGTCCAAAGCGTGTTCCGTGCCGCCATGCTGATAGGGAAGACCGTTACCATCCGTCGTGAGCGAGACATGAGGATGCCTGAGCAAATCATATTTGTCGTCCTGGACTGGATGTTCGCCACGGATAAAGAGCAGGCAAAAGCGGTTATCCAGCAACCTCACCTCGTCTGGTGTGAGCAATTCGCGGCCTGATTGCTGGTAGTTGATCGAGTAGCTGCCGTTTCTCCCCTTACTCTGGCCGTAGGTATTGGTATCAATCGTTTCCTTGCCAAGCAGCTCCGAGACGTATTTGTGGGTAGACTGTTCGTTGCCGCCCAAGTACAAAAATTCGTCGCAGTTGCCCACAATCGATTCCCACGCATCCTTGTACAGCGCCTTGAGTTGCGCTAAATTTTGCAAAATGATAGAAACGGAAATTTCCCGGCTGCGCATCGTGGAGAGCAGCTTGTCAAATTCGTCGGGAAGCGCTACATTGGCGAACTCGTCCATGACAAAGTGAACATGAACCGGCAGGCGTCCGCCATGCCGATAGTCCGCCTCGTACATCAAGCATTGAAAAAGCTGCGTGTAGAGCATGCCGACAATGAAGTTGAAGCTGCTGTCGTTATCGGGAATGACGGCAAACATCGCCGTCTTCTTCTCCCCCATAACGGGCAATTCCATTTCGTCGACCATGCTCATCCCCGCAATCGTATGCAAATTGAACTTCTCCAATCGAACGCCGAGGCCAATTAAAATGGACTTGGCCGTCTTGCCCGCCGCCAGCTTGAAAATGTTGTACTGCTTGACGGCAAGGTGTTCCGGATCGCGCATGGCCAGCCGCTCGAATAGTTCATCGAGCGGGCTTTGGTACGTTTCGTCCTCCTCCCGCACCTCCGCAGCCGCGATCATTTCCATGACCATTGGGAAGTTTTGCTCCTCGGGCGGTGCTTCATATAGGAGGTATAGCACGAGCGCTTCCAGCAAGGCGGTCTCGGATCGCTCCCAAAAGGGATCGTTGGTATTGCTGCCCTTCGGTGTCGTATTGCGGATCAGATTGGTGACCAGCTTGAGAACATCCTTGTCGTCTTGCAAATAGGCGAATGGATTGTAGCCATGCGAACGGTGTTGATTGATGAGATCCAGCACCTTGATGTCATAGCCTTCGGACTTGAGTAGATGCCCGGTATCGCGCAAAATTTCGCCCTTGGGATCGAGCACGACAAAGGACGTATGCGCCTGCATAACGTTCGGCTTGGCGTAAAACCGCGTTTTGCCGGACCCGGAACCGCCGACGACAAGAACATTCAGGTTCCGGCGATGCTTGCGGCCATCCAAGCCGATGCGTACCTGCTGCGTCAGAATCTTATTTTGTTCCGGTTGCTTGTCGCGATACTTGGCATTTATCCGTCCGGCCTTGCCCCATCGTGCGCTGCCATGCTCTTCGCGCCGCCGATAGTTGCGCGGGGACGCCAAGTAGATGCCGACCGAAATCCCATAAATCAACGTGAACAGCAACAAGCTTCGCGGCGTATCCTCGACCCATTGAATCTGGAAGGGATTGTTAATCGCCTCGCTGAGATACAGCAGAAGTGCCGGTAATCCCTTTGACAAAGCGGGGGCGGCAAGCAGCGCCGCCCACACGACCGGAATAAAAAAAACCGCAAAGAGTAAAAGATTACTCCTTGCGGTTTCAGCGCGCCGCATGATGACTCCGGCGCTTTATTTTTTGATAGGGAGCGTCAATCGCTTTGAGCAGTAAATCGTCAACAGGATCGGTCGGCCGCTGCTGGCCGATCAAGTCGTTGCGGAGCGCATTCAAGGCGTTGATGACAATGCCATGCTCGTAATGATCCATTCTCAGGATGCGTTCTTCCTCTTTCATCGCCACTCCTCCCAACAGAAAAATGAAAAGCATGCCACGACTAGCGGATGGAATCGCTGCGATTCGGTTGCTGCTGTCGCTGCTGGGCCAGCATACGGTGTATACGACGGGAAATGTCGTGTGCCGCATCCTTCATCACCGTCAGCTCGGCGCGAATATGCTGCGGCTCCAACTCCTTGAGCCGTTCGTGAACCTGGCCGAAGCGGAAAGAAGCCGTCTCGACGCCGAACTTTTTGCAAAGCATATACGCAGCGCAATAAGCTTGGAAATTGTAATGGGAGCGGCTGTAGTCGTTATGGCCGCGATCAATCTCCGCATGCGCCAACTCCTGTGCGAGCGCCCGAAAAATGTCACTGGCCCCAAGCCCGTGACGTATCACGATGTTTCGCGTATCCGGCTGATAGAGCGCATGAACCTCCGCAGGCAAGGCATCTCCAATCGTAATCGTAACAGGTGAGCGGTCCATCAATGCCTTGATGCGCGTGCGGTCATCCGGGTAGATCGGCGATTCCTTTTTCGGTGCGGTTGTTTGCGCAACATCGAACATCTTCTTGGGGTTGTAGCTGATTGCGGTACTCCCATCTTCTCGCTTGTATTCCTCGCCTGGCTCCAAGATGTAAAATCCGGATTCCTTGCGACGGATATAGACGCCTTGTTCTTTCCAGCTATCAAAATCAGCAATGCGAGTGGCATCCGGGCGCTGCGCGAAAATAAGCAGCGCATTCGCGACGCTGTAGAGATCAAAACGGCTTTGTACGTCCAGATAATGCTGAAATTGTTCGCCGTTTTGCGTAATGGCGGCTGTGGCAGTATCAATCGTCTCATACGTCCACTGCCGCAGTTCTTGCTTTTTTTGCGCCCACGCTTCTTTGTCGAACGGCTGCTCACGCTGACCGGAGGCCGTCGTGACTTGGGGCTGGAATAACTCGTCCAGTTCGCTCATTTCGATTTCCCTCGCTTTCGACTCCCGGCCATCGGAACGGATGCTTTACTGCCGGACGCCGAATTCCCGCGATCTCTGCGCTTAGGCAACGACGGTTCCTGCACCTGCTGCCGCCGTCTGCTCTCTGCCGCCCGGTTTTCCTCCCGAATTTCACGCAGCAATTGGCGGACGGACACTTTTTCCTTCGGCTTTTCAGGGTCAATCGTAACCCTTTCGTATGCCGCGCTGCGCTCGGAGGTAGGCGCGGACGGAGAGGATGGTTCCGTTGTCCTCTCCTCCTGTGTCGGCGGGAGGGGAAGCGGACGCTCCGGTTCCGTTCGCTCGACCTCCCACGCCTCGGCCGCCGGTTGATCGGTTCCCTGCTGCTCGTTTACCGGCTGCACCTCCGCCGCCGGCTCGGGCTTTCCCAACAGATCGTCCAAAAAATCTTCGCTCACTACCGCTCCCTCATTTGAAGCTGGCGACTCGTTGGCTCCTTCTTCGGGTGTCCCGGCATGTTGCTCCGGTGGTTGCGCCGCCCCTTCACGCTCGACCGACTGCTTCTCGCTGCGGGATTTCACAATCTCCTGCTTGATGCTGGCCGTATCTACGGTCGCCAGCTTGAAGCGTTCAACGATTCGGTTGATCTTGGACGCATCCTCGGCCCGTACCATGACGTCGCAAAGCCCGTCCACATTTTTCTTGTCACGCAGCGCGCAATAGAGGACACCATACCGCTTCGCTTCTTTGCAAAACGTCGGCAAGTCTTCATTTCGTACTGCAAATACCTTCAGTTCCTTACCGCTGCGCAGCAAGCTTTCCAAACGAATGCGGCCTCTTGTTCGTTTTTGCCCTTGCAGGGCGGCGAACAAATAAACAGCCAGATGCTTCGCGCCTTCGCCGGAAATTTTCGCCATGACTTCAATGCCACGAAGACTCATGCTGACGACCTGATCGGCCGCCTCGGTTCCGCTGCTCATGGACATTGGCCTCCCTTCGTGTCGATTGGTCTTCCTCGTTACGTTGCAGCTTGTTTGCCAGTTCGTCGGATCGGGCAAGAACGCCCGTACAAAGCCTCACCTCCTTTCGGAGCTTCGCAAGCTGACGGGAAAGTTCGGCAATTTGCGATTTATACGACTCGATTTGCTCGGGAAGCTGACAGCGGCGAAGCCGGTTGTACAGCATTTTGCGGGAGCCGTATCCTTGTCGCAATTCCGTTTGCAGCCCGTCAAGATAACCCGTCAATTGATCCGTATTGAAAATTCGATGACGGCATAACAGCTTGGTTTGCTCCGTGATGGCCGTCAGATATCGTAAGTCTTCGCGCAATAAAAAAGACGTCCGTTTGAGGGACGCGCGGGAATGAGGCAGAATCCCCATCTTGAATAAGTACCGCAGATACAAGGCTTGCAGACCGCTAAATCTACGTCCGATATGCAGGGTACTGCGAACGATGACGGCTCGTCTGCGCCGCGGCAACGGCATCGGTGGCTGACGCTGCGGTAACTGGTTTTGCAGAATACGCTCTTTTATCGCATGCTCCGTGTAATCGTCGCCAAGACTGCGCAATCGAACAAACCGCTCTTTGCCCGGCGGGCGTACCGCCAAATGCTTGACGTTCGACTTCATTTCATAACCCTGCTTCTGAAGGATCGCGAAAAATTGCGTCATCGTCATGGCAGCGGCGATAGCGGCGTCGATGTCCTCGCGTATCAAGCCGCGCCAAGTCGGCTTGCTTTCCTGTTCCGCTCGCCACTCACCGTAATGCTTGGCCTTACCCGGTTCCGGCTGCTCGATGACCGATAAGGCATGCTCCCGGCAAAGTCGATCGGATGTTTGCCGCATCAGCGCGTAAGAGGCTTTGTTATCGTAGTAGCGTTTACCGTCCAGGAACGACACCGCATTAAGTACGAAATGATTGTGCAAGTGCTCCTTGTCCAAATGGGTTGATACAACGACTTCAAAGCGCTCCCCCCATAGCTCCTGCGCCAGTTTGATGCCAATGGCATGTGCCACCTCCGGCGTCGTTTCGCCCGGTGCAAACGCCTGATACCCGTGAAAAGCCACAATGCCATCAGTCTTTTGAAATTGTCGTTTGGTTCGCTGCATTTGCTCGTAAGCGGTAAGCGGATCGCAATTGATCCCGCTCACGTAAAGCTGTTTTTCCGTTTTGGCATCCGCGCTGGTATAAGCGAGCACCTGCTGTAAATCATCATGCGCTACACGCGCTTGATCGGTCTTATCAGGATTGGTGGCGTAATCCAGCACACGCTTGAGGCGGTCGGTAACGTCCCATATTGCGGTTGTCGCCATGTGCGCTGTCCCCTTTACGGTGGATGTACGTTAGAATTTCCTTGTAGCTCGTTTCTCGGTTCCGGTGCGGTCACGGCTTGTTGAATCTGCTGGACGGCGCGGCGCAAGTGGTCTGCTTCCTGCTGAAAAGCCGCTCGATCCAGATGACCTGTCGCATGGGCCTTCGCTGCGAGTTGGTTAAGGTTATTGCCGATGGCGTGAAGCTCGCGCATCATAGCGAAATAGTCCGTTGGCGGCATCGCCTTCGGGACATATCTATTAATCAGGGATCGAATATAACCTTCCTGTGAAAGTCCCGATGTCTTCGCACTCGCTTGGAGCTTTGCGTTTTCATCATGGTTCACCCATACCTGAATGCGAATCGCTCGTCTTCTCATCATGTTCACTCCTTCTTCAAAGGACATGGCTCGCACGAAATAGCTGAATGGTTTCTGCTGTTTCTGAAAGATACCGATCATTGTTGAAACCTATATTCTTATTAAAAGAGCGTGTAGCTGAGGCAGGGGTATTAGGGGCTTGCCCCTAACAAGCGAATTTGGGAGACCAAATTCAGTGCTTGCTGCAACACGAGACATTCGTCTCGCGTCGCCCTGAAGGCACCTGCCGGGAAAAAGGGGAGGGGCATCGAAACGACAAAAAGACGCTGATCGCTCAGCATCATCGAAAAGACATGATTCACTTACAGCCGATCCCCGTACCCATCGCTAACGCGTTAGCTCAGAGCGATGTTTTCGATAAGCTACCAGTTCATCGTTAACATCTTCACCTTTAGGTAGCTCGTCGGAAATGGCATAAGCGGTGCCAAGCAAACGAATAATCATATTTGCCGCTGAACGGCCCGGATCGTTGTTATCTAAATGAAGCACCAGACGATTAACCTTTGGATAGCTTTGCAAATAATGAGTGAGTGCAGCCGGTGTCGTATCTTCATACGTATTTTCTTTTGGACCATATATCCCTCCAAGTGATAATTGATGAGATAAACGCCAGTCCTTTTCAAAGATTGAGGCAAGAGTACAATACGATAACAGATCAATCGAACTCTCAAATACATGCAGTTCAGAGCTGTTCCCAATGGCGGGGATGGAGAACGAATACCGTTTGTCACTACCTGACGCTTCGCTCCTGTATCGGGTTTTGGTTGTTCCTCGAATCGCTGCGTACCGTGGGGAACCTTTCAAATCAAATCCCACAAATACTGCGTTATGGTACATTCGGCTTTCGTAAAGACGTCCTGAGTCGAGACAGAATTCGATTACGTCGCGAGAAATGCCGCGTTTGCGAAGATAAGCGATGACGCGATTCGAATTCTCATACGGTTCGGGAAGCTCCAGCCGCGCATTTGAACCATCCTGCTGAATGGCAGGGGTAGCTGGAGCCATGTGAACGGGTGGATTACCGTCAATTTGCAGCACCGCATCGGGAAACGACATGCCTCTTACTTTAATGAGGTAGTCCAGCGCAGAACGACCGCCGATCCCCCTAGACCACCAGAACCATTTACCGTTGGAGATTTTAAGGCTGTCGTGGGAGCGGGTCGAATAGGCGTTGCGCGAGCACCGCACCAGTTCGTATGGCTCGAAACATTGCAAATAGGTGAGCAGGTCCAATTGCTTTGCACGTTCGATTTGTTCCTTGCTTACATAGCTCATTGCCGTAGTTCCTCTCGAAAAAAGTAAATTAGACACAACGGGCTTTAAAAATCGTGTCTCTTAATTGTAAGGCTGATTTTCTTTCATCCTGCTTCATTTGTTCATCGTGCCTTACCCTTCTTTTTGGGATACAGATAAGCTCTTCTTTCCCTCAACTCTGAAGCGCCTTTCTTTTTCATGAATGCGTCTAACTCGCTTTCATAGACTTGACTGGTCACCCCGTTCGAATCACGGATGTAATAATACGTGTCTCCAAATCAGTTCTTCCCTTTGGATATCAATTCCAATTCCGGCATGGTTTCTCCCTCCTCGGTCGGATCGGTTCCATAACAAATAGGCGGTAGAATCGGGCAAAAGCATCCGCCGCCGCTTGGGATGGCATACAACATGTGCGTACCTCCAGAAATGCGAAAAGGACCCCAAAAGCCGGAGTCCGTTTCGTCCTGTGATTTATACCTTTCCATTGCTGTTATCGCTCTCGATCCGCAACCCGCCGTTCGGGTGCTTCCGGTTCTTCATCCGACACGCTGTCCACGGCTTCGTTTTCCCTTTTGTCCATGTTCAGCAGCACATTTAACTCCGCGAGCCGCGCGGACTTCGTTTGCAATTCCTGCTCCTGCTTGAACGGTGCCTCGATCTGCTCCTTCGCCGTTACCATCTGTTGCTTGAGTGTTGCGAGCTGGTCACGGCAATAGGCGAGCTTATTCGGCAAATCCGACAAGGTGTTGTTTATTCGACTCATATTGCCGC
This sequence comes from Paenibacillus albicereus, assembly GCF_012676905.1. NCBI lineage: Bacteria > Bacillati > Bacillota > Bacilli > Caryophanales > Paenibacillaceae > Paenibacillus > Paenibacillus albicereus. Next base: position 2,051,083 of record NZ_CP051428.1, on the reverse strand, counting down.
CTGCATCCGGTCCTAACGTAATCGTATGGCCCAAAGCGCCGCGCAGCGTCACCTTGTATTCCTTTGCAAAGCTATCAAACGATAGCCATAAGGAAAAGCCCATGTAACTGCCTGCATCCTGCGGATCGGGAGAGGTCATGCCCTTGCAGGCTTCCAGCAGGGCAACGCCCGCCGTAGCACGTTCCGAGTACGTGTAATCTTTGATGGTCATACCGGGAAAACGGGAATCGTCGCTGCTAGCCTTTTCCGACGCTTGGGCGCGCATGAACAAGGCCACGTCCTGCTCATACCCAGCAATGCGTTCCTCCGTTGACTTGAACTGTTGCGGCAGCATTTTGAGCAGCCGATCCTCCAGCGCATAACGCTGGCTTAAATGATTCGCCTTGAGCAGCTTGAGCTTGGATACCTGGATGTCGAGGTCCATCTTCTCCTTGATGTACGGATTTCCGGTCGCCAGCGCTTTAACTTCAGCATAGGACAAAGCCGTCTCATCAATGTCCTCGGCAGAACGAACCGGCGATTTGCTGGTCATGATCTGCGAGATAAACCGCTGCTTGTTCTCCAGCGTTTGATAGAGGTAAGCGTCAAACGTGTTCTCTGTGACATAACGGAAGATGTGAACCTCGCTGTTCTGGTTGCCTTGCCGAATAATCCGCCCGCTGCGCTGCTCCAGGTCGCGTGGTCGCCACGGACAATCGAGGTCATGAAGCGCGATCAACTTGGTCTGAACGTTCGTTCCCGCACCCATCTTAAACGTCGATCCGAGCAATATGCGAATCTGTCCCGTTCGCACCTTGGCAAACAGTTCCTTCTTCTTCACTTCTGTATTGGCGTCGTGAATGAAGGCGATCTCCTCAACCGGAACGCCTTTCTCCGTCAGTTTTCGCCGCAGCTCGTCGTACACATTAAAGGTTCCGTCCTGCTTAGGAATGGAAAGGTCGCAAAAGACCAGCTGCGCGAGCCGCTGATCCCGACTGTCGGCCCATTGCCGAAAGACGTTATCCGCGCAGGCGCTTACTTTACTGCCTTCGTCATCGGGTAGCATGGCGTTTGCCAGCCGCTGATCGAGGGCCAGCTTGCGTCCGTCGTTGGTGATCTTGAGCATGTTGTCTTCATGCGGCTCTACTCGCTTCGCTCGCACCAGTTCGGCGCGGCTGGCGAGATCCGCGACCATCTCACGCTGAAAATCGCTCGGCGGAACAGCGACGTTGTGGAAGTGGGCTTTGGGAACCGGAAGCTGGAGCATATCCGCTGTCTGAATGTCCGCCACTTCCTTAAAGACGTTCATCAGCTCCGGCAAATTATAAAAACGGGCAAACCGCGTTTTCGCGCGATAGCCCGTTCCTTCCGGTGCCAATTCGATGGCAGTAACTGTTTCGCCAAATGTTGAAGCCCACGAATCAAAGTGCTGCAAGCCTTGCCCGCGGAGCCGCTCGTATTGCAAGTAGCGCTGCATCGTGTACATCTCGGTGATGGAGTTGGAGATCGGCGTACCCGTGGCAAAAATAATGCCCCGTCCCTCGGTCAATTCATCCAAATAGCGGCACTTGGCAAACATGTCCGATGACTTTTGCGCTTCGGTTTGCGATAGCCCGGCGACATTGCGCATTTTCGTATAAAGGAATAGATTTTTGTACGAGTCTGCTTCGTCGACGAACAATCGATCGATGCCGAGTTCCTCAAAGGTAACCACATCATCCTTACGGCTCGTGTCGTTCAGCTTCTCCAGCTTGACCTGCAGCGTCTTCTTTGTCCTCTCAAGCTGCTTGATGGCGTACCGCTCGCCCTTGGCTTCCTTTAGCTCGCGGATGCCGCTGGTGATTTCGGATATTTGCTCGTAAAGCTGTTGCCGCTGGCGCTCCGCCGAGATCGGAATTTTTTCAAATTGCGAGTGGCCGATAATAATCGCGTCGTAATCGCCGGTGGCAATCCGTGCGCAGAACGTCTTCCGGTTCTTCGTTTCAAAATCCTTCTTGGTGGCGACAAGTACGTTCGCGGACGGATAGAGCATCAAAAATTCCGCAGCCCATTGCTCGGTCAGATGATTAGGAACAACCAACATGCTTTTGTTGCACAGGCCCAAATGCTTGCTTTCCATTGCCGCGGCGGTCATCGCAAAGGTTTTGCCCGCGCCGACGCAATGGGCGAAAAGGGAATTGCCGCCGTAGAGCGTTCGGGCAACCGCATTGACCTGATGCTGCCGCAACCGGATTTCCGGGTTCATCCCGGTGAAGCGGATATGACTTCCATCATATTCGCGCGGACGGATGGAATTAAATCGATCATTGTACAGTCGCGTGAGCTGCTCCCGGCGCTGCGGATCTTGCCATATCCAGTCTCGAAACGCTTCCTTCATGGCTTCCTGCTTTTGCTGCGCGATAGCCGTTTCCTGCTTGTTCAGCACCCGCTTTTCCACACCGTTTTCAACGGCCGTATCGAATATCCGTACATCCCGCAGATTCAGCGTGTCTTCGAGAATTTTGTACGCATTGATGCGATTCGTACCGTAGGTGACATTGGCCTTAATATTGTTACTACGATCATCGCTTTTGCCTTTAACGTTCCAGGCTGCTGTGTAGCCGGAATACATCACGTTGATGGAGGTTTGGTACATATACGGCGTATCCACCAGTTCGAAAATGAATGCCCGAATGACTTCCGGCGGCAGCCAGGTTGCGCCCAGTCGTACATCAATCTCGGAAGCGTCCAAGTCCATCGGCTGCACGGCTTCCAGCGCTTTAACATTTTCAGCGTACCGCTCGGCGTCAAAGGCCGCAAACTGTTTGGCAGTGCGCAGCTTTTCACGAACATTGCCCGATAAATACGCATCCGCTGTTTCGTATATCGGTTGTCCTTCTTCGTCCAGATTTTCAGGATTCGGGAAGATCACGCCGCGAAGCTCCTGCACAAGCAGTTCCTGCGCGAGTCCGGTCAACTCTGCCATATACGGCAAATCGACGCGAGCTTTCGTACCGATGGAAACCGCCAGCGCCTCCGAAGCCGTATCCACCTGTTTTATGTTGGTGCGTTGCCGAATGGTACGCTTCGTGAACATATCCGCCTTACGTAGCAACCGTCCTTCCTCATCTATGACTTCCAACGAACAGAGAAGGAAGTACGAGCTGTCATCCGAAAAGGCAAGGCTATTGGCGCGACTGTTAATCAGGCCGTATTGCGTTGTGAACCGTTCGTATTGCGTATCCAGCTTGCGCTGTTGCTCCCTTATCGCTTCGTCGCTGTAATCCTCGGTTTGGTATTCGATCAGTTCGCGCACCGTGTCCCGAAGCTGAATCATGCCCTTGATACGGCCCGCCGCAGTTGCTGATGTTTCAACCGGTCGCATCCGGCTGTTTTCCCGAAAATAGATGCGTCCTTCGACCAGCGCAAAGCTGAAATTACGAACGGACGGGTCGGCAGGCAGGGAGACTTCCTCCTCCTCCGGCTGTTCCTCCCGTTCCAAGTCGAACCACTCCGCATGGATGTTCGCTAGCGCCTCACGCAGCAGCTCGTCCAAAGGAGCGTCCGGGTAGGGACGACAGGTCGTTTCCTGTTGATTGCCGTACATCCGATCATCGTAGGCCATCGTACCAAGAACCATTTCGGGGCGGGCCGCAAAGTAGCTATTCACCGGTACATCCTCTGCCGTAACGCCGAGCGAAAGCCATTCCTCGGTGTGCTCGCTGACGGCCATCTTACGGTCCCGTTTTTGCAAAAACAAAATGTCGGCGGTCACTTCGGTTCCGGCATTCGCCAGGAACGCATTATTAGGCAGACGCACCGCGCCAAGCAGCGCGGCCCGTTCCGCGATGTATTTTCGGACGGTTGGGTTATGTTTGTCCATCGTTCCTTTGGAGGTAATAAAGGCGATGATGCCGCCCGGACGAACCTTATCCAGCGTCTTCGCAAAGAAATAGTCGTGAATCAGAAACTTGTGCTTATCGTATTTTTTGTCGGCCACGCCGTAGCTGCCGAACGGGACGTTACCAATCGCGAGGTCAAAAAAGCTGTCCGGCAAGCTGGTTTGCTCGTAGCCGCTGACAGCAATCGATACTTGCGGGTAAAGCTGCCGCGCGATGCGCCCGGTGATGCTGTCCAGCTCAACGCCAAACAACCGAGCGTCCTGAAATGACTCCGGCAATAGACCGAAAAAATTGCCGATGCCGCAAGACGGCTCCAAAATATTACCGCTACGAAAGCCCATTCTCTCCAGGCAATCGTACATCGCCTTGATGACGGTTGGAGAGGTGTAGTGCGCATTTAGCGTGGAGGCGCGGGCGGATGCATATTCCTCCGGGTCCAGCAAATCTCGCAGCTCCGCATATTCGGGTCCCCATTGCGGATTCCCATCATCAAACGCTTGCGGAATCCCGCCCCAGCCCACATAACGGGCAAGCACAGCCTGTTCGTCCGCTGTCGCCTGACGGTTATCCTTCTCCAGTTTCCCGAGCAGCCGAATCGCTTCCACATTCCACTTGTACTTGGTTTTCGCGCCGCCATGTCCCAATTCGTTGTCCATGATTCGGTAGTTGCTGACCGGAGCCAATTCATGCCGAAGCTTGGGGGCAGCGGAAGGAGGAGAGGGAGTCAATCCCTCACCTTCATCATGTGCCGCTTGCTCCGGTTCGTCCACCAGTTCCGTATCCCATTCCGCGTGTTCCGAATCCGATTCCTGCTGGCCGGAAATCAGATGATCGTTCAGCGGATTCTCGCGCAGCATGCGCTCGAAATCCCGGCGATTCATTTCCTGCATGAATAACGGAAATTGAACGTCCTGCAGTACAACCTTTCGCGGCTCCATCTGCGCAATTTCGTATTCATCCGCACCGATAAATACTTTGCTGCCCTCAGTATACGCATAGTGCGCCCGAGCCCGGTTGGGTATTTGCTGCGACTCATCCGGCTGCACTTCCGAAAGCGGCAGATTGTGTTCCGTCTTTTCCGCCGCGCGCTGCCTGCGCTTCTCCTCCTGCTGCTCGGCATAGGCAGGCAATCGTTCTTCTTCCTGGCGGTTTAGATAACGGCCCGCTGCCAGCAGCTCGCCGATTCGCTTTTGCACCTTGATCCATGGCAACACTACTTTAACGTCCGGGTTCATAATAGAACCTCGTGTCACCGTAATTCCCTTACTATCGTGATTTTCATGAATATCGGTGCCGATCAGAGCAGGGAGGCGCCCGCCAGTGCCATATTCCCGTTTCAGAAAATCAGCGTTTTCCTGCGCCGATAACGACTGTTGGAAAAATAGCGCGATGCGATGCTTTCCGCTCTCAAAACCACTTCCACCTTGCAGAACAGCGTCGATGGCCGCTTGAGGAAGTGAAAAAGCGGAGGCTTTTTCGTCCTCCGCTTGCTTCATCCATAATGTCTGCTGCTGAATAGAAGGCACCGATGTACGAACAGGATCAAACTCGTTAAGGATCATCATGCTGGCGAAATGCCCGGCAATCACCGACCAATCGTAAAAGCTCTGCGCCGTCCGCTGCTCCGCCGATCCCGTCCAAAGATGCAGTACGTTGCGGTACGGCTCAAAACCGGCCTTTATGTCATCATCTAGCGTTAACTCCGTGATTCCCGGAGGGAACAGACTGCGTATATACAGCGTCCGTTCCCGATCTTCCTTATTCACATCAAAAAAGGCTTCGATAGCCGCCTTGCTCTCGGAAAGCGGCGCGGCGCGAAGCATATCGTTGATGATCGCTTGGTCATGAAAAAACGGAAGACTTCTGTCCTCCGTTTCCCGGTCGTACCATTTTAGTGATAAATCAGCTCCGTGAGAATCAGTTCCTCCGCTTGCTGCTTCAAGCTGTTCATGTGACTCGTCCAGCCCATCGGGTCGGTCGCCTTGTCCGGGGCCGGGTGCTGCCGAGTCAGTTCCTGCATCGTCAGGTTGATCTGCTCCCGTGCTGTCCGGTCGATGTCCGCCAGATGCCGGGTCAGTTGCTCCGACAGCATCAGGTGCGCGTAGGTTCCCTTCCGCTGCTCCTTGAGAAACGTCTTGTGCAACATCCCATATTTCCCGATGCTCATCGGTTCGGTCAGCGTCAGGTCGGGCAGCAGGTAATCCCCGCTCGGCGTGTAGGTCAGTTCCATGCTCAATCATCCTTTCGCGTAATTTAGCTTCATTTTGCGGCAAGGATTCTGGCCTTGCAACGGTACGACTCGCCTGTCGCTCTTTTTTTCGCTGCTCATCGCGGCGCATCGCCCGAACGGTGGATTCAATCTCGCGCAGCATCGTTTCAGCTACGTCGCTGATCGCCGCGCCCAAATGTGACAGCGCAGGGAGCGTATTGAAATAGCCGACACCGGACAGATCGTCAACGCTGATGTAACGGGAGGGTTCCAGACCGCAGCGTGTCAGCGCCATAAAGGTGACCGCGTGTTGAGCGGCTTCCCTGAACAACAGTTCCACATGCGGCTCATCCAGTTCTTCCAGCAGGCTGTTATCGCGTTCGGCCAGCAGCATCCGCACGTAATCGGCGCTGTGATCCTCCACCGCGTCTCGGGCAGCAGACAACAGCGTGTCAACCAACTCCATACCAGGCTCTCGTTCACTGCCAAATGCATTTTCCAGCGTTTCGATGACGGCTTCCGTATCCGGCTCCTCCATGCGCCATAGGGAGATGGGTTGTCGGCTGCGGCTCTGCGTGTCCGACACATCGAAGACATGACGCAGCCCCAGATGACTGCCCCGATCCTCGATCAGCGCGATGCCTTTTGCGCCGCGCTTTACCCAACGGTTCAACCGCTTGTTCCAGATTTCAATTGAAGCACAGGCCGTAGCATCGGGGCGCTGCGCGTAAATCAAAAGTTGATCTTGAAACGGATACTTGTAGTTCCAGGCTGCCGTTCGCAGAAAATCGGCCCAGCGCTCGGGGTGATCCGAAACCGCATGGGCCGTACTGGCGGCAAGCTCGGACATTCGCTGCAACTTGGCTGTCAAAGGTCGCACCTCCTCATACGAAGGTAATTTGGTTCGTCAGACGAATGCCTTCCTCGGAATATCTTGGCGTGAGCCGAATAAGTCCATTTTGCTGAAGCCGATGCAGGTTGCGACGCACAGCAGAAGTGGAAAGACCCACCTCTGATGCAAGTCGCCTGGACGAAAGCAGTACCGCGCCGTTTCGCCCGCCTGCACGATCCAGCAAATAGCTGTACAGCAGCTTCGCTGCAGGGGGAATAGATGCTCCGGTCAGCAACCGGTAACGGGCAAGATCATTCATAGAAGTGCATCCTCCTATCGTTCCAGTTCAGACTTCTGCTTTAGTGGTGCCGATGAAGGGGAATGGAGGGGCGACGACAATTCAATTATTCGCTCCGGCCGAGTGAAGCAATATAAATAAAAGTTATAGTCGCCGGCACGCGGAAAGCATCGCAGATAGTAACGATGCTTTGCCGTCTGTAAACAAAAGCCATAGACATCGCTGTGCCGCGCGCTTGGTAGACGGGCCTCTGGATGTTTTATACAAAAATCGTGCATGCCACTGCGGTTTTGAAGCAGCCCCTGTTCCGTCAACGCTTGAATGACCGCTCCAAGCTCCTCCCGAAAATCAGGAGTTTTCAACGAAGAGATATGTTCGAACCAAGTCGCCCAGAATGCCTCCCCATCTTTGCCGAAATCACCGCGCACATGCCCAATACAACCGCGCTCCGTATCCTTCTCGATGGAGGCGGAATAAAAATAAGCCTCATCCTCAGATGTGGCAATCTTCAGCTTCTCAATCATGCTCTTTTCCTCCCAAACGGTATGCTGTTTTTAATGGGTGCCGCCCGTACCAAAATCGTCGTAGCTGGACAAGTCGGCGTGATAAAACACAACATCCCCGTCTAGCAATAAGAACATCCCCCCGTAAGGATCGACAAAACTGCGCTGAAAACCTTCCATATGCCACTGGTTGTCCAGCGGCGCATTTTTATACTGCAAATGCGGGTGAGCGATGTCCTTATTGCGAATGGTTTCGATGTTAAAATTGACTACAAAATAGCCGTCACGCAGGAAGATCGGCGCATTGTCGTCCAGCCGGTGGGTACGTCCGTACTCGGCCAGATTCATGCCTGCTGGCACTGCATAGGGAGCAGCGGGAAGGCTATACTCGCCAAACCAGCGCTGCACCGAGGCATTAGCTCGTGCAGTATCAATGCCGGACGGCACCTGCATACTGCCGATAAACGTCCGGAGCTGCGAAGGAAGCAGCATGCCGTCGTAGCCACCGACGTAAATCCGCTTTTGCGCCGCTTCCCTCAAATACTGCTGTACATACGATGTCTGACTGCCGGAAGAACCATTCACCCTCCAAAGTGAACTGGCAGTATTGGTTAACTCCTGCTGCGACACATTGCGCAGACGGGTATCCAGCGTCACCAGCCGCTGCTCGGTGTCTTCCGTGGAGCCGATCCGAATAAACCGCTTGGTTCCCGAATGATAGTACAAGTCCACCTGTTGTCGGTTTTTGCCCTGCTTGTCAACGAAGTAAAAGGTAGGCGTGATTTTAATCCCGTCGCCCGCGCTGAACATGTTGCCGAGCGTTTTGACCTCAAATTTGAAGTGATAGCCTGTTTTTACGACAACATTTTTCTTTCCGCTCTCCGGGTGACTGCCGGGCCGAATCGGCAGCACGTAAGGGGCCGTATTGCCGCGCGCCGCGCCGTCGATCCCTTTTGTACCAACCCAATAGCTATTTCCGGTCGGCGTCGCACTGCCTGCCGCCGTTCTGAACACCTTTTCCCACTGGTAGTCGGCAACATCGGTAATTCGGAAGTCGAACAGACGGCCAATAACCTCAACCGCCACAACTTGTGTCGCCACATGATTAGTTAAGTCCAAATTGGCATTACTTTGTGATGTGAATGAAGCCGGACTGTTTTCGGCAAACGTGCGGAATAGTACATCATAATTTCCCTCATCTACCCAAACGGGCATGTAAAAAGTGGTTGTAAGCTGGCCGACAGGAATCGAAGTCCAGGTGTCCTTCGGAATCAACGTTGCGTGGTCAGCCTTGTATACATCGAATGGGAACCTTACCTGCTTGTCTCGCACATATTTGGCATAGTCCCGATTGCCGTAGCCGGTAATGTCCCGGTGCGGCCCGCTGGTAGGAATCGTCACGGTAAAGGGACGATCCAGAATAAGCGCCGAACGATCGGCTGTCGGCACCGTTTTCTGATTGTGCGCCTGATCGTTGGCTACTGATGCCAGATTGACGACGGGGGTATGCACCGTCACCGGATTGATGTCATTGATCGGGAAGCTTTGGTTCGATCCGCCGCCGATGCCCTTGACCAGCGTATAATAAATCGTGCCCGTGCTTGGCTGGCTCGCCTTGTTCGTTTTAGTCGGATCAATGACAAAGCCCGAACCATATAAAACGTCCTGCCCGATCATGGGAGATGCGGGAATCGCCCCCGGAGCGGGAGCCGTTTCCTCAACCGTCCGATTATCCATGATCGTTTGTCCGTTAAAGACGACCGTATCGTTTTTGACCTTGATTTTACCGACTGCATTTTCAGCCTCAGACTTCCAGTTCTCGCTTGGAACCGAAGGTCTACTGGAGCCGCCGTAAACCGTTTGTCCGGAAAGCACAACGTTGCGATACACCGGGTCCGTAATATGGGACGTAGCGGCTACATCATGGGTGGCGGAAACAGACGGTGTGGAATACCCGTTTGCTTGAAGCGTCACCGAACCGGAGGGAAGCGCGTAATTGACGACTGTCACCTTCTGTAAGCCATACACTTCCAAACGGTCTACCAGCCAATAGCTGTACTTTCGCTCCACGTTGTAGCTTTGGGTGACGGTTTGCGTGTCGGATCGGGATACCGGAACCGTGGTCGAATGGCCTTCGCTATCCGGCGGGCCGGGAACATATTCCGTCCAACTCAGCGTATACGTGCGGCTGACTGTAATCGGGTAAGATTTCGAGCCTTTCACTTCCGTGAATGTGTTGCGATACAAATACGCTTTGGCGCTCGCGTTAACATAAAGGCTTTCTGAGGTCGGAATGCCCTTCAAAACGTCAAAGCGTTCTGCGCCGCGCGAATCCGCCTTGATGATCGCCGATGCCGTGGCATCCATCGCCTCGGCTTGCTGGCTCGTGCCGGGTGACGAGGTATCGCCGCCATTGTCGCCTTTGCGTACGGTGTGATCCGAGGTGGAATCTCCGCTGTTACCATTAGCATCTTTCACGACGACCGTGATTTTGACGGTAATACTGGAGCCGGATGTGAATGGAATTTTGATCGGCAGCGATTTACTTGCCGTCAGCCCGCTGAGTGAGCCGGACTTATCGCTAGGCGTAACGAATGTTGCGTTCTCTATTTTTGTGATCTCATACGTTTTGAGCGGCACGGGTGACTTCGCTTCAAATACAAAATTTCCATCCACAGAGGTGACGGAAGCATCGACGTGATCTGGCGCGTCAATACGAGAGGTCACGGTAATCGGGGAAGGAATTTTATAGATGCCGACGAAGTTGGAGCCGCCAGAGCCAACCAAGATGGAGCGTTCGAGCAGCTTCGCGTCGCCTTTTTCTTGTATGAATAGCTTCTCATCCGGCTTCTTGTTGTTTGTGATATAAGTGCGAACAATTTCATATGTCTGGCCGCCAGATGTGAGCTGCGGATCAAACGTATAGTTCACTTCCTCTCCAGTCTCGTAGACGCCTTTGTCGACTTCCTTGAGTTTCGTACCATCTTCCTTTTGATAGATCGCCTTTACCGGGTTATTTTCAGCGTATTCGGCAATCGCTTCCGTTCCGCCAAGCGCAACCGTGAAGCTTCGCGTTCTCACCTTCGGATTCGTATCCGGATTTTCCTGCAACCAGCTTTTCTGCGTTAGGTCCTTCTTCGGCGATAGGTAGGAGCGGACAATACTGTACGTTTTCCCGTTATCCTCAATCGTCGCAGGAAACTCGTGGTTGATCGTCTCGCCGACTTTGTAGTCGCCCTTATGGAACGTGACCTCAGGCTGATTGAGGATCGTTCCTCTCACGGTTTTCGCAACGACATCGACAGGAAAATTCGCGCTGCGATAGGGGACGTGAATCCCAAAGTAATCATCGAGATCATCCGGGTGCGCCCAAGGTTCAGCGTTCTTGATTCCTTCTAACGTGTAAAATGGTCCTTTGCGCACGTTTCCATTGCCATCGACGGATACCATAATTGCGTACAAGTACAGGTCGTCGTTGTCCTTGATGTCTCCCATGCCTGCTTGCCACATGCCGTCCGTTACTAAATCTTCACTGACTTCGTAGTAGGTCGTGACCGGCTCTCCGGGAATTGGGGGGTTCGGATTTTGCGCGACTTGACGCACCTGTTGATTGACAAATGATGCGTGACTGCCGTTACGTGGATCACTACACTGTTTGGATGATGTATTCGTGCAGAGTTGGTCACGACGCACCGTCCAACCTACCGTTCTGTAGCGGATGGACGAGGTTGCTGCTGTGCTAGTGATTTCAAATTTGATCTTACCCTCATCTACCCGGACAGCCGGTGTCGCAGCATTCATAAGAAACGGAAAGCACGACAATAAAAAAGAGCATGCCAGCAGCATGCTCAACGTGATTCGTATGAATTTATGTTTGCGCATCTAGTTCGAGTCCGCCTTTCTAATGATATGATTGCGGAACAAACTTGCATTCGGATCGACCTTCAACGTACTTCCCCAATCGCCGCCTACATTAGTGGATAGAGAAATATCGGCGTAGCCTTCGTACCAAACACCTTTCTCAAACGTTTGTTTATTCGGGAACCACTCATCGTAAAGCAAGTCATTGCTTGCCTTGTACGAGACGAATTTAATCCTGAACTTGGATCGCACAAAGTTGTTGCCAAACCCATCTTTATAAATCATGGATGGCTCGGGATCAAGATAGCCTTCCATCTGGATTTGGTTCTCTTTGACCCATTCTGCGTAGCGGCGAATATGTTTCAGTTCGGCATCAGAGTTTTGCATTTTGGTAGCAAAAACCGCCTGCGCCCAAGCGTCATCAATCGTGTTGTAATTTACATTCAGCCAAAGCGCACCGAATGCTTTCAGTCTTCCCATCCAAATATCCACGTTCTTCTTGTTGAATTCCGGCTTCGTCGAGTAGAGGACGGATGAAACTTTGCTGTCTGTTGGATGCGAAAATGGATAGCCCATCTCGTACATTTCGTTCGGAACGTCCGCAAGAATGTATGGATAATCGCTCGCATTCTTCGGTAAGTCGGTCGTGCGAATCAAGCGCCCCCATTGGTCGATCTGCCCCGCGCTATCTTCGCTGGTCTTGATAAACACGGTGTCTGTCGGATTGTCCCAATCCACCTTCGCACCTAACACCTCGCTGACGAAACGGAGCGGCACAAACGTTCGACCGCCGCTCAGGATGGCTTTCGTATCCAAAGTGACCGCTTTGCCATCTACCTGCACAACATTTTGGTCAATCGTCAGAACGATAGATTGATCGTCTCTCGTAATCGGAACCGTCTGTGTTTTCGATTCCCAGCCGACTTTCGCTCCGAGCGATTCGGCGACAAAACGTACCGGGACGAGCGTTCGCCCGTTCTCATCAATAAACGCCTGCGCGTCGGGAAACCAGATTTTTTTGCCGTCCATGACGACGCTGACAAAGGTTGGCGGTTTACTGGCTGCGCTTGCCGTCAAACTGAATATACTTCCGAAAAGTGTCACAATGAGGAGGGATACTAACCTTCTTTTCAAATGCCTCACTCCCTAAAGAAATTGTGCGGAACTGGAAAAACTTGCTGTTGCCTACATCATAGTGCCGATTCTGTTGCCTGTCCACTGTCCGGCAGTCTGTCCTCTGCAGGAACCAGGAGCCGCTCGTTACTCCGTGCGCGAAGCCCTTCTTCTTATAACAACAACGACGATGACAAGAATCAGCAGCAAGCCCCCGTAGACGAAGGATGGGCGCAATCCAAATGAACCTTCATGATGCGGAGAAATGTCCCCAGTAGCTTGAATCACGGTTCCTGAAGGCATAGTCCGACCGTCCGTTACTTCAAAAGGGAATTCCTTCTGTTCTGTGCGGTCACCCAGCGTTGTCTTTACTTCCGCCATGTAAGAACCGGGAGAAAGCGGCCTGTTTAGGTCCGCCATGTACTGTGCGACCGTGCCTGCATAAATGGAATCAACCGTTGATTTCCTTTCAAACAAAAGCTCGCTGGCATCGTCCTGACGTTTGAGCCGCACCTCGATCTCCGGTTCGGACAAGCTATCGCCTTCATTGACCAGCAAAATCGTCAGGCTCGCTTTTCCGTTCTCCAGCGTATATGCGGCCGCGTGCGGGACAGCCTCAGGAGGCTTCGCTTCGTCCAACTTGTAGTTGAGGACGACCTGCAACCCGATTTTACGCGCCGCCGATTCCCTCATACTTTGATCGTAGACGCCGATGACGGACACGTACTGGCCCGGCTCCACACTTTCAGGTATCTGCATTTCCATTGTAAAGCTTTGCGTCTCGCCAGCCTTGAGGGTTATACTGCGATCCGGCGCCCTGTACCATGCAGCCGAACCGGTATCGGGATCGCTCGGTAAAGTAAAATCCTTTCCGCCGCCCAATGCAGGCATGGCATCGGCCGCATAGAGCAGCGCTGTTATTTCCTCATCAGTGGGATTCGTGACGTGAACCTTGTACTCTCGCTTATCGCCGGGTACTATATCCTCGACATAAGCGCCCAACTCCGGATTGATCCGGTCGGAATCCCCACTGATGACCAATTGCTGCCCGTCCATAGGGTTGGTAAATCCGGCGGCTATCCAAAAAACGATTGCCGCCAGCACCAGTCGAATCCACATGATTGATGAACTCCTTTGCTTGTATTCCGCTTGCCATCGCTTACATGAGCGAATAGGCATACGTTCCTGCTAGAAGGCCGAGCCGAGGCAAGTCAGGGGCATATATCCCTTGCGTGCGGCTGCTTGCTCGCTGGCAAACGTTTCTTCGGTCGGATAGGTGTAACCGCAGGAACTGCGGTAGTACACCTTCATACTGCCTCTCCTTGCCCCGATGATCGTTGGACGTTTCACGATGCGGCTCCCGCCAAGCGCATAGTTGTTGTACACCTTTGCTCCCATCGGGATACCTTGTACAAAAGCCAAAACGCCCACATCATCCACCGTATTGTGCCAGTCCTCATCGGAGATCAGAGGCAGGGTGAACGTGTAGGACAGGCCATTTCGAGAGACTGTTTCGTTATATCGATTGATCCGGTAGGCCAACTCGTCCTGGATCGCCCGGACAATCGTGCTTCGTCGTACCTGCTCGAAGAGCGCAGCATCCTGCAAAAGCGGTATCGTCGTTTGCTGCCGGATGTCCTGCCGCAAGCCCTCATGCCAGCTTCGGCTGGCCGCATCGTAAGCGAGTACCTGCTGGTCAAGCGTAAAGGACAGGCTGTTACCCGCCGCATCGACATACGCATAAGGCTTCTTCGTTCCCCAAGCCGGATTCATGACGGTTTTTCCGTCAGCCCCCGTCCATTCTTGCTCGGAATAGACGTAAAAGCCGTCGTAGCCGACGATCACGATAGCCGGAATGTAGCGATGCAGGACACCTTGCGACACCAGATCATCCGCAGCGCCGAAGCCCGTGTCCAGCGTCCGGTAGAACGCCGCTAGTGCTTCTTCCTTGTTCAGCGCGAAATGCTTGGCCGAGGCATATTGCGCTTCCTGCTGCTGGCTTGCGTTAACGACGAGCAACCTCGCGGCGTCGTCCACCGCCGCATCTAGTGCAGCATCGTAACTCATCTCCGACAGCACCGTCCGTCTCAGGGTATCCGTCTCATTCCGATTGACGATCGCGAAGGGAAGAAACAACAGCGCGCCGACGATAGCCCATTCAATCCATTTCATTGCGCACCACCCCGCCATACGGAATCACGATTTTTTCATTCGGGCTAATGGTATTGTTCAGAAAATCAAAGAACAACGTGCCTGCCGTCCGGTTCGTATTGCGCACAATTACCGAAAAGCTGTCGCCCGCGCGCATCCGATAACGACGGTTTGGGTCATCCTTTGCTGCCAGATTGTCGGGGAACAGCTCCGGCAGGATCTGCGCATTGAAAAACGCATCGTACTGTACCTCGTAGTTGCCCTTAAAGGTTTCGGGCCGTGTCGGATCGTCGTAAACCGGCACGTACTTCTTGCTGTCATGCTCCATCTGAACGTCGAAGGTATTGCCGGTCGCCGCAAGCGCGGTCATGAAATCGTTGTACATCGTTGGCGTGATGCCGCCTTTGTCCCGAACCGCATCGACGAAGGCTGTCGTCGCGCGCAAGGCAACAAGTTCCGAAATATCGTCCTGCTGGTCAAAGGCGGCAGAGAGCGGGTAGAGATAGAGCAGCAGAACAGCGATCAATACGGCGAAAATTTTGATCAGACTGTTCATGGCAGGCTCCTTAGTGTCAGGCGCTGCAAGTGACCAGAAACGTCCCGTTCATAGGCGGGCTGATAACGCCCCTTTAGACGTATGCCTGCGGACGAAAGCTGCTCCCGTTCCAGCGGCGGCGCGAACCGAACGCCGTCTACCACCATTTCCGCATCTCCTTCATCTAGGCGAGCGATAGCTTGCAGCACTTCCGCACCGGATACCGAACCGTCGCCCGAGAGCGGTACAGCGATTTGCTGCAAGTTACGATCCTGCGATTGGCCGGTTACATAGGCAAGCGAATTGAGTGAGGCACCGGTCTGAAACAAAATCAGACCGCTGCCTGCGGCCATGAGGAAAACGAGCAATGCTGCGCTCATCTCCAGCATCGTTCTTGGCGCATAGTTCATGTGTTACACCTCCTTCATGACGAAAGCGTCCAACCTGGGCCGGACGCTTTCGTAACCTCATCCGACCTTATTGCTGCCGGAAGACGATGCCGCGAATGACATTGCTGCTGTCCAGCACCAGCGTGCTGCGGAACTTGCCGCTTGGATTAACGTAGTTGATATCCGCTTCGTCTACGGTCTGGCTAATCTGGCCGGGTGCGGCTCCGACGATTGCGCCGTAGGTGATGCTATCCAGAGGCACACCGGTATTGATAACCTTGCCGTACCACTGACCGGTCGGGTTTTTGCCGGTAACGATCTGGATGCCAAATTGGTCCTGATCGCGGAACTTGCGAAGCGCGTTGACAACCTGACTGCCCGATAGCGTCGTATTGTCATACACCGTAAACGCCGTTTGTGAAAGCTCCGTCTGGATATTGCTAAAATTGCTTTGAGCCGCCTTGGTCGAATCCTGGGCGGAAATAAACAGCACGACAGCCAGTGTAATGAGTGCGATGGCAAGGAAGATTCCTGCTGCCATGACAAGTGCCTTCTGCGCATTGGACATGTACAATTCTCTCCTTTGATTAGGGGATAAAAAAAACGCCTTCCCGCTGATGAAGGAAAGCGTCTATATGGGTTACTGGATGCGTTGAAGCTGATCGTAGTACACGGTCATCTGATGTAGGCTGACGACGACAAGCGGAATGACCAAATACCCGAATATCAACGTCATCAAGGGGGCAAACCCGATCCAGCGTCCCCAGCCTGCCTTTTGTTCAATTAACTGTTCATACTCCTGCTTGCGCTGCTCCCGCGCAAACGCCTGCTCTGCTTCGAGATCGTCGAATGCCTGCCGGATCGTCAAATGCTGCGAAGCCATTTCCAGCTTTTCCACGATCCGAACAAAAGGTAGAAACGGTGCATCTTCTTTGAGCTGCGCAAGCGCCTGCTCCTCACCCTGTTCAAAGTGAAGAAGGCAGGCTTGCAGTGGCTCCTTGAAGACCTGCGCGAACTGCTCCATCCATAACAGAAGCTGTTCAACCGACATCCGATCCATCCCGGCGAGCATGGCAATCACGGCCTGCAACTGATCCACCTCGTGTTTCATCTCCATCTGCCGCATACGCCGCTGGAACAGCCGAATACCAACTGGCAGCGTGTACCCGCCCCATCCTGCGGCGAAAGCCAAAAACGCTTCCCACCACGCCAGAAAAGGCTTATTCAGCTTCTCCAGCTTGCCCAGGATGCGCCGCGCCGCCTCTCGAAGCTGATCCTCCTTGACCTGTGCAGCCGGGTCCTTGCGCAGCAGGCTGATGACGCTATTTTCGCTTCGCGGCCTCACCTCCTTTAATTGATCGAGCATCCTGCGATCCAGCGCGGCGGCTTCCCGTGCCTTCGTTTCCTCCTCCGGGGACAACTGCCCGAAAAGTGTTCCCGGCTTCACAGGTGAATACAGCACCTGATGCCGCTCCGCTGCATGCAAGGACACGAATAAGCCCAGCACCGCCAAAAAGGCTGCGAACCCGGCTACGATCCGCTGCACGTAAAACCATTCGAGACGTAAGGGAGAGGCTGTATCCTTGAGCAGCCGGGTTATCCGTTCCGCTTCTCGCGAGCCGGGAACCGGCCCCAGCCGGTGGGCCAGCCAGCGCATCCACGGCCAGCCATAAACCCGTTGCTCCCATCTTTTTCGGCTGGTGGGCCTTGCTGTCGCATCCAGCTCCGACAGGTTGCGCAGCAGCACGTAGCATAGCCACACGACGACAAGCAGACAGAGTTTGGCGGCCCAACCGAAAGCGCTGGCGTAGAACGTGTCCATTGCCGGAAAAAAGTGGCTAGCCCAGGCTTCAATCGGACGGGTAAATAGCAGCGGCAGCAGCGCGATAACGGTCAGCCCCTGTAATAAGAAGCTGAGACGCTCGCGACGCAGCAATTCCAGATTCAGTTCGATGGACAGCTTTTCCAGTCCCTTGAGGTAGACCGAACCGCTTTCCGTTTGCTGATCGCCATGCTCCTTGATGAGATATGACAATCCCGCAAGGCCCTGCAAATAACGATTCGGGGCATGCTCCACATATTGCGCCAGTTTATCTTCGGCGTCGCTGTCCGTCAGCATGTCGTACAGCTCTTGCCCGTGCAGCGCCATTTCATACGGCGCGCTGTCCGCCGATTCATAGACGGCTTCATCTACCATCCCGTGACGATGGTAATGATGTCTCACATCCCCAAGAAACAGACGAAGTTGTCGCAGCAGCCGCATTTCGAGCCGATAAACACCCATATCCGAGAGGATGCCGTGGCCGACCCAAAGACCAATGCCGAGCATCGCCAGCGTGTAAGGGTCGCGCACCGCCAAAACAAGCGGAATCGCGGCCAAAAACAGGACAAGCCACATCAAGAGCGCCGATTTCATCACCTCAAGCCGCAGCTTCCATTCGTCCCCGAGCCGCAGGATGACCAATCGCCTGCGAAGGTGCAGCAAGTACATCCTTAAAACCGGCATCTGCTCGCAAACGCTGTATAGCTGCTGCATGAAACTGTAAACCGCCTGCTTGCGAGGCGCTTGCCCCGGCTTACGCAGCGCTTCGTAGCGCCGGACTGCCGCCACCTCCGAATCACGCCGGGACAGCCACAGGAAGGCCGCGACAGCGGCAAGAAAGAGCACGGTTGCGATGCCGAGCAGAGGGGAGAGCCATTCCTGAATCATGTCTCATCCCCCCAATGGGATGCCAGAAACGCATCAAAGACGGCCTTATCGGGGCCGCTCAAGTATTCCGCAATCTCGCAGCGACTTTGCTCGGACAGGGGATGAACGGCAGCGTAACGGCCGTCGCGGTATTCGACGAGATTTCGGGCGGTGTACAGCGGGCGATCCGTCGAGCGGCGGAAGTATTCGAGCGTCGTTTCCATAAAGGCTGCCATCCGTTCGTCCTTTGTCATTTTCCCGCGAAAGGCTTCCGGGTACGCCGTCTCCTGCGGCACTGGGACGCATTCCGTAATGCGCTCGATATAGCGCCGTCCGTCCAGGTCGCGGCGGAGGTGAATATCGAAATTGACGACGCTGACGACCTGCTGCTCCGCCACACGCTCGTTCGTAAACACCTTTGTTTTCAACAAGGAATTGCGGAGAGACAGCACAAGGTCACGGAAGGTTTTGGCGTGATGCGTGAACAAGGTGAATAATGACGCCACCTGTGCCATCTGAACCATCCAAGCGGCGACCGGGTCGGTCGCTACCTCGCCCAAAATATTGACAGAGCCGTCCGTCTTCTTCTGGATGTCCAGCCCCTGTTGACCGGAAATCGTCTCGGTTTCGCGCAGGCTGACGATGTTGCGTTCTGGATAAATTTTGCGCAATTGAAGCTCAAAGCTCATTTCCTGTACCCGGATCGGCAGCACTTCTGGAATATGACGAACCATCGCCATAAGCAGCGTTGTTTTGCCGCTGCCCTGCGCGCCGGTAATCGCGGTGATCCGCGCACCCGATACCAAGTAACGAATGAGGCCAATCGGCAATTCCGCGCCTTCGTCCTGAATCAACTGCTCTAGTGTCGCGCTTTGCACGTCGAATTTGCGCACAAAAAAAGCCCACGATTCACTGAATCGGGGGCGTAGCACGACGACGCGGGAGCCGTCTGCCATTTCATTGACCTTAAATCCGTTCGCCTCGGACAACTGGCCGGGAAAATTGTGCTTGTAGATGATCTGGCAAACGCGTCGCAGTTCCTGCTCGGAGCCGAAGGACAAGAAGCTCAGGTGGATGGACTTCCCCTTGTAAAACAGCCATATGCTGTCATGCGAACGGGGCAGCGACTGAAGCTGTGCGTCCTCCTCCAGCGACCATTCGCCCTCCCACATGAGCGGCGGCAGACCGGATACGCCCCCGGATACGCCGTCCACACGCATGTCGCGCAACTCGTCCACGACGCTGAATCCCTTGTAATGCTGATAAATCCGCTGGACGACAAGTTGGAGCTTATCGTCCGTCGTCAAACGCGGCGCTTCACGGGCGAAGACGCTACGAATATCCTCCGCCGTAATCCGGTACGTTTCAAGCTGGCCTTCCTCGTTTCGTCTTTGCCGATCCCATTCATAGGTTTGAACGAGCCGGTCGAGCGCATGAAGCCCGGCTTCCTTTTTATATGTGTAAAGCAGAATATCAAACTGGTCTTGCGCGGAGAGGGACTCCGGCTGATGAAATGGCAGCAGGAGGTTCAAATTCGCATCGTCCAACTCATAGCGCTGCACGAGCAGGTCGGCAATGATCTCCTTGACGTATTCCT
This sequence comes from Paenibacillus albicereus, assembly GCF_012676905.1. Classification (NCBI taxonomy): domain Bacteria; kingdom Bacillati; phylum Bacillota; class Bacilli; order Caryophanales; family Paenibacillaceae; genus Paenibacillus; species Paenibacillus albicereus. The sequence goes on along the minus strand of NZ_CP051428.1, from coordinate 2,031,046 downwards.
TGTCCCGCAGATCACCGGAGGTGCAGCCCCGCAGCGCCTTTTTCAGCTCCGCCCGTTTGCTTTTTCGGCGGCGGTATTCTTCCTCCGACAAACCGAAGTCGGCTAGGTTGCTGCTGGTTAACTCGTGTAGCGTTGCTTTTACGAAAGTGGTCATCGCTTCCAGCGTATATACCGATGTGTCGTCCGTCCGTTCCGGCAATCGTCGGCTCAGGCGCAAATAAAGGAAGAAGATTGAAAGCAACAAGAGCGCGATCAGGATGAAGGCATTGAGCAAAGCCGTCATGGCGTGTCGCCCTCCTTCCCTTCGAAAAGGTGCTGCCTTGCGCCTGCGCTTTCTATCACAGCCTGCGCCAATCGTCGCACCTGCTGCACGAACAGGTGGTTCTCATGACCGCTTGCTATCTTTCTGTTGCGAAACCAGAAAGGATTCGCTTCGCCATGCTGTGCCGCATCCATCCAGCCTGTATTATGTGCAACAGGGTACACGGTCGGTCCTATACGGAATTGACGCATGAGATTTTTAGAAGTGAGCGTCGAATAAGGGTCGTACTGTCCGAACACGAGCAGCGTTCTTCGGCCTTGCAGCATCGCTGCTTCTGCCGATTGAAAAAATCGCTCTAGAAGGAGACGGTTTTGCGGCAGGCAGACGACCCATACGTCCGCCTGCTGCCGCAGCATTTCGTCCCAAGCCGACCCGCTGCCGCTCCCCCCATCCAACAGCACTACATCGTAAGCGCGGCGGGCAACCGCAAGCAGCGGTGTGAGCCATTCCTTTGCCGTTTCGATAAAGATATCCTCTTGCTTGATGGAGCCGGGCAAAATATCCAGGCGATCCCGCAGTAACGGATGGGCATAGTCACGCAGCATGACAGGCTCCAGCTTGCGGTTTTTCAGCAGACGCAAGAGCGCATCAATTCCCGTGTCCGGGGTATGCATGTCCTCTCTTCCGGCAGGTCGATAATAGGCTCGTTCGACAGCGGCGTAACTGCTTAGCAAATGCCCAAGCAACAGCAATCGCGCCGAATATTCCAAACCCATGCACGTCGCCGCGGCGAGCAGATTAGTCGTTGTCCCGGCCTGACCTGATACAGGACTCCAAAATACAACGGTAGCTCCCATAAACGTTCTCCTTTCTACCACACCCGCACCCGTTTACGGGCGATTGCCCAGGCTCGTCGCGCTGTCTTGCGGTCGCAATCGCCAAGCTGCTCCAGCATCGTCAGCAGCATCTCGCGAAACGCCCCGGTCAGCCCGCGAAGGTCGATGCGGCCGTGGTGTTGATTGTTCAAATCGACGGCTGCATCGCGTTCGTCAAAAGGGAAGCGAAACACCGTATCCTCCAACTGGATATGCCGCAACCGCTTTTCGGCTCGCCACGCTGCCAACTTTCCCGGTATGTCAGGGGAGAGCAACTCGAAAAACGAGATAGGCTCTTCCGTGTTCTGTAAGCCGAGACGAAGCATCAGCTCCTCGTTTTTCTCCAGCGATAACCGCCTTCCATCCCAGCACCACACCCGCTTATCAAACTGGGACAGGTTGTGGTGGAAAACAAATTCCGTATGGTCAGTGTCCACCAGCATGATGTCGTATGCCGGTGTCGTCCCTGCCTGTGCCAAGCCTCGTTCAAGCTGTTCGGGAGTGAGATAGCCGTAGGCCACATCCATACCTTCATAATCCTGAACGGCGCTATTGGCATAGGCGTGCGGCAGATAACCCCGAATCGACTGCGTGACGGTGGAATCCACCAACAGCACTTTATTCCCCAAGGCCACAAGCAAGCGGCCAAGCACCAACAAAGCATGCGTCTTGTCCGCTACGCCGATAAAAACAATTTTTTTCATATCCGCACTCCTCATTGATTGAAGATGTTTTCCCACTTATCTTCGCTTGCCGGAGGCGCTTCGGTTGCAGGAGGCATACCCGATGGCAGCGACGGCGAAACGGCAGGAGGGGGCGTCTGTTGATTTTTCGGAGATTGAGTAGCTGCTGCACCAGCAGCATCACTCACGCTAGGCTGCGGACCATTCGTCGAAACTGCTGATTCTCCAGACTGCGGTGTGCCTACTGGCTGTGTTCCGCCCATGGCATTGCCCTGCCGCGTCGTCATCCGTTCGTTTTGCAACTGCTGCTGCACGGTTACACTACCGCTGGTGACGCGAAGTTTGTCCGAGTCGCTGACCGCCTTCAAATTGCCATCCAGCGTTTGACGCAGCGCGCGGGCAAGTTCGATTTTTGCGGTTTCGAGCAGATTGGGATCGACCGCCATCAGGTTCAATACCTTCTGATTGGCCGGATAGTTGACCACAGCCGCTTCCTGTAAGCCCGGCTCGATGTACGGGAGGGCATACAGCCGCGCTCCCTGCAAGTACGCATCAATAATTGCGCTGGACGTTTGGAGGATGTCCATCTCATTCAGTTCCAGCCACACAACCGTACCGGACAGCTCCTGTACCTTCTTTTTAGATAAAAGAACAAAGTCCTCGCCGGTTGGAAAGCCGATGCGAACGTCTATATATTGGTTAGGCTTGAGATTAGAGGGAAGCTGAATGACCTGAAACTCCTGTATGCGCAAATCCTTCGGAATGGGCTGTCCTTCGTACAATAAAGAGGAAAGTAGCGGCATTCCTGATGCAAGCTCGATCTTGGCGTTTTTGCCGATGATGCTTTCCCGGTCGGTGATTACGCCCGGCGGAACCAAACTGACGGGCATCGGAACAGCCTTGAGGTCATCCGCTTTGAGCGAGACGCCTGCCGGTATCGTTTTTGCAGTCGTCCAGACATTTCGGCTGTTTTGCTGCTCCTCCTTTTTCAATTGCTGAATCTGCCGCTCATACTCCTCTTTCATCTGTTGCTGCTTTTGCTGCTGGTCGGTGTGCTGCATCAGCATATACAAGGCCGCTGCTACCAGAAGCGCCACGCTGATCGCAATGGCTCCCATGATGAGCGTCTTGCGGTGTCGATACGTCCATGACATCGTTCACGATCTCCTTTCATTTATATAGAAGATACCTTGCGCTTCTCTTAACGCGCTTCGCCTCGCGGACGCGGCTTTGATGGGGCTTGCTCCGCTTGTCGTTGTGCCAGCTTCTCGGCCGCCCATGTGGGCGTATGCTCCGGCTTCAGGAACCCCATCAGGTCTTCCCGGTTATAGCGGTATTCATCGCCGGAATAGAGGGTTTCCGCATAGACCGCCCGCCCACGTGAGTTCCCCGAAGCCCCGAAACCTCCCGTTACCCAAATCAACTGATGGTCTGCCGTGCGAAATTCCGGCCGCAACCAATCCAAACGGGTCACAACAATTCTGCCGCCGAGATCATCGTCACTTTTGATGGGCAGGCATTGGTCCGGTTGAATGGGAGGCATCGGCTCCGTGATCGTAGCGCGCTCGGTCTGGAGTTTCTCGATTTCCCATTGCAATAGCTTGGTAAATTCCTGCATTGCGACTAGGTAATCCTCATATCCTTCTGCACCGTAATACTGATCGATACCAAACAAATTATTCTGCGAGCAGTAGCAAACCAAATAGGGCTTTTCGGTATTCGTGATGTCGATGCCTAAAACAACCTCCACCCTGCCAATGGGTAGCGCTTGATAGACTTCGTAGTCACCGGCCATTCGTTTCTCTTGCTCCATCGTCAGCCCTCCCGGTTCTTTTTGCGGTCACGTTTCTTGTGCCAGCCTTCGGCTTCCTGAGCCTGCTTGCGCAGTTGTGCTTCTTCCTCCTCAGATGGCCTACTACGCGCAAAACCCGGCTTTTCTTTCATCAGACGTTCATACTGACGCCGTTTTCCTTTCGTAAAGTCCATTGGATGATCTCCTCCCCGAAAATGGGCATAAAAAAAGCTCTCCGTCAGGGGAGAGGGTGCATGAACAAGGCGGCAACGGGGGAATTACCGTTCGTGCTCCCTCTGCCGCCTTTTGTACCAGCTTTCCAGCAGTTGCACGATCAGGTCTTCCTTTTGTTTTTCCGAGAAGTCTCGTGGGAAAAAGCGGTCGATTCGTTCTCGCTGAATACTCATTTTTTCTTTCTGATTCGGCTTTTCCTCCGTTAGTATGGTGTAAATGACATCTGTATTCAGCCTGCCTTCTTGACTCATCTTTTTCATACGCTGAGCCTGTGCAAGTGAAGGCGTGCAGTCCTCTGCCTGCATGGTATCGAATAGGGCTTGCTGTTCTTTCTCGGCCAAGTAAGATAACTCAACGGCAGGATTAAAGGCAATCCGTTTGTCGTCTACCATTTCGAGAATGTGAGGAGTGAGTTCGGTTAGGCGAACGTATCTAAATATTTGGTTTTTGCTTTCGCCCATCTGTTCTGCTAATATCTCGCTTGATTTCTTTGCAGCAGACTTGTTCCCAACTTGGGAACGAGTTAAATCTGTTCGTTGTCCTTGTCTGTTCATTGCTTCCAATTTCATTTTGTAGGCAAAAGCTTTTTCACTCGGAGAAATATACTCCCGTTGCAGGTTGTAGGCTAAGGTCAACGGCGCCTTACTGCATTGCTACAGCAGGTTTCCGTGACCTCGCCCCCGAACCGTACGTACACCTCTCGGTGTATACGGCTCTCCGTCTATCATCTTTCAGATTAGATGAATTTTCTCGTGGCAAGCAGAGCAAACGACGAGCGTCTTTCGCCGTTTTACTCTCATCATTTCTTCCCACGGTGCATTACCGGTTAAATCTTTAAGTTTTCGCACATGATGGACTTGGGCATTTTCAGTGTCAATTCCGCATAGTTCGCAAACCCCTGCTTTCAGCCGTGCACGTAGTTGATCTGGTCGCCCAAAATAGATGTGTTGCGGCAGAGTGTCAGTGTCAAATGGGATTGCACGTTTTTTACGTCTAAACCCAGAATTGTATAACTCACTGAATTTTCTTCCGCTTTTCGTTTCATAGGCTACTCCAAATACGCCGTTGCGACTGAATTTAGCAATGACTTTCTTAACGCTGCACTTGAATTTCAAGCCAAAGGTCTTGTACATGCTGTATTCCAAATTGTGCGCAAAGTTTTTTATGACCGTTGCGTTGTTGGCTATACAGTAGTAGTTGTACATACCCCGTATTTCAGCGTTGATTTTGGACAGGATTTCTATGTCAGTACGATTAACAAGTTCACTTCGATGAAGTGTAACCCATTTCTCTCTGCCACAATCATCCTGCCGGATTGCGATAGCCCCGTACTCTTTCAGCTTGTTCAGCCATTTTTCTTTAGGCACATACAGCTTGACCGTTCCACTGTTTGTCTTACGCATTTGACCACGCTTGTCCTTTTTTATGGATGTAGAATTAGAAAGCGTAATGTCATAACCAAGAAAGCTCGCTTTATCCAGACAATGCGTTATCTTGGTTTTTTCGTCCGACAATTCTAGTTTCAGGGCGGTGTGCAGAAATTCTTTTAGGACAGTTTTCAGTTTTTCAGCATCTTCGCGTGAACCGATTACACCAATGATGAAATCATCAGCATATCTGCAATACTGTATCCTTTTAAATCCGGTATCGCATTGCAGTTTACTGGGAAGTGAATGAAGTTTATCTTGCGCCTGCTTCTGTATAAGCAATGCTTCTTTACGTTCAAGCGCACTCCATTTTCCCCAATTATTTCGGTTTGTTCTTCTGATGTAGAATAGCTTGCTTGCGGCTTTGCCATAGTCGAGATTAGCACTGCTACAGCCGTAATCAAAGCTTTCCTTATACTGTTCCATGAAGCTATCCAACTCTGACAAGTAAATGTTTGCCAGTATTGGACTTGCTCCCGAACCCTGAGGTGTACCGCTAAACGTCTTGTGGTGTTGCCATTGCTCCATGTACCCTGCTTTTAACAGCTTCCATATGAGTGCAATGAAATTTTCATCATGGATTCTTCTGCGGAGTATGCTGATTAGTACATGGTGGTCAAAACTGTCAAAGCATGCCTTGATGTCGCCTTCCACAAACCATTTGATACCTGTAAAATTGTTTTGAATTTGCAGTAAAGCCGTTTGACAGCCTTTTTTGGGTCTGAATCCATGTGAATTTTTCGAGAAATTAGGCTCGTAGATACTCTCTAACAGCATTCTCACAATTTCCTGTATCAATTTATCGTTGGAAGACGGGATACCCAGCGGACGCTTCTTGCTACTGTTTTTCTTCGCAATATATGTCCTCTTTGCCGGATTTGGCTGATAGCTGAAATCTTTGAGTGAATGGATAATGGCCTCTATGCGTTTTTCACTCATACCATCTATGCTTGTACCATCCACACCGGGTGTCATACTGCCTGGGGAGCTTCTGATGTTGTGATAAGCAAGATAGTAGAATTCCGGGTTGTACAAATTCCTGTACAGACGCTGAAATTTGTACTGTTTGTCTGTTGCTCTCTCTGAAAGATTTTTCAATACACTCATGGGTTCTCTCAATGTCTCACACATCCTTCCCAATTTTGTATTGAAAGATAGACTGCCGTCCTTCGCCATGTAAGCGCCGTTAACGCTCTCGGACTACTACGACGGCTCCGTTGCCATGCTGAATATTCATCACCTTAATAGTGAATAGCCCGTGGGCATTTCAGTTTAGGCAATCCCCGTTTAGAGACATTTGGATAAGCTTGTCATGTTGTCGGATGGGGTTTTCGTCATTTTCCACTTCTTGTGGCTGATTTGTTCCGAATATCTCGCAGATAGCAGACAGCAAAATACTTTCTGCCGGAACAACGGCGTATCATCTTCCTTTCGCCGTGGGGATGATTAGCCCCAATCTCTGACTGCCCTTCAAGCAGTTTAGCTTTCATCCTCATACATGACTTTCCATCTCGGCATTCAGTCGCAGATTTGGAAGTTAATCTGACTTATGCCTTTAGCAACATGCTGTTTTTCCTTTTGGGTTTCCCCGCTGGGTTAGTTGTCGATGGCAAGTTGTGCCTGATAGCACTTTGATATTTTTACTTGTTGCTTGCTTAAGGCAACATCCAAATGCTCCGCGCAACACCTTTCGGGTTGCTTACGGGCGCACGCTATCCACCATGATGATAGTCGCCTGATCGTCATCCAACTCGCGAACGAGACATGGAATTGTCTCCATACCAGCCAATTCACTTGCCTTCTTTCGACGATGGCCGGATACCATCTCGTATCCACCGCCTACCTTTGGCCGAACTAAGCCGGGAACAAGGACACCATACTGCTTGATACTATCCGCCATTTCTAACATCGCTTCATCCGCCCTTACCTTAAAGGGATGACCGGGAAATTCACTAATTTCAGCCAATGGAATATCCATCACCTTTTCCCGTTGCGAATCGTTGCGGCTTTCCTCTGTCGAGAATAAATCATCGACTTTGGTCAGCTTTATGCTGGCGAGCCGATCTTCTTTCGCTGCCAATATCCTGCACCTCCTTCGTAAGTGCAGCGTAGGCTTTAGCAACCTGTCCGTTCGGATCGTGGGCGTAAATGCTTTTACCCTTGGCGCTTGTTTCCGCCGCGCGGATGGACAGGGGGATTTCTGTATTGAATACACGCAGCTTATCCCCATAATCCCGACGCAAAACTAAAGAAATGTCTTTGGCGAAATTGGTTCGGCTGTCTACCATCGTGAGCAGCACACCGTCCACAGCCAGCTTCGGATTAATTTGACGCCGAACGCGGGCAACCGTCTGCAAAAGCTGCGTCATGCCTTTGGCGGGCAGATAGTGTGCCTGTACCGGGATGATGACGCTATCCGCCGCTGCCAATGCGTTGATCGTCATCATGCCCAAGCTCGGCATACAGTCGATCAGGATATAATCGTAATCTGCTTTTACGGAATCGATGTACGAACGCATAATCGTTTCCCTGCTCATCGTATTGACGAGCGCCACTTCGACCGCCGATAATTCGATGTTTCCCGGCATCAGGTCGATACCTTCGTGATGGTGCAAAATACCTTCCCTCGGTTCATACGGCTCCTCCGTCATGCCCTTCACTAGCATTGTGGCGAGTGAAATGGACAGACTATCCGGTTCATGGAAGCCTAACGAATCCGTCAGGTTGCCCTGCGCATCCGCGTCCAGCAGCAAAACTTTCTTACCTTCAGCCGCTAAGCCAATACCGAGATTGACCGCCGTTGTCGTTTTGCCGACGCCACCTTTCTGATTGGCGAGAGCGATTACTTTGCTCATCCAACAACTCTCCTTTCACGCAAAAAAGCCGACTGCACTGAACATTCAATAGTTCAGACAATCGGCTTTTTTGAAAAGTATCTATATAAAAAGAGAACGCCCCCGAAAGTGGAAGGCATTCTCTTGGACATTCATCGAATATAGCAATCTGGCATCAAAAACAAATCGCGAAACTATTCTCTTTCGTTCAACATATCTACCCATCCCACGCCCAAATCCAAGTCACTTGACCACAAGGATATTTCTTAATACGTTGATCGTCCAATGATCTCGGTAACATTATCGTATAAATTATCGAAGTGAAGAAGACTAATTTTATCGTTATCCTTCATATTGCGTTGAATCCAGTAAGTATTTTCATCAAAATCTTCGCGGCGTCCCGCTACAACTGTGTAATGAATCCGCGTTTTATCTAGTTTAAGAAATTCGCGGGGTAGTTCCATGTTCGGATGTTTGTATTTGTTAAACGATTCTTCAAGCGTGGGAAAATTAGGTTCAAGGTATCGTTTCCATTCGTTAATTTGCTTAATCCCCTTACGAAACGCCGCACCTAATTCGCCGTCTTTAATGGTAATGTCTTTTTTGGGGTGTTCCAATTCAACGAGAATAAATTCGTAGCCGCCTGATCTCTTCCCAATTATCAGATAATCAACGCGGTATGTATTGCCGAACCAAAATTCCGGTATAACGTAGGCTTCATGATGCCCGAAGTTGTGGTCTTTGAGAATGGAACCAATTATAAAATACGCTTGGTTCTGTTTTATAAACCTCATGATCGAAGCTTCGGTGGCATCCGGCTTGTCTAGTTCAACAAGGAACTTTTCCGTTAGATGGTTCAATCTATCTTCTTCTCTCAGTTCTTCGACATCCAAAAAATTGTTTGGAAATAAGCTCATGAAATGCCGCGCTGCCTTCGGATATTCTCTATAACGACTTCTTTTCCGCCATCTTCCTGTGCCTATTTTTTCATCTTGTTTCATCGCTTCCCATGTAATTCTTTCTTCTTCGGTAAGTTTCGTATAATCTCGCGAATACAATGACATTTTAACGATTCACCCCTATTAAAAACCGATCATCGATCTAAATGGCGTATATCCAGTTACAATCGTAACAATTGAACTGACTAGACCTATCACACCAATAAGAAAGGAAAGCAGCTTGACTGGATAGTTATTTGAAAGTGTGTTGTACATCCTATATCGTACTAATCCTGACCAATACATCAAAGATATTGGACTTGTAACAACAAAGCGGACCCCTTCACGAAGCCATATTAACGGGTTCTTCACTTCCTTTTGTGCTTCATTCACCCAGCCTTCTGCGGCGCCTATAAACGTAAGCAACACATCGTCTATCGTACTGATAACTTCCTGCAATATTCGACGTTCCAAATCCAAACTATAACTATTAACCATCTCTGAATAGTTTTCTCTAATGCCACTTATTCCGTTTACGATAATTTCATAGTTCCTAAAATAATGATTCGCGCCGGGTGGTTTATACACCGATGCTATACCGAATGACCCCATTAACGTTTGCATCTTTGTTGATTTCATTTTTAGCCATTGGTATTTGTCGCCGTTGAATGTGTTTTGAAACAACGGCGAACAAAAATCTCTATAATTATTCATAAACTCGATAGCGAAGTTTTCGTTTTTTACTGTGGTTCGAAGAGTAGCAACTGTTTTGACGAAACCAATAACAATAATTAACACGACAATAATAAATGGTAGCCAGTTGTTCAACGACACGACTCCTTAACATGTTATATGGACGGACGATATGTATAATATTGTATCATATTTTGACGCTTATCCGGGAAAGCCTTCATCGTAAAATAACCTATTCAACACGTCGATCAATTAAAATCACACATAACAGATATGTTACTTTCAATGATAATAAACTCATCCAGCGAACGGCGGTTAACCGTCCTCATAGGCTGTCGCCCCTTCCAGGATCACTGCAAGCCGCCCCCATTGCGATAACTATGGCTAGACGGAAGTATCATTATCCCGCCGCATAGATTATCGCCAAAATGATACCATCATTTATTTTTGCATAGGTAAAGATCGCTCGCACCCCAAATAAAGGATGGTCGTGGCGCACCTGCAAAATGGCTTTCCCTTTCGGGTATGCGGGGAACGTACCGGATGAGTGGTTATGTTATTGTCAAAGAACGGTGGAGGGATGTATCCCCTCTACCATCCGTTTCATTTTTGAAGCCAAACCGGACCCTTCTCTCAAAAAATATTTATGAAAATAAAAGCGGCAGCATCAAACTCTTCATAGAGCTTGGTGCTGCCGCAAATTATTGTGTGTAACTGCATCCTTTCCGTATGTTTGAAAAACTCTTTAATATAAGATATGTTCTAGTGTTTTAGGACATTGATCATTTCATAGCATTCGCGCAGGTGCGAGTCCTCCTTCAAACACAGGTTTACAAAGGTTTTCATTTCCTCTATTGACCACCGCACATTCCCCAGAATTTCACAACAGACATGAACTCCATACTCACGCCCATTCTGTTTTCAGCGAATAAAGTAAATTTTTTCTCGGAAGTGTCCGATTTCCCCCAAAAAATGAAACGGATAGTAGAGGGATATTTCAGAACCTCATCTCAATCGAATTATGTTGAATAAGGAGTTCGCCCATGCCACACAATCAAAATCAACCAGTTCTTGAACCTGATCCTTACCAACTTCTTTTTCAGACCATGCCTGATGTCGTAAATGTCGAGCAAATGTGTACCATGTTAGGCGGCATTAGTACCAAGACAGGCCGCAAATTACTCCAATCAGGGCGCATCGCCCACTTTCGCATCGGGCGCTTCTACAGAATCCCGAAGCTGAGCATCATCCATTATTTACGGGAAATCATGACCCCCGGCACTCCACTCGACTATGACGCTTTACAGCATTGAACTAATCTTTCTATGCCTGTTATCATTAAAGTGTCGATGGTAGGAAGCCGGGCTGCTATCCTGGGAGGGATTACGATGGTAGCAGGCCATCTGCAAGAAAAGAAAGGGAATTATTATATCGTTCTGAATTACAAAGACGAAGAGGGCAAGCGGAGAACCAAATGGATTGCAACAGGGTTACCGACAAAGGGGAACAAGAAGAAAGCAGAAAGCATGCTGCAAGACGCACGCAAGAGCTTTGAAATTCCTTCTGAAACGATTGTCGAGGAAATAACGCCGCCGATTGAGAAGAAAGCCACTCCAGACGCGGACAGTCCAGCCGGTGTTCTTTTCAGCGATTTCATGTTGGAATGGCTGGAAATGATGAAGCATCGAGTCGAAGTCACTACTCATGCCGCGTACACCTTTGGGGTCAAAGGCCGAATCGTCCCTTACTTTCGTGAAAAAGGATTTCGACTGCTGGAGATACAACCCAAACACTTGCATGATTTCTACCAGCACATGTTAAAGGAGTTCAAGCTTTCTACAAGTACCGTACAACACTTTCATGCCTATATCCGTCAAGCTCTGCAACACGCGCTTAAAATGGATATGATTTTAACCAATCCGGCTGATAAAGTTGAGCGCCCAAAAAAGAACCATTTTGTAGGAAGCTTCTACAACGATCAAGAGCTTCAGGAGTTATTCGAGGCAGTAAAAGGCGATCCAGTCGAGCTTGCCGTCCTACTGGCCGCTTTCTATGGCTTACGGCGCGGCGAGATTGTAGGGCTCAAATGGCAGGCGATCAACTTTCAGAACCAGACACTTACCATCCAGCACACCGTCATTCCTGTTTCCTATGAGGGCAAACAAATCACAATCGCAAAGGACCGGGCCAAAAATAAATCCAGTCGTCGCACCCTTCCCCTCGTCCCGGCGTTTCAGGAATTGCTTTTGCGATTACTTGAGGAACAGCAGCGAAATCAGGCGCTCTACAAAAGTTCGTACTCCAATGACTACAAAGACTATATCTATGTAGATAAGCTAGGGCAATTGATAAAACCGGGGTATATTACGCAGCACTTCCCGATTGTGCTAGAGAAGCATAATTTGAGAAGGATTCGCTTTCACGATCTTCGGCATAGCTGCGCCAGCTTATTGCTGGCAAATGGCGTTAATATGAAGGACATTCAAGAATGGCTTGGGCATAGCCATTACTCCACAACGGCTAACATTTATGCTCATCTTGACTGCAGTTCAAAGATTTCGTCGGCACAGGTCATGAGCAACACTTTACAAATCCCAATCATGCAAAAAGCTCCTGAATCGTCACAAGGACAAATTCAAGAGCTCGTTAATTGTTAGGGTGGTGCGGTCAAGAGGACTCGAACCTCCACGGTATTGCTACCACTGGCACCTGAAGCCAGCGCGTCTGCCAATTCCGCCATGACCGCACATTTTTACCCTCATGTGCCTCTCGGAAAACGGAGAGAACTACAGGAGAGAACTTGGAACCAATACTTCAGTAAAACCGCATAACCACAAGGGTTTTGGGGAATCTCAACCAGCTTTCGCACAAGTACCTGAATCTAGCGCGTCTGCCAATTCCGCCATGACCGCATAACCAACGAGTAAGAATATACCATGAATCCATGCTTAGGGTCAAGCACTGATTTTATTTTAAGTTCTTGATGCCGAGCGATGAAAAAACCGCGAGCTCTATGGAAGAGCTCGCGGTCGGACGGGTCATCGGAATGCGGTCAAGAGGACTTGAACCTCCACGTCATTGCTGACACTAGAACCTGAATCTAGCGCGTCTGCCAATTCCGCCATGACCGCGTAAACACAATTAAGAATATACCCGATCGTCGGCATGGAAGTCAAGCCTTTTGCACAGAGCTCGCTTTCTCGGGATGAGCTTCCTGGACGAGTACGGCCAAGATCGGTCCAAAAGGATTCTCTCCGCCCCATGGGCTCATCCGATCGCACGGATCGCACGGATCGTGGCTGAAGAACGCCTGCCGGCAACCTAAAAGGCTTCCCTCCTGCCGAAGCAGCCGGGAAGCCGATGGTTGAATCAGGAAATGCGGTCAAGAGGACTCGAACCTCCACGGTATTGCTACCACTGGCACCTGAAGCCAGCGCGTCTGCCAATTCCGCCATGACCGCGTGACACTTTTAATAAGGTATCACGCGGAGAGGGTTCCTGTCAACTTTTTTGTCGGGCCATCGTTCCACTCAAGTCGCGGGCGGCATGCCGTATGGAGGCGAAGGCGCTTCTGACCGTTCTCCGTCCCCCGGAACATAGCCGTAAGGCCCGCCCGCGAGCGCGAAGCCGCTCTCCTCGTCGTCCGGCGCCCCGTACAACGGAATATCGCTGTCGCGAGCGCCTGCGGCGGCCTCGAGCTGTTCATGGACTCCGTAGGGCGTCGCGTTCACCTGCTTTTCCTCGACCGGACCGGAATAATAAGGCGTGACCTCCACGCCTCCATACGCCAGCCGCTCGCCATCTGGACCTGCGAGGCGGACATTGCCGCACACCGGACAACGGAATATGGTCACTCCGTCGACCTCGGCCCCGTTCATCACCATATGATCGTTTGGACAAAACATCTCGCGCTCTCCTCCTTCGTCGATCAGGACGACGCGGAACGCGGAGCTGCTGCGGATTCGTACGTGTAGCCCCGGCTGAGCTGGACGACTCGCCGGCTGGCCTTGCGGATCATGACGCGTTCGTCATCCCAGGCTACGACAATTCCGAGCACATCGTTCTGCTCCATCTCATCCCGGATGACCCGGACCTTTTCTCCGGACAGCCGGAATGCGTTCAGCAGATCGTCGCTGGCAAGGTTCATCTTATTACCCTCCTCCCCTGCGGCTGAACCGCCGGAATCAAAAAACCCCGGAAGCTCCGGGGCTGGATCCGCTCATTCTGCGTTGCCGACATGCTCCTTGGTATCGTTGGTCTCGTACCACTCGTCGAGCACCCGCGAGCTCATGACCCGCTTGGCGATATAGTCGGCCTGCTTGTCGGTGAACTGGCCCTTCCACTCGACTCCGAGCTCCTCGCTCAGCCTCACGATCGTCAGCAGCTCGGACCAGGCGACGTAACGTTTGTACCAGAAAAATTGCGGATGCTCGATCATGTACGGATACAGATCGTCGAACTCGGTATGCTTGCAATCGAGCGCGCGCTCGAAATGAATTTTGGCAGCGGACAGCTTGGCTTCGAAGAAACCGGGATTTACGTTTTCCATCGCCTTGTGCCTCCCCTTGGAAGAAATCTTCTAGTTTCATTATAGGCGATCTGCCTGTCAGGGGAAAGGGCCGATTTTGACGGCTACTCCTCGAAGACGATCGTGCCGCCCTCGAGCGAGCGGATGCGCACGAGCGGCTCGACGCGGATGCCCTGCTCCCGCAGCGTGCTGGCGCCGGCCTGGAAGCACTTCTCGATGACGACGCCGAAGCCGACCAGCTCGGCGCCCGAGCGCTCGATGATGCGCACGAGGCCCCGCGCCGCGTCGCCGTTGGCGATGATGTCGTCGATGAACAGCAGCCGGTCCTCCGGAGACAGCAGCGACTTGGATACCATCAGATCGGTCACGATGCCCTTGGTGAACGACGGCACCCGCTCCGAGTAATGATCGGGGTCGGCGATCAGCGTCTTCTTGCGGCGGGCGAACAGCAGCGGCACGTTCAGCTCCAGGGCGGTGGCGAAAGCGACCGGGATGCCGGAGGACTCGACCGTGATGACCTTGGTCGCCCCCGCTTCCCGGAACAGGCGGGCGAACTCGCGGCCCATCTCCATCGTCAGCGCCGGGTCGACCTGGTGGTTGAGGATGGCGTCCAGCTTGACCACGTCCGCAGATAAGATCGACGCGTCCTGCAGGATTCGATTTTTGAGCATTTCCATATCGGGTCGGTCCCTTCCTTGGCGAATTCTTTCCGTTAAATTATCATAGCCCGGCCGTTCCTGCAACCGGAACGAGGGTCCTTGTCATGCCTGTCCGCCGCCGCACATAGGATGTAAGGACAATCCATGCGAGGAACGGGGGGAAGACCATGCAGAGGCGCTTCTTGCGCGTGCTCCAGATCGGGTTCACCTACATGGGCACCGTCGTCGGTGCAGGATTCGCCACGGGCCAGGAGATCCTCCAGTTCTTTACCCGCTACGGCTACTGGGCGGTGCTGACGATCGCGCTTGCGACCGCCTTGTTCATCTGGCTCGGAGGCAAGATGATGCTGCTTGCCGGCGAGATCGGGGCCAAGTCCTACGAGGATCTCAACAAGGCTTTGTTCGGGCCGGCGGTCGGCCGGCTCGTCAGCTACTTCATGCTCGTCGTCCTGCTCGGCGTGAACGCGGTCATGCTGGCGGGAGCGGGGACGATCTTTTACGAGAATTGGAACTTGCCCTACCAGGTCGGACTCCTCGTCACGCTCGTCGCCTGCTACCTCATGCTGAGGCGAGGCATGAACGCCATCCTTACGATCAACAGCATCGTCGTGCCGTTCATGCTGCTGTTCACGGCGATCGTGCTGTACGATACGTTCACCTCGCCGAGCGGAGGGCGCTGGCTGGAGCTGACGACGGACGACTCGGCGCTGCGGGTGTGGACCGCTCCGCTGCTGTACACCGCGTTCAACCTGGCCATGGCGCAGGCGGTGCTCGTGCCGCTCGGCGCCGGGATCAAGGACCGCAAGGCGATCCGGCTCGGCTCGCTGTTCGGCGGCATCGGGATCGGCTTCATGCTGCTCGCCGGCCATATCGCGCTGTCGTCCCATATGCCCGGCGTCCAGCAGTACGAGATTCCGATGGGCGGCATCGCGCGCCAGCTCGGCTACGGCATCCAGTTCATCTACATCCTGCTCATCTTCTCCGAAATCTTCACGACGCTCATCGCCGACATCTACGGCTTGGTGCTGCAACTGCAGCAGCGCGTGGCCGTTCCCCCGGATGTGCTGCTGCTGGTCATCCTCGTCCTCTGCTACCTGCTCAGCCAGATCGGATTCGGTCCGCTCGTCAAGACGCTCTACCCGCTGTTCGGCCTGTTCAGCCTCGGCTGGCTGGCGCTCATGATGCTCAAGAAGACGCGAAAGCGGCCGGGGAGCGATTAGCTCCCCGCCGCTCCCGGCGCCGCTTCCAGATACACCTGCTTCAGCTGCGAGATCACTCTCGTCAGCGAGTAGGCTTTTTTGGCCTTGTCCCAGGCTGCCCGGGCGAGCTGATACCGGAACGTCTGGTCGGCGATGAGCCGCTCCAGCGCCGCGGCCAGCGCCGCGGCATCGTCAGGCGGCACGAGCAGTCCGTTCACCCCGTCCTCGATCTGCTCGCCGATGCCGCCGACGTCGGTCCCGACGAGCGCCAGCCAGCAGAGCGCCGCTTCCGCGAAGACGCTGCCGAACGCCTCCGCCCGCGAAGGCAGCACGAACACGTCGAAGAACGGCATGAATTCCTCCGGATGCAGCATGTAGCCGTAAAAGATGATGTCGTCGTACAAGCCGAGCTCCGTCGCGAGCGCCTCCAGCTCTTTGCGGATCGGACCGTCTCCGATGATGTGGAGGACGAACGGATGACCCTTGTCCTTGAGCTCGGCGCAGGCCCGCAGCAGGATGTCGAGCCCTTTGGCGGGCACGAGCCGGCACACCGTGATGAGCTGCGTCACCTCGTTCTCGTGGCTGATCGGCTTGAAGCGCCGCTCGTCGAAGCCGTTGGCGATGATGCCGATGGCGTCCGCATCGTCGACATAGGGAGCCATGTACCGGCGGAAGGAGTCCGATACCGTCAGCAGCCGATCGGCGGCGTGCTCGAGTTCGCGATAGATGGAGGCGAGAAACTGGTGCTCCAGGCCGCCTTCCTCGATCCTGCCGTTCAGGATCAGCTCGCGCTCGTAGCTGGAGTGGATCGTCACGACGAGCGGCGTATCGGGAAAGACCTGCTTCATGACGAGCGCGGCGACGGGATGATGGGCATGGATCAGGTCGTAGCCGCGCTTGATGCGCATTTTGGTCCACCATAGATAGTCGCTCAGCGTCTGAAGATACTTGGCCGCGATCGGGTTGTCCCGATACGGCTCGGGGTCGAACGTATGCAGCTTCACCGGCTCGGTTCCCTTGCCGCGAATCCGCTTCGGCAGCGAGAACAGATCGGTCGGCCACCCGACCTTGTTGAAGCGGTCCTGCATATAAGGAACCATGGAGGATACGCCTCCAGGCTGCTCGGGAGGAAAGAACAAAGCCTGCAAAATTTCCATATGATCGCTCTCCTTCCAGCGTGGCCATGATAGAATGGAACCGATGTTCCCTCTAATGGTTGAACGAGGAACAGCCGATACGGTGAAAGGGCGGCAAGCGATTCGCTTCCGTCAGCCGGCTTTTCGCGAATCGTCCCGGGAGCCGGGTCCATGTTGACAAGAGCGGAGTGCATTTTCCATGACCGATTGGCCAGAACCGTCCTCGATCCAACTTTTTGCATCCGCCTGCACGCTGACCGTGCTCGCGCTGATGATCTTCATGGGCGTGAAGCTGTACCGAAGCTATCGCCGCCACCACGTCTACCGGCTGCTGATCCTCACCCTGCCGCTGCTCATGATCCGGCAAGTCATGCTGCTCGCCGGGCTGGACCAAGGCGATGCCTTGCCGCTGCTCCAGCTGGCCACGCGCCTGCTCGGAATCTTTTCATTCATTATTATAAACTTTGTCTTCATGAAATTATATAGCCATCCCGGCGCGAAGCTGCGGGGCGCTCCGTTCGTCATCATGGCTGCGATCGCCTTTGCGATCGCCGGGGCCGAGCTGGCGATGAATCCGGCGCTGCTCGGAGCTTCCGACGGCCGCGCGGCGCCGCTCGTGCTGCTCGACTTCTACGGCATCATCATCAATTTCCTCATCCTGCTCGATACGCGTGGCGTCGAGCTGCGCACCAAATATTCCGCGAGCCTGATCGTCTACTTCGCGGCGGACCTCGCTCTCGTCACCGACCGCTACGTCTTCCAAGGCAGCATGCCGCTGCTGCTCATGCTCTCTCGGATGCTGCCCGTCGTCTACTTCACGCTGCTGTTCCTGCTGCTGTTCGAGTGGGTCGTCGAGCGGCTGCTTACGACGTACCGCTCCTCCATCACCGACGGTCTGACCGGCCTTTACAACCGCCGCCACTTCCAGCAAAAGGCGGAGCTGCTGCTGCGCCGCGGCAAGGGCATCGCCGTCGTCTTCTGCGACATCGACAACTTCAAGAAGCTGAACGACACGCAGGGGCATCACCGGGCGGACGGCGTCCTCAAGCAGATCGCGGAGCTGATGCGGGAGCTCGTGCAGGACGTCGGCTCGGCTGGACGCTATGGCGGCGAGGAGCTGCTGCTTGTCGTCGGCGCCAGGGAGAACGTGCCCGAGCTCGCCGAGACGCTGCGCCGGCGGATCGAGGAAGAGACGATCGTCACCGTCAGCGTCGGCGTCAGCTACTCCAGGCCGGGCCTGGGCGTCGAGCAGATCGTGCGCGAGGCCGACGAGGCGATGTACCGCTCCAAGACGAGCGGCAAGAACCGGGTCACGATCGTCAACGAGCCCTACCGGGCGCCAAGAGGCAAAAAGGCATCCCCCGTCTAAGACGGCGGATGCCTTTTGGGTTGTGCCGGAGCCTGCCTATCCGGTCCGAAGCCGCCGCAGCGGCCGGCTCGCCTGGCTGAGGCCGGGTTCATGCAGGTTCATGCAGGTTCATGCGCCTGCCAGGGACTCGTATCAGGCGCCGCTGCTGAGCCGCCAGTCCGCAGCGGCCGTCTGCCCCGATACGAGTCGGATCGCCGCCGGCAGCTGCGCCATCTCGGAGATAACCGCATCGGGCAGCACCGCCGCCTCGTCCGGCCAGGCTTGACTCCGTTTCAGCCAGACGGTCTTCATCCCGCTGAAGTAGGCGCCTTGGATATCGTTCAACGGATGGTCGCCGACGAACAGCGCCTGCTCGGGCTGAACGCCGAGCTCGCGAAGCGCCAGCGCGAACAGCTCGCGTTGAGGCTTGCGATAGCCCGCCGACTCCGAAACGACGACGGATCCGAACCAGCGCGCGAGCCCGGTCCGTTCCAGCTTGCCGCGCTGGATCGCGTCCGTCCCGTTCGTCACGATGCCGAGACGGTAATACGGATGCAGCGATGTCAGCAGCTGCGGCGCGCCGGACATCGGCCGCGCGCTGCCGACGTATTCCCGTTCGTAGAACGCCATGAGCTCGGCCGGA
This sequence comes from Paenibacillus albicereus, assembly GCF_012676905.1. Taxonomy (NCBI): domain Bacteria; kingdom Bacillati; phylum Bacillota; class Bacilli; order Caryophanales; family Paenibacillaceae; genus Paenibacillus; species Paenibacillus albicereus. The sequence continues at coordinate 2,011,795 of NZ_CP051428.1, read as the reverse complement.
TCGGAGCAGATGCAAGGGAGCCGCTCCGGCAGCTCGCGAAACAGCTCGCGCTTCGTCTTGTAGCCGTCCTCGTCCAGCTCGATCAGCCGCTCCGCCCATGCGGAGCGCTCGCCCTCCGGCACATCCGCATAGCGGGCGGCGAAGCGGCCCGCGAACTCGCGGAAGCCCTCCGTGCGGTCGAGCAGCGTTTGGTCCAGGTCGAACAGGATCGCTCGAATCATCGTACTCCCCCTCCTTGCCCCTCTCTCACGAAAGCAATCCCCGATAGCGCCCGGTGACGAGCTCTTGCCGGTACGGCTCCAGCTGCGGCATCGCCAGCCGCTCGGCGCGAGCCACCGCCTCCTCGATGTCATACGGGACCCGGATCAGCTGCAGCGCGAACGGCGCTTCCGCGCCCGCGTCCCGCCGTCCTTCCAGCACCGCATAGGAAGCCTGGTTCAGATCGAGCGGATTGCCGACGCTGCCGCAATTGAACAGCAGCCGCCCGCGCACATGCTGGGCATACGCCTGGTGGATGTCTCCGTAGCCGAGCGCGTCCGCGACACCTTCGAAGCCGTCCGGAGGATCGAACATCGACCACCGGTCGGCCTCGGAGTCCCAAGGCTGGATGCGGCGGTAGACGCTCTGCGGAGAAGCGTGGACGAACCGGACGAGCCGCCCCCCGATGCGCAGCTCCGTACAGAACGGCAGCTCCTGCAAATAGCGGAGCCGCTCCGGACCAAGGCGCTCCTGATGCCATCTCAGCGTCTCGTCGTCCGTCGGCAAGCGAAGGAAATCATCCCAATTGCCGCGGATGACCGTCTCGCAGCGCTCGCGGACGGCATCGACGGCTTCCGCCGGCTCGGGACCTTTGCCCGCCAGATCTCCCAGGCAGATGACCCGCGCGATGCCTCGGGCCTGGATGTCCAAGAGCACCGCCTCCAGCGCCGGCATGTTGCCGTGTACATCGGATATGATGGCGATCCGCTCCATGCAGCCCCTCCTTGAAAGCGGTTCATAGTAAATGATGTACGGCAGGCCGGGAGGAATCATTCCTCCCGGCCCAGATTATTCTCGCTCATGCCGCAAACGCAGGGCTCAGCCCCTCTATCGTCCTCGCACCGTCCGGACGTCGGCTGCGGGAATCCGCTCGCCTTCGTACAGCAAGAAGCGTCCTTCCTGCCACTCGATGCGCAGCAGCTTCCGATCGTCGGACTGGTACTGCCATACATGGAGCTCGCCCGCAGGATGATGGGGAGCCCTGCCCTGCGCCGTCACCGGAGACGAATACTGCTCCTCCAGGAAATACTCCCGGCCGTCCAGCGCCATCGTCGACGGCACCTCCTCGATCGAGTCCAGCCGGCCGTCGATCGGCTCATACAGCGTGTATTCGGTCTGCTCGCGGTCCTCGATATGGAGATAGCGGAGCCGCGTGCCGTCCTGCAGCGTCAGAAACGTTTCCTTGCGCCGAAAATTTTTCGACTGCCCGATCACCTCGTACGTCTCCAGCGAGATTTCGCAGATGTCGCCCGGACCAAGCGTGAGGATGCTCTTTTCGGCCGCCGGCGGCTCCGGACGACGCATGAGGTTTGCGACTCGTTTGAACAAGCTCATGCCTTCGCCGCCTTATTCCGGTTTTTTGTATTGGTTCAACAGGGCCGACAGCTCATCCTCGACCTTTTTGTCGCGGCCGAGCGCCTCGAATTCCTCGTCGAGAGACTTGGCCCGATCGTTCAGGACGTTGCTTGCTTCGGCTTGCGATTCCAGGCCGAGCACCTTGTCCTCCATGCGCTTCAGGCCGGCCATCGCCGTATCGGAGCCGAATCCGCTCATCGAACGGTTGATCTCGACTTGGGCTTTGGCTGCCTGAGCCCGGGCAACGAGGGACTCGCGCTTGCTCTTGAGCTCGCCCAGCTGCTTCTGCATCTGCGCCAGCTTGTCGCGAAGCAGGTCTGCGGAAGCCTTGTTGGAATCGAAGGCCGTGCGGTATTCGTCCCGCTTGGCTTCGGCGGCTTGCTTCTCCGCGAGCGCGCGCCGGGCGAGATCGACGTTGCCGGCCTCCGCGGCGCTGTGCGCTTGCTGCAGGCGACGCTGGACGAGCTCTTCCTGCTCCTCGAGCAGCTTCTTGAACTTCTTCTCCAGGGCAATCTGGGAAGCGACCGCCTTTTCCGCATCTTCGAGATCGCTCGCCATGTCGCGGATGTACTGATCGGTCATCTTGACCGGATCCTCGGCTTTTTCGATCATGGCGTACACGTTGGACAAGGTCAGGTCACGCAGGCGCTTGAATAGAGACATGGTAGGGTTCCTCCTTGAGGGAATGAATATTTTTTTGTAAATGGTTTTGAAGTGAATCAATTTCGATCTTTTCCCTTATACGACAGCAGCTGCGAGAAGGTTTCCGAATCCGGAGCGGGAATTCATCCGGTGGGAAGAGAGGTTAGGGGCCGAGAGGCCAGGGTATACAATGAATACAGGATTCAGTCGTCCGAACGGAGGTCGTCCCGCTTGAAAATCGGAAAATTCTATCAAGCCTGCATCAGCATCATTCTTGTCCTCGTCATCCTCTATCTGCTCTCCCGGCTCGAGTTCCTCTACCGCCCCATCCTGCTCGCCTTCAATATGCTGCTGCTTCCGTTCGTCGTGTCGTTCTTCTTCTATTACCTGTTCCGGCCGCTCGTCACGCAACTGCACAAGTGGAACATGCCCAAGTGGCTCGCCGTGCTCGTGCTGTTCGTCGTGATGGCCGCCGTCGTGGCGATGCTCGTCGTGCTCGTATGGCCGACGCTGCAGTCGCAGACCGAGGGCTTCGTCGAGAACCTGCCCGCTCTCGCCAAAGAGGTGCAGGAACAGATCAACTATCTGCAGTCGCAGAATTTCGGCGGATTCAACCTGGCCGAGCTCGACTTGTCGAACAAGCTGACCGGCTACCTGGAGCAAGGCATCAACTATCTGTCCACCTATGTGCAGAATGCCGTCTCGATCGTCGCGACGATCGCGCTCGTCGTCGGCACGGTGCCGGTGCTGCTCTACTATATGCTGAAGGAAGACCGCAAGGGCTATACGTCCTTCGTCCGCTTCTCGCCCGCCAAGTACCGCGCCGACGCGATCGAAATCTTCGGCAGCGTCGACAAGATGCTGAGCGAGTTCGTCATCGGACGGGTCGTGTGCTGCCTCGCGCTCGGAGCGTTCGCCTACATCGGCTTCCTGATCGTCGACCTGCCGTACTCGCTGCTGCTCGCGCTGTTCGTCGGCGCGATGAACATGATTCCGTACATCGGGTCGATCATCGGCTCGATTCCTTGCATCCTCATCGCGTTCACCGACTCGTTCACGACGGCAGTCTGGGTGCTCGTCATCATCCTCGTCGCCCAGCAGCTCGAAGGCAATCTGATCTCGCCCTTTGTCTACGGGCGGACGATGGACATCCATCCGCTGACGACGATCATCGTCGTCCTCATCGCCGGAGCGGTGAGCGGGATCGTCGGCGTCATGATCTCGATTCCGGTCTACATGATCTTCAAGATTGTCATTCTGCAGATCGCTGAGCATTTCGAGCGCAAATCGCAGCCGGACGGCACTTCATGACGCGGTCCCGCTACACCGGCGGATTGCGCCAGACCAGCTCCACGGTCTCCAGCTCGCTAGCGCGGCAGGCCTCGTCGATGCCGACAGCCGCGATCCGCGCCTTCGGCACGCGCTTCAGCCTCAGCTCGACCTTCGTCTCGCCCAGCAGCGCCTTCTCCGACAGGAGGAGGCGCTGCTCGTCTATCCACGATGCCCGCAGCCTGCGGCCATGCGGCAGCAAGCCGTCGGCTGCGGGAAAGCCCTCCCGGTACCAGGGATGCTCGTCGCGGCCGGCAGCCCCGGGCTCATTGAGACAGACGTACAGCGACAGGCTGTCGAGCAGCTGCAGCCGCAGCAGATCGAGACGCGTCCGCTCCGGGTCCGCCCGCAGGTTCATCATGAGCCTGCGCTGGCGGACTTGTTCCGCACTCCGGAACGCTTCGCACGCCTCCCCTTCGAGAGACTCGAAAAAGGCCTGGTAGAACAGGCTGCACAGCAGCGCGGAATAAGGGCTGACCGCTTCCACCTCATCGATGCCGCGCCGGTAGTAGGCGATCTTGGGCAGCAGCGGATAATCTTCGAACGCATAGGGACGCCCGGCCGCGTCGTTCCAGATCGGCGTCTCGTCGAGCTCGATCCAGCCGCGGTCATGCTGCGCGGCCGCGTAGACGACGCCGGCGCGGAGAGAATCCGGCGGGAGCAGTTCGGGCGCGAGCGCCCGCGCGAGCTGCTCCGACACTGCCGCATGGTCATGCTGGCGGATCAGCACGAAGCTGTCCCCGCCGTCTCGGACGATCATGCTCGGTCCTCCTCCTTTGCGTGCAGCGGCACTTGCGCGTAATGCTCGACCGTAGGGAACGGGTCGTAGTAATGATGCAGCAGCGCCTTCCAGCGCTCATAGTCGGCGGATCCGCGGAATCCCTCCGTGTGGTCCTCCAGCGTCTCCCATTCGACCAGCAGCAGATAGCGCGACGGCTGCTCCAGGCAGCGGGACAGCGTATGGCGGATATAGCCGCGCATGGACGAAATGATGGCGGACGCCGTCCGGAAGTCGCGCTCGAAATCGGCTTCCTTGCCGGGGATGACGGAAAGCAGCGCATGCTCGAGAATCATGGTCGATCGGCCTCCTTGCGTCTTTTGCACTCCTGATGCAGCCTTCCTTCCTCAAGCGCTGCGGGTGCTTACCCGATACCTCTTCGCGCCCGGCGGCCCGTTTTCCCGCTTGCGGCGGGAAATTCCTCGGCATGCGTTGCCAAACCGACCGGCTTCCGGTAAGATAGGCGAAGGAAAGTTAAAGGGCTTTAATTTTTGAAGATGCTTTCGCTGCGCCGTGGAACGCAAGCTTGTCTGACGACGAAAACGCAAGCTTGTCCGACGAAGAAGCGGAACCGCTCTTTTTTTCTCAAAAGTTTAAGCGATTTAATTTCAAGAAAGGAGCTGGCCATGAAACCAAGCATCTTCGACGTCGCCAAGCGCTCCGGTCTGTCCGTCGTCACCGTGTCCCGCGTGCTGAACGGCTCCGGCAACGTCCGCGAGAAGAACCGGCTCAAGGTGCAGCAGGCGATGAAGGAGCTCGGATACCGTCCGAACTCGGCGGCCCAGTCGCTCGCCAAGGGCAAGACGGGCGTGGTGGGCCTGCTGCTGTCGACGCTGCAGGACTCGGTGTTCGATGCGATCGTCAAGAGCGTGCACGACGAGCTCGCCGGGCACGGCTATTTCCTGGCGCTGTCCGTATCGCCGAGCTGCCGGGAGCCGGGAAGCAGCTTCCTCATGGAGAAGGATCGGGTCGACGGCATGATTATCCTGTCGCCGACCTGGGAGGACGAGCTGATTCCCGAGCTGGAGCGAAAAGGTATCCCGTACTCGATCATCGACAACCAGAACCCCGCTTATGACTTGTCGGCCGTACAGGTCGGGCATTACTCCGGCGGCTATGCGGCCGGCAAGCATCTGGTGGAGCTCGGCCATGAGTCGATCGGCCATCTGAGCGGACCCGGCAACTACAAGAGCACGATCGACCGGCAGAACGGATTCCTCAAGGCGCTGGCCGAGAACGGGCTGGAGCCGGTGTTCATCGAGGAAGGAACCTACTCCATGGACACGGGCTACGACGCCGCGAAGCGCTGGCTGGCGGAAGGACGGCTGCCGGAGGCGCTGTTCTGCGGGGACGACTACATCGCCGTCGGCGTGCTCAACGCGCTGCAGGAAGCGGGACGCTCCATTCCCGGAGACCTGTCGCTCGTCGGCTACGACGACCAGAACCTGGCGACGCTGCTGCATCCGAAGCTGACGACCGTCGCCCAGCCCGTGCAGCAGATCGCCCGCTGCGCGGTCGACGGGCTGCTCGCCCAGATGGAAGGGCGCGAGGCGCCCCCGCCGATCGTACTGAAGCCCGAGCTCGTCGTGCGCGAGAGCACCGCTCCGCCTCACTCTTACTTGAAGGAGAATACCCCATGAGCTACTACCTCGGCGTCGATGCCGGAGGCACCAAGACGCATGCGCTCATCTCCGATGCCGAAGGACGCATCGTCGGCAAAGGCATGGCCGGCGGCGGCAACCACCAGAACGGCCGCGAGTCCGCCCGCCGCAATCTCGACGCCGCCGTGACCGAGGCGTTGCGGCAAGCGGGCATCGAGCGCGCCCAGCTCGCTCGCTCCTGCTTCGGCTTGGCCGGAGCCGACCGGCAAGCCGACTTCGACATCCTGCACCCGCTGCTCGGCAGCATCGGCTTCACGGAACGCTACGACGTCGTTTGCGACACGATCATCGGCCTCCGGGCCGGCACGTCGAGGCCGTACGGCGTCTCGGTCATCTGCGGCACGGGCGTCAACTGCGCCGGCGTGAGCCCGACCGGCGACACGTACCAATGCGGCGGCTTCAGCTATATGTACGGAGATTTCGGAGGCGGCGGCGGGCTTAACGTCGAGGCATTCCGCACCGTCATCCGCTCGTGGGACGGCCGCGAAGGCCCGACGAAGCTGACCCCGCTGCTGCTCCAGCTGCTTGGCTACCCGACGGTCGAGGCGATGTTCCACGACTATCTCGACCGCTCGCTCGGCGTGCCGACCGATGCCGCGCGCCTGCTGTTCCGGGCCGCCGCCGAGGGCGACGAGGCCGCCATCCGCATCCTGACCCACCAGGGCGAGGAGCTCGCGTTGTCTGTCAAAGCCGTCATCGAGCGGCTCGGCATGCAAAAGCTTCCGTTCGACGTCGTGCTGGCAGGCAGCCTGCTGACGCGCGGCGACCATGGCTGGATCAGCGGCCCGATCGCCGCGATGCTGCGCGAGGCCGCTCCGCGGGCTTCGCTCGTCAAGCTCGACGTCGAGCCCGTCGTCGGCGCCCTCTGGAGCGCGCTCGAGGCGGACCGCATCGACATCACGCCGGACATGTACGCGCGGATGCGCCAGCACCGCGAGTTCGACGAGATCGCAATTCCTAATCTTTCACGAAAAGAGGACATGGACCATGACTGAACAAAAAGGCCTCAAGATCGCCGTCATCGGCGGCGGCTCCTCCTACACCCCCGAGCTCGTCGAGGGCTTCATCCGCTATCATGACTCGCTGCCCGTGCGCGAGCTGTGGCTCGTCGACATCGAGCCGGGCCTCTGGAAGCTGAACATCGTCGGCGAGCTGGCGAAGCGCATGGTCGAACGCTCCGGGCTGCCGATCGAGGTGCATCTGACGACCGACCGCCGCGCGGCGATCGCCGGCGCCGACTTCGTCAGCACGCAGATGCGCGTCGGCATGCTGGAGGCGCGCGGCCAGGACGAGGCGATCCCGCTCAAGTACGACGTGATCGGCCAGGAGACGACCGGGCCCGGCGGCATGATGAAGGCGCTCCGCACCATTCCGGTGCTGCTCGACATCTGCCGGGACATCGAGGAGCTGGCTCCGGACGCGTGGCTGCTCAACTTCACCAACCCGGCCGGCATGGTCACCGAGGCGATCCGCAAGCACTCCAAGGTCAAGAGCATCGGGTTGTGCAATGCCCCGATCGGCCTGCTCAAATGGCTTGCCGGCAAATACGATACGACGACGGACCGCGTCTACGCCGAGTTCGTCGGCCTGAACCATCTCCACTGGGTCAGCCGCGTCACGGTCGACGGCATCGACCGGCTGCCCGAGCTCGTCCGCGGCGAGGACAGCTTCTCCGCCAAAAACGTCTCCGGCTCCGACTGGGATCCCGCGTTCATCTCCGGCCTGAACGCCCTGCCCTCCTACTATCTCAAATACTTCTACATGACCGACGCGATGCTCGCCGACCAGAAAGCGGCGTTCGAAAAGGACGGCAACCGCGCCGAGGTCGTGAAGCGCGTCGAGAAGGAGCTGTTCGAGCTGTACCAGGACCCCGAGCTGAAGGAAAAGCCGAAGCAGCTGGAGCAGCGCGGCGGCGCCTACTACTCCGAGGCGGCGGTCAACCTGATGCGCTCGCTCCACAACGGCACCGGGGACGTGCAGACGCTGAACGTGCCGAACAACGGCATCCTGCCGTTCCTGCCGGACGACGCCTGCATCGAGGTCAACTGCGTCGTCACGAGCGGCGGCCCGATCCCGCTGCAGCTGACGGCCGTGCCGGCTCCGTCGATCGGCCTCATCCAGGCCGTCAAGACGTACGAGTCGCTCGCGATCGAAGCCGCCATCAGCGGCGATCGCAGCATCGCGCTGCAGGCGCTGGCGCATCATCCGCTCGTGCCGTCGGTCAGCGTCGCCAAGGCGATGCTGGACGAGATGCTGGAGGCGAACCGGGCGTATTTGCCGAAGTTTTTCGAGAATTAGTTCATCGCAACCAGCCAAATGAAGGCAGCCCTGCTCCATGGATCGCACATCCATGATGCAAGGCTGCCTCTTTTTCGTCTCCTTTGTCAGGAAGGAACGTAGATTCGTTTCAGCGGAATCAATGCCTGCTTCTCGATTGGCATCTTATCGTACCAGTCCTGTACAAGCTCGACCAGAGCGGAAAGGTCGATGAGCTTCATACCATTGTGTCTGGCTGACGATTTGGCCGCTGCCGTAAATCCGCCGGTTGAAACAAAAATACAGCTGGCTCCATTTGGATTAGCCCCAAGGAGCTGCTGGATTTCCGGTCCGCTGCTCGCGACGTGTCTATGCTTGACTTGAACTTTGATAATCGGCTGTTCAAACCCAAAAACGTCTCGATGAGCTAAAATATCTACGCCTCCATCAGGTCCCTTAGGACTCACCGTCACCTGATACCCCATCGCTTCCAGCAGGCCTGCTACCAAGTCCTGCATCTGCCACGGATCAAGCTTGTCGATCCGATCCTCGACCATGGACTTGGCTTTTTCAATAAAATCTTCATGGTTGTATTCTTCCACTTCATCCATCTCGTCCTGAACGAGAATGGGCTCCGGCAAAGTGCCTTCCAGCGAAGCTTCTTCCAACAAAGCTTGCAGCTCCACTCCCCAGTTGTCGACTCTGAAGAACGTTAGAATGCCGCCCAAAGAATTTTTAGCCCCGGGTGAAAGGCTGTCTCTCGGAATTCTCTTTTCTTCCCATGCAACGGAAATAACATGGGGATAATTAGAATCAATGATGTCTGGCCGAAATTGATGCGTTTGCGTAACCGTTCCAACCATGTATTCTCTTGTTTCCTTTGAGTAGGTAATGACGCGGTCCCCAAGGGAAACTTCGTTGAAATATCGCCAAACCTGTCTTGCCCACGCAAGTCTTGTACCCGGCTTCTCCTCGCGATATACGAGATCCGCTTTTGCCAATAGGCTTTCCTTAGATGCGTATTGCCTTGGATCGCCAAGCTCAGGCCATCCGATTGAAGCCACTTGCTTTCCCCGCCATTTCGAAATCAATTCATTATTGTCTCCAGCCCGCACCATCCACCATTTCATCGACTTTTTACCCCCACATGCTTTGATTCCGACCTGATCTCGACCATTTCCAACGAACCCAAAAACCCGCGCACCGCCGCGTCATACTTCTCCGGCGCTTTTTGCCGTGCCGCGCCGTGCTCCGCGCCCGGCACGACGAGCAGCTCCTTCGGCTGCGGACATGCCTCATGCAGCTTGACCCCCATCCAGGTCGGCACGAACGTGTCCGCTCCGCCATGGATGAACAGCATCGGAACCTTGGCCTGCCGCACCTGCTTCAGCGCCGACGCCTCTCCGAACGAGTAGCCTGCCAGCAGCTTGGTCAGCCCGCTCGTCAGCGGCAGGAACGGGAACGGCGGCAGCTTGTACATGCGCTTCAGCTGGAACGTCAGCTCGTCCTTGACCGACGTGTACGGACAGTCCGCGACAATCGCCTTGACCTGCGGCGGCAGCGCCTCGCCCGCCGTCATGCAGACGGTCGCTCCGCCCATCGAGATGCCGTGCAGCACGATTTCCGAGCCGGTCCCGACTCGCTCCGACACCCACCTGATCCAGCCGAGATAGTCCTTGCGCTCCGGCCATCCGAAGCCGATGTAGCTGCCGCCGCTGCGGCCGTGACCGCGCGCGTCCGGCATCAGCACGTTCCAGCCGAGCTCCTCGGCGTAAAAGCGGGCGAAGCCCGCCATCTGCTTGGCCTCGCCGGAATAGCCGTGCGCGAGGATCGCCGTCCGGGCGCTTCCGCCCGGCGCCGGCAGCCAGATGGCCCTCAGCTTCAGGCCGTCCTGCGACAGCAGCTCCGCGTCCTCCGGCGCGCGCTCGCGCAGCCACGCCTGATGGTCGGCCGTGCTGCCCTCCCCCGCCTCGGGCTCCGGCAGCTGCGGCAGATCGGGGTCGCCCTCCAGGTACGTCTTGGGCGAGCGATGGATCGCCATGCGGTAGAAGTAGACGGTAACCGCGAGCAGCAGCGCGGCGAGCGCGCCGGCAGCAGCGGCGATCCAGATGAAAGCTTGCGTCATGTCAGGTTCAGTCCTCTTTCCTATGCCTATAGTCGTTCTAGGGTGGTCGGAGCGCCGCCGTTCAGCGCAGCGGTTGCTCCCGCATGACGGCGCGGGCCGCATAGCCCCCGCTCAGTGCGCTCGAAAGCGTCCCGGGGCCGGGATAGACGCTCTCGCCGGCGAGATAGAGGCGCGGCTGGCCGCTGAACAGCCCGCGCGGCCGCAAGATCGCCTCTCGCACCGTCATGGGCGTGCCGCCCACACGGGCCTTGCCGATGAACCGCTCGTACGTCGCCGGAGTTCCGGCTTCGCCGGCAGGCTCTCCCATCCCGCGCAGCGCCGGAACGACGCGAGCCGCTTCCTCGCGCAGCGCTCGGCTCAGCTCGCGCTTGCGAGCGGCATACTCGCTCCGCTGCAAGCCCGTCCAGCCTGCGGCCGGCGCATGGGCCGAGACGGTGAGCAGCCGCTCGCCGTCTTCTTCGGGATGCAGCGTCGCATAGACCGGGCCCTCCAGGTCGCCGATGAGAGCGGCATTCGCCGGCGAGGGCTTGATCTGCCAGGCGAACGGCAGCCCATGCGCCAGCTCCGGCGGCGGCTCGGCTCCGGTTCCGGCAAAAGCCTCGGCCCCCAGCCGCAGGTCCAGCCGCACCGCTCCCCAGCCGCCGACGTCGGCCGGCAGGCCGGGCAAGCCTGTCTCCGGCAAAGGCTCGGCTCCGAAACTCCCGTCCGCCTCCTCCGACGGCGGGCTTGCCGCTGCGGCGTCCGGCTGCCCCAGCCCGAGCTCCAGCCGCCCGGTCGCATTCACCACGGCGTCGAAGCGATGCTCGCCGCGCCGCGTGACCGCGACCCAGCCGCCGCCGTCGGCCGGCTCCAGCCGCAGCGCCTCCTCGCGCCGGCGCAGCTCGCCTCCGTCCGCAAGCAGCCGCGCCTCCAGCGCTTCGGCCAGCTCGCCCGTCCCTCCCGGCAGAGCGAAGCTGCCGCGCCGGTAGATGTCGAGCGCCAGGCTCGCCGGCAGCAGCGCCGCCTGCTCCGCGCCGACTTGCGCCGCGTCCATCAGCTGCAGGTCGAGGAACTCGCGCAGCGGCCGGTAGTCCTCCAGTCCGCAGCGGCGGAGCAGCTGCCCGACCGTCCACAGCGAATAGCGGCCCAGCCGCGCCGCCAGCTCGGGCCGGCGCAGCAGCAGGACCGGCAGCCGCCCGAGCTGATACGCGCGCCGCAGCGGCAGCGCCGGCTCCGCGCGCGTCAGCTCATGCACCGATTCCGCGATCGTGGCGAGCCGCCGCCAGAACCGCAGCACCGCCTCTCCGCGCTCCGGAAACGCTCTCCGGAGCTCCTGTTCCCACTCGTCCCGCCCGGCCAGCACGCGCACGGTCCGGTCGGACAGCACGACGTCCATCGGATGAGCCAGCGGCCGCGGCCGCAGTCCGAGCTCCAGCGGACGGAACAGCTCGTCCAGCAAGCCGCCCGGCTCCAAGCCGAACAGAATCGTCGCTCCCGCCGGGAACCGCTTTCCCTTTCGCATGTAGAATCCGGCGCTGCCGCCGGGATAGAACGCTTTCTCCAGCACGGTCACCGCATAACCTTGCCGGGCGAGCAGCGCCGCAGCGGCCAATCCCGCCATGCCGGCGCCCAATACGCCAATCTTCATGCCGCCACCTGCTTTTCGTCCGTTTTTGCCCCCGCTCCAGGTCGTCCGCAGTTGACCGTATTATACCAATCGTCCGCTCCGAACGGAACGGCAAGCCGGCCGCGCAACTAAAAAAAGCCGGCCGCGTCGAAAACGCGGCCGGCCGAAGGCCCGCAAGCGGGCTGTTTTTATTTCAACACCTTGACGCGCTCCTCGATCGGCGAGAACTGCTTCTCTCCGGCCGGAGCCACCGGCTTGCCGAACGGCATCTGCGCGATCAGCTTCCAGCTTTCCGGCACGCCGAACTCCTTCTGCACCTGCTCGTCGATGAGCGGGTTGTAATGCTGCAGCGTCGCGCCGAGGCCTTCCGCCTCCAGCGCCGTCCAGACGACGAGCTGCAGCATGCCGGAGGAGTGGGCGCTCCATTTCGGGAAGTTGTCCTGATAGGCGACGAACTGCTCCTGCAGGCTGCGCACGACATGCTCGTCCTCGAAGAACAGCACGGTGCCGTAGCCCGCCTTGAATCCGGCCATCTTCTCCTCGGTGGAGCTGAAGCCTTCGCCTCCGCCCGTCACGACGCGCAGCGTCTCGAGCGTGAAGTCCCACAGCTTGTCCGACTGCTCGTCGAACAGGATGACGACGCGGGCGCTCTGCGAGTTGAAGGCCGACGGCGTATGCTTGACGGCTTCTTCGATGATCGACTGCACCTTCTCGACCGGCACGACTTTCTCCTTGCTGATGGCGTACAGGGAACGGCGGTTCTTGATGGCGTCCAGGAATGCTTGCGAAGACATCGGAATCCCTCCATGAGTTGGTAGTCCAGGTTCAAATCCCAGCATGAGTAAAGTTACCTACTTTTCTAGTGTAACTTATTTTCAATTCCAGCGCAATCCTCTCCTCGCGCATGGACCGCTGCCCTCGGGACAGCCCTCCGGCGACTGCTCAAGTTTACCCCGAGCGGCCGATTTTGAACCGGATCAGCTGGTCCGACTGTCCAAGCTCCTTCAAGATCCGTTCCTGATGCGCGCCGAAAAGGTCCAGATGCGGGTATTCGCTGCGGCGGTGGATGTAGCGGGGCTCGAAGCCGTGGCTCCGGCACCATCGCTCGAGCTTGCCGAGGTCGCTGCAGCCGACCTTGGTGACGCTCGTCATGCCGGGAAAGCGCTCGTCGATCCAGAAATGGGTCAGCAGCGCGATCTCCCCGCGCGCGACGGCTTGCTTCCACGCATGCAGCTCCCTTCTGCCGATGCCGAACGCCATCGGCTTCTTTACGCCTCCCCGGTGTATTCTACGATCGCCTTGACGCGGCCGACCTGTCCGTCCTGCAGCCGGACCTTGATGCCGTGCGGATGCGTCGGCGAGCTGGTGAGGATGTCCTTGACGACGCCGCGCGTCAGCTTGCCGGAGCGCTGGTCCTGCTTGAGCACGATATCGACGGTCAGTCCCGAGCGGATGTCGATGCGTTTCTGAATGGCCATGTGCCTTTTCTCCCCTTCCCGTTGGCTGAGCGGTCCCCGCGCCTTCCCGCCGGGGCTCGTGCGAAAAAGAGTACCACAGACCTCCTCCGCTTGGCAAAATCCGGCCCTAAACGCGTCATTGCGATGTGCATCCCGCCGCGGCGGCGTGTTATACTGAAGGAATAAGCAGACGCTGGCTTATCGGCCGCGCTGCACTTATCCAGAAATGAGGAATCTCAACTTATGTCATCCCCTTTTTCCGCCCTCGGCATCCGGGAGGAGCTTGTCGCCTTGCTTCACCAGGAAGGCATCCTGACTCCGACTCCCGTCCAGGAGACGGCCATTCCGGCGCTTCTCCAGGGCAAGGACGCCATCGTGCAAGCCCAGACGGGCACCGGCAAGACGCTGGCGTTCGCGCTTCCGATCCTGGAGGGCATCCATTCCAATAAAAGCTACACCCAAGCGCTCATCCTGACGCCGACGCGCGAGCTGGCGATCCAGATCAGCGGCGAGCTGGCCAAGCTCGCGCCGGCGCTCGGCGTATCCGTGCTGGCTGCCTACGGCGGCCAGGACGTCGAGTCGCAGATCCGCAAGCTGAAAAACCCGCCTCACGTCGTCATCGCGACGCCGGGCCGGCTGCTCGACCATCTGCGCCGCGAGACCGTGACGCTGAGCTCGATCCGCATGCTCGTGCTGGACGAGGCCGACCAGATGCTGCACATGGGCTTCCTCCAGGAGGTCCAGGCAATCATCGACCAATGCTCGCTCAAGCGCCAGACGATGCTCTTCTCGGCGACGATGCCGGGTCCGGTCAAGCAGCTGGCCGCCCGCTACATGGACGTGCCGGAGGACATCCGCATCCGCAGCGCGGCCGTCACGCTCGACGCCATCGAGCAGCGGGTCGTCGATACGACGGACCGCAACAAGCAGGCGCTGCTGCTGGCGATGCTCGATGCCGAGAATCCCTACCTCGCCGTCGTCTTCTGCCGCACCAAGCTGCGCGCCAAGAAGCTGACCGAGGCGCTCCAGGAAACCGGCGTGCCGGCGGACGAGCTGCACGGCGACCTGACGCAGGCCAAGCGGGAGACGGTCATGAAGCGGTTCCGCAGCGCCAAGCTGCAGGTGCTCGTCGCGACCGACGTCGCCGCGCGCGGCCTCGACGTCGAAGGCGTCACTCATGTGTTCAACTATGACGCGCCGACCGACGGCGACACGTACATCCACCGCATCGGCCGCACCGGACGCGCGGGCGAGTCCGGCGTCGCCATCACGTTCGCCACTCCGCGCGACCGGATGAGCCTGGAGACGATCGAGCAGAAGATCCGCGCCAAGCTCAAGCATGTGCCCGGCTCCAAGTACGGCGTCGGCCAGGGCGCTTCGGCGGACCAGGACGAGCCTGGGAAAGCGCGTCCGCGGCGGACAAGCGACGCATCCTCGCGCGGCGGGGCGCGCGCTGGCGGCTCCCGTGCTGGCGGCGGCCGCAAAAGCGGCACAGGCGCGGCAGCCCATGCTGGCAGCGCCTCCCGCTCCGGCGGCTTCGGCCGCCGCGACGAAGCACGCGGCACGGCTCGCGGCGCTTCCTCCCGCAGCGACGCGGCTCGCAGCAGCTCATCCGCCCGCTCCGCTGGCGCCCGCCCGGAAGCTCGCGTCGCCAGCTGGAGCGACGAGCCGCGCGGCGGAGCCCGCAGCGGCGGCGGCGGAGCCCGCAGCGGCGGCGGCAGCGCCCGCGGCGGCTCCGCAGGGGCCGGCCGCGGCACGGCTGCCCGCTCGGCCGCTGGACCGCGCAGCGGCAAGCCCACTTCCGGCGGCACCCGCTCCGCAGGCTTCGGCCGCGGCAGCAAGCCTGCCTCAAGCGGCGGACGCTCCTCCTCGCCTCGCGCGGGCGGAGCCAAGCCGGGCGGACGCAGCGGCAAGCCTTCTCCGGGCGGACGCTCCGGCGGCCAGGGCAAGCGCGGCCGGTAACGGCCCTCCCCCTCGCCCGAGCCTATTTCTCGGACATTCGGGCGTTTGCCCCGGACCAATCAAGCGGGCGGGCATAGACTGAAGTACAAAGCAGCTCAAAAGCTGCCGCTTGGTCAGAGGAGGGAATCCAATGTCCGTCGCAGGCTTCGGTGGAGGTTATACCGGCACCGCTACGATTCTGGTGCTGTTCATCCTGCTCGTTATCGTTTCCCAGGTTTTCCTGTACTAAAGCAAGTCACGCAAAGAAACCGCCTTTCTCCGGAAGGGCGGTTTCTTTGCGGTTAAGTTAAGCTTGCATTCGGTGCGCTGCTCCGCGAGCCGCCGTGCCGGCGGGCGCATCAAGAGTGGACGCCGCTGCCTTCGTGGCGGATGGCCGGCGAGCCGGCGGCGGTCTCCAGGCGGACGCCTGCAGCGCGCATTTTGACGACGATCTTGCGCAGGCTTTCGACGGAGAGATGGAACTTCTTCTCCAGGTCGGCCAGCGTCAATCCCTTCAGATAGCAGCGGTAGATGTCCTCGTTGCGGCGCTGGATGAGCTTGCGCGACCCGCTCAGCTCGCCCCATGCGGCGCGGCGCTCCTGCTGCTTCGGGATGTAGATCAATTCCCCGTTGATGTATTTCTGCAGCTCTTTCAGCAGACTAGGGGGAAGCACGTCTTTTCCATTTTTGTAGTTCAAGGTTTCCTACCTCCTCGATTGCATAACCCTTTACGACCAGACGGCGGCTTGCGGCAACGATGCCTTTTGCGTTTGCAGCAACACGAACGATTTGATTGTTCATTTTGCGCTTCCTCCTTTCGAAATTTGCCCCTGCGATGGGGGGTGGCGGTATCGCCATTCCAATTGTATTCGTTTGCGGACGACGGGTTTCCTGCTAGACGAAAAAAAAAAGACGAAGGGAGGCCTCCCGGCCTCCCTCATGGCACGGGCCTCCGCTTTACGCGGAGACCACCTCGTATGCCTGATCCATTTCAATCAGCCTCCTTCCACTAGAGGATGTGTCGGCCCGACATCTCTATTAAGCCATAGCTTTCCATCCTTCGGCAAGAAACAACTTGGCTATAGCTGTTTTTTACCGCAGCTTCTCCCGGTACGCCTTGAGCGCGTCGGCCTGCAGCGAGGCCAGCTCCTCCTCGGTCAGCTCCCGGTACGAGCCGATCGGCAGCCTGTCGTCGAGGACAAGCGGTCCCATGGACACCCGCTTGAGATGGACGACCCGGCCTCCGGCGGCCTGGAACATGCGCTTCACCTGGTGGAACTTGCCTTCGCGGATCGTCAGCCGGATGGACGACAGCACGCCGCCGTCCGCTTCCTCCCCGGGATCGGCCGAGTCCGCCTCCCGCGAGCCGAGAACCTCCAGCTCGGCCGGCATCGTCACATAGCCGTCGTCCAGCTCGACTCCGGTCTGGAACAGCGCTCTTTCCCGCTCTCCGACCGGATCGGCCGACCGCACGAGCGCCTCGTACGTCTTGGGCACATGCTTGCGCGGGGAGAGCAGCTCGTGCGCGAGCTGGCCGTCGTTCGTGAGCAGCAGCAGCCCGACCGTGTCCTTGTCGAGCCGGCCGACCGGGAACGGCTCCAGCACGCGATCCTCCGGCGCGAGCAGATCGATGACGGTGCGCTCGCGACCATCCTCCGTCGCCGAGATGACGCCGGGAGGCTTATGGAGCATCAGATAAATTTTGTCGCGGAAAAGGACGGTCTGCCCGTCCAGCTCGACCTTTTCCTGCTGCGGGTCGACGATCCGACCGCTGTCCTTCTCGGCCTGCCCGTCTACGGCGACGCGGCCAGCCTTGACGATCCGCTTGATCTCGGCTCGCGACCCATGCCCCATGCTCGAGAGCAGCTTGTCCAGCCTGATTCTCCGGCTCATGGCTCAACCTCCTTTTATTGCGGCTGCCTTCAAGAAAAAAGCGGAGCCTCGTCGGCTCCGCCTGCGATCCTTCTTGCCTGCCTTTTACGCGAGCGGCTTACTCCAGCTCTTCGGCCTGCGGCGGGCTCTTGCGGGCCTTGTGCAGCGAGGACTGGATTTCGCCGGACAGCTGCTTGAGGCCGAACGTGTCCCCCTGCTCCCACAGCTCGTTGAACTTGAGCTGGAATTGCACCGCCTCCCGCACCTTGCGGTAGAAATACAAGTCCTGGATGTCGCTCAGCACCTTATTGACGATGTTGGAGCCTTCCTCGAAGCCGATCTGCGCGTCGAGAATCTCGCTGCGGATGCTCGACATTTCATTGTCGAGGTTGAACGCCGCCTCCGCCGCCTTGCGCAGCCGAAGCTTCACGTCATCGGGCAGGCTCTCCTTGAATTTGTAGTTGAGCGAGTGCTCGATCGTCGCCCAGAAATTCATCGCGAGCGTGCGGATCTGGATCTCCGCCAGCACCTTCTTGAATCCGAGCGCCGTCTGCACGGGATATTCCACGATCATATGATAGCTGCGGTAGCCGCTGTCCTTGTAGTTCGTCACATAATCCTTCTCATAGACGAGCTTCAGATCCTGCCTCGAGCGGACGATCGCGGCCACGCGCGTGATGTCGTCGACGAACTGGCACATGATGCGGATGCCGGCGATGTCCTCGATGCCCGTCTCCAGCTGATCCATCGGCACGCTCAGCCTGCGCGCCTTTTCGAGGATGCTGGAGATTTTCTTCACCCTGCCGGTGACGAATTCGATGGGAGCGTAGGACTCCCTGGCCTTCAATTCCGAACGGAGCGTTTTGAATTTGACCTTCATTTCCTCGACTGCCTGTTCATAAGGCTGCAAAAAAAGATTCCAATCCCGGCCGTCCATCCGTCCGCCTCCTGTCTGTCATTGATGATCGGCGCCGATAGCCTCCTCGATCGAGCCGTAGCCGTCTCGGCGCAGCAGCGCGACGAGTCCGGCCGCGATATCCTTGACGATGCCCGGGCCGCGGTAGATCATGGACGTGTAGATTTCCACGAGCGACGCTCCGGCCTTGATCTTGGCGTAGGCATCCTCGGCCGTGAAGATGCCCCCCGAGCCGATGATCGGCAGCTTGCCGCCGGTCTTCCGGTACAGCTCGGAGACGACCTCCGTCGAGCGCTCGCGCAGCGGACGGCCGCTGAGGCCGCCGGCTTCGCCGCGGTTCGCATGGCCGAGCCCGTCGCGGCTCAGCGTCGTATTGGTCGCGATGATGCCGCTGACGCCGCTCTCGGCGATCGTCTCCGCGGTCAGCGCGAGCTGTTCGCCGGTCATGTCCGGGGCGATCTTGACGAGTACGGGCTTCGGACGCGCGCCGGAACGGGACGCCTGGGCGGCGATCTCCGAGGTGACCGCGGCGAGCAGCGTGCGCAGCTCGTCGCCGTGCTGCAGCGCTCGCAGATCCGGCGTATTGGGCGAGCTGATGTTCACGACGAACAGGTCGGCATGCTCATGCAGCTTGCGGATGCAGGTTATGTAGTCTTGATGGGCGAGCTCGTTCGGCGTCGACTTGTTCTTGCCGATGTTGACGAAGACGGGAATCTTGCGCCGCTCCAGCGCCGCGAGCCGCCCCGCCATCGCATCTGCCCCGTCGTTGTTGAAGCCCATCCGATTAATCAGCGCTTCGTCCGACGGGAGGCGGAACAGCCTCGGCAGCTCGTTGCCCGGCTGCGCCAGAGGCGTCACCGTGCCGACCTCCATGAATCCGAATCCGACGCTGGAAAATCCGGGGACGGACTTGGCGTTCTTGTCCAGGCCCGCCGCCAGTCCGACCGGATGGCGGAAGTCGAGGCCGAACAGCTCCATGCGCAGCTCGGGCAGGTCAGGCACGCCGTACAAGCCCTCCAGCATCGAAGCCATGCCCGGCACGCGGGACGCTTGATGCAGCCCGTCGATGACCAGGTGATGGGCTTTTTCCGGGTCCATGCGGAAGAACACCGGCTTCAAAACCGATTGATACAGCAACCCCTTCACTCCCGTTCCTACAGAAAATGCTCTGCCCTTCAGTTTATCGCGTTCCGCCCGAAAAGGAAAGAGCGGCGCGGAAAGCGAGCGCTTGCAGACAAGAACTTCCCCCCGCCCGGATCGGACTATTGCCGGTCCGGCGCGCAAGCGATTACAATAAGAACAGACAGGCCCGCGGCGGCCGGCAGGAAAGGGGATGAACACGATGAGCGCTGCAAAACGAAAGCCTCCCACGATGAAGCAGGTCCAGAAGGAAGAGCCGAACCGCAAGGCGATCGCCGTCTTTTCGGCCGTCTTCGGCATCTTCGCGGTCGCGATGATCACGCTGCTGATCGTTTATTCCTAAGCGCGCGGAGCTCGGCCTACAGCCAGTCGTAGCGCTTGCCGGGGTTTTCCTCGAGAGCCGCGGGTTCGACCCGGTACCGGCTCTTTTTCGGCTGCCCGGATTCGGGCTGCAGCCGCTCCAGCCCGCCTTCCTGGATCGTCACCGGCGTGCCGATCGGGACCAGGTCGTACAGCTCCTCCACCTCTTCCCTGCCGAGCCGGACGCAGCCGAGGGACTCGTCCTTGCCGACGGAGTCCGGCTCGTCCGTTCCGTGGATGGCATACCGGGTATCGGAGAGCGTCATGCCGCGGCTGCCGAAGCTGCCGGTCGCGCTTCCATTCGGATTCCGCACCTTCTCGCTGATTTCGAAGCGGCCGAGCGGCGTCCGTTCGCCCCCGAGTCCTGCCGCATAGACCCGAACCGCCACAGGACCGCTGAATAGGGCGAGCCGGCGGGACTTCGTATCGACGACGATGCGGTAGCGGTCCTCCATCGCCTGCGCGAGCCGCCCGCGGCCCGGCTCCGCCTCAGGAGCGGCACCGCCGGCCGAGCCTTGCGCGGCCGCCGTCTTCTTCTCCTGCGCTTCCTGCAGCCACTCGGCGAACCGCGCCTCCATGCCTTCCGCCCTTCCTGCCAGCACGTTGTCCGGGTAAGGGCGCAGCAGCTCCTCCAATCGGGCAGGCCATCTGCCATAACGGTCGTTATAGCTCCGGATGCCGCTGACGACCGACCAGCGCTGCTCCTGCAGCTCCTTTTCGCGGCGCACGGCCTCATCGACGGCCGGCGACAAGCCGCTTTCGCAGTCGCAGCCTTCCTTGCCCTCGGGCTCCTGCAGCAGATACCCGCCTGCCGTGCGGCTGGCCTGAGCCGCTCCGGCCGCCGCCGAGCGCCAGCGGTAGTGCGCTCCCGTCACCGGCAGCGTCAGCGCTGCGGCCTGCTCCTCCCCGCCTGACGTCGCCAAAGCGGCAGCGACAGCAGCCGCCCCTTCCGCAAAGCTTTTTCCGTCCACCCATACGATGCCGATTTTTTCTTCGGCCTGCCGCTCCGGCTTGGACACGGCAGGCGGCCGCTCGCCCGGGGCGTCCTGCGCCGCTTGCCTTGCCGTTCCAGGCGCCCAGGAAGCAGCCGGCAGCAGCGCCATGCCGGCAGCAGCCAGAATCAAGGCGCGCGCAGCCGTCCTGGCGATGCGGCCGCGCCGGGGCTCGTTCCAGCGGTCCAGCCAATCGTCCGCCGCCAGATTTTCGAACGGGTGGGGCTCGTTCTCGTAGGCCTCGTAGATCGGGCCCGACCGAAGATAGCAGTAATTCGCCTTGCCCTCCTTGCCCAGCGCGGCGTATGTCTTGCCCAGCAGAAACCACGCCATCCGATTGGACGGGTTGGAGACCAGATAGCGCTTGAGCTCCTCCAGGCGCTGCTCCGCCGCCGGCTCCGCTTCCTGCGGCGCGCCCGGGCCTCGTTCCTTCTCGTTCACACTTGACCGCTCCCTTTCTCCGCACCTCTAGGATATACATCGGCCGTTTGCCGCTCCGGCTCCATGAGGCCGCGGTCCCGTACCGCGAAAAAGCCTGCCCGGGAACCCGGGCAGGCAGCATGAGAGCGAGAATCTCGATTACATATTAAATGGCTCGTCGGCGATCTTGATGGAGTCGGTCGGACATCCGTCGCACGCGTCCTGCAGATCGTCGAACAGATCGTCCGGAATGATCTTCGTGCCCGTGTTGCCGTCGCTTTCGTAGATCGTCTCGGCAAGACCCTCGTCATCGTAATCGTAAATATCCGGGGCCGTCGCGCCGCATGCTCCGCACGCGATGCACGTATCTTTATCGACCCATGTATATTTGCCCATGGTGTTCCCTCCTCCAATAGATGAAGCCTGTGGCCTTGCATAATCAAGTAAGAGTATTCTTACCCGTTATCGGCCTGTCTGTACACATCAATTTATAACAAAATCCTCATCGATTTGCAAGGAGGTGCCGCGCAGCTTGCGGTTGCGGATGAGCGCCGACGGGTCCTCTCCCAGCATGCCCGCCGTCAGCACGGCGCTCTCCCCGAATTTGTCCCGGAGCGCGTCCATCGCCTTGGTCAGCGCTTCCCGCCGCGGCTCCTGCTCGTAATCGAACAGATCGAGCTGCACCGCCGCGCTGTCCTTGGGCTGCAGGCTCTGCAGCGTGATGCCGAGCAGCCGCACCGGCACCGGCGTCGGCCAGTGCTCGTCGAAGAGGCGGCAGGCCTCGCGGTGGATGCTCGCCGCGTCTTCCAGCGTCTTGTCCAGCGTCCGGGAGCGAGTATAGGTCGTCATGTCCGGCAGCCGCACCGTAATCTGCACGCAGCCGGCGACGAAGCCCTTGCGCCGCATCCGCCGGGCCGTCTGATCGGCAAGGTTGAGCAGCACCCGGTGGATATCCGATCGGGCCGACAGGTTCTCGGGCAGCGTCGTCGTATGGCCGACGGACTTGCTCGCCTCTCTCGCCTCGCGCACCGGCGAGCGGTCGATGCCGCGAGCGGCATCCTTCATGTGAGCCCCGTACACGCCGAACTGGGACAGCAGCAGCGACTCATCCGCCGCCGCGAGCTGGCCGATCGTGCGGATATTGAGCTTGCGCAGCTTGTCGGCCGTCTTGCGTCCGATGCCGAACAGCTGGTCGCATGGCTTGTCCCAGAGCAGCCGCGGCACGTCGCGGATGCGCAGCACGGTCAGCCCGGACGGCTTCTTCATATCCGATGCCATCTTGGCGAGCAGCTTGTTCGGACCGATGCCGACCGAGCACGGCAGCGACCATTCCAGCCGGATGCGGCGCTGGATCGTCTCGGCGATCTCGATCGGAGCGCCGAACAGCGACGAGCCGGTGATGTCGAGGTAGCATTCGTCGATCGATACCGTCTCCATAACCGGCGAATAGGAGGCGGCGATCTGCCGAAAGCCGAGCGAGTAGCGCCGGTACAGATCGAAGTCCGGCCGGATCAGGATCAGCTCGGGGCACAGCTCCAGCCCCTGGCGGACGGTCATGCCGGTGCGCACGCCCTTGGCGCGCGCCGGGTAGGAGCAGGTGACGATGATTCCTTTGCGCAGCTCCACGCTGCCCGCCACCGCCGTCGGCTTGCCCGCGTATTTCTCCGGCTCCTCCGCCTCGTGGACCGAGCAATAGAAGGCGTTCATGTCCAGGTGCAGGATGATCCGCCCTTTCCGCGCTTCTTTGCCGGCTTCCGCTTCCGCCATGAGCTCGCCTCCTTTGCGCTGTCCTCTTTCCTCTAGTAGAAGCATACCTCCCCCCTTCCGGAGGGTCAACCGCGAGGAAAATTGCACTTTCTCTTCTATCCTGCGCAGCCGCGGTGTTATAATAAAGTAATCTTTCACCCAACACTTCTGCGCATGACTGCGGCAACACATCAAAGGGGGATTCGTTCGTCTATGAGCCAAGCCATCTCCATCTTCGATACGACCTTACGGGACGGCACCCAAGGCGAGGGCATCAGCCTCTCCGCCGACGACAAGCTCAAGATCGCCCTCAAGCTGGATGAGCTTGGGGTCCATTATATCGAAGGCGGCAATCCGGGAAGCAACAGCAAGGACATCGAGTTTTTCCAGCGCGTGCAGAAGCTCGGCCTGAGCGCCAAGATCACCGCCTTCGGCAGCACGAGGCGCAAGCACAGCGTCGCCGAGCAGGACGCGAGCCTGCTGCGCATCGCGGAATCCGGCGTACAGGCGGCTACGCTCGTCGGCAAGTCCTGGGACTTCCACGTGCATACGGCGCTCGGCACGACGCTGGAGGAGAACCTCTCCATGATCTTCGATTCCATCGCCTTCCTCAAGCAGCGCGGCCTCGAGGCGATCTTCGACGCCGAGCATTTCTTCGACGGCTTCAAGCACAATCCCGACTACGCCGTCGCCGTCCTGCGCCGCGCGCGCGAGGCGGGAGCGGACTGGCTCGTCATGTGCGACACCAACGGCGGGACGATGCCTGCTGAAATCTCCGACATCGTGAGCCGCATCCGCTCCGAGATCGACGCCCCCCTCGGCATCCACACGCACAACGACTGCGAGCTTGCCGTCGCCAATACGCTCGCCGCCGTAGCCGCCGGCGCGACTCAGGTGCAGGGCACGATCAACGGCTATGGCGAGCGCTGCGGCAACGCCAACCTGTGCTCGATCCTGCCGAGCCTCGAGCTCAAGCTCGGCTACTCGGCCATCGGGCGCGACCGGCTCCGACTGCTGACGCCGACGGCCCGCTACATCAGCGAGATCGCCAACGTCAGCATGCCGGTCGGCCAGCCGTACGTCGGCAATGCCGCCTTTGCCCACAAAGGCGGCATCCACGTCTCGGCCATCCTCAAGGATTCCAAGACGTACGAGCATATCGAGCCGGATCTCGTCGGCAACAAGCAGCGCATCCTCGTCTCCGAGCTCGCCGGCCAGAGCAACGTCATCTCCAAGGCTCAAGAGATGGGACTGGACGTCACGAGCAACAACGACAATACGCGCGCCATCATGGAGCGGATCAAGGACCTCGAGCATCAGGGCTACCAGTTCGAGGCGGCGGACGCCAGCCTCGAGCTGCTGCTACGCGACGCGTTCGGGGGCTTGGACGAGGTGTTCGCCGTCGAATCGTTCAAGATCCTTCTCGAAAAGACCTCCCACGGGATGGTGACCGAGGCGATCGTCAAGCTGCGGGTCGGCCAGGAGTCCGTATATACCGCCGCCGAGGGCAACGGGCCGGTCAACGCGCTCGACAACGCGCTGCGCAAGGCGCTGCTGCCGTTCTATCCGCGCATCAACGACATCCATCTGGCCGACTACAAGGTGCGCGTCCTCGACGAGAAGGATGCGACGGCCGCCAAGGTGCGCGTGCTCATCGAATCCAGCGACCTTTCCAGCAGCTGGAATACCGTCGGCGTATCCGGCAACGTCATCGAAGCGAGCTGGGAGGCGCTGCTGGACAGCATCCGCTACGCCCTGCTCGGCATGGCGCGGCTTGAGAGCCATTCCGGCGAAGACGCCCTCCGCATGCGGGCCGGCGTCGTCAACCATTGACCCCTTCCCGCTCCAAAAAGGGCAGCATCCTCTTCGCTCGCGATGAGGATGCTGCCCTTTCCTTTGCTTCGCGCCGGCTTCAAGCGCCTTTGTTCGGCGGCTCCGCGAGCAGGTCATCCAGCTTCTGCTCCCATTGCTTCTTGGTGATGACGCCGGTGATGCGTTCCTTGACCTTGCCGTCGGTTCCGATCAGCAGCGATGTCGGAAAGTTGCTCACCTTGTACGCCTTCGTCGCCGTTCCGTCCCGGTCCATCGGGATCGGGAACGTCAGCTTCTTTTCGTCCACGAAGGCGCGCGCGTCGCGCTCGCGATCATAGTCGGTGGAGTTGACTCCGTAAAAATCGACCCGATCGCCGTATTTTTCGTACAGCTCCTGCAAGTCCGGCGCCTCGGCGTCGCACGGGCCGCACCAGGAGGCCCAGAAGTTGACCAGCACCGGCTTCTCGCGCGCGCCGCCGACCGCGTATGTCTTCTCGTCCAGGCCGGGCAGCGAGAACGCGGGCGCATCGTAGCCTTCCTTCGGCTTGGAGTCTCCACCCGCGAACAACCCAGCGCCGAGCGGTATGTCCGCGCGATCCATCCAAATCCAGCCGCCTGCCAGCACCGCCGCCAGCAGGATCAGCACGGTTAATCCCTTTTTCATGCTCTACCTTCCTTCGCTACCGCCGTCTTCCTGTCACCGACATGGTATCATGAATGAGGAGGCCGACTCAAGGCCGGTCCTCCCATGATTCCCCAAAGGAGCTTCCGCTATGAACGATCCCGATTATCTCCTCTCCGCCTCCGCGTACCGGGAGCTGATCGCCTTGTGCCGCCATGCGGCGCCGGAGGAGGCTTGCGGCATCGCCGCGGCGGCCGCGGACGATCCTCGCGGCATCGTCACGCGGGTTTTGCCGCTTCGCAATTCGCATCCCGATCCGCGCCGCCACTATCGGCTCGATCCCGCCGAGTGGGTCGCGATGCACTACCGCCTCGTTCGCTCCGCCCTCCGTCCCGTCGCCGTCTACCATTCCCATCCCTACGGTCCGTCCGAGCCTTCGGAGGAAGATCGCCGCTCCGCGTTCTGGACCGGAGCCCCGCGTGCCAAAGAGCCCTTCGGACTCGCCGAAGGGCCGGGCATGTGGATCGTATCGTTGGAAAACGAAGCCTCCCCGGAGCTGTCCGCCTACGCAGCAGGTCCAGACGGTCTCCAACGCTCAGTGCTGGCTCAGATAAGCGTATAGATCGCCGAGCGTGTGGATGTTGCGGGAGCGAATCCGCCCGAGGTACGTCCGCCACAACCGGGCTTGCATGAAGCAGTCCTCCAGGGCATGATGGCGGCGCGTGATCGGGATGCGCTCCTCGGCCAGCAGCTCGTCGAGGCCGTACGCCTCCCTGCCGGGCTGGAGCCACTTGGCGACCATCATCGTGTCGAGCACGCGATGGGTCAGATTGCATTTGAACGTCTTCCACAAGGCGGCATTCAGGAACTGCTTGTCATGGCCGCTGCCATGCGCGATGAGCAGGCGCTTGCCGCAGAAGTCCATGAAATCATGCAGCACGTCGGCCAGCTCCGGCGCGTCCTCGGCCATCGCATTCGTGATGCCGGTCAGCTCTGTTATATGAAGGGGGACTTTACGCTTCGGATGGACGAGGCTGTAGAACGTCTTTCCCTCGACCGGCTCCCCTCCCTTCAGCAGCACGGCGCCGAAGCTGATGATCTCGTCTCCATTGTACGGATAGAATCCCGTCGTCTCCAGGTCGAACACGACGGTCTCCAGCTCGTCGAATGGCGTGTCCAGCAGGGAGTGCTTGCGCAGATCCCGATTGACCGCCCGCATAAAGGCCATCTGCTGCGCGTTCTGCGCTCCCAGCATGGACGCGATGGCCGGCGTGACGCCCCCCATCTTGTACAGCTGCCACATTCGGCTGACGCCTTTGCTTTCTTTCATGTGGACTCCTTTCCATCCCGTCAGAGCCTGTTCATCGTATGTCGGTACACGCGCCGCTGCAGCTTCTTGCCGACCTTGAGGCCGGCCTTCAGCTCTTCCGCCATTTCCTTGGACAGCTTGCGCGAGCTCAGCTTGCCGTTCGTCATGAAACGGCCGTTCTCGATGCGCTCGGTCGTCATCATCCGCAGTCGCAGGAACAGACGGAACGTCTGTATCCACTCCGCCGCTTCCGCCGCCTGCACGAGACCGCGCTGCTCCAGCGCGCGGATTCGCTCCAGCGTGCCCGTCTCGCGCAGGTTCGCCTCGACCGCAAGCAGACGGACGGCATTGACCATCGGGATGTAGGCCCCGTACTTGATGTCGAGGCTGCCCGCATCCTCCCCGTACGGCTCCCGCAGGAGCTGACCGAATACATTGAGCAGCACCTTGTGCTTCATCGTATTTTCCAGCATCCGCTTCACGATGACGGGCTGCTGGATGACGTCTCGATAAAAGTAAGCCATGAGCCGGTCATGGAGCTCCGTCTCGCCGAACACGCAGCGGCTGTCCGCCACGATCAGCAGGTAGCGCACCGGCTCCCACGCCGGTTCCGCGAACCAGCCGCCCAGCCTCTCGAGCCAGCTGGAGAGCGGACGGCACCACTCCGCGTTGCTGCTCAGCACGTTGCCCTCGCAGAGCGGATAGCCCGCTCCCAGCAGCAGCCGGACGACCTGCTCCGACAGAGCGGCGAAATAGCGGCGGCTTTCTTCCTTCCCGCGCTCGTCCGGCGAATCGCCGTAGACGATGCCGCTGTCCTGATCGCTGAGCAACGTCTGTTCCCTTCGCCCGCCGCTTCCGAACAACAAATAAGCGAATGGCGCGGGGGGAGTTCCCATCCCGAGCCGCGCCACTTCGCTTTGGGCCAGCTGGATGGCGCGACGGATCATG
Organism: Paenibacillus albicereus; assembly: GCF_012676905.1. Taxonomy (NCBI): domain Bacteria; kingdom Bacillati; phylum Bacillota; class Bacilli; order Caryophanales; family Paenibacillaceae; genus Paenibacillus; species Paenibacillus albicereus. Next base: position 1,984,249 of record NZ_CP051428.1, on the reverse strand, counting down.
GCGTCGTGCGCATCATTCAGCTCGGCATAGAATTGTTCTGTCTGTTGCTGGGGCAGCCGGGCGACCATGCGGTCGTGGACAAGCTCGCGAAGGCGATGCAGGCTGGCGGAATCATCCGCTCGGGCGATTCCGTGAAGCAGCTGATGCCAACCCGGGTCTGTCATGCGGCGTCTCTCCCCTCTGGCCTGATCCAAGCTCTGGATGAAGTGTAGCAGATTTCGCTACGCTTGGATATTCTGGCCGGAAGGTTTTTTGAGCTGCTCCGGATAGCCGTAGTTGCCGTGCTCGCTCAGGTCGAGGCCGGCGATCTCCTGCTCTTCCGTGACGCGCAGTCCCATGACGGCTTTCATGATGCCGAGCAGGATGAAGCTCGCGGCGAGGACGAACACGCCGCAGATGACGACGCTCTCGAACTGCACCCACAGCTGATGCCAGTTGCCCGTATCGATCAGGCCGCCTTGGCCGACGCCGACTTTGGACGCGAGCTCCTCCGTCGCGAAGATGCCGTTGGCGAGCGTGCCCCAGATGCCGGCCGCGCCGTGCACGGAGAGGGCGTAGATCGGATCGTCGATCTTCATTTTCTCGAAGAAGCGGACGCTGTAGAAGACGAGGACGCCGGCGACCAGGCCGATGACGACAGCCGCCCACGGGTCGACGAAGGCGCAGGAAGCCGTGATGGCGACCAGGCCGGCGAGCGCGCCGTTCAGCGTCGTGCCGATGTCGGCTTTGCCCAGCACCGCCCAGGAGATGAGCAGCGCCGCGACCGCGCCGCCGGCTGCGCCCAGCTGGGTGTTGAAGGCGACGAAGCCGAAGAAGCCGTCGCCGATGGCGACCGTGGAGCCGGCATTGAAGCCGAACCAGCCTACCCACAGGATGAGCACCGACAGAGCCGTGAACACTTGATTGTGTCCGAGGATCTCATTGGCGGAGCCGTCCTTGTTGAACTTGCCGATGCGCGGCTTGAGCAGGATCGTGCCCGCCAGAGCGGCCAGGGCGCCGGTCAAGTGGACGACCGTAGAGCCGGCGAAGTCCTGCGCGCCGTCTTGGGCGAGGAACCCGCCGCCCCAGATCCAGTGGGCGACGACCGGATAGATGAGTGCCGTGAAGAGAATGGTGAAGATCAGGTACACCGACAGCTTGGCGCGCTCCGCGAAGCCGCCCCAGGCGATGGACAGCGACACAGCCGCGAACGCGAGCTGGAACAGGAAAAAGATCGTGGTCGGAAGGCCGTTGTCGACCGACGTCTTGGCTGGATCGAAGAAGAAGTCGCCCCACCCGAAAAAGTCGTTGCCAGATCCGCCGAAGGCGATGCCGTAGCCGAACGCCCAGTAGATCAAGGAGCAGAGGCCGACGGTGAAGATCGTCTTGCCGGCGACGTGACCGGCGTTCTTCATGCGGGTCGAGCCCGTCTCGAGCAGGATGAAGCCTCCTTGCATGAGCAGCACCAGCACTGCCGCCAGCATCACCCACAGGGCATTCAGACCCATGTTGAGCGTCGCGCCCGAAGGATCCTCTGCGAACGCCATCGCCGGGAACAGCACCAGCAATGCGCTCATGGATATCAGCATCTTTTTGACCACTACGACCACTCCCTAATGTAATGTTATCTAACGTAAAATGAAAGACTTAATGCCATTATAGTCAGAAGTACCTGCTTTGACAATAACCTATTTTTCAGAAACGAAAAGAATATCAAACGTTCCTCTTTCACATCGTAACGAATGTTAAGTTTTAGAGCCGTTTTATGCAAAAGAGGACGATCCTAGCAGGCCATACTTCGGGTTTGATGCAAAACCGGAACTAGATCCTTTACAAATAAAGAAACATGCAGGATGCTCATTCTCATGTCAGCTTTCTCGACAGACGCTCCTTTTGCCTCGGCCAAGGATCGGAACAGGAAATGGCTGGGTTTGACGGCATGAAGGCTTACCGATTATCATAGTTTACAGAGAGAATCAAGGGTTCATTGAAGGATGGTGGAGGAGAAATGGCTGAACAACTGCTCAAGATCGGCGAATTGTCCAAGCAGGCTGAGGTCAGCTCCAGAACGATCGACTATTATACGAAGCTGGGCCTGATCCAGCCGGAAGCCCGTTCGGAGGGCAATTATCGCCTGTATAGCCGTGAAACCTTGGAACGCCTCCAGCGTATAGAACAGTTGAAGAAAGAAAAATATACGTTGGACGAAATCAAGCAAGCCCTGGACAGCTGGACCAAGGTTTCATCGGTGTCCCATGTCACGCAGCGGCTGAGCGATCTTCAGCTGCATCTGACGCAGCTCGAGCGCGAGGTCAAGGAGCTTGAGCCCGTCATTCAGAATCTGAAGCCCAAGCAGGCCAATCAGGCCGTCAAGCGCCTCATCCCGCAGACCGCGGCATGCATCGAGGCGCTGATGCTGATTCTGAACAAGGGCAACTTCATGTAGCCAACGACGAAAGATGGAGGGATTGCATGTTTTTTCATCCGATGGATTTCCTGATCCTGATCGCCTTCGCTCTGTCGATCTGGGCGCAGTTCAGAGTCAAGGGCACGTTCAACCGCTGGGCTGAGGTTCCGGCGATGAGCGGGTTGACCGGCTACGAGGCGGCACGCCGCTTGCTTGATGCGAACGGACTGTACGACGTGCCGATCGAGCCGGTGCCCGGACGCCTGAGCGACCACTACGATCCGATCCACCGCGTCGTGCGCCTGTCGGAGCCGGTCTACTACGAGAGCTCCATATCGGCCATCTCGGTCGCCTGCCACGAGGTCGGTCATGCGATCCAGCATAAGGTGAGCTACCCGATGCTGACGCTGCGCCACCGGATTTTCCCGGTCGTCAACTTCGCTTCCGGCATCGCGCCGTTCCTGCTGATCGGCGGCTTCCTGTTCCAGGCGACCGGCCTGATCGGCATCGGCATCATCTTCTTCTCGGTCGCCGTCGCCTTCCAGCTCATCACGCTGCCGGTCGAGTTCAACGCCAGCAGCCGGGCCCGCGAGCTGATGGTGTCCGAAGGCTTCATCACCAACGAGGAGGAGCGCGGAGTATCCAAAGTGCTCAACGCCGCCGCCTTGACCTACGTCGCGGCCGCCCTCATCTCCCTGCTGGAGCTCGTGAAGTACATCATGATCTTCTTCAGCAATCGCGAGTAGCGCATAGCAAAAAGCCCCTTCCGTCTTTCGACGGAAGGGGCTTTTTCTGTTGCAGGCCGATCGTAGCGGCAGCGCGCGAGCTGCCGCTACTCGAACGCATCGAGCGGCATCTTGTTCGGCCTGCCGGCTCCAGCACGGTCGGAGTTCGCCTCAACGATGGCGAGCTCGGCGGTAGCGCTCCTTGTTGTCCATCGCGGCGTAGATCAGATAGCCGCCGATCAGACCGCCCAGATGAGCGTACCAGTTGATGTTGGAATAGAACAGCAGCGATACGACCCCGAGGATCAGAATCATGTAGACGGTCTTGACCGAGCTCTCATCCATCATGCCCTTGCGGTGCAGCGCCATGAAGAGATACGCGCCGTAGACACCGTAGATGGCGCCGGAAGCGCCCAAGGAGGACTGAAGACCTGTGACCGCGACAGCGGACAGCACATTGCCGGCGATGCCGCTCAGCACGTAGAGCAGCGTATAGCGCCAGGAGCCGATGAGCCGCTCCAGCGGCGGGGCGAATACGAGCAAGGCGAACAAGTTGAAGAACAAATGCTGCAGGCTGCCGTGCACGAAGATCGAGGTGACGTACCTCCAAGGCTCCTGGAGGCCGTAGGCGTTGTCGGCATAGCCCGGCAGATCCTGCCACTGGACGAACAGGAGTTCACTCGTCAAACGATCGTTCGTCAGCAGCTGTCCGGCAAAAAGGAGCAGGTTCAGCGCGATCAGGATCGACGTGACGGGATACGACTTCAGGTATCCCCGAAAGCTTTCGTAACGCAGGAAAATCATGAGGCTCTCCCCTTCTTCCCCGATTGGACAACCGGGTTAGCGAATGTTTATAATTGAAAAGGCATTTCCTATTCCATGGTTGCAACTGAAGGAGGACCTATCCGATGGCTCAAGAACGTCAGGCAAGCTTCAAGGGCAATCCGATCACGCTGGTCGGCCCGGAGCTACAAGCAGGCGACAAGGCACCTGCATTCACCCTCAACAAATCGCTTGTCGACACGGCCACGCTCGGCGATTATGCGGGCAAGGTCAAGCTGATCAGCGTCGTGCCGAGCATCGACACCGGCGTTTGCGACGCCCAGACCCGCCGTTTCAACGAGGAAGCGGCGAAGCTCGGGGACAACGTGGCCGTGCTGACGGTGAGCGCAGACCTGCCTTTCGCTCAAGCCCGCTGGTGCGGCGCTGCCGGCATCGACAAAGTCGTCCTTCTTTCCGACTACAAGGGCAATGAATTCGGCCAAGCCTACGGCGTCTACATCAAGGAGTTCGGCCTCGACATGCGGTCGATTTTCGTCCTTGACGCCGACGATACGATCCGTTATGTCGAAGTGCTGGGCGAGATGACCGAGCATCCGAACTACGAAGCCGCCGTCGAAGCAGTACGCGCGCTGCTATAGGGCCGGCAACAGAAAAGCGAGCAGGGACCGTGTCCTTCGCTCGCTTTTTGCTTGTTCAGGAGGTCGTCTTGACGGCCGCCAGCTTTTTGTCCAGGGTGCGGTAAATATCGAGGATGACCCTGTAGTTGGCCCCGAGGTCTCCAAGCGAGCCGCGGGAGGCGGAATAGATGTCGACCGCCGACGTGACGGGCCCCGTACCGATGACGGAAACGGTAATGTCCATCGTACGGCCCGTGACGGTCCGCTTTTCGAGGACGATTTCGCCGACCGACGGCACATCATGCAACACCTTGTAGCCTTGCATCTTCTTGAGCGTGCTCAGCACCTCATCAAAAGCTTTGTCCTTGGAGAGCTTGTAGTAATGGGACTTGAGCAGCGGATCCTTCGCCTTGTCCCCCGACTGCTCGAAGCTGCGCAGCAAACCGAATAGCGTCCGTTTCAGCAAGGATGATTCCCCCTCCGACATCTATGTATAAGGGTGTGGCTCATATACCTATACCGGCAAATTGACATGCCGATTCAAAAAAAAGGCTCTGACAGCTGTCAGAGTCGTCTTGAACTCTAAAATGTAAGTCCCGCAATGCCGTCCGGCTCGCTTGTTTCTGAACCCGCTCTCGCAGGTGGGTGTCCTCAGATCTGCCTTTGAGATCCTCCATGAAATGAAGGCGTGTCAGCCGCACATCGATGTTGAACTCCCGGGAAACAGCCATTGGTTCAAAACAATTTGAAGCCGTAACGTGCATCGCAGGATGTATAGCTATTATAAGCCTTGCGGCCGCAAAAGTAAAATTCGGCGCTTTACTTCTTGGCCCCGTCCCCAAGCTCCGTGTCCACGATATCCGCCTCTTCCTCAGCCAGTCGGTTCTTCTCCTCGAGCTGCAACTGAACCTTTTGGTAGACGAGGTAAAAGTTCCAGAACGCGAAGTAAGCGATGACGCTGCCCATGAAGAACGGAATGAGGAACGTGAACTTCGTGAAGCTGATGTACAGGATGAATCCGGCCACGATCGCCGTGGAGAACGAGCGCAGCGGCCGCCCGATCGTAATCAGGATGGCGTTCTTGAGCAGCTGGAACGTCTTCATGTGGTAATGCACGACCATCGAGAAGAAATTGAAGACGGAAATGGAAAGCAGAAGCATGAGCCCGATGAAGATGTACGAAACGATCTGCAGGCTCGGATTGTTCATGTACACCCGGTAGTCCACGATCATGATGGCGAAAAGAAGCGCATACAAGATGCCGCCGACCATGCTCTGCACATAGTTTTCTTTGTAGTTCCGGAAGAAGGTCTTGAACAGCGGCACGTCCAGATCGCCCATGACCCACTTGCGGGCGACGCCGAACATCGCGGCCGTAGCCGGAAACAGCGTAAACGGCGCAACGACGAGCGCGAGGAACATCCAGCTGAAGAAGCTCTGAGCCACGTCGATATTCTCGATCCCGGTGGACAGGAACGCGGTCAGGACCAGAAACGCGAACGGGATGGAACAGACGACCCACAGCAGATTGATGACTGCAAGCCTCATGATCCATTCCGAAAGGCGGTAAAAGCCGCCCATGATGCCTCTCATTTCCATGTGTAATTCAATCCCCCCAGCTGACTAGTCCCTTCTATTATAACCTGGATCCCCTCGGAAGCCCAACTATATCGCACCCGGGCGTTCGTCCTGTCCGTACAGGCGTCCCTTGCATACAATGACATCAGCTTCACCCAAATCAATCCATTTCACAGGAGGTGTCGATATGGGCGCAGCTTACGGAGGATTCGGTGGCGGCTTCGGCGGTTACAGCACGGGAGCCATTCTGGTCCTGTTCATTCTTTTGGTCATCATCGCACGTGCATTCTGGTACTGATCCGCTGATGCCGTCCAGGACCGGACTACGGGATTCCTGGCTGCCAGGATAAGCACGGTCCTCACGGCATGTCCGCCGGATCGGGCAAGGCATGAAACGGCGACTCACCTATTTTTCGCAAGCGAAAAGCCGGGAAAACCGCAAGAGCGGTCGTCCCGGCTTTTTCGTTGTCGCGCGTCGCGCGACAATTATTGGTTGACGAAATCGTCCGACGAGAACTTCGGAGTCGGTCGACGATCGCCGCCGCCGCGGTTCTCGCCACGGTTCTCGTAGCTGCGTCCGCTCTCGCCTCTCGGCTTGTAGCCGTCGCGGCTGCCGCCGCGGTTGCCGCCATAGCTGCTGCCGCTTCCGCTGCCGTAGCCGCTGCGTCCCCGAGGAGCGCTGCCGCTTCCGCTGCCGCCGCCGCTGCCGCCACGATTGCCGCCGTAGCCGCTGCCCGTGAACCGGCGTCCGCTGGAACGTACGTCCGGACGGCGCTTCTTGGCGCGGATCGGATCCTCCGGCGTCAGCTCGATGCTGACATCCTTCTTCTCGCCGGTAATCAGCTTGATGGCCGATGCCAGCACGTTGACGGAGTCGTACTGCTCCAGCAGCTGGATGGCGATGCCTTTGTACTCCTGGAAGCTGTCCGTCTGCACGATCTCGATGATGCGCTCCGCCGTGATGCGCTGCTTGCCCTCGATCGCTTCCGCGATGGAAGGAACCGGCTTTTTGTTGATGCGCTGGCGGGTCACTTTCTCGATGAAGTGCAGGTGATCCGTCTCGCGAGGCGTGACGAAGCTCCAAGCCGTGCCTTCCTTGCCGGCGCGGCCGGTACGGCCGATGCGGTGGACATAGCTCTCCGGATCCTGCGGCAGGTCGAAGTTGATGACATGCGTCACACCGGATACGTCGAGGCCGCGGGCGGCGACGTCCGTCGCGACGAGCACGTCGATGCTGCCGTCGCGGAACTTGCGCATGACGTTGTCGCGCTGGTTCTGGCTCAGGTCGCCGTGCAGGCCGTCGGCGGAATAGCCGCGCTTCTGCAGCGCTTCGCTGAGCTCGTCGACCCGGCGCTTCGTGCGGCCGAAGATGATGGCGAGCTCTGGGCTTTCCATATCGAGCAGGCGGCTGAGGGCGTCGAACTTCTGGCGCTCATGCACCTCGATGTAGGCCTGGGCGATCGTTGGAGCGGTGACCTGCTTAGGGATGACCGAGACATGCTCGGGATTTTTGAGGAACTGTTGGGCGAGACGCTGGATGTTCGGAGGCATCGTCGCCGAGAAGAGCATCGTCTGGCGCTGTTCCGGCACGAGGCTCAGGATGGACGTGATGTCCTCCATGAAGCCCATGTCGAGCATTTCGTCCGCCTCGTCAAGCACGACATGCTGCACGTCGTCCAGCTTGATCGTCTTGCGGTTGATATGGTCGAGCAGACGGCCCGGAGTGCCGATGATGATTTGCGGACGCTTCTTGAGAGCGCGGATCTGGCGGCCGATCTCTTGTCCGCCGTAGATCGGAAGGGAACGGATGCCCTTGAACCGGGACAGCTTGCCGATCTCCTCGGCGACCTGGATCGCCAGCTCGCGGGTCGGGGTCATGATGAGCGCCACGATGCGGTCCTCGCTCGTCGGGATGTTGTTGATGAGGGGGATGCCGAATGCGGCTGTCTTGCCCGTGCCCGTCTGGGCCTGGCCGATGAGATCGCTGCCGGCGAGGGCGATCGGGATGGCCTTATCTTGAATTGCCGTGGATTCCTCGAACCCCAGCTCTGTAATTGCCTGCAACACCTTAGCGTCGAGGCCAAATTCTGCAAATGTTTTCAAATCTTATTCAAACTCCTTCTCTTTGCGAAGCTCGCTTCAAAAATATCCTGTTAAGTATAGCACAAAGATCCGGGTGAATACCAGTCGCAGGCAAATAGCCATACTACGGGCGTGTGCAAACGGAGTGGCCGCCCGGGGACAAGCCCTGCCGGCGGCGGAAATGGAGGAAGCATGAAGCCCTACCAAGCATTCGCCTCCTGGCTTGCCGTCTCGACCGGATCGCTGCTCATCGCAGCGGCCTTCAACATCCTCCTCATTCCGGACCAGCTCCTGAGCGGCGGCATCTCGGGAATCGCCATGATGATCGGCTACCTGACGAAAAGCAACATCGGCTGGCTGTATCTGGCGCTCAACGTCCCCGTCCTCGCTTGGGGCTGGTTCACCCTCGGCCGCCGCTTCGTCTTTTGGAGCAGCTATTCCGTCGCCGCCGCCAGCGCCTTCATGCAGCTCGTTCCGGTCCAGCCGCTGGCGCAGGACATCCTGCTCTCCTCGGTGTTCGGCGGGCTGCTGCTCGGCTTCGGAACCGGCCTCTGCCTGCGGGCAGGCGGCTCCTCCGGCGGCTTCGACATCATCGCGTCGATCATCAGCCGCAGCCGCGACCTTCCGGTCGGCATGATGATTTTTGTGCTGAACGGCCTCGTCATCGGCATTCTGGTCGTCTTCACCGGCAACTGGGACATCGCGCTGTATTCGTTGATCTCCATCTTCACCGCCGGCAAAGTCGTCGATCTCATCCACATCCGCCACCTCAAGGTGACGGCCTTCATCGTGACGCAGAAGACGGAGGAGCTGCTCCAGCAGATGCTTTCCCGCCCGCGCGGCGTGACGATCGTGAAAACGAGAGGCGCCTTTTCGTCCGAGGAGCGCGACATGCTCATGACGGTGACGACGCGCTACGAGCTCGACGAGCTGAAGAGGATGGTCCGCCGCCTCGATCCCAAAGCGTTCGTGAACATCGTGGAGACGGTCGGAGTCATGGGCGACTTCCGGCGCAACGGCTGATCCTGACAGGCAGGCGGAAGCGGATTTATCCCCCTTCCCTTTCCTCGGCCCGCTCCTTGGAGTATACTGGGTCTATCCCGTAGTTCATTGTTTCATGCCCCAGCGATCTGCCCTGTTATCTAGTTGAGAAAGGGTGATGCAAGGTGGAAGTGGAAACGGTCAAACTTTCGAGGATTGTGGAAAAGCTGGCGCCCGAACTTCATTCCTTCCTTACGGCGCCTGAGCTTGATCTCAAAATCGTCCTTCGGGACGGATTGTCCGTGCTGGAGCCGTCCGACGCGATGGAAATCGTGCAGCACAGCATTTGCGAATACCAGAAGCTGACGCTTCTGCATTGACCCTTCTCGACCCGAGAAGGCCGAAGGCCCGCCGCTGGCGGGCCTTTTTTAGTTGAAATTTCTTGTGTCAGCTTGTCGGAACTTGTTTTATAATCTCATGAGAAGAGTACATAGGGAGAGAACAGAATGGAAATGGTGTATTCAACGATGCTGCTGCTGATGCAGCTGATGTCGGGCGGGAACGGTCCGGAGTCGGACGCTTCCCATCAGATGATGGCGTCCTACGTGAACGCTGCGGCGGGCAAGCCGGTCATCGCGATGCCTGCCAAGGAGGTGCAAGCTCCGGACGCCGGCGGCGAGTTCGTCAAGAAGGATCCCCAGCCGGACGCGCCCGAGGTCAAGGGAATCTACGCGACGGCCCACAGCGCCGGCGGAGCCCGGCTCGAGAAGCTGCTCTCGCTGCTCAACCGGACCGAGCTCAACAGCATGGTCGTCGACATCAAGGACGATTACGGCTACATCACCTATCCGACCGACAATCCGGAGCTGCTGAAGATGGGCACGGCCAAGAAATACATCAAGGACCTTCCAGCACTGATGAAGACGCTGGAGCAGAATAAAGTCTACCCGATCGCCCGGATCGTGGTCTTCAAGGACACGGTGCTGGCGGCGAAAAATCCGGAGCTGAGCTTCGTGCGCGCCGACGGCAGCGTGTGGAAGAACGGCAAGGGCGACAGCTTCGTCAACCCTTACGCCAAGGAAGTATGGGACTACAACATCGCCGTCGCCAAGGAAGCGGTCAAGTTCGGCTTCAAGGAAATCCAGTTCGATTACGTGCGCTTTCCGGAAGGCTTCGAAAAGAAAGCCGACTCGCTCAAATACGAGAAGACCGACATCAGCCGCGTCGACGCGGTCGCCGGATTCGTCAAGTACGCGCGCGAGCAGATGGCTGATCTCGGCGTACGGGTATCGGTCGACATCTTCGGCTATGCCGCCTCCGTCCCGGCTGCCGAGGGCATCGGACAGGATTTCGTCAAAATCTCGAAGTACGTCGACGTCATCAGCCCGATGGTCTATCCCAGCCATTATTCGACCGGCTGGTACGGCGCCGACGCGCCGGATACGAAGCCTTACGACGTCATCAAGGGCTCGATGGTGGACACGCACAAGAAGCTGGATCCGATCGGCAGCTTCAAGCCGGTCATCCGCCCCTGGATCCAGGACTTCACGGCAAGCTGGCTCGGCAAGGGCAACTATATCCAATACGGCAAGGCCGAGGTCGAGGCGCAGATCCGGGCGCTCCGAGACACCGGAGTCAAGGAGTACCTGCTTTGGAACGCCGGCAACAACTACACGGAAGCGGATTATAAGTAACGACGGACTCATCCTCGCCTTCATTCTGCGAGCGGGAGGCGGCAGGGAAACCTGCCTCCTCCCGCTTTTTTGCCGTGCCACGCCAAAAAGCGGCCGCAGCGCCCCCGGTGGGGACGCTGCGGCCGCTTCGGCATTGGATGCAGATCAGCCTTCGATCAGATAGCCGCTGCCCGGCTCGGGCCGCTTCTTCTCGATGATGGCGATCGACTGGAGCTCAGGCGTATGCAGGAAATGCCGCTGCGCATGGCTTTCGACGTAGGAGAACGCCTTCTCGTCGCTCGCCGCGAGCACGATCAGATGCGCCTGCTTGCCTTCCGGCAGCTGCAGCTCGATTTTGTACAGGAACAAGGGGCTCGCCCTCCTCTGCGGCTTATTGGGACAGACGAAGGGCCAGGTTGTACATGTCCATGTTGAACGGCTTCTTGGTGTTGACGACGAGGTCGATGTCCGTCGCCGTCAGCTCGCCTTTGATGATGCCGCAGGACTTGGCCGACTCGCCCGCCATGAGCTGGCGCACGGCGAAGTCGCCGAGCTGGCTCGCCAGCACGCGGTCGTTGTGCGTCGGCGCGCCTCCGCGCTGGATGTGGCCCAGCACCGTGACGCGCGGATCGATGCCGCAGCAGCCCGTGATGTGGTCGGCTACGTCCTGCCCCTTGCCTGCGCCTTCGGCCACGACGATGATGCTGTGGCGCTTGCCGAGGCGGAAGTTGTCCTGCATGCGGCGGGAGACCTCGTCCAGATCGTAAGGAACTTCCGGCACGAGGATCGTCTCCGCTCCGCTCGCCAGTCCCGCGTACAGGGCGATGTCGCCGCAGTGGCGTCCCATGACCTCGACGATCGAGGAGCGCTCATGCGACGTCATCGTATCGCGCAGCTTGTTGATGGCGTCGACGACGATGCTGACCGCCGTATCGAAGCCGATCGTGAAGTCTGTGAACGGAATGTCGTTGTCGATGGTGCCCGGCAGCCCCATCGTCTTGATGCCGAGCTTGCTCAGCTTGTTGGCTCCTTGGTACGAGCCGTCGCCGCCGATGACGACGAGTCCGTCGATGCCGCGCTCGCGCAGCACCTCGGCGCCCTTCTGCTGGCCCTCCGGAGTCATGAACTCCTTGCAGCGGGCCGTCTGCAGGATCGTGCCGCCGCGCTGGATGATGTCGCCGACGCTGCGCAGGTCCATCGGGCGCAGGTCATCGTTGATCAAGCCCTGATAGCCGCGCTGCACGCCGTATACGTCCAGGCCGTGATAAAGCGCGCTGCGCACGACGGCGCGCACCGCCGCGTTCATCCCTTGGGAATCTCCGCCGCTCGTAAGGACGGCGATGGATTTGACTGCTGACATAGTAGGTCCTCCAATGACGCGTTAGTATAGGTTCTAGGGGAAAGCGAAGCCGGTACGGGAAGCTCTCTAAGCCCGGATCCGGCGAATCCAGACGCTGTTGAGCAGGAAGAACAGCCTGGCGAGCGGACTGCCTTTCATGAGCGTCCGGGATACCTGCCTGACGTCCTCTTGCCCGCCCACCTTGGGATCGGACAGATACAGGGCTAGCAGCCCCTCGACGATCAGGCGGTGGAAGCCGGGGTCAGGCAGAGCTCTCGCATCCGCGCGCGCCTGCTCGACGATGGCTCCGATGCGGGCCGCCGCTTCTCCGGTATCCCGATAATAATTGCAAAAATTGAGGTCGCCGCCGGCGCGGTCCTCCTCCTGGTCGATCAAATAATCGAGCAGAATGTGGAGGCCGCATACATGCGGGAAATAGCCGCTCCGCACGCGAGCGGCTCCCTCCGCCGTCAGTCCGGGATCTACGGCCGCCGTGAACAGAGCGAACATGCCGAGCGTAGATCCCGTCGCGGCGGCGAACTCGTTCCAGCGAAGCTCGGGGCAGAGATGCCGATGCCGCTCCCACCAGGCGAGCAGCTGCTCCTCCCGCAGGTCCTTGCGGATGTGCTTGTACACCTGCAGGTCGCCGTAGAGCGAGACGAGCCGCGTGACCTCGGGCTGCGCGGCCGAGTAGCCCGGCAGCTGCCGCACGGCCTGCTGGCAGGTCCGCACGAGATGATGCAGGTAGCCTCCGTCGTCCTGCTCGGCCCTCAGCGCATAGTAATTGGTCAGCTCGGCCTCCGGATCGACCGCATCGAGCATCGAGCGATGCAGCAGGCGGAAATCGTCCGCGTCGAGCGAGGTGCTGCGGTCGCACAGGTTGTCCAGGTAGTCGCTGATCGTCTGCAGCGCGACGATAAGCGGAATGAGCAGATGCCGCTTGGACGGATCGAGGATCGCGTAGACGCAGCCCCCCTGGCAGTGGAACCGCTTGTCCTTCATGCTCGCGAGCGCTTGCGTCCGCAGCTCGGGATCGGGAATCCTCTCCGCCCGGCGGCGCAGGGCATCCAGCTCCGCCGATACTCCGGGAAGCACGTAGCGGTACACGCGGTACATCAAGTTCATCGGCTTGGATGGAGCCTTGACGGCTCCGATCGTCCTGTCGTTCATTCGAGGCGCCCTCCTAGCGGTCGTCAGGAATGGCGCCGCGCTTCAATCTCCTGATTGACGCGGTACCAAATATGCAGGTCATTGATGCGGCTAGCCAGCTCGGCGATATCGGAATTGAGGCGGCAGGAACGGACGAAGTCCTCTTCGTCGTCCAGCTCGCGCTGCAAAAGGACGATCCGTCTCTCCAGACCGAAGATGACGTCCGGTATGCGGCCGCGGATCAGCTCCCACTGCTCCACGATCCCCATCTGCTCCGCGGCGTCATAGTCATCCCAATTCCGATCCAGCCTGGGCAGGTCGATTCCGAGCCTGGCGTCCGGTGCGAAGTAACGGTCCCTCATGGTAAACCTCCATTGATACTTTACCATCCTGATGCCTTAAAATCCAGTGTCGAAGCGGAAAACGGCCGGCGCCGCGAAAGCTTTAATCAGACGGGGCGAGGGCTGGCTTGAAGTCCGGAGGCAGAGACAAAACGCATGGACAAAACAGGCGCAAGCGCTCCCTCCGCTTCTGGAAGACGGATGCCGAGGCTTGCGCTACGCTATGAAAAAAAAATAAGGCCCCTCGAAAGGGGCCTTATCTTGCTCTATGATAAGCGAATCCGACGAAGCGGATCTTACAGCTTGACTACGTTCGCAGCTTGAGGACCGCGGTTGCCGTCCGTGATGTCGAATTCAACTTCTTGGCCTTCGTCGAGGGACTTGAAGCCTTCTGCTTGGATCGCAGAGAAGTGAACGAATACGTCTTCGCCGTTCTCAACCTGGATGAAGCCGTAGCCTTTTTCTGCGTTGAACCACTTAACTGTTCCTTTCAAATGAACAACCTCCTAAAATGACGCTGCTTGAAGCAGCGAATAAGCCCATTATACACTTGCCGTTCCCTGAATGCAATGAGGTCGAGACGGCTATAGCCGTTCTTTACCGGGCAATGTCGAGGAACTGGGTCGACCGGGGCAGAAAAGGCAGCTTCGAGCTCCTCAGGGACGGCCGCCCGCCGGCCGCTCGGATCTCGTCCAGCAGCCGGTCCAGCTCCGGATAAGGCTCGCTCCTAAGCGACAGCAGCGGGTAGATCAGCACCCTCCCGCCCGGTCGGCAGACGCGCATCAGCTCCAGGATCGCGTCGCGATGGAAGCCGTAGCCGAACTGCTCCGCATAGAGGAACAGGAAATGGCTGCAGAGCACGAGGTCGAACCTCCCGTCCGGAGCAGGCAAGACCGGCAAGGCAGCTTGCACATAACGCCCTTCCCCTTCCGCCGAGGCTCGATCGGCCAGGCAGGACTGCAGCGAGGCGACGCGCTCCGCCCGGTGGCGCTCCAGCGAGCCGTAGTAGCTCCAGTCGAACTTGTCCTTCAGCGCGTGCAGCTTGGCCGTGGACAGCTCGATCTCCTCTTGCGCCGACAGCGCCCAGCTGCCGAGCGGCTCGCCGAAGCGCGGGTCGTAGCCGTAGGCATCCGCCCCTGCCGCCCTCGCTCCCGCGCAGAAGGAAGATGCCCCCGCGGCCGCATCTGCGACGACGAGGCCTCGGAAGGCTTGCGGGTCCAGCTCGAACATCGCGGCGTACTCCGAGAAGCTGCGGCAAGTCATCGCGACGCCCGCCTGCTCGTACTGCTCCCGGCTGAACGATCCCGGCTCGAATCGGGGAACGCGGCCTTCACCTGTGGATGGATTCATTCGTTCATCTCTCCTCTTCTCGTCTTCCCCGCCGCTCTCGCGGCGACGGCGGAGCATCCTTTTTTTCTCATGAACTGGATGCCTTTCCATCCTAACCCTACTCCCGGTTGCTTTGCAACGATTTCTAACGCTATGATGAAGGGATAGCAAGTCCGACAGAGAAAGGGAGTTTGAACCTATGATTAAAAAGCATCTGATCTACAAGACCGACAAATACAATATGCTGAACGTGGAAGTCCACGGCAAGACGATCATCGCCAGGGAGATTTCCGATCAGTGGGGCGAGGAGTGCCATACGTTCCTGAGCCGGCCGGAGCTGATGCACTGGGCGGAGAACCGCTTCCGTCCGGAGAAGTTCGAAGGCCGCGAGGAAGAGCTCGAAGCGATCCTGCAAAATTTGCGCGACGTTTAGCCGGCTGGCGGCAGGATTCGACGCCGCCCTTCGCGAAGCTAACACGCATCCATCGATTTATTCCCATAAAATGGAGGAGCCTTGCCCGGATGGACACCACCAATGCCGTCATCTTCATCATCGCCAGCTTCTGCCTGGCCGCGATCGTCCTCATGAACCGGTCGTCGCTGCCGGACCGAGTCCGCAGGCCGCTCGCGATCAGCACGATCGCCCTCGTCTCCATCGCGTTCATCTTCCTTGTCGCTTCCTTGTTCCGCATGGGAACATAAGGCAAGCCGCAGGCAGGCATACTACAGGGTATTCTTATTCCCGATGGAGGCCTGCCCCCGATGAACTGGTTGCCCTTGCTGCTGTCGCTGAGCCTGCTGGGCGGGACCGCGCCGCGCGTCGCTGCCGGCGCTCCGCCCGCCGCGCCGGTCCGCCCCGTCTCCGGGACCGCGGACGCGGCTCCACTACCGAACCTTCCGAGGAGGGCTATCATGAGCCAAGTACCGAAACGTTCCGAAACCGCACCGGAGTACCGTTGGAAGCTCGAAGACATTTTCTCCGATCAAGCCGCCTGGACCAAAGAGTACGACAAGGCCAAGGAACTGATCCGCTCGGCCGCCTCGTTCCAAGGAACGCTCTCGGAGGCGTCCCGCCTCAAGGAATGCTTCGAGCTCGAGGACGACATCGGCTATCACGTGGAGCGCTTGTACGTGTTCGCCAACATGAAGCATCATGAAGATACGGCGGAGCCGCAATACCAGGCGCTGTCCGAGAAGTCCCAGAAGCTCAGCGTCGAGGCCGGAGAAGCCCTCAGCTTCCTGACGCCGGAAGTGCTCGCGCTGCCGGAGGAAAAGCTCGAGGCGTTCATCGCCGATCCTCAGCTTGCTCCGTACAAGCATACGCTCGAGGAGATGAAGCGGCAGAAGGCCCACATCCTTTCCAAAAGCGAAGAGTCGCTGCTCGCCCAGGTCGGCAACATCAGCAGCGCGCCGAACACGATCTTCAGCATGCTCAACAACGCCGACCTCAAGTTTCCAAAGGTCCGGAACGAGCAAGGCGAGGAGGTCGAGCTGTCGCACGGCCGCTACATCGAATTCCTGGAAAGCCGCGACCAGAACGTCCGCCGCGAGGCGTTCAAGGCGATGTACGATACATACGGCAAGCTCAAGAATACGCTCGCCTCGACGCTGAGCGCGAACGTGACCAAGAACGTCTTTTACGCCAAGGCGCGCAAATACCCGTCCGTGCTCGAGATGTCCCTCTACGGCGACAACATCCCCAAGACGGTCTACACGAACCTGATCGACACGGTGCACGGCTCGCTGCCGCTCATGTACCGCTACATGGAGCTGCGCAAAAAGCTGCTCGGCGTCGACGAGCTTCACATGTACGACCTGTTCGCCCCGCTCGTGGACGAGTTCGACATGAAGATCACGTTCGACGAAGCGAAGAAGATTACGGCTGAAAGCCTGAAGCCGCTCGGCGAGGACTACGGCAAGGCGCTGCAGCAAGGCTATACGGACAGCTGGATCGACGTCTACGAGAACGAAGGCAAGCGCAGCGGCGCCTACAGCTGGGGAGCCTACGGCACGCACCCGTACGTGCTGCTCAACCATAAGGACAACCTCAACAGCATGTTCACGCTGACGCATGAGATGGGCCATGCGCTCCACTCGTACTATTCCGACGGCAATCAGAAGTACCGCGACGCGCAGTACACGATCTTCCTCGCCGAGGTCGCCAGCACGCTCAACGAGGCGCTGCTCATGGACCACCTGCTCAAGAAGTCGACCGACCGCAAGGAAAAGATGTACCTGCTCACGTACTATGCGGACCAGTTCCGCACGACCGTGTTCCGCCAGACGATGTTCGCGGAGTTCGAGAAGATCATCCACGAAAAGGCGGAAGCCGGCGAGTCGCTGACGCCGCAGGAGCTGTCCAAGATCTACTACGGCCTCAACGAGCTGTACTACGGCAAGGGCATGACGGTCGACAAGGACATCGAGATGGAATGGGCGCGCATTCCGCATTTCTACAACAGCTTCTACGTCTACAAGTACGCGACCGGCTTCTCGGCGGCGACGAGCTTCGCCAAGCAGATCCTGGACGAAGGCCAGCCGGCGGTCGACCGCTACCTCGGCTTCCTGAAGAGCGGAGGCAGCGACTTCTCGATCAACATCCTGCGCAAGGCCGGCGTCGACATGAGCTCGCCGGAGCCGATCGAGCAGGCCATGAGCGTGTTCGAGGACGTCATCCGCCAGCTCGAGGAGCTCGTCGACTCTTCGGGCAACTAACCGCGAAAAAGCCGAAAAGCCTTTCCCGAGCCTCGATGCTTGGGAAAGGCTTTTTTATTCTGCAACGGAAGCGCTCCGGGAAAAGCCGGATCGCTCGGGCCGCTGTCTGGGAACCGTCCGCCGGCGGCTGCGCCTATGCGCTCCAGCCCGTCCTACGCCAGCAGCGCTATCGCCGCTCCTAGCGCGCCGGCAAGCAGCGACGAGACGAGGTTGACCGCATCGTTGGTCATCCAGGCGAAGCCGCGCACGCGCTCGGCCGGGCGGCCGCAATGCTCGGCGCGCTCCGTCTCGCTGCCGCAGGAACGGCAGCGGTACATGGCCTGGGCGGTCGCGCCGAGCCAGGAATCGGCGAGCGCGCCGGCCAGGCCGGCCAGCGCGCCGGCGGCCAGCAGCGCGACGGGCGACGGCGACGGCGCGGCCGCCGCCGCGCCCCAGCCAAGCGGCGCGGCGGCCGCCAGCAGCGCGCCGGCCGCGCCGATAAAGGCGCCGCCGAGCAGCGCCGCCGTCGTGCCGAGCGGCGTGATGCCGCCGCTCGTGCCCGCCGGCACGCGGCGGAGCGTGCGCACGGACCGCGGCAGGCTGCGGCTGAGGGCGCCGATCTCGGTCGCCCAGGTGTCGGCGTTGACGCTCGCAATGACGCCCACATAGGCGAGCGCCAGCCACGGCTCCGGCCAGACCGCATAGGCGGCGCAAGCCAGCAGGCCCGCTCCTCCGTTCGCCAGCACCTGCCCGGCGTCGCGGCGGCTGCCTTTGGCATAGTTGCGCTCCGCGCCCGCCTTGGCCCGGTGATGCTTCTTCCACTTCGACCATAACGTCGAGCTGACGAAAAACGCCAGCAGCAGGCCGAACCAGAACGGTCCGCCCAGCGCGACATAACCGGTGCCGAGCCCCGCTGCGGCGATCGCTCCCGAGCCGGACAGCGCCCGCAGGCGCCAGGCGGCGCCGGCGATCAACGCCGCTCCGGCGGCCGCCGCGGCCAGCCTCAGCAGCGGTTGGCCGTCCAGCAGGCTCCATGCGTCCATCCTCTTCCTCCCTTCACGCAGCCGCGAACGCTCGCGGCTCGCGGTCAGTCCTCGATCCGGTCCGGCTGCGGCAGGCTGCGCATCGCCTCCCGCCAGCGCGCCGGATCGTTGGTGCATATCATGAGCCGGTCATCCATCAAGGCGTACTGCCGGATGATCCGGTAATCGTCGATCGTCCATGCCATGACGCGCAGTCCGCGCTCGCGAAGGCTGCGCAGCCGCTCGCGGTTCAAGGCGCGGTAGTCGATGGACAGCAGGCTGCAGCCGAGCGCCGGCAGCTCCTCCGGCAAGCGGCTGCTCCAGCTGTCCGCGATGAGGCCCGTCGGGACCGTGCCGCCCAGCTCCCGCAGCCGGAGCAGCGCGCCGCGACTGAATGAGGTGAGCACGCAGCGCTGCTCCATGCCGGCTTCCCGCACCGCCGCGAGCACCTTTTCCTCCAGGCCGTCCGGTCCGCCGTGGCGCTTGAGCTCGATGTTGAAGCGCAGCCGACCGCCGAGCTCGCACAGCACTTGCGCGAGCGTCGGCACAGGCTCGCCCCGATACCGGGACGAGAACCAGCTCCCCGCGTCGAGCCGGGCGAGCTGAGCGGCCGTCAGGTCGCCCGGCTCCTTGCGGCTGCCGCCGGCCGTGCGGCGGAGCCGGCGGTCATGCAGCAGCACCGGCACCCCGTCCGAGGACAGCTGGACGTCGATTTCGGCCCATCCGATATCGGGCGCATCGGCGGCGAGCCGCAGCGCCGCAAGCGTATTTTCCGGCGCGAGGCTGGACCAGCCGCGATGCGCGACGCATGGATTCCTCAACGCGGCTCACCGTCCCGCGGACTTCTCAACGCGGCCTCACCGTCCCGCGGACTTCTCAACGCGGGCTCACCGTCCCGCGGACTTCTCAACGCGGTCTCACCGTCCCGTGGACTTCTCAACGCGGCCTCACCGTTCCGTCATCTCCGATGGAGGCCGCCTTGCTGATGCCGTTGAGCCGCTTCAGCTGGGCGGCGAGCTGCTCGCCCGCGACGGGCGCAGGCCGCGCCTGCACGATCTTCATCGGATGGAACCGGAGGCCGCAGCGCCCGTCCTTGGAGCAGACCGCGTCGAGCACGCCGGACTCGCTCGTGTTCGAATTCGCATTGGACGTGAAAATGAAGTTGCCGAGGCTGTACGCGATCCACTTGCCCTTGTACAGCTCGAAGCCCTGGAGCACATGGGGATGCGAGCCGATAATCAGGTCGGCTCCCGCGTCGATGAACCCTCGGGCGAGCGACCGCTGATGGTCGACCGGCTGATCGGCGCGCTCGCGGCCCCAGTGGACCATGACGACGACGAGATCCGCCTTCTTGCGGGCGATGCGGATCGCCTCCTGCGCTCGCGCCGGATCGTATGCTTCCGCGACTCCGGCGCGAGTCGGGCCGGCCTTCCACTCGACGACCGGCAGCACCCGGCTGACGCCGAGGTAGGCGACCTTGACGCCGCCGCTCTCGAGGATGACCGGCGCGTACGCTTCCTTGTCGTCGCGTCCGCCGCCGACATGCGGCAGTCCGGCGTCGTCCAGATGGCCGATCGTATCAAGCAGCCCCTGGACCCCCTGGTCGAGCGTGTGGTTGTTGGCGAGCGTGACGACGTCGAAGCCTGCGTCGCGCAGCGGCTTCACGTACGCCGGCTTGCCCTTGAACACGAACTGCTTGTCCGTGGCCGGGTTGCCGCGCGCCGTGATCGGCGTCTCCAGATTGCCTGCGGTCAGATCGGGCTTGGACAGCCGGTCGGCCGCGCCGGTGAACGGATAGTCCAGTCCCTTGCTCTCCATGAGGTCCGCCACCTTGGACGCGAGCAGGATGTCGCCGGTAAAGGCGAGGCGGATCGTCGGCGCATCCTTGGGCGCGAGACCGCTCCAGCCGGACGGAGCCGCCGTCGGCTGCGCTTCCGCCCCTTGATCGGGATCCGGAGAAGGCGACTCGGATGCGGCCGGCTTCGGGGACTCCGACGGAGCGGCCGTTGGCGCTGCGGACGGAGTCGGAGTCGGCGTCGGCGCTGCGCTCGGCGATGCCGTCGGCGCTGCGGGCTCCGACGGGGCGGGAGCCGGGGCGGATGGCGATGGACTCGCCTCCGCCAGCGGGGTTCCGCCAGAAGCAGCAGGCGGGCCTTGGTTTTTGTTGCCGAAGACCAGAAGGGAGCCCGCTCCGAGGAGCAGGACGAACAAGATGAAGTTCAAGACAAGCAGGCGGCGCGCGGCGCGCTTGCGGCGCTGGCGCTGCTGCTGTCTGGCTTGGCTGCGGTTGCGGTACAAAAAAAGACAGCTCCTCTCGCGAAGACGGGTAGGAATGGATAACAAGAACGACAGTCCCGGCCGGAGGACGGGCCTTTCGCCATTATACCATTCTGTACCCGCTCGGAAAGGAGCTGCTTCAATTTAATCCAACGTTTCCCAGATGGCACGCGCGGCCTCGCGTCCCTGGCGGATGCAGTCCGGCAGCCCGACGCCGTCGAATGCGGCGCCGGTCGCGTACACACCCGGACAGTCTCGCCGCATCGCGGCGCGCAGCTGCGCGATCGCCTCGACATGGCCGACCGGGTACTGCGGCATCGACCGCGGCAGGCGCGTGATCTCCGTGAACAGCGGCTCGGCCTCGACGCCCATCGTGTCGCGCACGTCGCGGCGCACGGCGGCGATCAGCTCGCGGTCCGGCAGCAGCGCGCCCTCCTCCGCTCCCGCGCGTCCGACGTAGCAGCGCAGCAGCACGCGGCCGTCGGGGCTGCTGTGCAGCCACTTGGACGACGTCCACGTGCAGGCCGTGATCGTGCGTCCCTCGGAGCGCGGCACGAGGAAGCCCGAGCCGTCGAACGCCATATCCGCGATATCCTCCTCGCGGAACGCCATGACGACATTGGCGACGGAGACGTAATCGACGGCGCGCAGAGCGGACGTATCCGTCAGCGGCTCCAGCAGCCCGGCCGCCGCCTCGCTCGGCACGGTCACGACGACCGCATCGGCCTCCAGCAGCTCGCCGCCCGCAAGCTGCAGCGCATACGGGAGAGCCTCCCGGTTGGAAGACCGGCGGATCGCCTCGATGCGCGTATCCATCCGCCGCTCGATGCCGGCAAGCGCCTCGTCCAGTCCGTCGACGAGCGTGCGCAGCCCGCGCCGGTACGTCATGAATACGCCGCCTCGGGCCGCCGCCGGCACATAAGCAGGCGCGGATGGAGCGCCGCCGGGCTTCGGCGCGCGCATGCCGCGGATGAGGCTGCCATGGCCCAGCTCCGCCTCGCGGAACTGCGGGAACGTCGCGGCAAGGCTGAGCTTGTACAGATCGCCGGCGTAGATGCCCGCCAGCAGCGGCTCGCTGATGCGTTCCACCATCGCCCGTCCGAAGCGCCGCTCCAGCAGGCTGCCGACCGACTCGTCCCGGCCGTCGTCCGGACGCGGTGGCGTCAGGAAGTCCAGCGAGGCACGGAACTTGTCTTGCGGGTCCATCAGCTCCGTCTGGAGGAAGCTGGCCATGTCCCCCGGCACGCCGAGCGCGAGCCGCGCCGGCATCGGATGCAGGCGGCCGCCCTGGTAGAGGTAGGTCTTGGCCGCCTTAGGGTTCGTCGTCACGAGCTCGTCGAGCAGGCCGAGCTCCCGGGTCAGCTCCAGGATCGCCGTCTTGCGGCCGAGAAACGAATCCGGGCCCTTCTCGATCGTAAAGCCGTCCTTGCGCAGCGTCTCGATGCGTCCGCCGAGGCGGCCGCTCGCCTCCAGCAGCACGATCCGAGCCTCCCGCCCCGCCCATCGCGCCTGCTGCTGCAGGTAGAACGCCGCGCTGAGGCCGGTCAGACCGGCGCCTGCCACGGCGATGACGGGCGTCCGCCCGGTCCTCATGACGGCAGCTTCGCCGCCGCTTCGCGGATGCAATCGGCGAGCGTCTCCATGTACAGCGGATCGGAGTTCAGCATGCGGATGCGTCCGAACGCCACGCCGAGCTTGTCCGCGTGGTCCATCGCCTCGATGTCGAGGTCGTAGAGCACCTCCAGATGATCCGAAACGAAGCCGACCGGAGCGGCGAGCAGCGCCCGCTCGCCTTCACCCGCCAGCTGATCCATCGTCTCGAGGATGTCCGGTCCGAGCCATGGCTCCGCCGTGCGTCCCGCGCTCTGCCAAGTGAACTGCCAGCGCGGCGCGCCGGCCGCCTCGGCCACCGCGCGCGACGTCTCGAGGAGCTGCTCCTCGTACGGATCGCCCGCCTCGCGGATGCGCTCCGGCAGGCTGTGCGCGCTGAACAGCACCTTGACGTCCGCTCCGCCGGATTTGGCGGATACGGCCTCGACGCCTTCGCGCACGCGCTCGGCCAGCGCTTCGATCAGGCTCGGATGCAGATGGTAGGACTCCACGCATACCAGCTCGATGCCGTGCTTCTGCGCCTCGGCGAGCGCGCGCTTGTTGTAGCTCGCGATGCTCATCGTGGAGTAATGGGGCGCCAGCACGATGCCGACCGCGCGCTTCACGCCGTCCTTGGCCATGGCCGCGACGCCGTCCTCGATGTACGGACGGGCGTGCTTGAGGCCCTGATAGCAGCGGAAGCGGCCCGGCTCGGCCGTATCGAGCTTGTCCTGCAGGCCGGATACTTGGCGGTCCGTGTTCTCTCGCAGCGGAAAGACGCCGCCGGCGATCGCCTCGTAGCGGTCGGTCAGCTCCTTGAGCTGCTCGGCCGACGGCGCGCTGCCGCGGCGGATGTGGGTGTAGTATTCCTCGACGGACTCGAGGCTTTCGGGCGTCCCGTACGACATCACGAGCACGCCGATGGCTGCGTTAGACATGAGGCAGCTCCTTTCCCGGATGAGCGGCCGCCGGCTGCGCGCCGGACAGCGCCTTGGACGAGTAGTCATGCACGAAAACGGTCAGCTCGCGCAGCTTGTCGAGCGACGCCTCGGGGAACAGGCCGTGGCCGAGGTTGAACACGTAGCCCGGCTCCTGGATGCCCTGATCGATGATCGCGGCGGCATGGCGCTCGATGACGTCCATCGGCGCGGTAAGCACGACCGGATCGAGGTTGCCCTGGATCGCGAAGCCGCCGCCGAGCCGGCGGCGCGCCTCGGGGATGCTGACGCGCCAATCGATGCCGATGCCGCTTGCCTGCAGGTCCCGCAGCTCCGGCAGCAGCTCGCCCGAGCTGACGCCAGGGAAGTAGATGCCCGGCTGCTCCAGGTCGGACAGCTCCGCGAAGATGCGGCGGATCGTCGGCAGCACGTACCGGCGGAAATCGGCCGGAGCGAGCGAGCCGACCCAGCTGTCGAACAGCTGGTATGCCTTGCCTCCGCTTGCCGCATGCGCGCGCAGGTAGGCGATGACCATGTCGCCGAGCTTGTCCATGAGCAGGAACCAGGTTTCCGGATCGCCGTACATCATCGCCTTGGTCTTCAAGTAGCTGCGCGAAGGCTTGCCCTCGATCAGATAGCTGGCGATCGTGAACGGCGCGCCGGCGAACGTGATGAGCGGCACCGTCAGCTCGCGGTCCAGGATGCGGATCGTCTCCAGCACATGCCCGAGATCGCCTTCGACGTCGATCGGCTTGAGCCGCCGCACGTCCTCCGCGCTGCGGATCGGGTTGTGGATGACCGGCCCCGTGCCGGCCACGATATCGAAATCGATCCCGATCGACGCGACCGGGTTCATGATGTCGGAATATAAAATGGCTGCGTCCACGCCGAGCTTGCGCACGGGCATGAGCGTCACTTCCGCGGCCAGCTCGGGCTGGCGGCAGATTTCGAGCAGGCTGTACGATTCCTTGATCTTGCGGTAATCCGGATCGTAGCGTCCCGCCTGCCTCATGTACCAGACCGGAACATGGCCGGCCGTCTCCCTCCGCAGAGCCCGGAGGAAGGTGTCGTTGTTGATCATGTGCGCGCCCCTTCGCTCTCTATGAATTTCCCATCGCTTCCATTATGCCCGTTTTCAAAATGGCTAACAACCTTCGCTCCGCGACGGCTATGACAATCCTATGACAAAGCCGTTTCAAGGGTTCGGCAAAACGATTATACTAGGTTAAATGACCTCAATTTGCCCATTGCCGTTTTAACCGAGAAGGAGACTTTTGAACCTATGACTCTAGATTCCCTCCGCCCCGACCGGGCTGCCGTGGCGCTCGAGCGTTCGCCCTTCGCCGTCGCCCTCCTCGATCCGGAGGCGATGCAGTGGGAGGGCATGAACGCGGCCTTTCTCCGCCTGACCGGATACGGCGACGATGCAGGCGCCTCGCCTCCTTCTCCTTCGCGCATGGTCGACCTGCCGGACGGCTCGCTCGCGGAGGCGGCCGCAGCCGCGATGAGCGGCGGCTCCTGCGAGCGGCGCGCGATGCTGCGGACGGCGCGGGCCGGCTCGCTGCCGATCCGCGCCGTCTTCACGGACGCCTCCTCCGGCGGCAGCGCCTGCGTCGCGCTGCATGTCCTCGAGGACGGGGCTTCCAGCGGCGAGCCGCTCGTCGAGGAGAACATCGCCGAGCTGATCGTCGACCATACGCTCGATCTCATCACCTGCAGCACCCCGGAGGGCATCATCCTTTACTGCGCTCCTTCCATCAAGGAGATTCTCGGGTACGACGTGAGCGAGATGATCGGACGCAGCCGGCGCGATTACTATCATGAGCAGGAAGCCAAGGAGATGACGCCGGGCCGGATGTACGATACCGACCGCAACTTCGTGCGCCGCGTCCGCCACAAGGACGGCCGCTTCATCTGGATGGAGACCTATTCCAGGGAAATCCGGCTCGCCGACGGCCGCAAGCGGATCCTGACCTTCGGACGGGACGTCACCGGCATGAAGAAATACGAGGAAATGCTTGCCGCCGTCCATCGCATCGCCAAGATCGGCGCCTGGGAATGGGACATCGACCGCAGCCTCATCACCTTTTCCGAGGACGCGAGGCGCATGTTCGCCTATCTGCTGCCCGCGGAAGCGGCGCCCGAGGACGCACTCATCGACCTGCTGAACCTCGTCGACCGGCCGGTCGACCGCAGCCTGAAGGAGTTCCTCCGCCTCGGCAAGGACAACCCTCCGGGCGAGAGAGTATGGGAATACGCCCTGGACCTCCCCGACGGCTCGGCCAAGACGTTCCAGGTCCGCTGCGAGCCGAGGCTGACCCAGCAGGGCAAGCCCGAGCGGTTCATCGGCATCGTGCGCGACGTCACGGAGCAGCGCCAGCTGCAGCGCCAGCTGCTGGAGAGCGAGCGCAACTACCGCCTCATCACCGAAACGTCTCCGGACCTCATCACGCGCCACCAGGGAGACCCGAAGGTCGAGTTCACCTTCCTCTCCCCGTCGGTGGAGAAGCTGCTCGGCTACACGGCCGAGGAGCTGCTCGGGCGCGGCGTCCTCCCGTACGTGCATGCGGACGACCGGCAGCGGGTGCAGGGCTACATCGAGCAGCAGCTGCGCACCGACAGCTCGCAGACGGTGGAATACCGCTTCCTCCGCAAGGACGGCTCCTACGTCTGGCTGGAGGTCACATGCAGCTGCATCCGCGACGGAAGAGGCGAGCCGCTGGAGATCGTCGCCCTCTCGCGCGACATCTCCGAGCGCATCCTCGTCAGCCAGAAGCTGCAGGAAAGCGAGCAGCGCTACAAGTCGCTGTTCGAGCACAGCCCGCAGGCGGTCTACTCGATGAATCTGCAGGGCGACTATCTGACGGCCAACGAGAACCTCGAGAAGCTGACCGGCTATTCGCTGGACGAGCTGATCGGGATGAACTGGGGACCGATCGTTCCGGAGGAATATGCCGAAAAGACGCTTCATCATTTCGGACTCGCCTGCCAGGGCCAGCCCCAGTCCTACGATCTCAAGATCCGCCACAAGCAAGGCCACGACCTGCTCATCCAAACGATCAACATCCCGATCATCGTGGACGACGAGGTCGTCGGCGTCTACGGCATCTCCAGCGATATCTCGGAGCGGGCGCGCTACGTCGAGCAGATCGAGAAGCTCAGCCATCAGTACACGCTCATCCTCAACGCGGTCTCCGAAGGCATCCTCGGGCTGGACAACGAGGGGCGGACGATGTTCGTCAATCCGGCGGCGACGGCGATGCTCGGGCTGACGGCCGCCGAATCGAGCAGCAGCTCCTATCTGGACCTGATCGAGCAGACGCGCGCCGACGGAACGCCCTACAAGCGCCATGAGTCGCCGATCCATCAGGCGCTGCGCGAAGGCCGGTCCTACCATAGTCCGGAGGCGCTGCTGTGGCGCAAGGACGGATCGAGCTTCCTCGCGGAATTCCGCGTCACGCCGATCTACGACCGGGGTGAGCATCGCGGCGCCGTGCTCGTCTTCCAGGACATGACGAACGAGAAGGAGATCATCCGGGCCAAGGAATCCGCCGAGGAAGCGGACCGCGCCAAGTCGGAGTTCCTCGCGATCATGAGCCACGAGCTGCGCACGCCGATGAACGGCATCCTCGGCATGGCCGACCTGCTGGCCGGCACGGAGCTCGACGACGAGCAGCAGAGCTACGCCGACATGATTATCCAGAGCGGCGAGTCGCTGCTGCGCCTGCTCAACGAGATTCTCGACTTCAGCAAGATCGAGGCGGGCAAGATGGTACTGGAAAAGGAACGCTTCTCCATGCCGAAGCTGGCGTCGGAGGTCATGGATTTGTTCGGTGCCGTCGCGGCGGAAAAGCGGCTGCGGCTGGAGCTGCGGCTGGACGAGTCGATTCCGCCGGCGCTGCTGGGCGATGAGGGCCGCATCCGGCAGGTGCTCGTCAATCTCGTCGGCAACGCCGTCAAGTTCACGGACGAGGGCCGGGTCTGCCTGGCGGCGCGCCTGCTCGGACGCGACCGCGGCGCCGCCATGCTCGAGCTCGCGGTGCGCGACACCGGCATCGGCATCCCGCTCGACAAGCAGAACTTGCTCTTCCAATCGTTCTCGCAGCTGCATCCCGGCCTCAACCGCAAGTACGGAGGCACCGGACTTGGCCTGGCGATCAGCCGCCGCCTCGTGGAGCTGATGGACGGCTCGATCGCCGTGGAGAGCACGCCGGGCGACGGCTCGACGTTCCGCGTGCTGATCCGCCTCGAGATCGAGCAGGAGGAGCGGCTCGACGCGCAAGCCCAGACGTCCGAGACGAGCCTGCTCGAGGCGGACGGGCCCGCCGCTTCGGCCCGCTTCAGCGGCGTTCGGGCGCTCGTCGTCGACGACAACCAGGTCAACCGCATGCTGCTGAATGCCGTCCTGGGCAAGATGGGCTGCTCCGTCGACAGCGCCTCCAACGGCCAGGAAGCGCTCCAGGCGCTGGAGGAAAGCCGCTACGACATCGTCTTCATGGATCTGCAGATGCCGGTCATGGACGGCCTGGAGGCGAGCCGGGCGATCCATGCCCGCATCCCGGCGGAGCGGCAGCCGGCGATCGTAGCCGTGACGGCGTTCGTCCGCCAGGCCGACCGCGACAAGTGCCTCGAAGCCGGCATGAAGGACTTCATCGCCAAGCCCGTCTTCGCGTCCGAGGTGGCGCGCGTGCTCGGCACGCTCGTCTCCGGCGGCTACGGCCTGGACCGCATGCGGGAGTGAGCCTGGGCGGCTGGATACAAAAAGCTCCTGCATGCCAGGAATGGAATGATAGGTTCAATTGGAATCCTAGTCCATGTAAGGCGGCGTTCATCGTTGCTATAGTTTGGATTAGGGTGATCGACGATATGGCTTATGACTACTCCGTAATCGGCAAGCGGATCCGCAAGGCCCGCGAGGAAAAGGGCTTGACCCAGGAGGCGCTGGCCGAGCATCTTGACGTATCCAACGCCTACATCAGCAAGATCGAGCGAGGCCGGACGCCGATCAATCTCGACCGTCTCTCCGAATTGTGCGTCGTCCTTGAGGAGACGCCGGAATATTTGCTGAGCGGCGCGAACCGCTCCTCCCAGGATTTCTTGCGAGGCGAGATCATCGAGATGCTGGAGGGCTGCTCGCCCGACAAGATCCGGCTCATCTCCCAGGTGATCCGCCCGATCGTAGAGTACAAGGACAAGGATAAGGAATGATCAAAGGGGCAGCCCCGGGGTCCGATACGGACCTCGGGGCTGCCCCTTTGATGTTGGCTGCGTTCGCGGGCCGGCTGCATCGCCGTGGCAGGCGCATTCAGGTCCGCGAGCGGCCGCTCCTCTTCGCGGATCGACTCCGCCCTCCATCGAGGGCTCAGCCCCTCTCTTCAGCCCGCTTCAGCCTTTCCTAGCGCCGCTCAGCTCCGGGCGGCCGCGCGGACCGCCACCTGGACCTCGTCCGGGCGATAGACGCTGACGAGCGAGCCGTCCTTGCCGGCGGCGAACAGCACGGAGCGCTCGGCCTCGAGACGGAACGAATACGACGTGCCGGTCGCCGGATCGACGACGCGGACGTCGGCGTCAAGCGCATACTCCGAGACGAAGATGAATACGGCTCCGTCCTTGAACTGAAGCTTGCGGCCGTAGACGCCGGCCAGCTCGCCGCCCTGCTCCCAGCGCAGCTCCGCCTCCACTCCGGCCGCCTCCAGCGCGATGTCGTAGACCGCCTCGAGCGGCATCCAGCTCTCGGCCAGCTCCAGCGGCAGCGGGCACCAGAGCAGGCGTCCCTTGCCGAGCGCGATCTCGTGCAGCTTGGCCGCTGCGGCCGGCTTGCCGTCCTCGCCGAGCGGCGACTCCTTGCTCAGGCGCGCGATGCCATCGCCGCCGAAGCCGACCGCCAGCAGCTCGCCGTCCAGCTCCAGCGCCTCCTCGCGGCGGACGTTGCCGACGGCGGTCGCCCCGATCAGCCCATGGGCGCGGCCGGAACGATGCCAGTAGGCATCGAGCGAGAGCGGACCGGTGACAAGCAGCGTGCCGCCTGTCCGCCCCGCCCACTGCGTCAGCGCGGCGAACGCCTCGTCGCTCAGCGCGTGCGCGGACGGCAGCAGGATGAGCTTCGGCGATTCGTACGACGGATCGCTCAGGATATCCAGGCTGTACTCGCCGAGCGAGCGGAACGGGACGTTCATCCGATGCGCCAGCGAGCGCGCCAGGCGCGACGTGCTTTCCTCGACGCTGGAGCGGTTCGAGAAGTCGCTGCTGTACGGATAGACGACGGCGACCTCCTCCAGCCTGCGATCCTCGAACAGATGGCCGCATTCGCGGATGAAGCGCCCGAAGTCGTACGAGACGTCCGCTTCCGGCTTCTCCGTGCCGTCGGCGCGCAGCGCGCCGATATGCGACTCGTTCACGTTGTGCATGTAGAAGTTGATGTTCCAGATCCACTGGACCGCGCCCGCTCCGCCGGTGGAGAAGGCGTAGGCGTACTTGCGCTCGAGGATCGCGCGCAGCTCCTCCTCCGTGCGCTTGGCGAAGCCGTCCGGCGTCTCGACGTACATGATCCCCGTCTCCTGGATGACGTTCGGCTTGTTCGGCGTCTTGGCGAAGATGCCGTCCAGCACGAGCTGGTCGTTCTTCCACCAAGAGTGCACCGTCGTGTAGTCGACGGCCTGCTCGTAGAACAGCGGAGACGGACGCTGCGCCTGCAGGCCTTCGTCCTGGCCGACCGTCACGAGCTGCTTCGGCTGCACCGCCTGGATCGCCGCGCGCAGCTCCGCCGCCCAGCGGTTGTGCATGTCCTGCGAGAACAGCAGGTAGTCGAGCCACTGGCCGCTGCGCTTCTCGACCAGCTCCGTCGTGGAGAAGCCGATGTCCTCCGGCAGCGGAGGCAGGATGCTGTCGAACGACGGCAGGTCGAGCGGCGACATGTTCCACCGTTCCTGCAGGCGTTCGATGTCGACGTGGCGCTCCCGCAGCCACTGGCGGTACGCGGCGATCTCGAAGCGGTCGCGCAGCGTGCTGGCCGCGTTCCACAGCTTCGCCGGATTGAACATCGTCGGCTCGTTGATGAGGTCCCAGTGCACGTGCGCGCTGTCCTTGTGCCGGGAGACGACCGCCGTCAGGAAGCGCTTCTGCGCCTCGACGCTGCGCGGATCGAGGTAGGGGTTCTCCCCTTCCCACAGCTCCGGCGTGAACGCGAAGAAGTTGAACACGAGCTCGAGGCCGTGGCGCTTCGCCGTCAGGATGAGCGCGTCGACCGCGCGCAGCATCTCCTCGCTGACATGGCCGTCGACGAACGCCATCTTGCGCAGCGCCGTCCACAAGCCCGTGCGGATCAAGTTGATGCCGGCGTTCGCCATCTGCGCCATGTCGCGATCCCAGACGGCCGCGTTCGGCAGATGCAAGTACTTGCGGGCGACGTCGCTCGTCATGTACGTCATGCCGACGATCGGCAGCGGGCGGCCATCCTTCACGAAATAATCGCGGTTGGCCTGGAGCATGCCGCCCTCTCGCAGCAGCGCATCGTCCCGTCCCCAGAAGCCCTGGACGAGCCGCCGCCGCTCGCCGCTGCCGGCTGCCGTCAGCTCGGCCTCGACCCGGTAGAAGCCCGGCTCCGCCGCTATCGGCAGCGCGACGCGCTCATAATCGGCCAGCTCGCCCGAGGTCAGCTCCAGCTCGCCGCCGGCGACAATTTCGCGCTCTCCGGCGGACTCGCGGCTCACTTCGTAGCGGACCTGCCAGGCGCCGTCGGCGCGCTCGCTCAGACGCTGGCGCTGGAACGTCAGCACCGGCTTCTCGCCCGGCTCGTAGCAGGCATAGTTCGGCTTCAGCCACCACTCCGTCACGCCGCGCGCGGCATAGCCGCCCCAGACGGCCAGCGCCTCGGCGCCCCGGCCGTCCGCCCAGAATCCGGCGCCAGCCTCGCGGCAGGCGAAGATCCAGCGTCCGCCGGCAAAGTCTCCCTTCGTGTTCTCGAGCAGCACGACCGGCGCGCAGCGCTCGCGGCCGTCCTTGTCCTCCCCTGTCAGCAGCGGGTAGATGTTGGCGTCCATCGGACCGCCGGAGCCGTTCTCGCCGGGATGGTCATGCTTGCGGGTCACATGCAGCGCGAGGCCGTAGGTCGGCGCTCCGTCGAACAGCTCTTCCGCTCCCGCCAGCAGCGGGATCGCGGACGAGGCTTTCCAGCGGACGACCTTGGACGTATCGGCGCGCAGCGCTTCGTGGATGCCGATCGCCTGATGGTAGTTCGTCTGCTCCAGCTCTTCTTTCCAGCCTTGGCCGTCGCCGGAGACCGGAATGCGCAGCGGAATGCCGCCGATCGTCACGAGGCCGCCGCCGCGCTGCAGATGGCTCAGGATCGCCGGCCACGCGGCCTTGGGGAAATAAGGTCCGTGAAGCATCAGCAGCGCGTCCGGCCGCTCCCGGTCCAGACGTTCCGCCAGCTCGCCCGCTCCCGTCAAGGACCCGCTCAGCGCGCCGAGCTGCTCCTGCTCCGGACGGACTCCCGGAAAGGGGAAGCCTCCATCGTAAAATGCCAGCCATGTCGCCATGAACCCATCTTCCTCTCTATGCAAAAGTTTGGCTTGCTTGAATTCGTTAGGTTTGTTAGGCTAAAAGCATCCGAATTTCAACCAAACTTTAGAGGGTGCGTGGTTCGATGTCAAGAGGGGGAAAAGTGACGATGCAGCAGATCGCTGACCGGCTGCACGTATCCAAATATACGGTATCCCAAGCGCTCGCCGGCAAGGGGGGCGTCAGCGAGGCGACCCGCCAGCGGGTCATGGAAACCGCCCGCGCGATGGGCTACGAGGCGCCTTCCGCGCGAGCCGCGCTCGGGGCGAACGGCTTCGATCCGGCGCACGCCCGCCCGGCCGCCCAAGGCCAGGCCGAGGCCGACGGCCGCTACGTCGTCGTCTGGATGTCCCGCATCCATCAAGAGGAGCCGATGTACTGGCAGCGCGTGCTCGGCGGCATCCAGGAGGCTTGCCGCGAGCATGGCTGGGGCGCCGTCGTGCTCGCGCCGTTTGACGACGGCCAGGCGGCCGACATCCTGCCGCCGTATCTCGACCGGACGCGCTGCGTCGGCGGGCTCGCGGTCGGCGCGTTTCCGCTCAAGCAGCTTGCCGCTATGAAACGCATCGGCGTCCCCGTCGTGCTCGTCGACCACCAGGAGCCGTTTTCGGGACTCGACAGCGTGGCCAACGACAACATCGCCGCGGCGCGCATGATCAGCGGGCTGCTGCTCGACAAAGGCTGCCGCAGCTTCGTGTTCGTCGGCAGCGACCGCTTCTCGGTGAGCTTTCGCGAGCGCTGGCTCGGCTGCCGCTCGGCGCTGGAGCAGACGTTCGCCCAGCGCAAGGACGGCGAGCTGCGCCGCTGGACGATCCCGTACTCGCGCGAATGGATCGAGGCGCTGCAGGCGCGCGTCGCGCGCATCCGCGCGGAGGAGCTGCCCGACGCGTTCATCTGCGCCAACGACGACATCGCCGCCGAGCTGCTCAAGCTGCTGCAGCAGCGGGGCATCGACGTCCCGGGCCGCTGCCGCGTCGCCGGCATCGACAATATCGAAGGCTCCGCGTGGACGCGGCCGCCGCTGACGACGATGGATCTCGGCAAGGAGCAGCTCGGCCAGCGCGCCGTCGAGGCGCTCGAGCGCCGCAGCGCGCGGCCGGCCGCCCCGGTCGAGCGCGTCGGACTCGTGCCGGAGCTCGTCCTGCGCGCGAGCACGTGATCGGCTGCGCTTCGCTCAGCCGATCACGCGCATGACGGCCAGCCCGTCATAGGCGGGCAGCAGCGTTCCCGCGAGCCGAGGGTCCTCGGCGAGACGCCGGTTGAACTCCCGCATCGCGAGCACGGACGGGCCGGTGCGCGCCGGATCGGCGACGCGGCCGCGCAGCAGCGTATTGTCGGCGACGATGACCGCGCCCGGCTCCGCCAGCTCGATCGCGGCGTCCAGATAGCGCGGGTAGCCGCCTTTGTCCGCATCGATGAAGAAAAAGCCGAAGCGCCGTCCTTCCGCCTTGAGCGCCTCGAGGCTGCGTCCCGCGTCTCCGACCCGGTACTCCGTGCGCCCGCCGAATCCGGCCGCCTCCAGCTGCGCGGCCGCCAGCTCCGCGTACTCCGGGAGTAGCTCCAGCGACGTCAGCCTTCCTTGCGGGCCAAGCCCGCGCGCCAGGCAGATGCCGCTGTAGCCGCCGAGGGCGCCGATCTCCAGCACCTGCCGGGCGCCGCTCATCGCGACGAGCAGCGTCAGCAGCCGGCCGTAGCCGGTCGGCACGGAAATTTCCGGCATGCCGCGCTCGCGGATGCCCTCCAGCACCCGCCGCAGATCGGGATCGGGCGGAAACAGCTCCTCGATGTAGCGCTCCATCTCTTCAGGTCCAAGCAAACGTTCCTTCATTCTTCGGTTCCTGCCTTCCTCGTTGTGCTGGATCGGTACGATCGCCTATACTTGATTGTATGATGACAGGCCGGGAGACACAAACGCCCGGCCGGATATGGAGTGAACGCAAACCGATGCAACAGCTAGAACTGATCGCAACCTCTCCCATGGGCCTCGAGGCGGTCGTCGCCCGGGAGCTCAAGGACCTCGGCTACAGCGAGGTGAAGACCGAAAACGGCCGCGTCACCTTCAAAGGCGGCCTGGAGGACATCGCGCGCACGAACTTGTGGCTGCGCACGTCCGACCGCGTCCTCGTCAAGATGGCCGAATTCCCCGCCCTTACTTTCGAGGAGCTGTTCGAGGGCGTGCGCGCCGTCGACTGGCCGGACTGGATTCCCGAGAACGGCGAGTTCCCGGTGAACGGCCGCTCCCAGAAGTCGCAGCTGTCGAGCGTGCCCGCCTGCCAGTCGATCGTCAAGAAAGCGGTCGTCGAGCGCATGAAGGACAGCTACGGCACGGAATGGTTCGCCGAGGACGGCGACCGCTACGTCATCGAGGTGAGCCTGCTGAACGACGTCGCGCTCATCACGCTCGACACGACCGGGGCGAGCCTGCACAAGCGCGGCTACCGCAAGCTCGTGACCGAGGCTCCGCTCAAGGAGACGATGGCCGCGGCGATGGTGCTGCTCAGCCGCTGGAGCCCGTCGCGGCCGCTGTACGATCCGTTCTGCGGCTCCGGCACGATCCTCGTCGAAGCGGCGATGATCGGCTGGAACGTCGCTCCCGGCCTGCGTCGGGAGTTCAACAGCAGCAGCTGGGACATCATGGGCCAGCGCCGCTGGGAACTTGCCCGCGAGGAGGCGATGGACGCGGTGCGCGACGACGTCCCGCTCGAGATCGCCGGCTCCGACATCGACCCGGAGGCGATCGAGGTGGCCGAGGCGGCCGTGCGCAAGGCCGGCTTCGCCCGCGACATCAAGCTGCAGACGCTGCCGATCGCGCGCGCGCAGCCTGCCGGCAAGTACGGCTGCATCATTACGAACCCGCCCTACGGCGAGCGGCTCGGCACGGAGAAGGAAGCGGACAAGGTCATCCGCCAGCTCGGCTTCATCGACGCCGTCAAGAAGGACTGGTCCGTCTTCGCCCTCAGCCCGTCCAAGACGTTCGAGCAGAGCTACGGCCGTTCGGCGGACAAGAAGCGCAAGCTGTTCAACGGCCGCATCGAGTGCCAGCTGTACCAATATCTCGGCCCGCTGCCTCCCCGCAGCTAGCCCCCCCAATGAAAAAAACCGGCTCCCGCCGGCAGGACTGAAGCGTCCCGCCGGCGGCGCCGGTTTTATTTTTTGACATGGGGCTTGACCTTCTCGAGCACCTCGTCCTCGGTCGGAGCGGTCACGTAGCGGCCGTTGATGAAGACGAACGCCCGCTTGCCGCATGGGCCGCAGTACGACTTGCAGCCGACCTTGATGTCCGCCTCCGGGTCCAGCTTCTGCAGCTTGGGCAGCAGCGTCTTGACGCGGGTGAACTTGCATTTGTCGCAAATGCGGATGTCGTTCAGCGAGGCCGGACCTTCCGTCCCGAGCGGAGCTTCCAGCGCCTCAGTGGTCACCGTGGTTGCCCTTGGCGGGATTCGTCACGACGAAGCCCTCCTCCGGAGAATACAGGTAGTCGACCTTCACGCCGTCGAGCAGCTCGACGCCCTTCTCGAGCAGCACGTCGATCTCCTTGTCGGTGGAGACGAGCTCGTCCTTGTCGCTGCGGTCGTCGATGCCGAGTCCGTAGTGCGCATGGTCGCCGTGCGCATGCGTGATGTAGACGCGCAGGAACTTGCCTTCGTGCTCGGGCTTGTCCAGCTCTGCCTTGAGGATCTTGGCGGCATTGCGGGTAATCTTGCAGTTCATCGGGATGTCCTCCTTGGGTCTATGTCATCCGACCGCCTGGCAGGCGGGGGAATCTCGCGGTTTTTGTCTCTATCATTTTATAGAAAGCCCGCCGAAACTTCAACCCGCCGGGTACTTGCCCTCCATCCAGCGGGTGAAGCCCTCGGCGGCCAGCATCGTGACGGCGATGTCGTCGATCGGCATGAACGGCATGACGTCCGGCAGCACCCAGTACAGCGCGACGGGCACCAGGAACAGCAGCTTATGGACGGGCTTCACGTCCCGCGAGCGCAGCAGCCGGAAAATCCGGGCGAATACATGCTTCCAATGGCGAAGCGAGAGCAGCTTGCGCATCGTCATTCCTCCTCGGTTCAGCTTCGCCGGCCAAGCTTGCTTTTAAACCGGCCTATTTTTATACGAACAGAGATTCCCTGCGGTTGCGCCCACAAAAAAAGAGCCCGCAGGCTCGCGTCTCCCTGCGGGTCCCGTCCTCTCAGGCCTGGTCCTCGCGCGCCAGCCGCAGCAGCTCCTCCAGCAGCGGACGCAGCCGGGCGAGAATGTCCTCCTGCTGCTCCAGCGGCAGCGGGTTCACGCCCCAGCCGAGCTCGATCGTGAAGCCCGGCCGGCGGAACCGCTGGATGAACCAGTCCTTGTAGCCGGCGTCGCTGTCGGCCAGCTCGACAGCCGCATAACCCGCGGCGAGGGCAAGACACTCGGCCATGCCCCTGGCGCATGCCGGCTCCAAGCCGCGATAGTTCCAATAAATCTCCTCGCCTTGCGTGTGCAGGGCCGCGACGACATCGAACGACTCCCGCTCCGTCAACGCCGCCGCCGCGCGCGCCTCCGGCTCGCTGAGCGGGCTTTCGCCCGGATAGTCGCGCGGCCCCGGTCCTTCCTGGCCCCGCCGCCTGCGCTCCTCCTCCCAGTGGGCCGGGAACTGGTCGTTCAGATCGACGCCGCGGATGTTGGCCTTCCACCCGCTGAAGTCGGCGCTGCCCCCGTTCCACTCCAGCAGCTGGCGCCCGTACGGATGCCCCTCCGGCAAGCCGCCCAGCGCGAGCTCCACGCCGTCCGGATTGACCATCGGCAGCAGCCAGAGCGACAGCCCGTCCGCCGGGTCGCGGCCCGCCGAGCGCTGCTCCAGCAGCTCCTCGACCCATCGCATGAGCGCCAGGCTGGTGATCCACTCGTTCGCATGGAACGAAGCGTTGAGATGCACATGCCGATGGCCTCGGCCGATCCGCAGCAGCTCCAGCCGCTTGCCCATGACGCTCGCGCCCGCCGGCTGGCGCTGCAGCTCCGGATAGCGCCGCTGCAGCGCTTCCAGATCCTCTTCCAGCTCCGCCGGGCCGTACGGCCGCGGCCGTACGATCGCTCTGCCGCTCGCCATTCGCGCTCGCCTCCTCCGATCTCGATGGAAGATGTATATGCGGCCGCAAACGCAGCTATCCCCGTCCGCGGCGCGGACGGGGACAGCGCTTAGCCGATCTGCGGAATCTGCCAGACGACCGGCGTCAGCTCGATCTGCTCGCCGAGCCACTGCTGGGCGATGCGCTTGAACAGGCGGGGATCGCCGCTGCAAAAGAACTGATGCACCGGCAGCTCCGGCTGCGCGGCCAGCTTGCCGGTCTCCTGCAGGATCGCGCTCATCTCCCGCGCCGTCTCGCTGTCGGAGCTGATGAGCTTCACGCCCGGCCCCATCACCTCGCCGATCGTGTCGGCAAGGAACGGATAGTGGGTGCAGCCGAGGATGAGCGTATCGAGCGGAATTTCCTTGAGCGGCTCCAGCGAGCTGCGGATCGTCTCGAACGTCTGCTCGGAACGGAAGTTGCCCTGCTCGACGAGCGGCACGAACAGCGGGCAAGCCAGGCTGGCCACATGGATGTTCGGGTTGAGGCGCTTCAGCGCCTCCTCGTACGCCTGGCTGCGCACCGTGCCGATCGTGCCGATGATGCCGACGATGCCGGATTTGGTGCTTTTGATCGCCGCGCGCGAGCCGGGATTGATGACGCCTACGACCGGGATGTCGACGCGGCTGCGGATATGCTCCAGCGCGACCGCTGTCGCCGTGTTGCAGGCGATGATGATCATTTTAGGCTTGAACTGCATCAGATAGGTTACGATTTCATCCGTGAACCGGACCACTTCTTCCGCAGGTCTCGGTCCATAGGGCGTCCGTGCGGTATCTCCGAAGTAGATGACCTTCTCGCGGGGCAGCTGCCGCATCACCTCGCGCACGACAGTCAGGCCCCCCACTCCGGAATCCAGGATGGCTATCGGTCTTTGCACGTACACACCGCTTTCCTTGAACGAATTGACGTCAGCTATTCGCTAAGACAGCATATGAATCCGGGCTGCCGAACGTACCTTCATCTTAGCGGATTGCTAGAGTCGGTTCAAGCTGGCGGATGCCCGTCCGGCACGCCCGATGCGCCCTGCGGCGGCTGCCGGAGCGGCAGCCGCACCGTCAGCGCGGTGCCGGCCTCCTCGTCGCTGCTCGCCGCGATCGAGCCGCCGTGCAGCTCCACGATCTTGCGGCTGATCGCGAGCCCGAGGCCGCTTCCTCCGCCTTCGCGGGTGCGCGACTTGTCGACCTTGTAGAAGCGCTCGAACAGATGCGGCAAGCTCTCGCGCGGAATCGGCGCGCCCGTATTCGCCACCTCCGCCACGGCTTCGTCGCCGTCGCGGACGAGCGAGATCGAGATGCGCTCCCGCTCCGGCGAGAACTTGACCGCGTTGTGGATCAGATTCGTCCACACCTGGCGCAGCAGGTCTTCGTCCGCTTCGATCTCGAGCGGATCGGCCTGCACCTCCAGCTCCTGCTCCTTGGCGCTCCAGAGCGGCTCGAGCGTCAGCGCGGCCGCACGCAGCTGGCCGTCGAGGCGCATGCGCGCCGGGCGGAACGGATGATGCTCGGAGTCGAGCGAAGCGAGGCGCAGCATGTGGTCCGACAGCCGCGAGAGGCGCTCGCTTTCCTCCTCGATAATGGCCAGATAGCGCCGGCGCTGCTCCGGCGGCAGCTGCTCGTCCTGCAGCGCGCGGGCGAAGCCGCGGATCGAGGTGAGCGGCGACTGGATCTCATGCGAGACGTTCGAGATGAAGTCCTGCCGCATCGTCTCCATCCGGCCGAGATCGGCCGCCATGTCGTTGATGCCCTGGACGAGGCGGCTGAACTCGTCGTACTCGTCATATGGACGGGGAAGCGCCACCTGGACGGAGAAGTCGCCGCGCGAGATTCGGCTGAGCGCATCGAAGATCGCTTTGAACAGCTCGATGTTGTGCCGCTGGATGAAGCGGCCGACGATCGCCATCGACAAGCCGAACAGCAGGAATCCGCCCGACGTCGCAGCCAGATAGCCGACCAGCGGCGCCGGCGTCCAGCCGGAATGCTCCACCGCATAGAACGAGCCGGTCCAGCAGACCGCCATCCACAATACGACCGTCGCCATGAACGAGGTCCGCTTGTTGATGATCCTCCGGCCTCCGGACCGCCTTGCGCGCGGGCCGCGCCTGCTCCGCTCGGCAGCGCCTTCCCTGCCCGGCTCCGCTGCGTAAGGCCGCATCCTCCGTCCGCTCACGGCCGCTCCTCCAGCCGGTAGCCGAGGCCGCGGATCGTGCGGATCTCGACGCCCGAGCCGTCCGCCAGCCGGTCGCGCAGCCGCTTGATATGCGTGTCGAGCGTGCGCTCGTCGCCTTCGTAGTCGTAGCCCCATATCTGCTCCAGCAGCTGCTCCCGGGGCAGCGTGCGGCCCGGATAGCTGGCGAGCAGGAACAGCAGCTCGAACTCCTTGCGGGGCAGCGTGTCCTCCCGGCCGCCGATCCGGCATGTATACGTCTCGCGGTCGAGCGCGACGGTCCCGGCCTTGACCTGCCTCGACGAGGCGATCCGGCTGCGCTTGAGCAGCGCCTTGACGCGGGCGACGAGCTCCGGCGGGTCGAACGGCTTGACGACATAATCGTCGGTGCCGAGCTCGAAGCCTTTGACCTTGTGCACGGTCTCGCCCTTGGCGGTCAGCATGAGCAGCGGCAGCTCCCGGCTGTCCTCGCGCAGCCGCCGGCACAGCTCCCAGCCGTCCATGCCCGGCATCATCAGGTCGAGGATGACCAGATCGGCCGGACGCTCCTCCAGCCGCGCCAGCGCTTCCGACCCGCTGGCCGCCTCCGACGTGCCGAAGCCTTCCTTGGCCATGAAATGAACGACGAGCTCGCGGATATGGCGGTCGTCGTCGACGATGAGCAGATGGGGCATGATGACATTCTCCTTTTATCGCGCGGATGCCCAAAGTCTACCCCGCCTATGTGAACGGAAGTTGGACTCGCGGGCTCAGCGGTACTCCGGCAGCCACTCTCCATGCGCCTCGATCAGATCATCGCACAGCGAGACGATGTCGTCCATCGACAGCTCCGCCGACGTATGCGGGTCAAGCAGTGCCGCATGGTAGATATGCTCGCGCTTGCGGGTGACGGCCGCCTCGAGCGTCAGCAGCTGCGTATTGATGTTCGTCCGGTTGAGCGCGGCGAGCTGCGGCGGAAGCGCCTCGACCTGCAGCGGCTGGATGCCGCCGCGGTCGACGAGGCAAGGCACCTCGACGCATGCTTCCCGCGGCAGGTTCGGGATGAGGCCGTGCGTGTTCATGACGTTGCCGCCGATCTTGAACGGCACGTCCGTCTCGATCGCCTCCATGATGTAGGAGGCGTATTCATGCGAGCGCTCGTGCTCGAGCCCGGCGCTTCCGAGCAGCTCGTCGCGCTGGCGGTTCCAGTTCGCGATCTGCTCCACGCAGCGGCGCGGGTATTCGTCGAGCGGGATGTTGAGCTTTTCGACGAGCTCGGGGTAGCGGCTCTTGATGAAGTAGGGATGGTATTCCGCATTGTGCTCCGACGATTCGGTCACATAATGCCCGAATTTCAGCATCAGCTCGTAGCGGACCATGTCGTGGTGCTTCTCCTTCTGCTTCTCGGCCGCGCGGCGCTTGATCTCCGGATACAGATCCTCTCCGTCCCGGGTCGCCTCCAGCAGCCAGGCCATATGGTTGATGCCGGCGATGCGCGTATGGACGCCGGCCGGATCGAGGCCGAGGTCCCGGAACAGATGCGGCACGCATACCTGCACGCTATGGCAGAGCCCGACCGTCCGCACGCCGCCGTACGTATTCATGTAGTTCGTCAGGACGGCCATCGGATTCGTATAGTTGAGAAAGAGCGCGTCCGGACACACCTCGCGGATATCGGCGGCGAAGCCGTCCAGCACCGGAATCGTCCGCAGGCTGCGGAAAAGGCCGCCGATGCCGATCGTATCGGCGATCGTCTGGCGCAGACCGTATTTCTTCGGAATCTCGAAGTCGGTCACCGTGCAGGGCTCGTATCCGCCGACTTGAATGGCGTTGATGACGTACTTCGCGCCGCGAAGCGCTTCCTTCCGGTCCGCGTACACCTTGATGTCGCAGCGGCTGCCGCTCGTCCGCTTGATCGCGCGGAGCAGCTGCTCCGACTCCTTCACCCGCTGCTTGTCGATATCGAACAGCGCCAGCTCGAACTCCTGCAGCGCCGGCGTCAGCATCGCGTCGCCCAGCACGTTGCGGACGAACACCGTGCTGCCCGCGCCTAAAAACGTAATCTTCGCTTTCATGATCCAGCCTCCCTGACCTTCATGATTGTCTTGCATCGGCCTTGCTCCGGCTTCTTGCGAGCCGCCTGGAATCCGTTTTTCCCGCCTCTGATCCACGCCGATTGAGAGCGCATTCCGTTCGGCCGTTGACGCCTTGCGCCTCCCTTCGATCATACGGAACCGCCGATGCCGTGGATAGGGCTGGAAGAAGGATCGGCATGGACAGATGTCTTCCTTTTCGCTACTGTAGAAGAAACCCGGCCGCTTGGCCGAAGCAGGAGGGGAAGCCATGGAGACGACCATTATGCCCGACCACTATTCCTTTCAGGTGTGGGACAATCCGAGCGCAGCATCGGCGGGCGAGCTGTCCGTGCTGTTCAGCGGCCAAGGCAGCCCTTTGCCAGGACATCGCACCGGACCCGGCATCCACGACTACGCGCTGATCCACACGATTACGAGCGGACACGGATGCTTCCGCTGGAAAAATACGGAGTACCGCCTGCAAGCGGGCGATACGTTCGTCATCTTCCCGGGCGAGCTGTTCTTTTATGAGGCCGACGGGAACGAGCCTTGGACGTATCAATGGGTCGCCTTCCGCGGCTATGCCGTTCTGCCTCTGCTGGCGGCCGCCGGACTGGACCCGTCGAGCCCCGTGGTGGCCGGACGAGGCTGCGGCGAGGCGGCCCTGCTGTACAGCCGGCTGCGCGAGGCGCTGGCGGGCGGCAGCAGCGCGGCGTTGTCCGATCTGGAGGCGGGCGGCTGGCTGCGGCTGCTGCTGTGCGAGCTGGCGCGGCTTCAGCCGGAGCGCGTGCGGCCCCCTGCCCGCTCATCGGACGCGGCGATGCGCCAGATCGATCAGGCGGTGCGCTGGCTGCAGACGCATTATGCCGAGCCGGTGTCCATTCAGGACCTGGCGCGGCGCCTCGGCTACCACCGCACGCATCTGTCCAAGCTGTTCCGCGCGTTCACTGGCCTTTCGCCGATGCAGTATCTGGGACAGCTGCGGATGAGCCAGGCCAAGGATCTGCTCGCCACCGACCTGACGATCGAGCAGGTGGCGGCTTCGTGCGGGTACAGCGACCCGCTCTATTTCTCCCGCCATTTCCGCCGCAGCTTCGGCCTGTCGCCTACGGCTTACCGGCAGGGTCTGGAATAAGTCCGCGGATGAGGATGAAGGCTTAGCCTATTGCCGCTTCTCGGAGCGGAATGGACGAGGAAACCTGTTGCCGCTTCGCGGAGCGGAAAACAACGATCAAACCTGCTGCCGCTTCGCGGAGCGGGGAGCAACGATGAAACTTGCTGCCGCTTCGCGGAGCGGGGAGCAACGATGAAACCTGCTCCGCTTCGCGGAGCGGGGACTCGTTCCGATCTCCCTGGAGCCCAGATTTCTTTGATTTTATGTTCCAAAGTGGAAGAAATCCAGCCTCCAAGGGAACCGCTGTCGCTTCTCCACGAGTTCCCCGTCCGCTACGCTCCCCGTTTCATTAAAAGCTCGCGCTCGCTCCCGTCGCTCCATAACCTTGCATATAAAACGCTCATGAAGGTCGTCCCGACCCCTTCGTTCGGACAGAGCGGCCAGCTTCACGCTCATGAAGGCAGTCCCGACCCCTTCGTTCGGACGGAGCGGCCAGCTTCACGCTCATGAAGGCGGTCCCGACCCCTTCGTTCGGACGGATTGGCCAGCTTCGCGCTCATGAAGGTAGTCCCGACCCCTTCGTTCGGACGGAACGGCCAGCTTCGCGCTCTTGAAGGTGGTCCCGACCCCTTCGTTCGGACGGAGCGGCCAGTTTCGCGCTCTTGAAGGTGGTCCCGACCCCTTCGTTCGGACGGATCGGCCAGCTTCGCGCTCTTGAAGGTAGTCCCGACCCCTTCGTTCGGACGGAGTGGCCAGCTTCACGCTCATGAAGGCGGTCCCGACCCCTTCGTTCGGACGGGGCGGCCAGCTTCTCGCTCATGAAGGTGGTCCCGACCCCTTCGTTCGGACGGTTCAACTGGCTTCGAACTTGCGACGGTAGTCACGACTCCGTCAATATGTACTTCTGTTGTCGAGGAATCTGCCATCTTCTAGGTATAGGAAGATGTTCCTCTCCCTCAAAAAAAGGGGGGATTCGGAGGCGACGGGACGAAAGAAGCGGAGCGAGCCGATGCCTTTCGGAGAAGCGGCAGCGGTCCTCTTGGAAGACGGATGCCCTCCGAATAGGAGGTTGGGCAATCCAGGCATCCGGCTTCCAGTGGAATCGGAGAAAGGCTCGGCTCGCACTGCGGCCTGTTCGGCCAGAAAAGCTCGGCTCG
The DNA here is from genome assembly GCF_012676905.1 of Paenibacillus albicereus. Lineage (NCBI taxonomy): Bacteria > Bacillati > Bacillota > Bacilli > Caryophanales > Paenibacillaceae > Paenibacillus > Paenibacillus albicereus. The sequence continues at coordinate 1,940,596 of NZ_CP051428.1, read as the reverse complement.
CACAGCGGCCTGTTCGTCCAGAAAAGCTCGGCTCCCGCAGCGAACTGTTCGGCCAGGAAGGCTCGGCTCGCACAGCGGCCTGTTCAGCCAGAAAGGCTCGGCTCGCACAGCGGCCTGTTCGCTCAGAAAGGCTCGGCTCCCGCAGCGGCCTGTTCGCCCAGGAAGGCTCGGCTCGAGCAGCGGCCTGTTCGTCCACAGCGGTTCAGCTCGGCGAAGCAGTCGCTAGTCTGCAACGAAAAAAACCCTCTCGACATCTGCTAGCCGAAACGGCTCGCATCGATCGAGAGGGGCTTTCCATTAACTCGCTGCAAAAAGCAATCCGAGCGTCTTACACTTGCATGATCTTAATCAGGTTCGTCGCGCCGGCCTTGCCGACCGGAACGCCGCTGGAGATGACGACGAAGTCGCCGTCCTGCAGCAGGCCGGTCTGGCGTCCGCCGTCGACAGCCGACTCGAACATCGCGTCGGTCGACTCCGCGCGCTCGCCGAGCACCGGAATGACGCCACGCAGCAGGCACAGCTTGGCGATCGTCGTCGGCTCCGGCGTAATCGCGATGATCGGCGCCTTCGGCCGATATTTGGACACCATGCGGGCCGTGAAGCCCGACTCCGTCGGCGTCAGGATCGCCTTGGCGTCGAGGTCGAGGGAAGACCCGACCGCCGCCTGGCTGATGACCTCGGTCGTCGTCGTCGCATGCAGCACTTGGCGCGTGCGGAACTGCACGCGGTGATCCGCCAGCGATTCGGTCTTGGCGGCGATGGAGGCCATGCGGCGCACCGACTCCACCGGATACTTGCCTGCGGCCGTCTCGCCGGACAGCATGATGCAGTCCGTGCCCTGGATGACGGCGTTGGCGACGTCGCTCACCTCGGCGCGCGTCGGACGCGGATTGACCTGCATCGACTCCAGCATATGGGTCGCGACGATGACCGGCTTGCCGGCCAGGTTACATTTATGGATCATCTCTTCCTGAAGCGCCGGCACGTCCTCGACCGGAATCTCCACGCCGAGATCGCCGCGCGCGACCATGATGCCGTCCGACACCTCGATGATCGCGTCGAGATTCTCGACGCCCTCGTCGTTCTCGATCTTGGAGATGATCTGGATGTGGCCCGCGCCCTGCTCCTCCAGAATCTGGCGAATCTCCATGATATCCTCGGCCTTGCGGACGAACGAGGCGGCGATGATGTCGACCTGCTCCCGGATGCCGAAACCGATATGCTTCACGTCGCGCTCCGTCACGCCGGGCAGGCGGGTGCGCACGCCGGGCAGGTTGACGCCCTTGCGCGGCTTGAGCGCGCCGCCGCTGATGATGCGGCAGCGGATGTCCGTGCCGCCCGATTCCAGCACCGACAGCTCGATGAGGCCGTCGTCGATCAGGATCGTGCTGCCCTCGGATACATCATCCGGCAGTCCGGCGTAGTTGACGGAGATGCGCGAGGCGTCGCCTTCGAGCTCCACGGTCGTGAGCGTCAGCTCTCCGCCTGGCACGAGCGTCACGTAAGGCTCCTTCAGCTTGCCAATGCGGACCTCGGGACCTTTGATGTCCATGAGCACTGGAACGACAGCGCCCGATACGCGGCAAGCCTCCCGCACGGCGCGGATGCGCCCGGCATGATCCTCCAGCTCTCCGTGCGCCATGTTGATGCGCGCCACGTTCATGCCGGCCTCGATCAATTGCACGAGCACTTCCGGCGATTCGCTCGCAGGGCCGAGCGTACAGACAATTTTCGTTTTGCGTAACGTCACAGATACAGCCTCCTCATTCTTCTGCTCCTATTGTACCTCTCCCTTCGCCAGGATTCGACATGCTATAGTATAATAAAAAACCTATAGTACGATTTCAGATGCTGGAATGGAGATGACAGGGGTGGAGTGGACCATCAGGAGGCTGCAGGGAAAGCTCGAAGGCATACCGCTGCACGCTAGCTCCGGCATGCCGCCGCAGGCAAGCTCCGGCAAAACGCTGCACGCAAGCTCCGGCAAAACGCTGCACGCAAGTTCCGGCAAACCGCTGCACGCAAGCTCCGGCAAACCGCCGCACGCAAGCTCCGGCAAACCGACGCAAGCCGGCTCCGGCATGGGACTGCTGCTGCTGATGGCCTACGGCAGCCTCATCCTGCGCATGGAGCCGGACGGGACCGAGCTGGAGCTGAAGCGAGGCGACGTCGCTTACGCGCCGCCGGGCTCGCGTCCTACGCTGCACGCGGGAAGCGGGCGCATGCAGGAGCTGTTCGTGCTGGGGCTCGAAGCGGGCAGCCCGTCCATGCGGGAGCTGCGCCTGCCCGAGGAAGGAGCCTCGCTGCGCACGCAGAGGCTCGACTGGATGATGGGACGGCTGCGGACCTTGCTCGAGGAAGACAGCGACCGCGAGCCGGGCTACCGGGTACGCGGCGAAGGGATCGCGCTCGAGATCGCCGCGCTTTGGAGCCGCGAAGCCCGAGCCGGCCAGCCGGCTCCCGTCGCGGCCCGCCACCTGGAGCGGATGAAAGCCTATATTCAAGACAAGTACCGCGAGAAGATCACCAAAGAAGACCTGGGGCGCTGCATCGGACGCACGCCCAACTATGCCGCCACGCTGTTCCGCCGGGGTACCGGACAGACGATCAGCGAGTACGTGCATGCCCAGCGCATGCGGACGGCCGTCTACATGCTGTCGGAATCGCTCCTGACGATAGAAGAAATAGCCGATTATCTCGGCTATGGGGAGGTGTCCTATTTTCAGCGGGTATTCCGCCGCGCGCACGGCGCGCCGCCCTCCCGCTACGTCAGCCGAACGGATTAGCTCGGCCTCTCTCTTGGCCCGGCGTTGGGTCAGGCGGAGCCGCAGGCTGCCGATGCGCGGCTCCGCTGCCGTCTTACGCCTTGTTGTCCTCGTCCGTCAGAAAGGCGGACGCTTCTTCCTCGTCCAGGATATCCTCCGGCTGCAGGGAAACGCTCCGCTCCCCGATCGTATCCGCCGCTTCGATCACGGACGTCGAATTCACCGAGGCGATCGATACGATCGGCTCCTCCGTCTTGCGCTCCCAGAACTTGATGCCGGAAGCGAGCTGGTCGGCCGTGTGAATCGCTTTTTCTTTCAGCACAGCCGCGCTGTCCGCCGTATGCCGGGCCGCCTCGGCCGCCGAGCTGCCGATCCGCGAGCCGATCTCGCCCGCTTTGTCTGCCGCGCGCGTGGCGCGATCGCCGATATCGCTGCGCAGCTCGCTGCCGGACTTCGGCGCGAACAGGAGCGCCGTGACCGAGCCGATGATGCCCCCGGCCAGAGCTCCGAGCAGGAAGCCCCCGCCGCGTTTCTTCGTTTGCCATTTGACCATGTTCAATCTCTCCTTTCGTGAGTAGGGTTCCCTTGTTGCCCGTCGGAACATGCAGGCGATCGAAGACGGGAGGCCGCCGAGCGCACGTACATCCAGCCCTCGAGCGCGGCGTCGGCGATGGCGATCGCTTCCTCAAGCCGGGGGCGGTACTTGCTTGCGGCCAAGCGGGCTCGCTCGGCCGCCGCTTCCGCGGTGCCGGCGGCCTGCTCGGCGATCCGCCGCGCGGCCGAGCCGGCCGCGTCCGCCGCTGCCTGCAGCGAACCGGCCGCATCCGCCAGCGGAGCCAGCTTGCCGAGCTGCCGGCCGGCCTCGGCGGCCGCCTGCTCCGCTCTGCCGGCCGCTCCGCGCAGCTCGCGGGCCAGCTCCGCCGTTTCGCCGAGCGTCCGCGCCGCCGCTTTCTCCAGCTCCGCCGCCGTCTCGGCCAGCCGCCGCATCAGCGCCCTCGCCTGCCACGCGGCCGCAGCCGCCGACAGGCACAGCAGCGCCGCGCAGCCCGCATACCACCATTCCATTCCGCCTCGCCTCCCCGCTGCAATCGGATTCCGGACCGGGCGGGAGCCCAGTTCCTGCTCTCAGTAGATGCGCCATGGGCGCCGAGTGACACTCGGCAGCGTCAAAAAAAACGAAACTCGGGTCCGAGGGCGCAAAAAAGCCGCATCGACGTTCCGCGGAACGTCGATGCGGCCTAGCGCCGCTACTGTTCTTTTTTTAAATAGGCTTCGACCTGCTCGCTGAACCGCCGCAGCCAGCCCGCCAGCTCCGGCGTGTATGGATGGCGCTCGCCGCGCGGCCAGCTGTAGTACTCCTGCACGAGCGGACGGCGCAGCGCGGTCAGCGCCTTGAGCCGTTCGGCCAGCTCCGCATCCAGCACCTGTTCGCCGCCGATGATCTCGATGATGTCGCTGTAGCTGCTCGCATCCCGCATGATGTAGCCGTCGATCAGGCAGCTGCCGACGTCGGTCACCGTCTCGATCGCCAGATGGAGCAGCCGCTCCTGCGCCAGCCCCTGGAGCGTCGAGCCGTTCCAGTCCGCCGACAGCTTGTCCAACGCCTCGGCCAAGTCCGGTATCGCATCCAGCCGCAGCCGGATGTCCTGCACGTTCACATAATACATGAAGCGCCTCCATGATTGCTTATTTCTTCTTCCTGCCGCGACGCTTCAGCCAGACGATCATGACGATGCTGCTGATGACGACGACGAACAGATAGGTAATCATCATATAGAAGTCTTCCCCGAGCGATTGCTGCTCTTCCATGAATGAATGCTTCCTCCCCGGCTCCGCTTAGGATTCGTAATCGACGGCTGCGGACGACTCCCGCGCCTCGTTCATATGGCGGATGACTTCCTGGTGGACCGGATGGACCTGGTATTCGCCCAGAGCTTCGAGCGAATCGAACTTCGTCACGAGCGCGATGTCGTAGGAGCGCTCCGAATGGACGACGTCCTTGCCGACCTCCAGGTGGCGAAGAACCTCGATTCTGCCCTCCATGGCGCGCAGTACGGCCGCCGTGGCCTCGACGCTCTCGGGGGAGCGGTCCTTCAGGCGGAAAAAGACGATGTGAGTCAACATTGCCGCGTATCCTCCAATCCAGTTGTGCCCGCAGGCGGAAGGGCCTTGTCCGCCGTCTGCATGTCCGGCGCCCTTTTGACCCATAATAACGCAAGCCGTACGATTCGGCAATGCCGGCAGAAGGGAGCTTTGCCCATATGCGCTATCCGGTTACGCTTGCTGCGACTGCCCTCGGCCTGATCCTGTGCCTGTTCAGCTCGACGGGCTATGACCCCCATAATGTCTTCTTCTTCATGTTCAGTCCGGTCGCCTGGATCTCCGACGTCTTCTATGACATCCATCAGACGCCGATTCTCGTCATGTATGCTTTGACGGTGCTGTGCTACGCCGTCATCGGCTACGTCTGCGATCGGCTGATCGCGGAAGGCCGCAGGCGCCGGCGCGCCTGACCCGCCCGCCTGTCCAGGCGCCGTCCGACCCTCGCCGTGCCGCGCATGACGCGCGAAGCAGCCCGGCAGCGATGCTCCTCCCCTCGCGAGAAGGAGCGCGCTGCCGGGCTGGTTCCCGTTGTTCAGGCCGGCCTCAGCCTGCCCGCCTCCAGCACGAGCACCCGGTCGCAGTAGGGAAGCACCCGCTCGTCATGCGTCACCACGACCCCCGCCTTGCGCTGCGCCTTGACCTCTGCTTGCAGCATCTCCATGATGTCCGCTCCGCGCGGCGCATCCAGGCTCGCCGTCGGCTCGTCGGCGAGAACGACCTCCGGCCGGTTCATCCATGCCCGGGCGATCGCCGCCCGCTGCTTCTCCCCTCCCGACAGCCGCTCCGGGTACGCCCGGCGCCGGCCGCCGAGGCCGAGCCGCTCCAGCAGCTCCCGCGAGCGCGCCGCCGCTTCCGTCCGCGGCATCCCGGCCAGCTTGGCGACGAGCAGCAGCTGCTCCTCCACCTTCAAGTACGGAATCAGATTCGCCGATTGAAAGATGAAGCCGAGCTTGACTAGCCGCAGCTCCGCGAGCCGAGCCGCATCCATGCCGGACAGCGGCTGCCCGTCGACGCGCACCTCGCCCCCGTCCGGCGACAGCAGCGCCCCCGCGATCGACAGGAACGTGCTCTTGCCGGAGCCGGAGGGCCCGGTCACGGCGACGAGCTCGCCCTCTCCCACCTCCAGCGACAGCCCGTCCAGAATGGTTCTATCTTTCTCCCCGTCCTTGAACGCATGCGTGACCCCGTCCAGAACAAGCTTAGCCCCGATCTTCTTCATGCCGCAGACCTCCCGATCGCTTCCAGCGCGTCCGCGCGGGCGACTTTGATGACCGATAGGAGCGAGCCGGCAGCCGACGTCGCGAGGAACAAGGCGCAGGTCGCGAGCAGCGTCGACTCGTCCAGCCGGAACGGCAGCGCGTCCGGCAGCACGGCGCGGAAGCCCGCGATCAGCAGCAGGCTTGCGGCCAGGCTCGCCGCCGCGATCAGCAGCACCTGTCCCGCGACGCTGCGCGCCAGATAGCCGGTGCGGGCGCCGATCGCCTTGAGGATGCCGAACTGGCCCAGCTTCTGCAGCGTCATGACATAAAAGAATACCGCCAGCACGAATGCCGAGATGACGTAGAGGAACGCGATCATCATCGTCAAGGAGCCTTGCTCGGCCGAATAGCCGGGGATCGCCTCGATCACCTGCTGCTTGCTCAAAAGCACTGCGTCCGGCATCTCGGCCGCGATCGCCTCCAGCCGCTCCCGATCGCCCTGCAGGGCGATCGCGTTGAACGCCGGCTCGCCGCCCTCTGCGCCTGTGCCCCCGCGAGCGGACTGCGCCAGCTGCTCCCATTCGGCCGGGCTGACGAACAGCGCCGGCGTGTGGCTGAACGATTGTTCTTCGGTGAAGCCGATAATTTTCCAGCTGCGTCCGCTGGACGCATCGGTCATCACGCCGCCGATCCGCGCTCCCGCATCCTTCAGCTTGGCGTCGGCAACGGCCAGGCCCGTATCGTCCGGTCCGAGCGGCGCGCCCTCCGCGACCGGCGGAGCCAGCCAGCCGTCCGGGTCGACGGCGAGCACCGCCGCGTCGGCCTTGCCGCCCCCATCGACCGCGACCGTAGCCATCCGTACGCCGAGCGCCTCGGCATGTCCCGCCCCGGCCAGCTCGCCGATCCGCTCCGTGCGCGCCGCGTCCAGCTCCGACCGCGCCAGCCGATGCTCGGCATCGGCCGACAGCACGAATCCGTCCGCCGGCATGTGGACGACCGAGGACGCGTTCGCGTAGCTCAGTCCTCGGGCCAGCCCCGTCACGAACAGCACGAGAAACGACACCAGGATCAGAATCGCCGCCATCAGCGCATAGCGCAGCTTCGCATGCCTCATCTCCCGAAGCGCCAAAAACATCCTTCATCGCCTCCTTGTCTCTATGCCTTCAGCTTAGGGACGGCGTATGAACGGAGCGTGAACCGGCGGTTACATCGGATGCGGACTGTTCTACAGGCTGGCCGTCTTTCCGCCCTCCACCTTCACAGGCTCGCCATCCGCGCTGAACCAGACGCAGGTGGCGGCAGGATTATGCACGAGCTTGCGGTCGACGGAAAAGCGCAGCGCCTTCAGCGCCTGCATATAGGCGAGAATCTCGCTCATCGTGGCATGCCAGATGGATGGCTCGCCTTGCAGCAGTGCGCCGACCTGATCCATCAAGCTCCAATTGCCGTCGCTTTCGAATTCGAAGCTATGGCCCCAGACCAGCAGCAGCTCCATCCGTTCGCGGTAGGGCTGCGACCGCAGAAACCGCTCGGCCGCTTCCACCATTCCTTTGTGATGACAGGTCGGATGCCAGCGCAGCGGATCGGCGGGCAGCTCGAAGCCGCCGTGGCTCCGGATGGTGCGGGCATACTCGATGCCGAGCGCGGGCAGCAGCGCCGCGACCCGGTCGTCGTACGTGCCGAACGGATAGCTCATGCCGCGCACCGGATAGCCGGCAAGCCCTTCGAGCGTCTGGCGGTCCGCCATGATCTCGTGGACAATCTGATCGTCCGGAGACTGCTCCAGAAACGGATGGCTGACCGTGTGGGCGGATACTTCATGCCCCTTGTACAGGCCCGCGACCTCATCCGCGCGGACATGCCCTTCCCTCCCGAGGACGCCGGAATTCAAATGGAACGTCCCCTTCAACCCATATCGGTTCATCATCGCCACGAGCCGGCGGTCGCAGTCCCTTCCATCATCGAAGCTGAACGCCGCCGCTTTGCGCCGTCCGCCCGGAAAGCGGTCGAGCTTGATCGTTGCTGTCGCCATGAGCTTTCCACCTCTCCCTGTTCTAGCCGTTCCCTGCCGTAGAAGCCTTCCGGGAGCTCCCTCCCGGCGCCTGGTTTCCTCGCGTAAAAAAAGAAGCCCCGTCGTTTCAACGGAGCTTCCATGGACCCGTTCCGCTCTGGCCGAGCGCAATCCTTTACGGCCCTTGCAGACGCAGCTCTCCGAAGGCGGACGTATTCGTCCAGTTGTCGGCCGTTCCCGCCCACACCGTCTGGCTCTGCCGGCCGTTGCCGTCATCCTCGTCGTTGTTGGCCACGTCGAAGCCGATCGTCATCCCGGCCGTCGGCGTCACACCGAGCGAGCTCCACGGAATCGCCAGCTCCACGCTGTAGCCGGCGGTCGTCGCGGACCAGGCATGGAGCACGCCGCTCGTCAGGCTGCGGGCCTCGAACAGCGAGCTGTCGTTCCAGCCCTTGATGAACTGCCGGTCGAATGCGTCATAGACGACGCCTTGATTACGATTGCCGTCGATGTAGATCTCGACGGAATCGTCGGCGTACGGCTCCGACGAGTTGTTGAACAGCTGGCTGTCGACGACGCTCGCCGCGACATAGAGGTAATCGTCGTCCCATAGCGCGCCGAAACTCGTCGTATTGTTCGCCGTTCCGCTCACGGCCTTGCCGGCCTGCTTGGACAACGACCATGCCGGTTCGTTCCAGGATCCGTCGATCGCAATCGCGGAGGTCGCCTTGCCCGCCTCGATGATCGTATACGAGGCATCCAGAGCGACGTTGACCGTGTTGCTGGCCGCGGACAGGTTGTGCTCCGCATCCCGGGCCTTGACGCTGAACGCATAGCTTGCGCCCGGCGTCAGGCCCGTGACCGTATAGGTCGTCGAGGTTGCTGTCGCCACTACATTGGCGCCATCGTAAATCTCGTATCCGGTGACGCCTACATTGTCCGTCGACGCGGTCCAGGACAGCGCCGCCGTCCGGTCGGTATGCGACGGCGAGACCAGATGCTGCGGCGCCGTCGGCGGCTGCGCATCCCCGACCGTGCCGGAGGAGAGCACCAGGCTGCCGAAGGCGGACGTATTCCTCCAGTTGTCGTTCGTGCCCGCCCACATCTGCTGGCTTTGCCGGCCGCTGCCGGTGTCCGTGTCATTGCCTGCAACGTCGAAGCCGATCGTCATGCCGGCGGTCGGCGCTATGCCGAGCGCGCTCCAAGGGATGGCCAGCTCCACGCTGTAGCCGCCCGGACGGGCGGCCCATCCATGGAGCACGCCGCTGGTCCGCCCGCCCTGCTCCCACAGCGAGCTGTCGTTCCAGCCCTTGACATATTGGCGGTCCTTGCTGTCATAGGCCGAGCCTTTATTATGGTCGCCGTCGATATAGAGCTCGACGGAATCGTCGTAATAGGGCAGGGCGGCGGCGTTGTGCAGCGTGCCGTCGATGACGTCGACTCCGACATACAGGTACTGGTCATCCCAGAGCGCGCCGAATCGCGTCGTATTGTTCGGGGACCCGATGATCGCTTGCTTCGCCTGTTTCGACATGGACCATAGATTCTCGTTCAACGCCCCGTCGACCGTGACGGCGGACAGCGTCTTTTTCGCTTGCAGCAGGTACGGCTCCGTCGTGACGGCAAGCGGGGCGCTGGCTGCGGACAGGTTGCCTGCGGCATCCTTCGCCTTGACGGTAAAGGCGTAAGCCGTATCCGCGGCAAGTCCGGTCACGGCCAGCGAGGTCGAAGCCGTCGTTCCGGCAAGCACGCCGCCTTTATATACCTCGTACTGAGTGACCCCGACATTGTCCGTCGACGCTTGCCAGGACAACTCGACCGTCGTCTCTTCCTTGGCTGCGAGCGTCACGTTGCCCGGCGCGGTCGGCGGCGCGAAGTCGCGGTCGTGAACCACCTTGACATTGTCGAACTCGACGCCCGTCTTGAAGGCGTAGAGGCCGATCTTGCCCGCGGCATGGCTGCCGTCCACGACCGACAATTCCTTGAACCCGTTCACATAGAAGTCCAGCGTACGGTTGTTCAAGACGGCCGTGAAGACGTAGCCGACGTTCGTGGCCATCGGGAAGCTCTTCTGCGCGAGAATCGTGACCGTCCCGTTCACCGACTTGCCGATCTGCAGCTTGCCGGCCTTGATGCGGAAGTAGTAGAAGTTGTTCGGGTCTTGGTAGCGCGCCGTGATGCCTGCGGCCAAGTCGATGTCGTTCTGCGTCAGCTTGATGTTCGTCTCCACGCTGTAGTCGGCATGCGTGCTGGCATCCACCGTGCTGAACGCATTCACCGTCGTCCAGGCCGATTGCCTGTACACTTTGGAGCCTCCTGAATTGACGACAGCCCACGTTCCGTTCGCAGCGGTCCAGCCGTCTGCCGCTCCGTCCTGGAAGTCGTCGCTGAAAGCCGGCGTGCCCGGGCCGGGCGCGGTCGAGGCGGAGAGCGCGCCGCTTGGCGACGACAAGGCTCCCGCGCTGTCGAAGGATCGGACGGTCAGCGAGTAGGTCCGGTCCGGCAGCAGTCCGTTCAGCGTATAGGCCGTGCCGGTCGTGGAGCCGACCAGCGTCGTGCCGCTGTAGACGTTGTAGCCGGCCACTCCGGACAGATTGGACGGCGGACTCCAGCTCAGGCCAAGGCTCGTCATGGTCGCCGACGTTGCCGCGACATTCGTCGGCGCGGCTGGCGGCGGCGCCGTCGTCACGCTGAGCGCGGCGCTCGCAGCCGAGAGATTGCCCGCGCCGTCCTTCGCTTTCACGGTGAACGAGTAGGCGGTGCTCGGCGTCAGTCCGCGCACGACGAAGGAAGTGCTCGACGGGGACGTGGTGGAACCTGCGAACACGCCTCCGTTATAGACGTTGTAGCCCGCGACGCCCGTATTGTCGGTCGAAGCGGTCCAGGACAAGCTTGCGGTCGTAGCCGTCTGGGAAGGCGAAGCGACGTTCGTCGGCGCCGTCGGCGCTTCGGCATCGCTTCCTTCGCTCGCCAGCGTGTCCCCATAATACACGCCGGTGCCGTTCGTGCCGATATAGACGCGGCCCCACTTCTGCCGGTCGCCTTCCATCGTATTCGCCTCATCTCCGATCGCCGGATCGAGCACGTCGATCTTCACCCACGTGGCGCCGAAGTCGTCGGAGCGGAATATTCCCGTCTCCTGGTCGACCTTGCCATAGACGAATACCGTCGGGTAAGGAGAACCGAGCCGGTTTTTGCCGAAGGCGAACAATTTCGCCTGCTGCACACCCGCCACTTGCGTCCAGCTGTCGCCGCCGTTGCTCGAACGGGCGAGACCGCCCGAATCCAAGCTGACCCACACCTCGCCCGCGATGCCGGGGGCTGCCTTCACGCTGAAGAACGCCAGATTCGCGGTCGACGACGGCAGGATCGACGCTTGCGACCAATTCGCCCCGCCATCGGTGCTGCGAAGGAATCTGCCCGTCGCGCGTTCCAGCAGATAGAAGGTATCGCTGCTGACTCTGTCGGAGGCAAGCGGCTGGTACCAGACCCAGAAGTCATGGATCAAGCCGGACGGCGCGCCCGCGCTCGGCGTCCACGTCAATCCCCGATTGGTAGAGTAGAGCGGGCTGCCGTATTGCGGCACCCAGACCATCGTCTCGCTGCCTGCCGACACGGCGATGCGGCCTGCGATGCCGGGAGGGTTCGGGAACGCCGTCCAAGTCGCGCCGTTGTCGGTGCTGTAGCCGCCGCCGCCCGAGTTCTGATAGCGGGTGGAGCCGACCCGGGCGACGAAATTCGGATTGCTCTCCTGAAAGTCGATGGAGACGGTATCGCCTAAAGTCGGACCGCCGAACTTGGCGCTTGGGAATGCCGAGAGCGACGTATGGCGCATGCCGTCGACATCGGCATGCCCGCTCAGCAGCGGAGCGCCGATCGGCGTGCTGCGAAGCGCGAAGTTGACCACTTCCTCATGGCCTTCCTCGTACGAATACCAGTGGGATGGACTGGCCGTTATATCGTCCGTGCGCCAGATGCCGAAGAAGTCGGTCAGCCAGACTCGGTTCGGCTGCACGGGATCGATCGTCAAGCTCGCCGTGTTGGCCGCGAACCAGTTCGACGTCCACCATGGAACATCCGGATGCTTGGCGAACGCGACCTGCGTCCAGTTCCCTCCGCCATCCGCAGATCGGTAGATCGGCGCGGGGAAATTCGTTCCCGTCGCGATCGCCGTCATGATGACGTTCGGATTGCCGGGATCCACCGTCATTCCGTTGTATTTCCCCGCCGACGGCGGCGTGATGTCGGTCCACGCGCCGCCGGCGAACTTGGCGACGCCCGTCTCGTGGCTGACGTACAGCGTGCCGTTCGTCGCCACGACCGCTCGGTTCGGCTTCAGCGGGCTGCCGTTCATCTGGGCCCATGACGCGCCTCCGTCCGTGCTGCGGTACACGCCTCCGTCCTCGACGCCGACGTAGATCGTCTGGGTCGGACTGCCCGAGGCGCCCGTGGTTTTGTCGTACACGACGAAATTCAATCCGAACGGCGAGGTGCCGACGGCCGGAAAGGCGGCGACCCGCTGCCAAGAGCCCGTGCTGGCGCCGGACGTGCTTCTCCACAGCCCTTCCGTTCGGGTTCCCATGTAGATGATCTGCCCGTTGTTGGGATCGACCGCGAGCCGCTCGCCTGCATCGCGTCCGGTCCCGTTGCCGAAATTCGGAGGCGAGAATCCGGTCTGCGTCCAGCTCTCTCCTCGATCCGTCGACTTCAAGATGTCCGACAGCGAGCCCGGCCAATTGAACTTGCCCGCAGCGGCATAGACGATATCGGGATTCGACGGGTCGATCGCTATGCTGTCGATGCCGTACAGGTTGTACTTCTCTCTGGGCAGCTCGCTCAAGAGCTGCACCCATTTCTTGTTCGTTTCATCCCATCGGTAAGCGCCGCCGACGTCCGTGCGGACGTAGACCAGGTTCGGCTCCGTCGGATGAATGGCCATGCCGGTGACGAAGCCTCCGCCGCCGATGCGCACGTTCTGCCACTCGTATCCCTCTTGCGGAGCGGCATAGGCGGCTGCCGGGCCCCACCCGCATGCCGCGATCAGCACCAGACAGGCGAGGAAGCCGCTCAGCTTCCGTCTCCATGAACCCATTTGAATCTCCATCCTTCATCCCTCCTAGACTCGATACATGCTCGCGCACGACCAGAGCGTTCCGCATCGTGCCGGTTCTCTCCTCCGCCGCTTCGCAGGGCAGCCGACCACCCCCTCTATGAGCTGCTCCTTTCCCTGAATTCCAGCGGCGTCATGCCGAAATGGCTTTTGAACACCTTGCTGAAATAATGGGTCGTCAAATATCCGGTCTTCGTGGCGATCTCATAAATCTTATCGTTTCCGTCCTGAAGCAGCCTTGCCGCCAGCGCCATCCGCTGCTTCAGCACGTAATCGCCCACAGTCATCCCGGTTCCCGTTTTGTAGGCTTTGGAGAGATAGGCGGGATGCAGCTTGACATGATCGGCGATCGCCTGCAGCGTCAAATCCTTGGCGATGTTGTCCTCGATGAAATGATCGATGCGTTTGATGAGCCGCTTCCGGGAGTCCTTCGTCTTGCGCTCTGCATCCTCCGCGAGCCTGGCAAACGAAAGATAGACCGCGTCCCGCAGCTGCTTGTAGGTCGGAACCGCAAAAGCGCCCTCCTTCCATCCGTAGGGTCCGCCGCCCATCATCTCGCCGAGCTGCCTTCCGTTCTTATGCGCGATGTAATGGAACGAGCCCATCGCAGAGAAGAAGACTTCCTGGGCGTACTCGGGGGACTCTGTCCACTTTTCCGCGAGCTCCGCGAAGATCTCGTCCAGCTTGCGGGCCGCCCTCTCCCAGCTGCCTGTCTCCAGCAAATGGAGGAGCAGCGGCGGCTGATAGGGGACCCGAAGGCCGCCTGCTATCGGCTGGTCGAGGTCGTCCCGAGCGGTGACGAAAAAGCCGGATTCGTCTCCGATCTGCCGCCGGATGGCGGAAAGGCAGCTTTGATGCATGCGGGAGAGCTGCTCGGGAAACGCCTCGAATCGTTCGGAAACGGCGATCGATACGCTCCGCTTCAGATAGGCGCCTGCGCTTCGATGGAGGCTCGCCGCCAGCTTTTCGACTTGCCGCCATTGCGCCTCGTCCGCCTCTTCTTCCTTCTTCGGTTTCAGGAGGAAGACCAGATGATCGTAGGCATCCTTGCCGTGCCAGAGATGATAGCGGTCCCCGAACAGCTCCGCGGCCATGTTGGCCACGGCGAACTCCATCAGCGACAGCTCGTAATCATCGAAGCCTTCGAAGCCGTCCTCCAGCCGAATCAGGAACATGCCGGTCCGATCGCCGATTCGGAACGGGAGATCAAGCCTGCGCATCCGGCCGGCGATCACCGGCTGCGGGTACCGTCTGTCCTGCAGCAGATGGTTCAGCAGCTCGCCTTTGAGCAGCGACATATGCTCGCGAAACGCATGCTCCGCCTGCCGATAGGAGGCGACCTCCTCCCATTCCGCATGAAGCTCGGCCACGACGCCGGCCAGCGTACGGATCAGCTCCTCCGTTTCGACGGGCTTGAGCAGATAATGCGATGATTGCAGCTGGATGGCTTGCTGGGCGTAGTCGAAATCCGCGTGGCCGGAAATGAAGATGCATTTCGTCTTGCCGGAGCTTTCCCGAATGCTTTGCAGCAGCTCCAAGCCGCTCATGCCGGGCATGCGGATATCCGTGATGACGATGTCGACGGTGCAGGACTGGACAATCTCCAGCGCTTCCATGCCCGAATAGGCTTTATAGACCTCGCCGATGCCGAGATTTTCGAATGGAATCGTGGAGACCATGCTCTCCACCTGATCCGGATAATCGTCTACGATCAGCACATGAAACATGATGTCCTCCCTCTCCGCAGCCTTTTCGGGCGAATGCCGGCCGCTTACATGATGCGGATCGCGACGCGGAGCCCGCCGAGCGGCGAAGGCTCCAGGCTCAGGTCCGACCCCGCTCCGAACTGATGGACGAGCCGCTGCCGGATGTTCCATAGCCCGCAGCCCATGTCCTCCTCGATCATCTTCTGGAGCTTGGCGCTCAGCAGCATCAGGCGATCCGGATCGAGTCCCGCGCCGTTGTCGTCCACGATAATTTCCGTCATCCCGTCCTTCCTCGCCCCCGTGATGCGGATCCGCCCCGTCCCGGGCTTGCGCTCGATGCCGTGCACGATCGCGTTCTCCACGATCGGCTGGAGCAGCAGCCGGGGAAGCGTCATGGACAGCAGCTCGTCCGGCATGTCGATCTCGTAGTGAAGCCGGTGCATCTTCATGGCATGGATATCCAGATAGTTGCGGATGAGGTCGAGCTCTTCGCCCAAGCTGCCCGTCTGGTTGTCCACCCTCGTCGTGTAGCGGTAATACTTGCTCAGGCGCTGCGTGACGGCAATGATGGCCTCCTTGTTCTCCAGCTGGGCCATGCTTTGGATGAACGCGAAGCTGTTGTAGAGGAAATGAGGGTTGATCTGCGATTGGAGCTGCTTCAGCGTCGCCTCCCGAACCCGAAGCTTTTCCGAGAAAACGCTTTCAATTAGTTGCTGGATCTCTTCGATCATGTGGTTGAACTGGTCGAACAAGTACTGAAATTCATTGTTCGTCTTGGCCGAGACTCGGGCGGAGTAGTCGCCCCGCTTGAGCTTCCTCACGCTGAGGACGAGCTCGCGGATCGGCATCTGCACGTTGCGGTACAGCAGAGCGGCAGCCAGCAGGCTGAGCGCGAGCAGCAGCCCGGTAGAGGCGTAGAACAGATTCCGGCTGTCCGTGATCGGCTGGAGCATTTCGTCGAGGGGAGCGTAGTCGACGAGATGCCAGCCCAGCGCATTCGACTTCTGGTAGGTCAACAGGTACGGCTTTCCGTCGATGTCGACTTCGGCATGGCCGGACGAATCGAGCTGAAGCGCATGCAGCTTCTCGACGACCTGTCCGAGCAGCACGCGATCATAAGCGGTCCCTGCGATCGGATCGTAATCCGGATGATAGAGGATCGGATTGCCGCTGCTGCCTTGACGCAGCTGGTCCAGCATGCTCGAGATGTTGTCCGCCGAGAAGGCGACCTCCACGATCAGATTCGCCTTGTTCAAGTCCAGCTTCTTCATGTACGGCTCCGTCAGATAGCGGATGAAGTGATCTCCTTCTCCATGGTCGGTCGCGATGCGCCGATAGGTCCACGTCTGGGTCTGATCGGACTGCAATTCATGAACGTCGTAGCTAAGGGATGAATTGGTCGTAATCGTCTGGCCCGTGCCCGGCGCGAAAATCGTCAGCTCGTTGTTCCAGCCGAACGTATTACTTTGCAGGTCGGCCTTGGCCGCGATCAATTCCTTGGTGACGAGGACGTCGTACGAGGCGTTGCGGATCGATTTGAACATGAGCTTCGCCGCGTCCGGATCGCTGCCGAGATTGAACGCGGCCTTCCACAGCTGGTCCGCCGTCGCATCCAGCTGTCCGATGAAGAACGAAAGCCGGCTGCCGTTCGATTGGTTGATTTCCCGTTCGATGACCTCGGTGCTGACCTGATGGGAATAGCTGTACAGCAGCACGATCGGCACGAGCAGCAGGCACAGCAGGATCAGCATCTTCTTGAATATGCTCAGGTTGAACGGCACGTCTCGCATCCCCTCGTTTTATCCGTCTTGTTTGTTTATGTTAGCCTTTGACGGAACCGAGGACAATGCCCTTGACGAAGTACTTCTGCAGGAACGGATACACCGCGAGAATGGGCAGAGCGCCGATGAAGATTTGGGATGCTTTGACGGTACGGCTGGAAATGTTCGCGACGTCTTCCGCCTGGATGCCGGCCTCCTGGAAGTTCTCCTTGCCGATGACGGACTGCAGGAACGTCGCGAGCGGATAATCCTTCGGATTCTTCAAATAGATCATCCCGTCGAACCAGGAATTCCAATGCGCCACCATCTCGAACAGGCTGATCGTCGCGATGCCCGCCATCGACACCGGCAGATAGACGCGGAACAAGGTGGTGAAATGCCCCGCTCCGTCGATCAAGGCCGCTTCCTCCAGCTCGATCGGAACCGTGCGGAAAAAATTAAGCATCAGGATGAGCAGATAGGCGCTTGCTGCGCCCGGGATGACCAGCGCCCAAATCGTATTGAGCAGCCCGGTCTCCTTCACGACCAGGTAGGTCGGAATCATGCCTCCGCCAAACAGCATCGGGACGACGAAGAACCAGGCATAAACGCTGCGTCCCGCGAATTTCCGGTCGGATTTGGACAGCGCGTAGGCGGCCAGCATCAAGATGACGATGGAAATGCCTGTGCCCAGCACGGTCCGCCCGATGCCGTTGGCCAAGGCGCGGAGAAAATGGGTGTTCGCGAGCGTCTGCCCATACGCGTCCAGCGTAAAGCCGATCGGCCAAAAATTGACGATATTGGCCGTCGCGGCCGCCCTGGAGCTGAGCGAGACGGCGAATACATGCGCCACCGGCAGCACGCACAGCAAGCCCAATGCGGCAAGCGCAACCGCGTTGCAGATCGAGAACAGCTTATAGGATGGGGATCGATGCCGCATGTCGCCACACCTCCTTAGAAAATCCGATAATCGGCCAGCTTGTAAAGAATGCGGTAGCAGGCCACGATCAACGTGAAGCCGATGACCGATTTGAACAATCCGACCGCCGTGCCGAAGCTGAATTGGCCTCCCTCGAGTCCGACCCGGTAGACGAAGGTATCGATAATGTCCCCGGTCTCGTATACGAGCGGATTGTACAGATTGTAGATTTGATCGAAGCCCGCGTTCATGATCCTGCCGAGCGCGAGCGTGGCCACGACGATGAGGATGGGCGTAATGGCCGGCAGGGTGATATGGAGCGTCTGTTTCCACCGGTTCGCTCCGTCGATCTCCGCCGCCTCGTACAGATTCGGGTTGACCGCAGCCAGCGCGGACAGGAAGATGATCGCGGCGAAGCCGAATTCCTTCCACACGTCGGTGACGACCACCGTCGCCCGGAACCAGTCGTTGCTGCCCAGGAAAAAGATCGGCTGCGCGCCGAACAGGCCGATCAGCCGGTTGACGATGCCTCCCTGGACGGCAAGCACGTCCACGAAGATTCCGCCCAAGATGACCCATGACAGGAAATGAGGCATGTAGACGAGCGTCTGAATCGTCTTCTTGAACGCCGTCTTGGCTACTTCGTTGAGCAGCAGCGCGAACAGGACCGGCACGATGACGCCGAAAATCTGCTTGCTGAACGCGATGACCAGCGTGTTCCAGATGACTTGCTTGCTGTCGGGAAATGTGAACAAGTATTCGAAGTGGTCCCATCCGACCCATGGCGAGTCCCAGATGCCTACCCAAGGCTTGTAGTCCTTGAAGGCGATGACCGCGCCAAGCATCGGAACATAGTGGTAAATGAGCGTAATCAGGAATGCGGGGAGCAGCAGAAGGTGGAGCGGCCAGGTTCTCTTCCAATAGGAAGCGAGTTTGCTTGTCTCGTTCATTCTCTTCACTCTTCTCCTATAGGCCGAAGGGGCGGTCGGAGCATGCAGCCCGCCGGCTCCTATGCCCCTCGGTCCGTGTTACTTTTTCTTCGTGCTCTCGTACCATTCGTTCGCATCGGCGATGACCTGATCGCCGCCGCTGGCTTTCCATTCCTGGACGAATTCATCGAAGTAGTCTACCGGCTTTTCCCCGTAGATGATCTTCAGGTACGTCTCCGATTCCAGCTTGTTCAGCAGCGCCCCTTTCGACTGCATCGTCTCGCTAGGCGCTCCCTGGAAGGCGTTGAACCTGTCGGCCGCAGACTGCGTCTGGCGCACGTTGCCGGCTTCCAATTGCGGTTTCGTCAAGCTCTTCACCCGCTCTTCCGCGGAGTTGGCGGCCGGCGCATTCGGATCGGCGGCGAACTTCGAATATCCGGGATCGCCCAGATAGGGCACGGTCGGCGTGAATGCGCCATGCAAGGCGTACAGCGCATATTTCATTTCCATCGACTTGCCGCTGGCCAGCGGCCACTTGTCCTGCGGGACGCCGCTCTCTTCGAAGCCATTCTTGACGATCTTGCCGTCGTGCTTCACGTAATCGTAGCCCTCGAAGAACCCGACGTCGAAGGCCGGATCATAATACGGATCCGCAGGGCCGAATTGACGCGCATACATTTTGTTCAAGTAAGCGAACCAGGCGTCGATATGCTCGAAATCCTTGCTGAAGACGAGGGAGCCGCCCGTCAAGTTCACGACCCGCCCGACTTTGCCGGCCGGACCGGCTGGAATCGGGTAAGCCTTCCATGCCGCGGCTGGATTCGCCTTCAACGTATCCTCCAGCGGCCATTGCCCCATCCAGTTCGGCCCGAACACGACTCCGGCCGTGCCTTTCGCCGCCGGCTCGACCGCCTTCATGGCATCCTTGACGCCGGCTTCGGGATCGATATACCCGTTCTTCTTCCATCTGGCCATCGTCTCCAGGAACGGCTTGGCGGACGGATCGACGGCGCTGTAGACCAGCTTTCCATCCGCGTCCGGATTCCAGAACTGCGTAATCGAGCGGAATTCCGGCGCCATATAGTCGCTGTAGGCCCCGAAGATCGGGTCCGCGCTGGCCATCCACGTATACATGCCGTCCTTCAGCGATACGGCAAGTCCGAACGTATCCGCTTTGCCGTTGCCGTCCGGATCCTGCTTCGTGAAGGCTTCCAGCAGCTTCTCCAGCTCCTCGATCGTCGTCGGGGCCTTTGCGCCGAGCTTCTGCAGCCAGTCCTCGCGGACCCACATGACGCCGCCCTCGTCCGCCGACAGGAAACGCGGAATGCCGTAGATGACGCCATCGCGCGTGACCGGCTCGAATGCCTGCGGGAACTTGGCGAACAGCTGCTTCAAATTCGGCGAGGCATACTTCTCGATCGCGTCGTTCAAGGGGAGCAGCTTGCCGGCATCGATCAGATCGGCCGCGAACGATCCCGTGAAGACATCGGGCAGCTTCTCGTCGCTGGCGAGGAGCAGGCGAAGCTTCGTATCGAAGTCTGCCTGCTTGCCGACGATGAAGTCGAACTTGACCTCGATGCCCATCTGATCGCTCATCCACTTCGTAAACACATTGTTTTCGATCGTTTCGCCAGGCTTGAACGCATTGTCCAGCTGTTCCTGCACGATCGCCGTCGTAATCGTCACCGGCGGATCGAACTTGATTTTGGCCTGCTGCGCGTGATCGACCGGTTTCACTTCTTCCGCTGCAGGCGATACGGTTTCCGGCGTCTTGTTTCGCGCATCTCCGCCTCCGCTCGGCTTGTTGTCCGACGAGCATGCAGCCAGCGAAGCCGAGAAGGCCAGAATAATCGCCATGGAACCAAGAAAGCGCTTCCCTATCTGGTTCAACTTCCACTCCCCCTTGAACGTTCTTGTGGACTTTCTGTTCTCATTCTACTTCCGCGGATGAGGAGTGGGACACACAACTCTTTTAAGGAATGCATCAAAAAACGAGTCTGCCCCGCGAAATCCGATCAACCTGAAAAGCCCCGATCGAGCCTGGTCGCGATGGACGGCCCTGATCGAGGCGGATGAACGGGGATTCGACGGCGAAAGCCGCTTCAAGCCTCGCGCGCGATCATCCGTCTGCGCGAGGAGCCACGGCGCACGACTCCCTCTCCAGGAGCGTAGCCGAGAGGAGGATCTGCTTCGGCTCCTCTTCCGGGTCGGCGATCAACTCGATCATCCGTTGGAAGGCGAGGCGTCCGAGCGCTCTCATATCCTGCTTCAAGACGGTGAGCGGCGGGCGCTGCAGGGCAGCGGACGGAAAATCGTCATAGACGAGCAAGGAGACGTCCTCGGGGACTCGAATTCCTTGCCGATGCAGCGCTTGCAGCAAGGACAGGCCAAGATGCGGCGCGATGGCGAAAAAAGCGGTGTAGCCTTGCGCGAGCATGCGCGAGAACGTCGCTTCCCCCTCTTTCCCCTCCGAGACATCGTACACGCGTTCATTCATTTCCGCGAGCAGCTTGCGGTCGCCGGAGAAGAACCCGTGAATGCGCTCCTCCATCCAGGCGGAGGCGGATTCAGGCGCCGCTACGGCCAGCTCCGAATGGCCCAGACGACGCAAATAGTCGGAAGCGGCCCTACCCGCGCCGTAATGGTCGGTCGACACCTCGTTCAGTTTGAGCGTGGACGAGCCCGATACCTGGCGTTTGCCGATGAACACGATCGGAAAGCGCATGGCGAGCAGCTTCTCGAATCCATAGAGCGGCGAGGTCATGCTGATGACGATCACGCCGTCGACTCCCGAGCGCATCACGTGATCGGTCCAGTCCGTCCGTTCCCCGTCCATCTGACGCGAAAAGCCGAGCAAGACGACGTTGTAGCCGAGCTGCAGCGCTTCGTGGCCGATGCCCATGAGCGTGTCGCTGAAAAAATCCTCCAGCGGATTCGTCAGCCCGCCGTAGAACAGCACGCCGAGGGACTGGCTCCGCGCGCGGCTCAAGCCTTGCGCCATCCGGTTCGGAATGTAGCCGAGCTGTTTGGCGATCGCCGCAACTTTGTCGCGCGTCTCGGCTGAAACGCGCTTGTCCCCGGCAAGAGCCAGCGAGACCGTCGCTTTGGAAACCTGCGCGAGCTTGGCGATATCTTTCAGTGTCGGCAAGCGAATCCCCCTCTTCCGGTTTTGTATCCATTCATTGTAAGGGACAGCAGAGCCGGCTCGCAATGCGGAATAGGAAAGGATTGACTTTTGCGAAACCCTGCATTAGCATCTCTTCTAAACCGGTTTAATAAATGTTTAACTCACATCATCAGAAGGGAAGAGACGGTAATGAAAACTGAATTCCCGCAAGCCGCTTTCACGATTCCCGCCCAGACGCTGCCCCTGTCGCATGCTCCCGACGTCGTCGTCGCCGGCGGCGGCGCCGCCGGCGTCGCGGCCGCGATCGCCGCTGCGCGGAGCGGCGCGCGAACGCTGCTGATCGAGCAGCGCGGCTATTTAGGCGGCATGGCCACCGCTGCGCTCGTTCCTTCTTTCTGTCCGTTCACGGACGGCGAGAAGCCCGTCATTCGCGGCATCGGGCTTGAGTTGATGGAGAAGATGAAGCTCGCATCCGGAGAATCCTTCCTTCGCGCGTACAAAGAGCAGCTCGATTGGGTGCCGATCGACGCGGAGGCGCTGAAGCGCGTGTATGACGAAGAAGTGCTGGCGAGCGGCGCGGAGCTGCTGTTCCATACGTTCGTGGATCAGGTGCTGACGGACGAAGGCCGGATTGCGGGCATCGTCGTCAGCAACAAGAGCGGACGGTCGGTCGTGCAGGCGAGCGCATACGTCGACGCGACGGGCGACGCGGATCTGGCCGCGCTGGCCGGCGTGCCGTTCCAGCTCGGCGGGGAAGCGGGCGAGCTTCAGCCCGGCACGATGTGCTTCCTGGTCTGCCATGCCGACAAGTCTCGATTCCTGCGCTTCCTGGACGATACCGGACAGAGCGCCGGGCTCGAAAAGACGCTGGCGGAAGCGCAGCGAAGCGGGGATTTGCCGGAAGGGCGCAAGCGGATTTCGGGCATTTCGTGGCTGTCGGAATCCGTGGCCGGATTTAATTTCGGCCATATCTTCGGCATTGACGGCACCAAGGCGGAGGATCTGACGCGTGCGGCGATCGAAGGACGCAGGCTGATCGAGCGGCAGCTCGTTTTCCTGCAGAAGCATGTGCGGGGCTTCGAGCAGGCGCAGCTCGTCCATTCGGGGGATCAGATCGGCATCCGCGAAACGAGGCGCATCCAGGGCGACTATACGTTGAGGATCGAGGATTTCCTATCCATGCGCTCGTTCGAGGACGACATCGCCCGCAATTCGTATTACATCGATCTCCATCTAGCCCATGCTTCCGGTACGATGGCGATTAAATATTTGCCTAAAGGCAAGTCGCATGGAGTTCCCTACCGCTGCCTGCTGCCGGCGGGCCGATCGAATCTGATCGTCGCAGGCCGTTCCGTCTCCTCCGACCGCCCGGTCCAAGGCTCGCTGCGCGTCATGCCGAACTGCTTTGCCATGGGTCAGGCGGCAGGCACGGCCGCGGCCATGTCGGCCGCAGCCGGCGTCGGCTTCCGAGGCATCCGCGTACCGGAGCTGCAGCGCAGGCTGATCGAGCAAGGAGCGTGGCTAGGCGAGCATCCGGGACAAGCGGACTTGGGCATCGTGACGGAAGGGACGACGGTCTACGACGAGGAAGCATGAGGAGCGACGGCATGCCGGAACAGCCTGCGAGGCCGTCCGTCGTTATGGAGCATGATGAAAGAGAGGAGCAGACGATGACGCTGGAGTGGCATTCGCCTCTTGCACCGCCTTTTCACATCGCCGGATTCGCCTGGTTCGACGAAGAGAAGCTGTACCGGAGGCTGCCGAGGACGCCTTCGCATCCGATCCCGCCGATGGTCGACCAGCTGGCGAACCATACGGCGGGCGGGCAGATCCGCTTTCAGACGAACTCGGCGAGCTTGTCCGTCAACGTCCGGTTGAGCGGCGTCGCCAACATGAACCATATGCCGGCAACGGGTCAATGCGCATTCGACTGCTATATCGGCGGCCCCGGAGAGCAGCGCTATTACGGGACGACCGTGTACGACCGCTCCAAGCGGGACTACGAGGTCCAGGTATGCGAGAACCTCGACGGCCGCCTTCGTTCCATCACGTTGTACTTCCCGCTTTATATGGGGATCGAGGACGTGCAGATCGGGCTGGAGCCTGGCGCGGACGTCCTCCCTCCCTTGCCTTATGCCAGCGACCGGAGAATCCTCCTATACGGCACCTCCATCACGCAAGGCGGCTGCGCGTCCCGGCCCGGGATGGCCTACTCCAACATCGTCAGCCGCGCCATCAACGCGGAGCTGTGCAATCTCGGCTTCTCCGGCAGCGGAAAGGGCGAAGCCGCAGTCGCCGAGGTCATCAGCGGCATCGCCAATCCCGGCCTGCTCGTGCTCGATTATGAAGCCAACTGCGACAGCTCCGACTCTCTCCGCGCCACGCTGCCGGAGTTCATTCGGATTTTTCGCCGCCGCCATCCGGATGTGCCGATTTGGATCGTTTCGCAGATTCGGTTCGCGAAGGAGCATTTCCAGCCGGAGCTGCTCGCGCTCCGGCTGGATCGCCAAGCGATTCAGCGTGCCGTCGTGGACGCCTGCCGGGCGGGCGGCGATCCCAACGTCTTTTTCTGCGACGGCGGCGAGCTGCTGGGCGAAGATTATCACGACTGCACCGTGGACGGCATCCATCCGACCGACTTCGGCTTTCAGCGGATGGCGGAGAGGCTCGCGGCCGTCATTCGCGGATCTTTCCTGGGACCGCGAGGCGAAAGCTCCATCCCGCCGCGTCGGAGGATCGAATGATAAAAAAAAAGCGTTCCCCTAGGGGAACGCTTTTTTCCGGCGCGCCGGACTATTCGACGACGAGAACCGCCTTCATGTCCGTGTGTCCGATGCCGCACATGACGGAGCAGTGCATCTCGTAGCGGCCGGGCTTGTCGAAGGTCACTTCCTGCTCCATCGTATCGCCCTGCAGGTCGATGCCGAGCTCCTCGATGCCGACGCCGTGGATGCCGCTCTTGTTATGCAGCACCATCTTGTACTTCTGGCCAGCCTTGACGACGTACTCTTCCTTGTCGAAGACGAAGTCGTTGGAGGCGGTCACCTTGAGCAGCTCCACGCCCTCCGGCAGATCCGCCGTCTCATCCTTGGGACCCTCCGGCAGGCCGAGCGTGAGCATGTAGATGCCGAGGCCAGTGGCGATGACGAGCAGAATTGACATAATCCATTTCATGAGGTTCTTGCTCCCCTTTGTGCATTGATGATGATCCAGTTTTGTCCATAACTACTGATACTATACCGAATAAGGGGGGGCGTTCACAAGCTTTAACCGTTTCCATGCGGACACGGAAGGCAAGAATTTGACAATTCATTGAACAAATCGTGTCGATCACTCGTCTTTTCGGCGGAAGATTTCGATCGCCGATTTGAGCTTTTCCGGCATCGGCAGTCCGATTCGCCCGCAGTTTTCCACGATGGACAGCAGTTCGTTGCCGATGTAGAAATAGATCGCCGCGCTCATGACCGCGCTTCCGCCGCCAAGCAGCTCGTCGATGCGATGCGCGATCAGGATGATGAGCAGCGTCAGGCCTTTGCGGGCGAGCCCCCAGGAGCCGACGATGCTGCTGAGCCCCCGCCTTTCCTTGATCGAAGCGGATATGCCGGTGATATAATCGACCGCCATGCAGACGAGCAGCAGCGTCAGCGACTCGTGCCAGATGCCGAAGGCAAAGCTGACGATCGAGCCGATGACGGCGGCGAGCGGCACGGCCAATCCGTCTTTCATGGCGCATTCCTCCTCTATCTCTGGGGATAGGACAGGATATGCTCGCATGCCGCCAAAGGCTTGTTCGTCCGCCCGTCCGCCGCAATCAAGTCAAGTCGAATTTGCCGGTGTGGACCAGATCGAACTTCACCTTGACCTCGACATCCTCCGGCTTCGCCAGCCGGGATCCGGACCGCTGCCACTCCTGCCATTCGCGCAGGTGGTTCCGATAGAGGTCTTCCAGGATCAAGAACAGGTCCACGCCTTGGGCGTAGCCGTACGCATACGTCTTCTCGACGTCGAGCCGAATCTGCTCCTCGACGCCTTTTTCAATGATCGCAGCATCGATCGGCGCGTTCAGCTCGACGACATGCCCCTTGAGTCCGAGCTCGATCCGATACTTCAGGCTCCCTTCCCCATCGGAGACGAGCCGATAGCGGGGGTGGACGCCGTCGATCGTCACCGTGGCGATCGTCTCTTCTTCCTTTCCTTCCTTCATCACTTCCAGCGTGAACTGCTTGAACCGGGGATCGAGCCAGCGCATGCCGCTGGTGCGGGACAAGGGCATGAATGTCATGAACCGCTTCTGGGTGAAGGCAAACAGCCCGTCGTATTGCTGCACGTTCAGCCTTTGATTGGCGTTGGACCAGTCGGCCTTCGTCATGCCGAGCGAGGGCAAGAGCGCGGTAAAGCCCTTTTCGTGAAGGTGGCGGACCATCTCCTGCATGCTCAGCGGCCGGATATAGCTCCGCTGCTCGTATTGCGCCTTCGGGTTGTACAGTGTGCTCATCAGATGGGAATGGCCGAAAAATGTGCTGGACTTGAACAGCTCCTCGATCGGTTCCTTCGTGCCGAACACGAAGCTCGTGTAACGCGACGCCCGCTGCCGGTTGTTGGCGTCGAGGATGTCCTCCATGTGCGGCATCGCCCGCTCATGCACGAGCAGCACCTTTTGATGCTCCAGATTGAGCACGAACTGGGCCGAGCGCTGCAGGTCGGCGATCGCGCCGAGCACCGAGCGTCCTCGGCCGGATCCGACCCACACCTGCGTTTCCTTGGTCTGGCTGTCCGTCTTGGCGATGGAGGCGAACTGCATCAGCTGGGCGTAGATCTCGTAAAAACCGTCCCTGTAGTCCACGCCTATGGCGGATACATAGCCTTGTTCGGTCAGATCGATCTCGTCCCAGCAGCCGGAGATCGGCAGGCAGAAGGACAAGGCCGCCAGCAGGAGGAGCGGAAGCCGCGCTTGCAGAGGAATTCGCTTATGCTTTTTCCGCACCTTGATCTCCCCCTTTCAGGCGGCGCTTCTTCCATGGCAGCTGCAGGAAGCTCGGCAGCATCTGGCTGAAGTCCACCGTCGCGAGGGGGGCCATGTACGGGCGTCCGAAGCTCTCGAGCGAGCATACGTGGACCGCGATCAGGAACATGCCGATGAAAAAGCCGAACATGCCGAGCACGGAGCTGAGAATCAGCACGACGTAGCGAAGCACGAGCACCGAGCCGTTCAGCGTCTGGTTGACGAGCACGTACGTCGAGACCGCCGTGACGGCGGCCACGACCAGCATCGTCGGCGACGTCAAGCCGGCATCGATTGCGGCATTGCCCACGATCAGCCCGCCGACGACCGACACGGTCTGGCCGACGGCCCGCGGCAGACGGACCCCGGCTTCCTTGAACAGCTCGAACATCGTCAGCATGAGGAACATCTCCATCGTCGTCGACAGCGGCAGGCCGTTGCGCGAGATCGATATGGTCGCCAGCAGGCTGAACGGAAGCTGGTCCGTATTGAATGCGCACAGAGCGATCCAGAAGCCCGGCGCGAAGATGCTCATGAACAGGCCGAAGAACCGCAAGATCCTCTCCAGCGACACGAAATAATACGGCATGTGCAGGTCTTCCGGCGACTTGATGAGGAAGGCCAGGTTCACCGGCGCGAGGATGACGGCGGGATTGCCGTCGACGATGATGACGACCCGGCCGGACATGAGGGCGGACGCCGCGAAATCGGGCCGCCCCGTATAGTGGACGAGCGGGAACACCGTCGTCCGGACATCCGACACGAGCGCTTCGATCTGCGTGCTGCTTTCAATCGACACGCGGCTTTCCTGGATCTGCTTCAGCCGCTTCTTGGCCGTCTCCACGACGGACGGATCGGCCAGCGATGCCATGTAGAGCAGCGACACCTGCGTTTGCGACTGGGAGCCCAGCACCATCAGCTCGACCTGCAGGTCCGGCGTCTTGAGGCGGCGCCGCACCAGGCTGACGTTCTGATGGATGTTCTCGACGAAGCCGTCCCGCGGTCCTTTGAGCGACACCTCCATGACGGATTCGTCCGGCTGGCGGACCGACAGGCTGCAGATGTCGCTCCGATAAATCCTCTCCTCCTCGTCCGCTTGGACGAAGATGAGCACGGCGCCGCTGAACAGCGCCTGGTACAGCCCTTCGTCGCCGGCGGGCTGGATATGGAGCAGCTCCGTATCCCAGCCGCGCTGCAGGCTCTCCCCGTTGCCGCGCAGCTCCTTCAGCAGCGACAGCTGAAAGATCGTGGCGTCGATCAGCGCCGGGCAGTAGATCAGCGTCATCCCGGCGTCGCGGCCGTGCTCGTCGACCAGCACCGTCTCGATGCGCTCGACGTCTCCGCAGCCCTCCAGCTTGTCGAGCAGCCGCTTCAGCAGGCCCGGGGAAGCCGTTCCGGACGCCGACTCTTCGACCGTTTCCTCAGCCGAGCGATAAGGACGGCCCTTGCCCGAAGTCGGCGCGCTCATGGCGCCTGCTCCTGCGGCTGCCGCCGCGGCGCGTCCTTGCGCGGCTTGGCGGCAAGCACCGCGATGAGCCATCCCGCGAGGCTGACGATCAGGACGACCAGGCCGGAGATCGGGAAGTACAGGCTCATGACCTTGCGGTAAGGCACCATATGGTCGGTCACGAACTGAACGAGCGGCGTCAGTCCGGCGAGAAAGGTCCAGCCGTACCACGCGCTGGCTTTCGGCTTGCTGATGCCGAGCATCTCCTTGACGAGGTAGAGGCTCAGGGAGATGCGGATGAGCGAGCCCGACAGCCACTGGTAGATCGCGAAGAAATCGAGATGCTCCACGAACTTGCCGATCTGCACGAGCCGCCACTGCGAGAACGCCGGATAGCGCATCTTGGCCGCTTCATCCGGTCCGAACTGAACGATCGCGCCCGTAAGCGGGCCGAGCGTCAGCAGGACGAGGCAGAGCATGAGCAGCAGCAGCTGCGGCAGCTTGAATTTATTGCGCACGTGATGCTGGAAGAGCACGAGCGTGTTTATTTCCAGCATCGTGCAGGCGCAGAGGGCCGCGCCGGCCAGCACCGGCATCCATCCTTCTTCGAGGAAAGGCTTCAAGTAATGATAGTCCTTGTGCGGCATGTTCGCCGACATGACGAAGTCCCCGAGCAGGAGGACGAACGGAAGGAGGATGGCGGAGGTGAACGCGATCGTCCGAAGCCCCTTGCTTACGGCATAAAGCGAGACGCCGAGCATGGCCAGCGCGAATACGTAGTTGGGCGTCAAGGGCAGATACGTCGTCTTCGACCACGAGACCGAGTCGACCAGCGTGTTGAACGCGACGCAGACGAGCAGCAGCAGGATCGGCGCTTTGAGCAGCCAGGCCGCCTTCTTCCCCATAACCCGGTCCACGACGGACCAGAACGGCTCGTCGAGCCGCTTCATTGTCCCGAACAGAGGGAACGTGACCCACAGCAAGCCGATCAGGCAGACGAGCAGCGGGCTCATCCAGCTGTCCCTCGACGCGACCTGAAGGATCAGCGGGACGATCAGGACATGGTTGGCCAGGCCGACCGAGAGGATCAGGATGCTGATCGCGGGCAGCTTTCCGAATACAGCGTTCGAGTTCATCTCTTCTCACCTCTTTCAAGGATAGATTTTCCCTGGATCGGAAGCTTTATCCACACGAAGAGGCGGCAAAAAAGCCTTCCTCTCCCGTGCGACGGGAAAGAAAGGCCAGGTGTCGCGATCGCCCGAAGGCTAATCGGCATAGATCATCTTGCGCGTCATGCCTCCGTCGACCGTGATGTTCTCGCCGGTGACGAAGTCGTTGGCCGGATCGGTCAGATAAAAGCAGGCTCGGGCGATGTCGTCCGGATGTCCGACGCGGCCGGCAGGATGCTGCTCGTGGTCGCGCACGCTCAGCTTGGCCGTGTCGCCGGTCTCGATCCAGCCGGGGCTGACCGAGTTGACCCGGATGCCGTGCGGTCCGAGCGAGAGGGCGAGCGCATGCGTCAGCGCGAGTATGCCCCCTTTGGAGGCGGCATAGGCCTCCGAGCCGGGCTCGGACATGAACGCGCGCGTCGAGGCGATGTTGACGATCCGTCCTCGCACGCTCTTCTCCCGCATCTGGACCGCCGCCTCGCGACTGCAGAGGAACGTCCCGCGCAGATTCGTGTTCAGCACGTCGTCCCATTCCTCCACGTCCAGCTCCCAGAGCGGCTTGAAGGCGCTGATGCCGGCATTGTTCACCAGCACGTCGGCTGCGCCCCAGCTTTCCCGGACGCGCCCGAACAGCTCCTTCACCGCTTCCGGACGGCTCAGGTCCGCCTCGTGGGCCGCAGCCTTGCCGCCGGGCGCCTCGATCAGGCGCAGCGTTTCCATCAGCCCGTTCCGGTCGCGGTCGACGAGCAGCACCTCGTCTCCTTTGCCGGCATAGGCTTGGGCAAGCGCCCTGCCGATGCCGGAACCCGCTCCCGTGATGACCGTCCTGTCCGCCCTCCGCATGCTATTGTTCATTTCCATCTCGTCCTCGCTTTCGCATCGGGCTCGCCGCGAGGCAGCCCGGGGGATGTACCTTTATACCCCGTTGCCCCGCCGCTCTATCGACCGGCATGCGGCCATGGCCCTCCGCCGGCCAACGCCCCGTCATGCCTCCGCTCTAACCGGTCGAGGGCTGGTTCGGCACATGTCCCTTCTGATTGCGGTTCTCCTCGCTGCCGGCCGCCGCGTTGTTTTCCGCTTCCTTGGACCGCTGCGCCAGCGACTGCTGCTTGCTCTCGAAGCCGTGCTTGCCACCTTTGGCCATTTCCCTTCCGCCTCCTTCCCCCGGCTTGAACCCGCAGTCCCCGCAGGGCCGCGGCGCCGCATCCGGTAGCTTGCCCTGCGCCCCGCTTCTCCATCAGGCGATTCCGCACGGTTTCCCTTTTCTCGCGAATCCCTTACAATGAAAGTCGGAACGCAGCTTCATCGGCTTTTCGATCCATTTGATCCCGCCGCTAGGAGAAAGGATGCCTGATTCATGATTATCAAACCGAGAACACGCGGCTTCATCTGCACGACCGCCCATCCGAAAGGCTGCGCGCGCCAGGTTCAGGAGCAGATCGACTACATACAGCAGCAGCCCAAATGGGAAGGGCCCAAGCGCGCGCTCGTGCTCGGCGCCTCGACCGGCTACGGCCTGTCCGCCCGCATCGCCCTCGCCTTCGGCGCAGGAGCGGCGACCGTCGGCGTATTCCGTCCGTCCGCCGCGACGGACAAGCGCACCGCCTCGCCCGGCTGGTACAATTCCGCCGCCTTCGAGCAGCTGGCCGCCGAAGCCGGCCTGACGTCCATCAGCGTGACGGGCGACGCCTTCGCCGACGAGACCAAGGACAAGGTCATCGAGACGATCCGAGAGGAGCTCGGACAAGTCGACCTCGTCGTCTACAGCGTAGCCGCTCCTCGCCGCACCGATCCCGATACCGGCGAGACGTACACCTCCACGCTCAAGCCGATCGGCGATGCTTATACGAACAAGACCGTCAACTTCCATACCGGCGAAGTGAGCGAGGTCACGATCGAGCCCGCGGAGGACGGAGACATCGAGCAGACGGTCGCCGTCATGGGCGGCGCCGACTGGCAGCGCTGGATCTCCCGCCTGCAGCAGGCCGGCGTGCTGGCCGAAGGCGCGGTTACGATCGCCTACTCCTATATCGGGTCCTCGATCACGCAGGCGATCTATCGGGAAGGCACGATCGGCAAGGCCAAGGACGACCTCGAGGCGACCGCGCTCGAGCTCCAGCAGCAGCTCGCGCCGCTCGGCGGCCGCGCCTACGTCAGCGTGAGCAAGGCGCTCGTCACCCAATCCAGCTCGGCGATCCCGGTCGTGCCGCTGTACGTGTCGGCGCTTTACAAGGTCATGAAGGACAAAGGCCTGCACGAAAGTACGATCCAGCAGACGGCGCGCCTGTTCGAGCTGCTCTATGCGGATGGCGGCACCCCGCTCGACGAGAAGGGACGCATCCGCATCGACGATTGGGAGCTGCGCGGCGACGTGCAGGACGAGGTCGCGCGCATCTGGGCCGAAGTCGACAGCGCCAACATCGGGGAGCTGACCGATCTCGAAGGCTACCGCAAGGAATTCTTCCAGCTGTTCGGCTTCGAGACGGACGGCGTCGACTATGAGCAGGACGCCGATCCGGTCGTGGAGATTCCTTCCGCCCGCTAAGCGGCTCACATGCGCATCGAGCAAGCAGCCCGCCCAGGAATCCGGGGCGGGCTGCTTGCTGATGATGACGCAAGGCTTGGGATCGGCGGATGAATCGGCCGCCGAAGCCGCAGGCGGATGCGCGTCCGCGTCCAGGACCGCGTGCCTGATCGGCTTTCGGACTCGGCAGCGGTCATGCCGCCGCTTCGCCGTCTCCGTCCGGCTGCGCCCGTCCGCCGCCTTCCGCTTCCTCTCGGCTCTCCTCCTCGCGCAGCAGGAACAATCGGATGTCTGCCGCGAGCCGCTCCGACAGCTCGTGCACATCCGCCGCCTGGAGGGCCATCCGGCGGATCTCCTCGTCCTGCAGCGTCCCGGACGCGAGCACCTGCTGCGCCGCCGCGGCCGCGCTCTCGGCGATGCCGGACACCTGGGCGGCGAGCTGCCGGAGACCGCCGCATGCCTCGCGCGTGCGGTCGACCTGAGCATGCACCTCGCCGATGCTGGCGCTGATGCGGGTCATCGATCCGCCGATCGCCTCGAAGCTGCCGAGCGTCGCCGCGACTTGCTCCTGCTGCTCCCGCAGGAGGCTGCGGCTGCCTTCCATCGAGGCGCGGAACTGCTCCATGCCCTGCTGCAGGCGGCCGATCAGCCCTCCGATGACGGCGGTCGAATCCTTCGTCTGGCTTGACAGCCTCCGCACCTCCTCGGCGATGACGGCGAAGCCTTTGCCGTATGCGCCCGCTTGAGCCGCTTCGATGGATGCGTTGAGCGCCAGCACATGCGTCTGCGACGACAGGTCGATCATCGACTTGGTAATGCCGGAAATCTGCCGCGAGAAGCCGTCCAGCCGCTCCAGCTCCTCGAACATGCGGGCGATTCCCTCCTCCGTCTGCACCGACGTCTCCTGCAGCCGCGCGACGGTCTGTTGCCCGCTTCGCGTATCGCTCACGGCCGTGCCGCGCAGCTTCAGCATCCCGTCGGCCAGGCCGGCGATCGCTTCCATATCCGCGCCGAGCCCGTCCATCAGCCTCCTCGTCTCCTCGGACAGTCCGCTTTGCATCTCCGCCCCGGCGGCAATGTCCCGGATCGACCGCACGATCTCCTCGTTCGCCCCGGCCGTCACGCGAGCGGACTCCCGGAATGCGCCGGACTGGCGCTCGAGCGAGGCGGCTACGCCGCGGCTGCGCTGCAGCATCGCGTGCACCCGGTCGACCATCACGTCGAACTGACGGCTCAGCCGCCCGAGCTCGTCCGTCCGTCCGGACCCGATCCGCTCCCGCAGATCGCCCTCGGCCAGCCGTCCGACCGCATGCTCCAGCCGTCCGACGCTGCCGCCGAACGAGCGGACGAGCAGGAACGCCACCATGGCGGTGAGCGCGATGACCGCGAGCGCGGCGGCGCCCGTCATCGTGAGCGTATCCTGCAGCCGCTCGAACGAACGTGCCTGCGCGGCAGCCGCATTGCGGTCGGCCGCCGCGCTCAAGCGTCCGCTGATGTCGAGCATCGTCTGATTTTCCGCGGCGGTCCGGGAATGGAGCGCATCCATCTGCTCCAGCAGCTCCAGCGGATCGGCATTCTCGTCCAGCAGCAGCGCGGCCATCTTCTCCACCTCGCCGGCATAGTGGGCCGATTTCTCCCGCAGCGCCAACAGATCCTCCTGGGCAGCGGTGCTGCCGGCAAAATCCAGCCTGCTCAGCTCCGCCTCCATCGCTTGGTGGATCGTGCGGAACGGCTCGGCGCGCTCGGCGTCGTTCTCCCGCTTCAGCTCGCCCTCCAGCCGATCCAGCTCCTGCAGGAACTGGCTGATCTTGGCGCTCGACAGCCGCTTGTCCATCTCTCGCTTCTGCTCCGTCATCGAGCTGCGGACCTCGTCGATCCGCTCGAACTGATACAGCGCCAGGCCGACCAGCAGCAGCGAGACGATCGCGAAGCTGGCGATCAGCCTCGCCCGCATGTCCCTCCAGCCGCTTATCCTGAATAAGCTCATCATGCCTTCCCCCTCTGAAGTCCTGCTTGCTCTCGAGTGGCTCAAGTCTACGCAAAGCGGGTTAAAACCAGCCGCGCGATTCGTCAACGGAACGTTAAAAGCAGGGACGGGCAGGAAGCCTTTATCGCTTAACGAAGAAGCGGGCAAAACGAAAACGGCCGTCCGCTTGAAGATGCGGACGGCCTTGGCGA
Source organism: Paenibacillus albicereus (assembly GCF_012676905.1). NCBI lineage: Bacteria > Bacillati > Bacillota > Bacilli > Caryophanales > Paenibacillaceae > Paenibacillus > Paenibacillus albicereus. Next base: position 1,906,647 of record NZ_CP051428.1, on the reverse strand, counting down.
AAGCGGGAGGAGCGATCAGCTTCCGAGGAGCTGCTTGACGATTTCTTTGTTGCGGCTGCTGAACACGTCGTTGTGCGAGGAGACCATGGCGTAGCTGTCCGCCTCGGGATTCAGGTGCATCTTGGCCCGGTTGACGGCGTTGGCCGCGTCCTGGAACGTGCCCGCGATCAGATGGAGCTTGCCTTCCTGCATGAGGATGTCCCCCGCCGCGTAAAGACCCGGCACCGAGGACTCGCCAGCGCCGTTGCCGGCGATGTAGAAGTCGTCGACCCGCCTGAGCTCCAGCGGGCTGTTGTCGAGCAGCGAGCTGTCGCGCTCGTAGCCGTGGTTGATGACGACCTCCTCGATCTCGACCTCCGCGATTTCGCCCGATGCGAGATGGGTCAGCTCGACCTTGCCGATGCGGTCCGCTCCCGGCTCCGCGAGCAGGCGGGTAATCGACGTCTGGAACAAGCATTTCGCCGAGCTGGCGAGCAGCTGGGCGACCTTGGCCTCGTGCCCGGTCAGCGACTCCTTGCGGTGCACGACGTACACCTGGCGGGCGACGGCTGTCAGCTCGTTGGCCCAGTCCACCGCCGAGTTGCCTCCGCCGGAGACGAGCACGACCTTGTCCTTGAACGTCTTGAGCGATTTGACCGTATAATGGAGGTTCGTCACCTCGAACCGGTCGGCTCCTTCGATCTGCAGGCGCTGCGGATTGAGGATGCCGCCGCCGACGGCCGCGATGACCGTACGCGAGCGGTGGATCCGTCCCGAGGAGCCTTCGAGCAGGAAGAGGCCTTCTTCGTTCCTCGTGATGCGCTCGATCTTCTCGCCGAGCACGACCTCCGGATCGAACGTCAGCCCCTGCTGCACGAGCTGCTCGATCAGCTGGGCTCCCGGCACGGGCGCAAGCCCGCCGACGTCCCAGATGATCTTCTCCGGATAGATATGGATCTTGCCGCCCAGCCTCGGCTGATATTCCACGATCTTCGTCTTGAGTCCTCTAAGCCCGCTATAGAAGGCGGAATAAAGCCCGGCCGGGCCTCCGCCGATAATCGTGACGTCGAACAGCTCTTCGTTTGCCCCATCTTCGCGATATTCGCTCAATCCGGTTGCCCCCGCTCCATTGATTATCATTCTCATTTACTTTAACGCCTTTTGACTTCCTTGGCAACGTCCGCCGAGAAACGTCCGCTGACGGGACATGCGTCCGGGCGCGACATCCCAATTCGTGGTTGACAGATTTCACCGGCGGTTCTATAGTGAAGAACGTCATTGATAATCATTATCACTTATTTAGGGAGAGGTCTTCATTGAAAAAGCTTTATTTGCCGCTCATCCTGTCGATCCTGCTCGTCCTGACCGCATGCGGCCAGAAGAGTCCCTCCAGCGGCGGCGGGAACGCCGCCGGCGCGGAGCCTGCTGCCGCGGACGCGAACCGCTCCTCCGCAGCGGCCGAAGGAACGATTACATACGAATCCGAGAACGGTCCGATCAAAGTGCCGGCGAATCCGCAGCGGGTCGTGGTCGTCGCCTCGTATGCGGGCAACGTCATGGCGCTCGGCGTGCCGCTCGTCGGCGTCGACAGCTGGTCCAAGATGAATCCGCGCTACCAGGACCATCTGGCCGGCGTCGAAGAGATCAGCGAAGAGAACGTCGAGAAGATCATCGAGCTCGATCCCGACCTCATCATCGGCCTGTCCACGACCAAGAACCTCGACAAGCTCAAGGAAATCGCCCCAACCGTGACCTACACGTACGGCAAGGTCGACTACCTCACCCAGCAGCTCGAGATCGGCAAGCTGCTGAACAAGGAGAAGGAGGCTCAGGCCTGGATCGACGACTTCCAGGCTCGCGCCGCCGAGGCAGGCGAGCAGATCCGCGCGAAGATCGGCGACAAGACGGTATCCGTCATCGAGAGCTACGACAAGCAGCTGTACGTGTTCGGCGACAACTGGGGCCGCGGCACGGAGATCCTGTACCAGGCGATGAAGCTGAACATGCCGGAGAAGGTAAAGGAAATGGCGTTGAAGGACGGCTACTACGCCCTTTCCGCAGAGGTGCTTCCGGAATATGCCGGCGATTATATGATCGTCAGCAAGTACCTCGACCAGGAGAACGCGTTCCAGCAGACGGAATCGTACAAGAACATCCCGGCGGTGAAGAACGGCCAGGTGTTCGAGGCGAATGCCAAGGAATTCTACTTCAATGATCCGATCACGCTCGACTATCAGCTCGACTTCTTCAAGTCCCATTTCCTCGGCAGCTGACGAGGCTGATCCGCCCGGAACTCTTGCCATGGGCCAAGAGTTCCTTTCGCTGTTCTTGTCCGACCGGCGCTGAACGCCGGACGATCGATCAAGGAGGTCCTCCATGCAGCACCCACTCCCCCGTCGAAGAGGAGCCTACTTCGGCTGGAAGCTTGCGGCTTCGCTTGCCGCTCTCGCCTTCTGCTTCTTCTTCGCGCTCACCTTCGGGGCGGCCGACACGACAGTCCAGGATGTGTGGAACGCTCTCTTCACCTCCTCCACGGAAAAGGCCGTCCTCACCATCCGCGAGCTGCGCCTGCCGCGCGAGCTGGCCGCCATGGCGGTCGGCTCCGCGCTCGCCGTAGCCGGCGCCGCCATGCAGGGCATGACGCGCAATCCGCTGGCCGACCCCGGCCTGCTCGGGCTGACGGCCGGCGCGAATCTGATGCTCGCGCTGACGATCGCCTTGTTTCCCGGCGTCGGCTACATCGGCATCATGATCGGCTGCTTCATCGGCTCGACGATCGCGGCCCTGCTCGTCTTCGGCATCAGCGCTTCCCGCAGCAACCGCTTCTCGCCGCTGCGCATCGTGCTCGCCGGAGCTGCGATCTCCGCGCTGCTGCTCGCCGCCTCCGAGGCGGTCAGCCTGCACTTCAAGATCACGCAGCAGGTCAACCTGTGGAACGCCGGCGGCGTCATCGGCACGACCTGGACGCAGCTGGCCCTGGTGACGCCGTTCATCGGCGCCGGCATCGTCGCCGCGCTGCTGCTGTCCCGCCAGCTCACCGTGCTCAGCATGAGCGAGGAGGTGTCGGCCGGCCTCGGCCAGAATACCGCGCTGGCCAAGACGCTGCTGTTCGTCGTCGTCGTGCTGCTGACCGGAGCCGCCGTCGCGCTCGTCGGCAACATGGCGTTCGTCGGCCTGCTCGTGCCGCATGTCGCGCGCGCGTTCGTCGGCCCCGACTACCGCTTCGTGCTGCCGGTGTCGGCGATCGGCGGAGCCGCGCTGCTGCTGCTGGCCGATACGTTCGCGCGCACGGTCAACTCGCCGTACGAGACGTCGCTCACGGCGATCGTCGCCATGCTCGGCCTGCCGTTCTTCCTCTGGATCGTCAACCGCAAAGGAGGCGCGTTCCGATGATCGAATCGCTCGCGCGCCGCCGGCAGCGCATCGCGCTCATCGTCCTGCTGCTGCTCGTCGCGGCCACGATGCTCGTCAGCGCCAGCTGGGGCTATTCGTCGCTCGGCATCAAGCGGGTGTTTCCCGTCCTGTTCGGGGACGGCTCGCGCAAGGAGGAGTTCGTGCTGTTCTCCATCCGCCTGCCGCGCATCTTCATTACCTTTCTCGCCGGCGTCGGCCTCGCCCTTTCGGGAGCGATCCTGCAGCGGGTGACGCGCAACGACCTCGCCGATCCCGGCATCATCGGCATCAACACCGGCGCCGGACTCGGCGTCGCGGTCTTTTTCCTGTACGCGCCGATCGAGCCGGGCAGCTTCGTCTACCTGCTCACGCTCGTCGCGTTCGCGAGCGCGATGCTGACCGCAGTCTTCATCTACCTGTTCTCCTATCGCAAAGGAGAGGGCTTGAATCCGGTCCGGCTCGTGCTCATCGGCGTCGGCTTCTCGCTGTCGGTATCCGGCATCATGACCGTCATCATCTCCTCGGTCGCCGACCGCGAGAAGGTCGACTTCATCGCCAAGTGGCAGTCCGGCAGCATCTGGGGCACCGACTGGGTGTTCATCTGGGCGCTGCTCCCGTGGCTGCTGCTGCTCATTCCGTTCACGCTGTACAAAGCGAACCAGCTCAACCTGCTCGAGCTGAGCGAGCCGGTCGCCGTCGGCATCGGCCTGCCGGTGCAGAAGGAGCGCATCTGGCTGCTCGTCGCCGCGGTCGCTCTCGCCGCATCTTCCGTATCGGTGACGGGAGGCATCAGCTTCATCGGCCTCATGGCGCCGCATATCGCCAAAGCGCTCGTCGGACCTCGCAACCAGCTGTCGCTGCCGATCGCGATGCTGATCGGAGGCTGGCTGCTGCTCGCCGCCGATACGATCGGCCGCAACCTGGCGGACCCGAGCGGCGTGCCTGCCGGCGTCGTCGCCGCATTCATCGGCGCTCCGTACTTCGTCTACCTGCTGCTTCGGCGGACGGCATCTTAACGACGGAACTGAATTCTCTCAGGGAGGAACCTCCAGTCGGCTGTACACTGACGCCGCTCCGGGGATGGAACCCTCTGGTCGGCTGTACGCGACGCCGCTCCAGTGACGGAACCTCTGGTCGGTTGTACGTTGACGCCGCTCCAGGGATGGAACCTCTTTCCGATTCCGCTGAAGCCCAGATTCCTCTGATCTCTCTTTCCGAAACGGAAGGAATCCGGGCTTCAAGGGAACCGCTGCCGCTTCTTCAAGAGGTTTCCATCCCCTCCGCTCCCTGCTTCCTCACCATCACTTCTCCATCCTTCGAAAGAGAGCGGCCTGCATAGGCCGCTCTCTTTCGGCAATAACATCCTTCCTGCGGTGAAGCCGCGCATAAGTCACCTCACCACTTCAGCTGCGCCGACTACGTTCTGTTTTCCGCGCAACTCTCCCGTTCAACCGCCTGCTCGTGCCGAGTTGCTCGTTTTTTCCGCGCAACTCCCCGTTCGGACTCCTGCTCATGCCGAGTTACTCGGTTTTTCCGCGTAACTGCCCCATTCGGCCTCCTGCTCGTGCCGAGTTGCTCGGTTTTTCCGCGCAGCTCTCCCGTTCGGCCTCCTGCTCATGCCGAATTGCTCGGTTTTTCCGCGCAACTCCCTCTTTCGGCCTCCTGCTCGTGCCGAATTGCTCGGTTTTTCCGCGCTACTCCCCCGTTCGGCCGCCTGCTCATGCCGAATTGCTCGGTTTTTCCGCGCAACTCCCCATTCAACCATCTGCTCATGCCGAGTTGCTCGCTTTTTCCGCGCAACTCCCTCTTTCGGCCTCCTGCTCGTATCGAGTTGCTCGGTTTTTCCGCGCAGCTCTCCCGTTCGGCCTCCTGGTCATGCCGAATTGCTCGGTTTTTCCGCGCAATTCCCCCGTTCGACCGCCTGCTCATGCCGAGTTGCTCGGTTTTTCCGCGCAGCTCCCCCGTTCAGCATCCTGCTCGAGCCGAGTTGCTCGCTTTTTCCGCGCAACTCCCCGTTCGGCCTCCTGCTTATGCCGAGCTGCTCGGTTTTTCCGCGCAACTCCCCCGTTCGGCCTCCTGCTCGTGCCGAGTTGCTCGGTTTTTCCGAGCAACTCGTCGGTCCACGGCCTGTTCGAGCGATTTAGCCGGCGCTATGGCGGCCAGTGGCAACTCGACGAGCCATCCGCTATAATAAGAAGGTCGAAATGTTTAAACGCATGAACATAGATGCCCGACGATTCCCGCTTCAAGGAGGCTATCCCATGGGCAAGCTCGCCATCCAGCTGTTCCGGCAGTGCCTGCCGGTGTTCCAGACGCTGTCCGATCCGCATCGGCAGGACATCCTGCTTCATCTCCACGAGAACGGCCCGCTGTCCGTAAGCGATCTGACCGCGCGGCTCAGCCTGAGCCGGCCCGCCGTGTCGCATCACCTCAAGCTGCTGCTGCAAGCCGGCCTGCTCGCCTGCGAGCAGCAGGGCACGCAGCGCATCTACTCGCTGCAGCTCGAAGAGCCGGCCGCCCTGCTGCGCGAGCTGCTCGAGACCGTCGAGCGGGAATGCCTGGCTCCCCCTGCCGGCGGCGCATCCATTCCGTCCCCCCGACAGGTCCATTCAACCGACACCCCATCCGACAAGGAGGAACCATCATGAAGCCCGTTACCCATGCCGATGTCGAGTCGATGCTCGCCGAGCACAAGCGCTTTTTCGATACCGGGGCGACCCGCTCCATCGACTGGCGCATCGAGCAGCTGAACCGTCTCGCCGCCGCGCTCCGCAAGTACGAGCAGCCGCTGACCGACGCCGTGTTCAAGGACCTGCACAAAGGCCCCGCCGAAGCCTACATGAGCGAGATCGGCTTCACGCTCGGCAGCATCAAGGAAACCGCGAAGAAGCTGCGCCGCTGGGCGAAGCCGGAGCGGACCGGCAGCAAGCTGTTCCAGCTTCCCGCCCGCAGCCGCATCTACCGCGAGCCGTACGGCACCGCGCTCATCATCGGACCGTTCAACTATCCGATCCAGCTGCTCGTCGAGCCGCTCGTCGGCGCCATCTCCGCCGGCAACTGCGCCGTGCTCAAGCCGTCCGAGAACACGCCCCATGTCTCCGCCGTCATCCGCGACATGATCGAGGCTACGTTCGAGACGGGCTTCGTCCGGGTCGTCGAAGGCGAGCGCGAGACGACGACAGCGCTGATCGAGTCGCCGTTCGACTACATCTTCTTCACCGGCAGCGTGCCGGTCGGACGGATCGTCATGGCAGCCGCGGCCAAGAACCTCGTGCCGGTCACGCTGGAGCTGGGCGGCAAGAGTCCGGTCATCATCGACCGAACCGCGGACTTGAAGATTACCGCCCGCCGCATCATGTGGGGCAAGCTCATGAACGCCGGCCAGACCTGCGTCGCTCCGGATTACATCCTCGTCGAAAAGGACGTCAAGGAGGAGCTGGTCCGCCATCTGTGCGAGTCGGTCCGCGACTTCTACGGCGACGATCCGTCCCAGGCCGAATTCGGCCGGATCGTGAACGAGCGCCAGTTCGACCGCCTGGCCGATATTCTGGAACGCGATCGCGAGAGCATTGTCTTTGGCGGCAAGACGGACCGCGGAACGCTGTACATCGAGCCGACCGTGCTGAACGCGGACTTCCACCGATCGGCGGCGATGGAGGAGGAGCTGTTCGGCCCGGTGCTGCCGGTCATCGGCATCGACAGCGTCGACGAGGCGATCCGCCTCGTGAACAGCAAGCCGAAGCCGTTGGCGCTATATTTGTTCACGAAGAGCGACGAAGCCGTGGAAAAGGTCATCGCGCGCTGCTCGTTCGGAGGCGGCACCGTGAACGATACGATGATGCATCTCATCAATCCCGAGCTGCCCTTCGGCGGCGTCGGCCCTTCCGGCATCGGCGCGTATCACGGGCGGCACAGCTTCGAGCTGTTCTCCCACCGCAAGAGCGTCGTCCGCCGCGGCTTCCGGCTCGCGAGCAGCCTGACATTCCCGCCGTATACGCCCGACAAGATGAAAATGATTAAAAAATTCCTCGGCTAGACGCAGGAATTCCAAACGAAAAGACAAAAAGACCGGAGCCCGCGCTCCGGTCTTTTTTTTGAGCATGGACGGTCTCGGCGGCCGGCAAGGGCAATCCAGGCGTCCCTTGTGGACGGTCCAGGCGACGCGCCGATTGCGTCTTTCGGTTAAGAAGCCGTTCCTCCCTCCGCTCCCGCGCTCCGCCGCACCGGAATCCAGATCTCGCTGCGGAAGTCCGGCTTGGACGTGTCCGCGGACTCGTTCCAGAGCAGCTCCGGCCCCGGGACAAGCTCGTAGCCGGAGGACGGGAACCACTCCGCATAGATTCGTCCCCAGACGTTTTGCAGCGCGACCGGGAACGCCCCGACCGCCTCGAATACCGCCCATGTCGATGCAGCGACCTCCAGGGCGTCCCAGCCCGCCGGAGCCGGCCTTGTCGTGGCCGCTCCGATATGATGGTCCAGCTCGCCTTTCTCCTCCATGCGCTCCTCGGAAAAATTCGTCGAGGCGCTGACGAGTCCGGTCGGCTCGCCGTCCGCCAGAGCCTTCAGCTCGGCCATGCCGGCCGGGGTCAGGCTCTCCCACATCGATTGGATCGCGGGATTGACCCCGTCGAATTGAATCGGCACCCGCCGGCCGAGGCCGACGATCCGAAACGCTCCTCGTTCTACGATCCGCACCTTCATCTCCATGCCGCCTCTCAAGCTCAAGTGAAAGGTCATCCTCGGGTATGCCTTCAGCTGAATGCCGGCCGCTCGCGCCCCGCTCGGCGTCGCTCCGTGCTGCGCTTGGAAGGCGCGGGCGAACGCATCCGGCGACGTATAGCCGTACTTGAGGGCGACGTCGATGACCTTCACGTCCCGCTCCAGCAGCTCCTCGCCGGCCAGCGTCAGCCGCCTGCGGCGGATGTATTCCGCAAGCGGGACTCCCGACAAGTAGGAGAACATGCGCTTGAAGTGATGCTCCGAGCAGAGCGCGATCCGCGCCGTCCGCGCCAGATCGACCTCTTCGCCGGCGCGCAGCCGCTCCTCCAGATCGTCGAGCGCGAGGTTCCATGCTTCCAGCATGCCTTCGGACCTCCTTTCCTGCCTTTAGGATAACGTCCGCGGGACGAAGCCGACCGACCGGCACGGTTCCGAAAAAGTCGGATCCGAGGCCCGGAAGGGCCGTCGCCGGACCTTCCCTATTCCGGCCGATCCGAGCCGGGGGCGGCTCGGCATCGGCTACTCCCTATCTAGGCAGTCGAGCCGGGGGCGGCTCGGCATCGGCCACTCCCGGTCCCGGCAGTCGAGCCGGGGGCGGCTCGGCATCGGCCACTCCCGGTCCCGGCAGTCGAGCCGGGGGCGGCGCAGGCGGGCTCCCCGCTCAGCCGGTCAGCCCGTCAGCCCCTCGGCGAGCCGGCAGGCGGCGTCATGGAACTCGCGGCGCAGCGGGGCAAGGTCGACGCCCCGCCCGAAATGGACGCGGTTCGTCAGCAGCACGGCAGCGAGGCCGCGCTCCGGGTCGATCAGGACGCTCGTCCCGGTGAAGCCCGTATGGCCGAACGCGCTGCCGCTCGCCAGCGAGCCGAAGCAGTCGGCCTTGTCGCCGCGCAGCACCCACCCGAGGCCGCGCCGTTCCCCGTCCTGCCCGGAGGTCTGCAGCCGGGCCGCCTCCCGGCGGATGCGCTCCGGCAGCGCCTCCGCTCCGGCAGCGACGCTCTCCGCCGCTTTGCTGGAGGCGCCGGAGCCGGCAGCCGGCTCGTCCAGCCACATCGCCGCATAGCGCAGCAGATCGCCTGCCGTCGAAAACATGCCCGCATGGCCGGCGACGCCTCCGAGCGCGCGGGCGTTCTCGTCGTGGACGATGCCATGCCAGCAGCGGCCGCTGGCCGCGTCGCGCTCGGTCGGAGCGCAGGCGGCCCGCTCCGCCTCGCGCAGGCCATAGGACGTGCGGCGCATCCCGAGCGGTTCCCACACAAGCTGCCGGACCGCCTGGTCCAGCGGCAGGCCGGCCGCCCGGGACGCCAGCTCGCCGAGCAGCAGGAAGCCGAGGTCGCTGTAGGCGGCCGAAGCCCCCGGCTCCGAGCGCAGCTCGCGCGCCGCGATCCGGCGGAGCGCCTCCGCCAGCGGAACCGGCGGCGAGTGCAGGTTCTCGCCGGACGGCAGGCCGGACGTATGGGCGAGCAGCTGGCGGACCGTCGCGGCGCGCGCAGGTCCGGCCGCCAGCTCCGGCAGCAGCCGGCTTGCCGGTTCGTCCAGCTGCAGGCATCCCTCTGCCGCGAGCCGCAGGACCAGCGGCAGCGTCGCGGCGACTTTGGTCAGCGAAGCGCAGTCGTAGACCGTATCCGGCTCGACGGGGCGCGCCGCCTCCGGCTCGGAGGAAGTCGACCCGATCGCGCCGATCCACCTTCTGCCGCGAATGTGCACCGCTGCCGCCCCGCCCGGCGTCCATTTCCGCTCCACCGCCGCATGCAGCGGCTCCAGCAGCCGCTCCAGGACGGCGGCATCGTGCTTGTCCGTCATTTTCCATTCCTCCTTCGCTTTGCCTCCATTGTACCGGATCATCGTCGACAGCTGAACCCTTTGCCGCCGTGAACCGTATAAACCGCATTCCAGCTAGCCGGGAGGAACGATGAACAGACTGATCTTGCATGCAAAACGGCTGCTCGCCGCCTGGACCGACCGGCCCCTGCGCAGCGGCGCGGTCGTCGGCGGACGCTATCGGCTCGACGAGCCGCTCGGCATCGGCAGCTACGGCCTGACCTATCGCGCCACGGACTTGCTCAGCGGCAGGCCGGCCGCGCTCAAGCAGGCCAAGCCGAGCAAAGGCGAGGCTGCCCGCGAGCTGCTTCGCCGGGAGGCCGCCATGCTGGAGCGGCTGGACCATCCGGCCATTCCGAGGGCGCTCTCGCTGCTGGAAGAGCGCGGACAGCTTTACCTGGCGAGCGAGCTCGCACCGGGCGAGACGCTGGAGGATCTCCTTTTCGAGCACGGCCGCACGTTCACCGAGACCGAGGCGCTCCGCCTCGTCCGCAGCCTGGCCGACATCGTCGGGCATGTCCATGACCGAGGCTGCGTGCATCTCGACGTGCGCATCCCGAATGTAATGTTCAACGGCGAATTCGAGGCGCATACAAGCGCAGCGCAAGTCGGATTCGCCAGCGGCGATTCCGAGGCGCATACGAGCGCAGCGCAAGTCGGATTCGCCAGCGGCGAATTCGAGGCGCATACGAGCGCAGCGCAAGTCGGATTCGCCAGCGGCGAATTCGAGGCGCATACGAGCGCAGCGCAAGTCGGATTCGCCAGCGGCGAACGCCTCTCCCTGATCGACTTCGGCCTCGCCCGCCGCATCGGCGAGCCTCCGCTCGCGGCGGCTCCCGCTTCGGAGGACGACCGCCGCAACGCGCCGGCCGAGCCGGCCTCCGACCTGCTTGATCTCGGGCATCTGCTGCTGTTCCTGCTCTATTCGAGCTATGTGCCCGAGCCGGGCGCTCCCGATCGCGGCTGGGAAGACGAGCTCGAGCCGGCCTTCGACACGAGGCGCCTGCTGCGCCGCCTGCTCGGCTCCAAAGGACCGCCGCTCGGCGGCGTGCCGGAGCTGCTGACGGAGCTCGATCGGATGCTCGCAGCCCGCAGAGCGGTCCAAGTGCGGGACGATCGCCACAGGTAGCGCATAAAATAAAAGCCGGCCCGGAGCTCCATCTTCATGGAGCTCCGGGCCGGCTTGGCGTGTTGCGAACGAGTTAGCTCGAGCTGTGCTTGCGGCCCTTGTAGTAGCCGTGGCCGCGGCCGTACTTGCGGTCCGAGGAGCTGTAGCGCTTGTGGCTGTAGCCCCGGCGGCCGCTGCTTGAGCTGTGGCGCTTGTAGCCGTAAGGCTTGCGGTGATGCGAGGAACCGAGCAGCCGTTCCAGCAGACGTCGGATCATGAATCATCCCTCCTTGCTTTTCCCCGTAGTACGGCGAAAAGCCGGCTTGGTTTCAACCCGTCGCGCCCGATTCGCGCCGTAGGGTAGTCGTTGACCGAGATCATGTCCGGGCTTCACAAGCTGCCGTCCGGCTTGATGCCGTCCCCATGCGCCCAGATCGCCGTCGCCCTCTATACGACCGGGTACAGCCAGGCGATCCTGCGCCGGACCGGCACAGGATCGCTTCATCAGCCCTTCCTTATTACGAGACGTACAGGCGCGAGGCCGGCACGATTTCCTTGGCCTGGGACGCGCTCGACCAGCTCAGCTTGGCGATCGCGGAGCCCGTCTTTTCATAGTAGTCGACGCGGATGTCGGCCTTGACGCCGGCCTGCAGGGTGATCGTGCCGCTCTTCTCCGTCGGCGGCTGGTCGACCCAGTTGTCGATGACCAGCTGGCCGTTCACCCAGACGCGGATGCCGTCGTCGGCATACGTGTAGAACGTATACGTCTCACTGTACTTCGGCTCGATCTTGCCCGTCCACCGGGCCATGAAGTTGTCGGCGTTCGCTCCCGAAGGGGAGCCGCTGCCCCAGTCGAAGTCGATGTTCTCCGTCACGTTCTTCACCCATTGCTCGAAGTTGAGGCCGTTCCAGTAGGTGCCGGCCAGTCCCGTGCCCGTGCCGCTGCCGCCTCCTCCGCTGCCGCCTGCATCGGAGGTGCCGTAGACGAAGCTGTTGCCCTTGAAGCCGACATAGACCTTGCCGAACACGTCCTTGTCGCCGTCGATGGCGGACACATGGTCATAGATGCCGAGCGGATACGTGCCGGCCTTCTGCCAGTCCGCGCCTTCGTTCGTGGAGCGCCAGATGCCGTAGTCGCCGCCGACGTAGCCGCTGACGTACAGCGTCGGATAGCTGCTGCCCGGGGCCGCCTTGCCGAGTCCGATCGCCGTCGCGTCCTTGACCGCGCTGATCTCGCTCCAGCTCGCGCCTCCGTCCGTGGAGCGATAGAGCGAGTAGGTCGACTCGTCCAGGCTGCCGAACGTGAGGAACAGATGGCCGGCCTTGCCTGGCACGGATTTCAGGCTCGCGTTGAACCAGCCGACCGTCCATCCTTTCGGCATGGTCGTGTTGACGAGCGTCCAGGATTGGCCGCCGTCGGTGCTCCGATAGAAACCTCTGTCCGCATGATACAGGTAGAAGGTACGGTCGTTCACCGTATCGGCCGCCAGCACGTGGCGGTTGAGGTAATAGGCGAAGTGGGAGCCGCCGTTGTACTTGCCGTCGCTGTCATAGGAGCTTTCCGTGCCGGGCAGGATGATCGGCGTCCAGCTCGCTCCGCGGTTGTTGGTGTAGAACGGCGTGCGGTTGCTCGTCGGCAGATACACGATGTTCTGCGTGTCGCTGGCCGCCACGGCGATGTTGCCGAAGCGCATGTCCGCCGGCTGGCTGGCGAACGGCGTCCACGACTGGCCGCCATCGGTCGAGTAGCCGCTGGAGTAGGCTTGTCCGTCGCTCTCGCAGCAGAAGCGGTGGTCGGAGATCGTCGCGACGAGGAAATTCGGGTTGTTCGCCGAATAGTCGAGATCCCACGCCGAGCTGAAGCGCGCAGACGGCTGATGCGTGGCCGGGTAGGCGTCCAGGTTGGCATGGTAGAACAGCGGACGGTCCCAGAAGGCCGTCACCGGCTTGCCGCCCGGAGGCGCGACGACGTCGTTGGAGACCATCTCCTCGATGCCGGCGTTCAGCGATGTCCACGTGACGTTGCTGTCCTGGATGTCCGTCGTCGTCCAGACGCCGATGCCCTCGGCGAACCAGAGCCGGTTCGGCGCGACCGGATCGAACACGAGGTTGCCGACGCTCATCCAGCTCTCGTCCGTCCAGGCGAGCCAAGGCACGTCGGACGCCGTGCGGTCGCGGCTGAGCTGCGTCCACTGGCTGCCGCCGGTCGTGGAGCGGTAGATGTTGCCGCCGTGCTGGATGGCGATCAGCAGCGACGGATTGCTCGGCGATACCGCGACGCTCGCCGTATCCGGCGAAGGCGAGATGTTCGTCCAGGAGCCGTTGTATTTCCACAGGCCCGACGCCACGACGTACAGCGTGCCCGACTGGAACTTCAGGCTGCTGAACGAGCCCGAGTCGCCCAGCCCGCTGCCGGTGATCTTGTAGAAGCTGTCCCCGCCGTTGTCGCTGCGGAACACGCCGCGGTTGTAGATGGCCGCGTACACCGTCTTCGTGCGCAGGCTGCTGCCGGAGCCGACCGTGCCGCTGCCGGCGTCGAAGACGACGCTCGTCACGCCCTGCACCGTTTCGCCGCTGGACGGAACGCTCGTGTCGGAGCTCCACGTGGAGCCGCCGTCGCGCGTCTTGCGCAGGCCGCTGCCGGACGTTCCGTAATAGACGACGTTGTTGTTGGCCGGATCGACGGCGAGCCGCTCGCCGGTCGTGCGGCCGTCGCCGTTGGCGTCGCCGACGATGCCGCTCAGGTTCGTCTTAGTCCATTCGGCGCCCTTGTTCCAGCTGCGGTAGACGCTGCCGTTGTATGCCATGTAGGCCTGATTGCTGTCGTTCGGCGCCGAGACGAGCGAGATCACGCCTTTCATCGCGCCCGGGGACTCGTCCGGCATGCTGGCCGCCGTCACCACCTGAATCCAGGCGGTCTTGGCGTCGTTCAGCCGATAGCCGCCGCCGACGTCGGTCCGGGCGTAGACGACGCCGCCGTCCTTGTGCACGTCGATGCCGGTCACGAAGCCTCCCGCTCCGGTCTTCAGCGTCTGCCATGCGTACGAGCTCGAGATGTCGCTCGCCGCCGCTTGACTGACGCCTCCGCCAACCGGCACCAGCAGCACCGCCGCCAGCACTGCCGCAGCCGCGCCCTTCCACCTTGCCATCGTTCTCATCAATTCGCCTCCGTTCGATTCGTTCCGCACCATTGGGTGCGCTTTCATTCTATCGCGTTCCATGCTCGGACCGGGATAGACAAACGGGCGGCGCAGGGAGAAAACAGTAGGGAGGCCGTCCGGGCCAGCGCCCGATCGTCCCCCCTGATGCTGTCGAACGCCCCCGCTGCTCCAAACGCTTAGCTGCCGCCAAGCGGCAGATCGGAGTAACGCAGGACGCGGATGTCCCGCTCCCGCAGCGCTGCGGCGAGCCGAGCGTCGAGGAACAGCTCATGCTCGAGCCGCCGGTCCCTTGCCACGGCCTCCGCCGGATAGCCGGCGCTGCCGAAGCGGCGCAGCTCCTCCCCGCCGAGATCCGGGTGGCCGAGCAGCACGTAGGCGCCTCCGGGACGAAGGCGCGGCAGCGCCAGCAGCGCGCGCTCGGCCGGCGTCTGATCGGCCGCCTCGTCCTCTGCCTGCGGCTCCGGCCAATCTTGCGCGGCATCCCGATAGTAGCGGAGACCCTCGCTCGCGCACCATGCCCGCAGCAACGGCCCCAGCCTGGCGTCCGTCCATTCGAACCGCATGTGCGTGTCGAAGTAATCCGGCTGGATGCCGGCCGCGCGGAGCCGCTCCAGCTGGGCCTGCAGCTCGGTCAGCACGTCCAGCGGATCGAAGCCGCCGCTCTTCATCTCCGCCGGAGACGCGTAGAACTCCCCGTCGTCCCCCAGCAACGAGGAGATGCGGCTGCGCGAAGCGGCCGGCTGCCACTTGACCCGGTCCCACTCGGCATGGATCGTGCCGTGCAGCCCGGCGCACAGCTCGGGCCTTGACGCCAGCATCGCGGCCGCGTCGTCCAGCGCCGGACCGACGGCCATCACGGACACGTTGCGCAGCAGCCCGCGGTCGGCGGCGTCGGCGATCGCCGCGTTGGCGGAGCGGCTGCAGCCGGCGTCGTCTCCTTGCGTCAGCACGGCGATCATCGGAAGACGATGTCGGCGGCCTGCTTGGTGAACAGGTCGAGCTGGTCCGCGCTGAGGACGCGCACGCGGTTCAGCGTGAAGTTGTCGAACGTGATCCGCTCGACCCGGTGCTCGGCGTCGTAGCCTCCGATGAGCGAGGTGGAGTAGCCCGGATTGTACGGGGAGACGCGCACCTGGATGTCCTGCAGCAGGATGTCCTGAATTGTGCCGCGCTCGGCGTCCTGGTTGTACATCGACTTCATAACGCGGAAGTCGACCAGCTTGTCGTAGTAATGCTGGATGCGGATATCGCGGAACACGACGTCGCGCACGGCCGCGCGGTCGCCGACATGGATGCTGAGCGCCGCGCCGTAGCCGTGAACGGTGACGATGTCGATGTCCTCGAACACGATGTCCCGCACCTCGGCGACGGTCAGCTCGTGGCCGATCTCGAAGGCGTTGCCGGACGGACCGTTCACGAACGTGCAGGCGCGCACGCGGATGCCGTAGACATCTCGGGCGGCCAGCAGCGTGCGGCCCGCCTGCTCGTCCGGCCAGTCGAACGCCTTGACGACGACGCAGTCGTCGTTGTTGCGCAGGAAGCAGTTCTCCACGGTGACGTTCCGGCTGCCGACGATGTCGATGCCGTCGGAGCTGACGACCTCGCCGATCTGCTTGACGCGGTCGACGCGCACGTCCTCGCAGTCCGCCAGCATCATCATCCAGCACGGCGGATGGACCATCGCGATGTCGCGGATCTCGACGTTCGTGCAGCGGTACAGCAGGATCATGCGGTAGTCGCGCACGCCGGCGAAGTACGAGCCGTCCAGGATGCCCTCGCCATAGATCCGGATGCCGTCCGCCTCGTCGGCGCGGACGCTGCCGCGCACGATCGTGCCGGCTTCGATGTACAGCGACTCTCCGCTGCGCAGCGTGATCTCGCCGGCGTCGTGGACGCCGCCTCCGGCAAAGGCATAGGTCGCCTTGCCGTCGTACGGCGTTCCCGGGTTGCCGAAGAAGAACAGCGGCAGCGGCAGGCCGGACAGCTGGAGATGGAGCAACTCCGGTCCCTCGATGCGGAACGCCAGGCGTCCTCCCTCGACGGACGGCTGGATGCCTTTGCGGATCGGACTGATTTCGACGTCCCCGAGCGGAGACGCGCTTTCGAGGACGATGTCGGACGGTCCGGCGACGGCCGCGGACACGAAGTAGGCGACGTTCGTGGCGAGCACGTCGGCGGGCCGTCCGTTCACCGTCAGGGATAGGCCTGCCGCGAGGGGCAGGGCGGGCGCGGAAGCGGGCGATGTCATAGGTTTGGTTCCTCCTTCAAGATGGC
Organism: Paenibacillus albicereus; assembly: GCF_012676905.1. Classification (NCBI taxonomy): domain Bacteria; kingdom Bacillati; phylum Bacillota; class Bacilli; order Caryophanales; family Paenibacillaceae; genus Paenibacillus; species Paenibacillus albicereus. Next base: position 1,890,195 of record NZ_CP051428.1, on the reverse strand, counting down.
TAGCGTAAGCTTAGCCCTCGCGGCCGGTCCGGAGAGATAGAAGATAGGCAGGCGTACCGGGCAAATTCGGCATCCGTCCCGGTTGCGCAAGCAGATGCCGCCGCGCCTCAGGGGACGCGGCGGCGTGAGCGGACTCCTTCCGCCGGTCGGACCGCGATCGCACTCTTGCCGACGGTTGCTCTTTTGAATCGGAGTCTTTACAAGCAAAATAGGGACGAAAAGAGGAGCTCTCGCTCCCTTCCGTCCCCTCGCCTTGCATCGTCTCGCCTTGCATCGTCTTGCTTGCCTTGCATCGGCTTAATCGACCCGCACGTACGCCTGCAGCAGCATGAACGCCGAGGCGGTCCATACGATCGCCGGGTCGCGCTGCGACGCTCCCGTGCGGGAGCTGAAGTTCTCGGCCATGCCGGCGGCCGACACGGTGTCGAGGAAGCGGACCGCCGCCTCGCGCGCGAACGCCTTCTCCCCCAGCTCATGCAGCGCATGGACGAGCAGGAACGCGGGAGGCGCCCACACCGGGCCCCGCCAGTAGCCGTCCTCGACATACAGCGGACTGTCCAGCGCCTCGCTCGCCCAGCCGTATTCCGTCCAGAACCGCGGGTCCCGCAGCTCCTGGATCATCGCCGAGGCCACATCCTCCGGCAGGCGGCGGCCGAGCAGCAGCGGGATGAACTCCAGCAGGCTGGAGGAGGCGATCCTCGCCTCTCCCTCCAGCCGGATCGGACGCAGCCGATCGCCGCTGCGGAACCGCTCCACCATTAGCCGCAGCAGCTCCTCGGCGCGCTCCGCCCAGTCCCGCGCCTGCTCCGGCATGGACAGCCGCTCGGCGACCCGCGCCAGCGTCTCCATCTGCAGCACGAGGTACGCGCTCAGATCCGGGCTCTCGAGCGGCACGCCGCTTTGGAAGATCGTGCTGTTGTCCCAGCCGCAGTCGTTGCCGTTGTGGTATTCCGGGATGCCGTTACCGTTGCGGTCGCGGTACGTCATCCACCAGTCCGTCCAGGCGGCGAGCGGGGCGTAGGCTTCCGTCAGCCGCTCGTCGGTGATCTGCTCCGGGGCGCGGTCCATCAGCCAGCCGAGGGCGAAGCCATGGATCGGCGGCTTGGTCGACCCCCAGTGCACGTACGTCTCCGTCATGCAGTCCGGGAGCGCTCCGTACCGGTCCTGCCGATCGAACATCAGCATGAGCTGGTCCCAAGCCAGATCGGGGTCGCCGTGAATGAGCGCCATCGCGTGGAAGCAGTGGTCCCAGCTCCAGATGCCGGCCATGCCGGTCATCGAGCTGTACACGGTGCCGCGCGTCAGATAGCCCGACGGCTGGACGACCGACGACCAGTGCAGGTAGGCCGCGAGGTCATACGCGTCCCGGTCGGCCGGGCGCGCGGCTTCGCCGAACGGAGCGCGCCAGGCCGCGTAGGCCTGCTCGGCCTCCGCGAGCGCGGCCGCGAATCGGACCGGATCGGCCGCAGGCTGCCAGACCGAGGCGCCGTAGACGAGCTCCAGCACCGCTTCCGCCGCTCCGGTCTCCGGGTCGGGCAGGCAGTCCACATAGCCCCAGACCGCGTTGTCGCCGTCCCATTCCGCGTGCCGTTCCAGCGAGCCTTCCAGAGGAAGCACGCCGGCGATCTCGTACTGGGCGCTGCAGTTGATCTCCGCCGCTCCCCGCTCCCGCTCCAGCAGATGCGAGGGCTTGACGAAGGTCAGGCGCAGGCCGGCGCCCTCCGCTCGAAGGACGAGCTGGGTCGGACTGCCGAAGCAGGCCTGGCCGGCTGTCTCGCCGCTGCGGAATTCCAGCACCGCCGGCTCCGCGTCGGCCGCGCTGAGCGGACGGACCTCGCCGTCCTGCAGCAGGTCGAGCTTGGCGATGCGGCTGCGCCAGCCGACCTTGCGTGCGGTGCACAGATACAGGCCCTCCGGCTCGTCCGGAGATTCGCCCATCCAGCGGATGGCGTAGGAGGAGCCGGGATAGCTGAACGGCGTCAGGGTCAGATCGAGCTTCATCGCCATCCTCCTATTCCTTGACCGATCCGAGCGTGATGCCCGTGATGAAGTAGCGCTGCAGGAACGGATAGATGGCCACGATCGGCAGCAGCGAGACCATGATCTTGGAGGCGTTGAGCGTCTGGTTGGACACCTTGCTCAGCTCGATCATCTGGTCCGAGGACATGCGCGTCGGGTCGATCTGGATGAACAGGCTCTGTAGGTACGTCTGCAGCGGGATCAGATGCTGGTCGCGGGCGAACAGCAGCCCCATCATGTAGTCGTTCCACGTATTGACGATGATGAACAGCGTGATCGTCGCCATGACGGGCAGCGACAGCGGCAGGTAGATCGTGAACAGGATGCGCCACGGACCGGCGCCGTCCAGCGCCGCCGATTCGTCGAGCTCCTTGGGCAGGCCGCGGAAGAAGTTGATGACGAGGATGACGTTGAACACGTTCAGCAGCATCGGCAGCACGAGCGCCCACATCGAGTTGTACAGGCCGATGCCCTTGACGACCATGTAGAACGGGACGAGGCCGCCGTTGAACACGAGCACGACGATGAACAGCCACATGAACATGTTCCGCAGGCGGAACTGCCGCGTCGTGCGGGACAGCGGATAGGCCGCCAGCAGCGTCACGAGGAAGCTGAGCACGGCGGTGAGGAACACCCGCTTCACCGACACCCAGAACGATTGGAGGAACTGGTGGTCCTTGAAGATCTGCTTGTAGGAATCCAGGTTGAAGCCCTGCGGATAGACGGTAATCATGCCCGCGTTCGCCTTGGACTGGTCGCTCACCGACAGCGAGAGCGTATGCAGGAGCGGCGCCAGGGAAGTGAGCGCGACGAGCGCGAGAATAAGGATGATGACCGTATCGGCCCAGGTATGGCGTTTCATCATGAGAGGTCGTTCCTCCTTTCTAGAAGATCCGGTAGCCGGCGAAGCGGTCGGCGAGCTTGTAGGCGCCGACGATCAGGAACATGCTGATGACCGACTTGAACAGGCCGACGGCGGTGCCGATCTCGAAGTTGATCTGCTGGAAGCCGACGCGGTACACATAGGTGTCGATGATGTCGCCGCTCGCGAACACGAGGTCGTTGTACAGGTTGAACACCTGGTCGAAGCCGGCGTTGAGCACGTTCTGCAGGCTGAGCGTGCCGAGCAGCACGATCGTCGTCGTGATGCCGGGAATCGTCACGTGGCGCAGCTTCTGCAGGCGCGTGGCGCCGTCCATGTCCGCCGCCTCGTAGAGGCTCGGGCTGATGCTCGTCAGCGCGGCGAGGTAGACGACCGCGGCGAAGCCGAATTCCTTCCAAACGTCCGTCGTCACCAGCAGCGGCCGGAACCAGAAGTTGCTGCCGAGGAAGCTCACCGCCTCGATGCCGATGGAGCCGAGCATCATGTTGATGACGCCGTCCTTGGCGAACATGTCCTTGATGATGCCGGCGATGATAACCCACGACAGGAAGTGGGGCAGATAGACGATCGTCTGCACCGTCCGCTTGAAGAAGCGCACGCGCAGCTCGTTGAGCAGCAGGGCGAAGACGATCGGCACGATGATGCCGGCGGCCATCTTCATCAGCGAGATGTAGACGGTGTTCTTGATGATCTGATAGATCTGCGGATCGACGAGCAGGTCCCGGAAGTTGTCGAGGCCGATGAACTCGGACCGGAACATGCCCTTGCCGGGATTGAAGTCCTGGAACGCCATGATGATGCCCGTCAAGGGCGCGATGCTGAACACGAGCGCGAGCGCGACCGCAGGCAGCAGCATCAGCAGGTAATGGAACGTGGTCGTCTTCCAGAAGGATTTTCGCATGGTTTCTCTCTGCTCCTGACTGGATCTACCCGTTGTTTTTCTGGACTTCTTCCTGGACTTCCTGGGTGACCTGGTCTCCGCCCTGCTTGTTCCAGTCCTCGACGAAGCGGTCGAAGGAATCGAGCGGCTCGTTGCCGGTGATGATCTTGAGGTACGCCTGCTTCTGCATCGTCAGCAGGCTTTCCCATTTGCGGTCCATCGTCTTCGTGCTGCCGTTGAACACGTTCGTGACGTAGTTCAGGTTGTCCGTCGAGCTGAGCTTGAGCGCGTCCATCCAGGCTACCCACGAGATGTGGTTGTTGAACGCGGCGTTCTTGTCCTCGTCGCTCATGGAGGAGAGCTTGTCGCGCACGGAGGCGAACGGCGTCTCCATCTCCTGCTTCAGCGACACCCAGCCGTCCGTGTCGTCCGGTCCGAGGATGCTCTCGTCCGCCTTGCCCTCGACGAGATCCTTGTACTTGATGTAGCGCTTGCCGAGCACTTCCGGATCGGCGATGCCGAAGTCGATGTACGTCGGATGCAGAAGCGTCGACAGCTTAATCTCCTTGTACTGCTCGTACAGCGCCTGAATCTCGGGGTCCTTGCGCTCCAGGATTTCCGTCGACAGGTTGATGAGCTTCATCGCCAGCTCCGGATTCTCGTAGCCTTTGCGGACGACGATGTAGCTGACCGGAGTCGGGTTGGACGCGACTTGCAGCTTGCCCTCGCTGTCCAGGATCGCATACGGCTTCCACTCCGCGTTCGGGTTGTTGCGGAGCGTGTTGCCGAGCGGATAGAACGGCGCGTACCAGGCCTCGAACACCATGCCGGCCTTGCCGGAGCTCACGTCCTCGGTCGTCTTGCCGCCGTCCTTCAGGCCGAAGTCGGAGTCCAGGCTGCCTTCCTTGTACATGTCGCGGATGATGCCGAGCGCCGTCTTGACCTCCGGCTGGATGCCGCCCCACTTGACGGTGCCGTCATCGCCCTTGATCCAGGTTTTGGGGAACGCCTTGCTCGTCCAGAACACGGTATCGAGCGTATGCAGGTTGAAGCTGTTGCTGTAGAAGTCCGGGTTGCTCTGCGCGACGAGGCCGAGCGTGTCGTTCTTGCCGTTGCCGTCGGGATCCTGCGTCGTGAACGCCTTGGAGATCGTACGCACGTCGTCCAGCGTCTTCGGCTCCGGCAGCTTGAGCTTCTCCAGCCAGTCCTGGCGAAGCCAGACGAGCATCGGCTGCGCCTGCTCCGGCACGCCCGGGATCGCCATCAGCTTGCCGTCGAACTTCGCGCCGTTCAGCGCCGTGTTGTCGTCGACCGCATAATGCTCCTTGACCGTGTCGCTCGCGTACTTGTCGAACACCTCGGACAGATCCTCGATCATGTCGCCTTCGACGAGCTGCTTGAGCATCGGCGTCGCCGTCGAGCCGTCGATCATGAAGATGTCGGGGAGCTGGTTGCTCGCGATGTCGACGGACAGCTTCTTGGAGTACTGCTCGCCGTCGGTCGGGGCGGACCAGCTGATCTTGCCCTTCACGTTCAGCTTCTTCTCGACGTAGTCCTGCCAGATGTTCTTCTCGTACGTATCGCCGTTCGGGAAGTTCGGGTTCTGCGTCGTTCCTTTCACCGTCGTGTACGACACCGTCTCGGCATAAGGCGACATCGGACCGTCCGGAGCGGCTTCGGCGGCTCCGCCGTTGCCGGCAGCCGCGTTCGTGCCCGGCGCCGGGGCGTTGCCGCCGTTTCCGTTGCCGTTGCTGCAAGCGGATGCAAGGACCAGCGCGCATAGGAACGCGGCGGCTGCGGCTTGTTTCGTCTTCATGGCTCATCCTCTTTTCTTGGGTGCGGGTGATGGACTTGATGGATTCAGCATACCTCCGATCCGCGAGGGGGACGGAGAGGGAAACGGGCGCTCGGGGAGGGAGGATAGGCAGAAAAAAAGGGCTTTCAACAATCAGGCCTCTCCCTGCCTGACGATCGCCCCCCTCGGGACCGGACGGAAGCGGCAAGGAAAAAGCCTTCTCGAGCCGATGGCTCAGGAAGGCTTGCCGCTCTGCGCTCCCGCCTGCATCCGGGTCCGGTACTCGCCGGGATTGATGCCCATGACCTGCTTGAAGACGGTGCGGAAGTACTTCTCGTCCTTGAAGCCGGCCTGCTCGGCGACGGCGTAGATCAGCTCGTTCGTATCGGCCAGCATGCGGGCGGACGCCTCGATGCGGAGGATCGTCAGCAGCTCGTGATAGGAGCGCCCGGTCAGCGGGCGGAAGCATTGGCCGAAGTAGCCCCGGCTGAGCCCGACCTTGCGGGCCGCATCCTCCATGAGCATGCCGTGCGCCGCCTCGGTCCGCATATGCTCCAGCGCCTGGTAGATGGCCGTGCCGGCCTCTGCCGTGGCGGCCGGGCTGCGCAGCTCGGGCAGCCAGCCGAGCACGAGCTTGCGGCATTCGGCCCATGTATGCGGTACATCGCCGGACAGCCCTTGAAGCGGCTTCAGATGCTTCCATACGCTCCAGCTGCGCTCCAGCAGGCCGCGGATCCAAGCGGGCTCCGGCTTCTGTCCGGCGACGCGGCTCAGCCAGTCGTCCAGCCGGCGCTCGTCGTAGATCCAGCGAAATCCGGTCCATTCCTTCTCCAGCCGCTCCAGCTCCGCTGCCGGCGGCGGCTCCCGCAGCTCCAGCAGCTCCGTGCGGGAGAGATGGGCGAGGATGCGCGGATCGGAGTCGGCCTTGTAGAAGAAGCCTCGGGCGACGGACGCTCTCGTGTCGCCCTTGGCTTCCCCGGCCGACAGCGGCTCGACGGTCATGAGCCGCCACGAGCCGGTCCCGTCCGCCGCCTCCAGCAGCGCGAGCAGCCGCTGCGGATCGTCCTCCGGCACGCGGCGCACGATGCGACCGCCTCCCGGCAGCTCGGAGGACAGCTCCTGCAGCCCGGCCGGAAGCGCTCGGGTCCGGTCGCCGGATGCCGGCACGAGGACCGCCTCCCACTCCTTGCCTTCTCCCTCCGGCCTGCCCTTGGCCGGGTGGAGCCGCTTCTCCTGCGCGATCCGATCGGCGATCCGCTGCAGCGATTCCTCCAGCACGCGCTCGCTCAGCTGCGTCTTGACCATATAGTCGATGGCGCCGATCTGCAGCGCCTCCTGCGCGAAGGCGAAGTCATGATGGCAGGTCAGCACGACGATGTACAGCTCGGGCATCTCCTCGCGCGCCGCGCGCATCAGCTCGAAGCCGGACATGACCGGCATCGTCAGGTCGGTGATGAGCACGTCCACGCCGCCCTCGCGCAGCCGCTCCAGCGCCCGCGCGCCGTTCTCCGCCTCGGCTACGATCTCGAAGCCGTACCGGCTCCACGGAGTCGTGTGGATGAGGCCCTTGCGGACGATATGCTCGTCGTCTACGATCATCGTTCTCATGTCGGTTCCTCCTCGTGGCTGCGGATCGGCAGGATGATGCTCATCGTCGTGCCCTCGCCGGGCGAGCTGGCCGCATGCAGGCGGTACGGCTCTCCGAAATGCGTGCGGATGGAGCGGTCGACGAAGCTGAGGCCGATGCCGAGCCCGGACTTGCGGCTGCTCTCGTCGCTCTCCTCCAGCAGCCTCTCCAGCGCCTGGCTGTCCATGCCGATGCCGTCATCGGACACCTCGATCGCGTAGTGGACCGCTCCCTCGCGGCGGACGCGCACGGTCACGCAGCCGTTCTGGTCCGTGAAGCCGTGGTACATGGCGTTCTCGACGAGCGGCTGCACGATGAATCTCGGGATGCGCTGCTCCTTGAGCTTGTCCTCGAGACTGATCTCCAGCCGGAACTGGTAGTTGTAGCGGATGCGCTGCAGCTTCATGTAGTCCTCGATCGCCTCCAGCTCCTCGGCGACGGTCACCCAGTCGCCCTCCTTGCTCAGATTGTACTGGAGGATGCGGCTGAACACCGCGACCATGTCGAAGATGTCCTCCTGCTTGCTCATCCTCGCCATCCACTGGATCGTGTTGAGCGTGTTGTGGATGAAATGCGGGTTGATCTGGTACTTCAGCTTCTCGACCTCCAGATGCCGCTTCCGGCGCTCCTTCTCCTCCACCTGCAGCAGCAGCTCGCCGATCCGCTGCCGCATCTTGGCGAAGCGCAGCAGCAGCACGTCGAACTCGAGAATCCGGACCGGGTGATGCTCCCGCTCGAAGTGGCTGTCGGCCATCGACTCGATCTCGCCCCGCAGCAGCGTCAGGCGGCTCTGGATGAGCCGCCAGACGAACAGCGCGGCGGCCAGGCTGATGACGAGGCACAGCGCGGCGAAGACGATGAAGCGTCCGAGCCACTGGTCCAGCTCGCTCCGGTAGAAGCCGGGATCGACCGCCAGCAGCAGATGCCAGCCCTCCGAACTCGCTTCGTGGAACAGCACGAGGCCCGTCCGCTCGTCGGACACGCTCTCGAAGCCGATGTCGGCCTGGCTGCCGACCGGGTAGGCATCCAGCTGGCTGTAGACGATGCGGCCCTGCTTGTCCGCGAGGATGTACCGGGCTGGGAAGCCGTAGCGCCCGTCGCTCAGGAGCTGGTCGACGACGTTGTAGTTCGTCTCGGCGTAAGCGTAGGCTTGCCGTGGCGAATCCGCCTGCAGCTGCACGGGCTGGATGACCGACAGCACGAGCTGCTTGCTGCCGTACAGATACAAGGACGGATGGATGCCTTGCACCTCAAGGCTGCCCTTGGCGGACAGCGCCGTGAAGCTGTCCGGCTGCGCATCCGGCCGGGCCAGCTGCGTGGACAGCAGCATCTCCCCGTTCTTCGGATCGAAGTAGCCGATCAGACCGAGGCTGGCGTTGGAATAGCTGATCGAGCCGAGCAGGTCGTCCAGATCCTGCTTGTTCTGGACTTTGGCGTAGCCCGTGCTGGCCATGTAGTCCTTGAGCCGTCCGGCGGCCGTGCCGCTGATGGCCATCTGCTTGGCGGCGGACTCCAGGTTCTGGATCGCGTTGCCGATCTCGCCCGCGACCTGGCGCACGTTGAGCTGCACGCCCTTCTCGACCTTGTTGCGGAGCACGCTCTGCATGGAGTAATAGGACAAGCCCCCGATGAGCAGCATCGAGAGCAGGATGTTGGCGACGAGGCAGGCGATGAGGATGCTGCGCAGCTTGTAGGCACGATGGGTCTGGACCCGCATAGGCTCCCCCGCTCCTCTTTCGGAATGGTATAGGGCTTTGACTTCCTAGTATAGCGTTGCCGGGCTCCGCGCAAAAGGGGAAAGCGGATGCTGCGGGGTGGACAAACGTCCGCTGCCTCCCGCGAAGCAAAACGGACCGGATGCCGGCGCGAGGCCGGCATCCGGTCCGAAACGAGGCGGCGGCTACTCCTCCAGCCAGAGGATGGAGGTTGAGCGACGCGGTATAGGACACCTCATGAATGCAAGCTTCATGGGTTCATCGCTCCTCTTCGATGCGGGAAGGCGCGGCGGCCGGCTGGAGGCCGCTCCACTGCTTCCCAATGCTTCCGGCCAGTCGATCGGCCAGCACGGCGTGGCCGTCCTCGGACGGATGGATCAGGTCGAACGCCAGCAGCGCCGGATCCGGCAGCAGCTGCAGGCCCGGCAGATGCACGACATTCGGACGGCCGAGCCGCCGCACCTTGTCCGCGACGATGTCCCGGAACGCCGCGCCGAGCGGATCGCCGGACAGGTCGCCCTTGTAGGCGAACAGGTCCGTGACGAAGATCCAGTCGTGAGGGCGCTTCTCGGCGAGGATCGACAGGAACGCATCCACCTTGCCGCGGAACGCCTCCGGCGAGCCGGGCACGCCGCGCGGCACGTCCCAGATCAGGTTGATGCCGAGCTCGATGAACGCCGCGTCCCAAGGCTGGGCCGCGATATAGGCGGCCATCTCGGGCTCGGCCATGGCGCCGCCGGCGCAGGAGACGCTGCGCAGGTCCGCGCCGAGCCGCTCGGCCGTCCGGCCGGCATACTGGCCCGACGGACGGACAGCGGACGCGCCGCTCGTGATCGACGAGCCGTAGGCGAGCAGCGTGCGGGACGGCATGCTGCCCGCGCGCGGCGGCTCCGCCTCCCCGTCGACCTCCACCAGCGCGATCCGGGTCTCGTACGGCAGCAGGATGCGCACGAGGTCGGGCGGGAACGCCGCCTGGGACTTCGCCGCCAGCTCCGTCAGCGCAGCCAGCTCCGCCGGCCTCTCGACGACGATCTCCGTCTCGTGCCGGCCGAGGAAGCGCGGCGCCGTCTCGGGGAACGTGCCGTGCAGCACCTCGGCGACCGCATGGCCGCCGGTCAGCTGCTCCGGATTGAGGACGGCGAACTTCAGGCGGATCCGGTCCGACTTCAGGTGGAAGCGCAGCTCCACCGCTCCCGTCTTCTGGCCCGAGTCCTGCGCGATGCCGTTCAGGGACAGGCGCAGCTCCGTCGGGATCCGGCACAGCTGCAGGCCTTCGGCGACGGGAACCATCTCGACAACATTGTGGAAATAGATGCCCTTGTCGATCACCGGCTCAGCCCCCCTGCGTCTCGACGTTGTACAGCTTGTACTTCTCGTCGCGGAACGTCCGGTAGAACGCGGTCACGTTGTCTTCCTTGCCGGCATAGCAGCAGCGCTGGCAGTAATACTCGTCGTCCGCCTTGTCGTAGGCGAGCAGGAAGTCGATCTCGCGGGCGAAGCAGGACGGGCACAGCAGCAGCTTCAGGCTTGCTCCAGAATCAGCCATGTCGCGGTGGCACCTCCCTGCTTCAGCGTCTTTTCGGAGGACAGCTTGTAATAAGGCTTGAACAGCACGCCCTCCTGCACCGAGCCGCGGTCGGCGGAGCCTGGCTCCGGCACGAGCGACACCCGGGTCCTCAGCTTGGGCACGGTGGCGGACAGGCGCTTCGGCGACTCCACCGCCGCCTTGCCCGAGCGGTAGGCATACGCCAGCGACGCGCTCTCGGCCGCGCCCTCGGCATGCAGCCCGATGCCGCGCATGTCCTCCGGGTAGATGGTCGTTCCGTAGCAGCCGTCGAATACTTCCGCCACGCCCACCTCGACATCCGGGTCCGAGACAGCGGCGACGCGCCGCTCGATGCGGATGCGTCCGGCGCCCTCGAAGGTGAACGTCGACTCCAGCGTCACCTCATGGCCGCCGACCTCCAGCACGATCGGGTCGACGATCAGCTGATGCTTGCCCTCGGCGCTGCGGCCGACGCGCCCCCCCGTGCGCACGTTCTCGATGCTGGCGGAGGCGCCGCCGATCGAGACGACGCAGCGATGGCCGGAATGGCCGCGATGCTCCTTGGCGATGAGGTACGGATGGTTGCCGTTCCACAGGATCTCGGTATCCGGCCCCATGTCGCCGGACAGCTCGCCGACATACGGCCGCAGATCGCAGATCGTGCCGCCGATGTTCAGGTCGATGGCGCAGCGGAAGGCGGAGTCGACGTACCAGAACGTCTGCCTTTTCGTGCCGGCGAGGATGTCCTTCCACAAGTTCACTTCCGGCTTGTCCGGCCCGGCCAGCAAGCGGTAAGCGTCGGCGAACCCGCTCATCGTGGCGAGCTCCGCCTCGCCTTCGTCGGCCTTTTGCCGCAGGTACTGCAAGGAGTCGACGTACAGCGCCTTGGCATGCTCCGCGTCGTCGACGAAGATGTTGCCCGGCATGACCCACGGCGTGCTGACGAACACGCTGTAATAGGAGAAGCCGTTGTAGTCCTTCTGCTGGATCCACTGGTCGACGAAGCGGCGCATGTACGGGCTGCGCGGGCCGTCGTTGGCCTTGGCCCTCATGACGTTGGCCGGATGGGACGAGAAGTAGTCGTCGCGGCTCGTCAGCGCCAGCACCATGTCGCGGTTGAGATGCGGCAGCGAGACGATGTCGATCGCCTCCTCCGCGCTCCGCGCCGGAGCGAGATGATGATGCCGGGACGGATAGAACGCGCCCCATGGACCGCCGTCGCTGAACAGGTACCAGGAGTTGTTGTTGCCCTCGAACATCTTGACGCCTTCCTCGAAGCAGTTCGTGATCGCCGCCTTCACCTGAGGCTGCTTCTGCTTGATGTAGAGAATCGTCTCGGAGTCGAGGATGTACCCGCCGATCGAGACCGGCGCGAAGCCGAACGCCTCCTCGAACGTCTGGAAGATGCGGTCGACGATGCTTTTCTTGGACGCGGTCGAGTGCAGGTAGAGGGCCATGTCGTCGCTCTCGGCGAACGGCCTCATCTCCTCGCACATGAAGTTGTGGAAATGGATGCCGATCTCGTCGCCGAGCTGCTGCTGCGTCTTGACGTAGGCGACCATCTCCGGATCGCACAGCCCTTCGTACGACATCAGGATCGTGGTGCGGATGCCGGCCTCATGGGCCGCATCCTGCTGGAACCGGAGCCCCTCGCGCATGGCGGGCCCGCGGTCGGCGCGGTGGATGACATTGACATACATCTTGTTCAAGCGCTGATCTCCTCTTTCCCTGGAAGGCTATCTCCCATCATAGAGAAGCCCTCCCGAACCCGGGAGGGAAGATAGGCGGGGATGGGGAGGAGGATCGGGAGGAATGCAGCCAGCGCCAAAAAAAGCCCTCCCCCGAAGGGAAGGGCCTGCGCATCCTGGATCGTAGGACGCCGCAAGCGCATGACACGCTATTCGTCCAGCAGCTCCACCGCCAGCCCGGCGATCCGCACGTCGCCGCAGCCGCCCTCCAGCCGGATCTCGTTGGACGCCCCCGGCCGCAGCGGCACCGTCAAGCCGGCATCGCCGTCAAAGAGCTCCGCCCCGCCCGTGGACAAGGCGTTCAGCAGCGACCAGTCCTCGCCGTTCACGATCAGCCGCAGCTTGGCGAGGCGCTCGGACGACGCATAGCGGACCCGCACGGCCGCGCGGCCGCCGCTCCCGCCGTCGACGCCGGCGAAGGCCGCTCCCGCGCCCGGCGCTTCCAAGCCTCCGATCGCGGACGCGGAGCCAGCCGCCTCCAGGCGAGCCCCTCCGTCCGGCCGGGCATCCGCCGCCGGATAGAACCGCCGCGGCCGCTCCGGCTCCGCCGCATCCCCGGCGCGCTCCACGCCCCCGGCGGTCTGAACGACGGTGCGGATCGAGCCGTCCGCCTCGAACTCCATCCGGTCGATGCACATGCTGCGCAGGTTGCCTTGGTCCGAGATCGCCTGATTGTGGTAGAACAGATACCATCCGCCCTTGAACTCGGCGACCGAGCCGTGCGTGGTGGAGCAGCCCGTCGGCTCGAGGAAGATGCCCCGGTACGTCCAAGGCCCGAGCGGAGAGGCGCTTGTCGCGTAGCGCATGCGGTTGTTGTCCTCCAGGTTGTCGGCGTACGTCAGGTAGTAGAGGCCGCCGCGCTTGAACACCCAGGCCGCTTCATGAAAGTCCTCCAGCCCTTCCATGTCCGCCATCCCGCCCCGGATGGACATCATGTCCTCCCCGAGCTCGCCGCCCTGGCAGCGTCCTCCGCCTCCGTAGTAGAAATAGTGCCTGCCGTCCTCGTCCTCGAACACGCACGGATCGATCATCGCGAAGCCGCCGAGGCCTTCCATATAGCCCTGGTCGCGGAAGCCGCGCGCCGGCTCGGAGCTCGTCGCCACGCCGATCTTCCACGTGCCGTTCCAGTCGGTGCCGCTCGGATGCGGATAATAGAAATAATAGACGCCGTCCTTGAAGGCGGCGTCGGGCGCCCACATGAAGCCGCCCTCGGGGCGGCCCCAGGCGACGTCGCCCGAGCGCAGGATCTCGCCTTCGTCGGTCCAGTCGACCAGATCGGCGGAGGAGAAGACGTGGTAGCGGTCCATGAGGTCGCAACCCCGGGCCGGGTCCATGTCATGCGAGGCGTAGATATACAGGCGGCCGTCCCCCCACGCATGGGCGGAAGGGTCGGCGGTGTAGATCGAGGTCACGATCGGGTTGCCTGCCGTCTTGCGGCCGGCTGCTGCTTGCAGATTGTCGTTCATGGGCAGAGTGCCTCCTCGAAAGGGATGATGGGTCCATCTTACCCTTCCGGCCCGTCCGGCCGGTAGGAGGCATCCTTGGCGTTTGCAGGGCGGTCTTGGCTTGTCTCCCCGCCCGGCTGCGCCAGCCTCCGCTCCGCTCCCGCATCGTCGGGCGGCAGCGCCGGATGGCGGATCACGATGCGCGTGCCCTGCTCGCCGGTGTCGATGCGCAGCCGGTAGTCCGGCCCGAAATACAGCTTCAGCCGCTCGTTGACGTTGCGCAGGCCGACGCCGGTGCGGCGGCCGCGGACCGGGGCGGACTCCTCGCTGTCCAGCGCCCGGAGCACCGAGTCCGGGATGCCCCGGCCGTTGTCGGCGATCTCGATCCGCAGGTCTTCCCCGTCCATCCTGCCGGTCAGCACCACCTTGCCGCGGTCGATGTTCTCGCGGATGCTGTGCTGGATCGCGTTTTCGACGAGCGGCTGCAGCAGCAGCCGGATGAGCGGCCGCTCCAGCATGCGCTCGTCGAAGAAGTACGCGACGCGCAGCGGCCGGCCGATGCGCGCCTGCTCGATCTGCACATACGCCTTGACCTGCTCCAGCTCCCGGCCGACGGTCGTCAGCTCCTTGCCCTGGTTGAGGCTGAGCCGCAGCAGGTTGCCGAGCGCCGACACCATCTCGCCGATGTCGGTCCGGCCGTGGTTCTCCGCCTTCCAGCGGATCGAATCGAGCGTATTGTACAGGAAGTGCGGGTTGATCTGATGGCTGAGCACCTGGAACTCCAGCTCCTTCTTGCTGCGCTCGGCGAGCGTGGACTGCTCGATGAGCGACTCGATCCGCCGCAGGATGCGGTTGAAGCCGCGGTACAGCCAGCCGATCTCGTCCTGGCGGCTCTGATGCGGGATGTGCAGGGCGAAGTCGCCGTCCTCGAGCTTGCGCATGAGCCGCACGAGCTGGAAGATCGGCTGCGTGAACGACAGCGTGATGTAGGCGACGACGCCGACCGAGCAGACGAGATAAGCGGCCAGGAAAAAGACGAGCAGCCGGTTCAGGTCCGACACCGGCTTCGTCAGCGCCTTCATCGGCGTCAGGCTGACGAGCGTCCACGGCAGGCTGTCCATATTGACGAATGTCGCCAGCTGCTCCTCTCCTTGCAGCGGGATCGTCATCTCGCCCTCGGTCTGCACCTGCCGCCTCTGCTCCAGCTCGGCGGACGGAAGCGGCTGCCCGGTCCACTCGCTGCGCGAGGAGTCGAACAGGATCTCTCCTTGCTCGCCGAGCAGCAGGAAGCGCTGGCCCTCCAGCCGCTTGGTCGGCGAGAAGAAGCGGCTCAGGTGGCTCTCGGACAGGTCTGTCGCGACGAGCCCGCGCGGCGTCCGGTCATGGAGGCCCGTGAACGTCTTGACGTACACGAGCAACGGACCGGAGCCGGGACCGCTGCCGAGCGCCAGGCTCCAGGTCGGCACGACGCTCTGCCTGGCGCGCTCGAACCACGCCTCCCGCTCCACGCCGGGCGGCGCGCCGAGCGTGCGCATATAGGTCGGATAGGCTTCCATCGGCAGCGGGAACACCCGGACCTGCAGCGCGTCGATCTGCTTCTTCTTTTGGTAGACGAGGTTGAGGAGGTCGACCGCGACCGCCTCCTCCTCGCCGGCCTCGTCGGGCGGCGCGGCCAGCATCGCCTGCAGCGCCCCGTCGCCGATCAGGTCGTTCACCTGGTCGTTGAGCTGGTTCAGGTAGGCCTCCACGTTGCGCTTGGTCTGCTCCAGATAATCCATCGAGAACGTCGCGTTGGCGTTCTGGATGCCCTCCACCGACTTCGTGTAGGCATAGGAGGCGAACAGCAGGAACGGCACGATCGTAATCGCGAAAAAAAGGAAGATCATCTTGTTGCGGAACGAGGAGGCGAGCTTCAGCGAGCCCTTAATCATCCAGGATGCCTCTTTGCCTGCGGTATTCCTTGGGCGTCATTCCGAGCTGCTTCTTGAACAGCTTGGTGAAATGCACCGGGTCCTTGTACCCGACCGAGTAGGACACCTGATAAATCTTGAAGCGGACGTCGGCGAGCAGCTCCTTGGCCCGGGCCAGCCTCGTCTCGGTCAGCTCCTCGAGGAACGTGCGCCCCTTTTCCTTCTTGAACAGCTTGCTCAGCCAGACCGGCGTCACATGCACCTCGTCCGCGACGGCCTGCAGCGTCAGCCCGTCCGCATAGCGGGCCCGGATGATCCGCTCCGCCTCCTGCACGATCTGGCTCGTCTGCGCCGACGTGCGGCGCAGGTCGCGGGCGGCCCGCAGCAGCGCTTCCTCCGCATGCTCGCGCAGCGACTGCACGTTGTCGTAGCGCTCCAGCTGCTCCCAGAGCGCGATCGGGTCCCTCTCCCAGGAGCGGTCGCTCCAGCCGGCCGCCGCCGCCAGGCGATAGACGTCCATCAGCCAGTGGAAGACCGCTTGCTGGATATCCTTGAGCCCGTCCCGCTCCCACGACTTGACCATGGCGGAGAAGCCTTCCATCGCCGCATGGATGTCCTCGTCGGAGCCGTAGCGCAGCAGGTCGGCCGCATCGGAAGGCTCCCGGACCGACAGCGGCTCCTCCGCCTCGAGCTCCTCCTCGGAGCGTTCGGTGAACACGCGGCCGCCGCCGTAAGCCGCCTTTTTCTCCAGGTATTCCCTGCATTCGGAATACATCGGACGCAGATGCGCCCAGTCGCGCGGAGCCGACGACAGCGACAGGCTCGCGCCGACCTTGACGAAGCGCCGGATGCGCTGCAGGCATTCCTCGGCGACAGCGAGCGCCCGCTCCGCCAGCCCTTCGTCGGGGCAGGCGAGCACGGCTGCCCAGCGTCCGTCCGAATCGGGGAACAGAACCGCCTGGCCGGGATACTCCTCGGCAAGCGTCTGGCTGACGACGTTGCCGATGCCGAACCGGATCAGCTCCGCTTCGCCCGGATAGCGGCTGGAGGCGGCGACCGCCTTCAGGTCGTCCGCCTCCGCAAGCAGCATCAGCAGCGGCATCCGCTCCATCCACTCGAGCTTCAGCGCCTGAAGCCGGTGCTGCACGCGCGTCTGCCGGTACGGGTCGTACCCGCTCTCCGCCAGCTCCCGCAGCACCTCGTCCCGCAGCTTGGGCAAGGCGAGCCGCATCTGGTCGCTCAGCTGCGAGCGGCTCGTCCGCTCCGCCCGCTCGGCGGCGATCGTATCGGCGGCCCGCCGCGCGATCCGTCCGAGCTCGTCCTTGCTGATCGGCTTGAGGATGTAGTCCATCGCCTGCAGCTGCATGCCCTGCTTGACGAGCTCGAAGTCGTCGTAGCCGCTGACGAGGATCGCCTTCCACTCGTAATCCGGGACGGAGCGCAAGGCGTCCAGCAGCTCCAGGCCGGACATGCGGTTCATCTTGATGTCGGTCACGATCAGATCGGGCCGCCGGTCCAGCGCAAGCTCCAGCGCCTCGTCGCCGTCTCCGGCCGTGAGCACCTCGGACATGCCGAATTCCTCCCATGGAATCTGCCGCCGCAGCCCTTCCCGGATCTCAAATTCGTCGTCTACGATCAGCACGCTCAGCACGCGGAATCACCCTCCGTTCGTTCGGTCTTGGAGATAGCGGTCGATCTGCCGCTGCACGTCGGCCAGGACGCGCGCCTTGCCGGCGCGCTCCTGCCGGTCGCGATACGTCCGGACCGCCGCCTCCGGATCGCCGGCCATGCCGTACTCGATGCGCTTGCCGAGCTCCTCGTACGCCTGGTCGCGCTTGGACAGCTCGGAGAAGATAAGGTCGTCGCTGATGAACAGGCCCGCCACCGGCGAGTCGACGTTCATCGGCAGCTCCGCGAAGCGCGTCTCTTCCTCCCAGAAGCCTTGCGGGTAGGTCGTCGTCGGCCGCATGAAGGCGGGCTTCCAGAACGCCCACTGACCGTCCCAATCCATGTAGTTGCTCGTAGCGAACTGCATCTGGCTCGGGTAGACCGCCTTGCCGTTCTCCAGCAGATAGGTCTTGCCCTGGATGCCGTAGATGACGAGATCGTACAGCGTCCGGTCCGTCTCGAGCAGGTCGAGGAAGCGCAGCACCCGGTCGGGATGCTCCGAATTGCGGTTGATGGCGACGACGTTCGCCGTCGGCGACCGGTTGACATACCGCTTGTCGGGATACAGCAGCGACATTTGCTGGGCATAGGAAGGATCGGTGAAGCCGGGATCGGCGGCGAACGCCCACTCATGGGACGTGATCGTGAACAGCATCTTGCCGCCGCGCCACTGGTCGGCGGCGCTCTCCTTGTCGATGAGCGCGTCGCGGTTCAGGATGTTGCTCTCGTACCAGCTCCGGCTCATCCGGGCCGCCTCCAGATAGAACGGCTGGTCCTCGAGCGCCCTCACCGTCAGCTTCGGATCGCCGAGGTAGAAGCCGAGGTTATGGAAGCCGAGATCGACCCACTCCTCCCTCACCGTATAGATCGGCAGCGGCGAGGTGCGCGTCAGCTTGGCCTCGGGGTAGGCTTCGCGCAGCTCGTGCAGCAGGCGGTCGACGTCCTCGATCGTCCGGACCGAGTCCGGTTCGCGCGCGATGCCTGCCTTGCGAGCCAGATCGGAGCGCCAGCCGGCATAGAAGCGCTGGTTCATCTTGACCGTCCACGGAAGCGCGACGATCTCCCCGTCCACCGTCGCGGAGCCGAGCGTGCCCTGATCCTTGTACTTGGCATACAGGTTCGGAGCATAGCGCGGCAGCAGGTCGTCCAGCGGCAGGTAGGAGCCTCTCGCGGCCATCTGCTGGTAGGAGGTATCGGAGTCGAAGTTGAGGTCCCAGCGGTCTCCCGCCGCCGCCATCACCAGCAGCTTGCCGGGCATGTCCGGCCACGGGATGAACTGGATGTCGAACTTCACGTTCAGCCCTTTCGCCTTCACGTAGTCGCTGACGGCCGTCCACACCTCGTCGGTCGCCGCTTTTTTATCCCCTCCGAAATAAAACTTCAGCGTCGCCTCCGGCTCGCTCGGAACGGGACCGCCGCTTTCCGGCTCGCGGCCGTGCACCCCCTGCCAGGCCAGTCCCGCCGCCATCATCAGCAGCAGGCCCGCCATCGTCAGCGCGATTCGGCGCTTGATTGCGGACATCGCCTTTGGCCTCCCCGGGCCGCCGTGCAAGCGCCTTTCGAGTTGGATGCGCTTACATGATCGGGGCCGTTTCCCCTCATGATAAGCCTCGCCGGCGCATCGGGCAATGGGAGGATATTGGCTCTTGCAGGGCGATCTTGGCCGCCCCCCGATCGGGCGCGCCAAAAAAGGGCTGGACGGGAGCGTCTGCCCCCGTCCAGCCCCGTTCCGTTCGGGCCGCCGGCTTATTGAAGCGAAGCCCGCAGCTCCGCCGTCTTCTTGTTCCAAGCCTCGGTCTCGGGAATGAGGTCGTTGATGTCGCGGTCGCCGAAGATGATGTCGTTCAGAATGTTGTTGTAGTTGTACTCGTTCCAGGCGGGCACGGTCAATCCGGGCTGGATTTTCGCGTTCTCGCGGGCCATCTTGACCGCCTCGATGTTCTTGCCCTCCCAGATCGGCGCCTGGTCGTAATATGCGGTCAGCTCGGGGTCGACGACCGACGCGTTCGCGCCCTGGTCGATCTTCCACTTCTGCGCCTCCGGCGTGAACTGGAAGCTGAGCCAGAGGAACGCCTCCTCCTTGTGCTTGGAGCCGGACAGCAGCGCGAGCGGCCCGTAGATCGAGTAGCCGGGCTGGCTGACCTTGCCTTTCGGGAACGGCAGCACGTCCCACTCGAACGTCGCCTTCTCCTTCAGCGTCGGCAGCACCCAGTCGCCGCCGATGGCGAACCCGGTCTTGCCGTTGATGAACTCCTTCGTCACATTGCCGGTCGCGTTCGCGTCGGCCTCGCTCTGCATCGAGCCGTCCTTGGTGACGAACTCCTGCAGCCACTTCGCGTCGTTCATGACGTCCGGGGTGCTGAGCAGGCTCTGCGTCAGATCCTCGTTCATGTAGTGCAGGTTGGCGGCATGGCCGTCCGCGATCGCCTTCGTGCTGAGCAGGCGCATCTGGATCTCCGGCTGGGTCGTCACGCCGTACTCGCCGGCGTCCGGATCGGTGATCGCCTTGGCGATCTCGCGGAAGTCGTCGTAGGTCCAGTCGTTGCCCGGCATGTCGACGCCGTGCTTGGCGAGCAGGTCCTTGTTCACGAGCACCCACATCGGCACGTCCACCATCGGCACGGCCAGCTTTTTGTCCTTGAACGTCATCGTGTCGAAAAAGCCGTCCGGGAACGTCGCGTTCTGGAAGATGTCGCTCCGGTCGATGTACGGTCCCAAGTCCTCGATCAGCCCGTTCTGCTCGAACGTGATGAGGTCGGTGTCGATCTCCGTCACGTCCGCCGGCGTGCCGGCCGCCTCCTGGGCCGCGATGATTTCCAGGATCGGCTGCGAATTGACCGGAATCTGCTCGATCGTGATCCACGGGTACTTCTGATGGAACAGCTCGTACAGCTCGTTGTACGAATCCTTCCAGGAGATGAAGCGCAAGGTGACCGGCTCCTTCTCCTCGCCGGCGCCGCCTCCTCCGCCCGGCGAAGGCTCGGCGGCAGCGGCGCTCGGCGCCGGACTTCCGGAGGCGGCCGGAGCGTCCGCTCCGTTCCCTCCGCTGCAGCCGGACAGGATGACGGACAGGGCAAGCGCCGCGCCGAGCGCGGATTGAATCGCGGGACTTCTCTTCATGATTGTTTCCTCCCCATAGAATTGATGATGATGGAACGTTCCCAGGCGTCGCCGTCGGCGATCCTTGGGCCAGGCAGCCGTCCGCGGCGGACGGCGCGCATTCCCCCTCTCCAGGCGGCTCGGCGCACGGCCGGCCCGCATGCCCGCTACTCGACGAGGCCCGTGCGCTCGATGCCGGCGACGAACCAGCGCTGGAGCACCATGAAGATCAGCAGCGGGGGCAGGATGATGAGGAACGCCGCCGCCATCTTGGTCCCCTCGGTAACGGGGTTGGTGATGAAGTGCGTATTGCCGAGCAGCGACGGATTGAGCACGTCCTCGAGGTTGTCGAGGCGGATCGACAGCGGCGTGAAGCCCTGCGCGAGGAACATGGACGGCTCGTAGGACATGTTCCAGTACCAGATGAACGAGAACAGGAACACGACAAGGCAGGCCGAACGGGCCAGCGGCAGCATGATGCGGAAGAACAGCCGCAGCGTGCCGGCTCCGTCCAGCTTCGCCGCCTCCTCCAGGCTGGCCGGCTGCGCATGGAAGAACTGGCGGAAGATGAGGATGAACAGCGCTCCCTTGAGCCCCTGTCCGAACAGCGCCGGCACGAGGAAGACGAAGATCGTGTTCAGCAGCCCGAGCTTGCTGAAGATGACGTACAGCGGAATCAGGATGACCTGCGGCGGGATGAGGAACGTGAGGATGACTAGAGCCGTAATCAGCCCCTTGAACGGCACGGCGAGCCGCGCGAGCGCGTAGCCCGTCATGGCGCAGACGACGACCTGCACGAGCGAGCAGCTGACCGCGATCAGCGCCGTATTGCGCAGCGCCTCCGGGTAGCGCAGCCCCTCGACCGCCTTCGCCAGGTTGTCCCAGGTGACCCGGCGGGGGATCCATTTGACGGTCGGATCAAGCAGGTCGCTCATGTCCTTGAGCATCGTGCTGACCATGTACAGCAGCGGCTGCAGGTACAGGTAGGCGACGATCGACAGCAGCGCGTAGATGGCCGCCTTGGCGAGCAGGCCGTCGGAGAGGCTGCGCCCGAGCACGAGCATCTTCGCTTTCTGGACGCGCCTGCCCCGCAGGCCGCCCCTCGCCGGAGCGCCGTTCTCGGGCAGCGGTGGATAGGCGCTCATGCGCGTTTCCTCCTTTGGTTCATGCTTCGTCCCAGGAAGCCCAGCACGAGGGCGATCAGGACGAAGATGAAGGCGAAATAGATCCAGGCGAGCGCGCTGGCGTAGCCGTAGCCCGTCTCGACCTTGAACATGTTGTCGCGGATATGCTTCAGCACCGGGTTGAGCGGGAACGTGAACAGGTCGATGATCGTGTACAGCGCGTTGAGGCTGATGAACGGCATGCTCGCCGGCAAGGTGATTTTCCAGAAGCTGTCCCAGGGCGACGCGCCGTCGATGCGGACCGCCTCGTAGATGGAGGGCGGCACGGTCTGGAAGCCCGCGAGGAAGATCAGGATCTGTACGCCGGAGTACCACAGGATGAGCACGACGCGCCCGAGCACCTCCATCACCGTCCGGCCCAGCTCGCCTCCGACGTATCGGCGGACGAGCGGCTCCAGATTGTACTGGTCGAGGAACGGGACGTCGCCCGCCCCCTGGACGAACAGCTCCGACAGCACCTGTCCGGTCGCGAAGATGACGGGCAGGAAGAACAGCGCGCGATAGACGAAGCGGCCCGGAAAGCGCTGGTTGAGCAGCAGCGAGATGAGCAGCGCGAAGATGACGATGACCGGCACCATCAGCAGCATCTGCTGGAAGTAGGTGATGAGCTCGATCGGAAAGACATTGTCCTTGACGAAGGCGTCCCGGTAATTGCCGAAGCCGGTCCAGTCGTACTTGAACCCGCCCGGCACGACCGCGACCTTGTGCAGCGACAGGAACATCGACCAGCCGACCGGCACCGCGACGAACGCGCAGAAGCCGACCGCCCAAGGCAGCAGGAACAGCAGGCCGATGCCGTAGCGCCGGGCGGCATGCTTCAGGGCCAGCTTTTTTCGAAGCGCGGCTTCGCTCATGCTCCTCCTCCTTTCTCGATGGCATAATCGCCTGCCGCGTAGTCGACGACGACTCTCGTGCCGTCCTCGTAGGTCGTCGCGTACCGCTCCGGACCGAGCTTCTCATGGCCGACGATGCGCAGCGCGAGCACGCCGGCCAGCTCGTCGAACCGCGCGTACTCCTGCGCGATCCGCTCCTCCCACTTGTCGAAGCGGCTGCTGTAGAGGAAGTCCGACGGCGTCTCCTTCAGCTTGCGGGAGTCGTCGTGCGTGACGAAAAACGAGGGCAGGGCGCCGTACTCGATCGCCCGCAGGAACTCCCGGGTGTCGTCGTCGCGCAGGTTGGCCGGGCCGAACGCATACGGGACGTAGCCGTGCAGCGCGATCGGGTAGAACGGCACCGTCTCGTCGATCATGAAATCGCGGCTCGAGTCGGAGGGCAGCTCCAGGATGGCGTCGACATGGCCGAGCACGTAGGCGTTGCCACGCTTGACGGACGCCGAGCCGAGCTGGCGGCGCGTGTAGTCGAGCACGCCGCCGTACACCTCGGCCGTGAACGCGCGCGGCCGGATGCCGTCCGGCTCGTAATCGTTGAACACCGTATCGCCCAAGCCGCCGTACACGATGCCGCTCGCGCCGAGCTCGCGCAGCCGGTCGACCGTATCCGCCGCCGCGGCCGCCGAGAAGGCGGGCTTGGCGAGGAACCAGCCGTCGTCGGTGAACGCCGTGCCGTCGATTCCCCGTACGGCGTCGGTTTTGCCGCTCGCGCCCGAGGCTTCGTCCACCCAAAGGAAGTCTTCGTAGAAATCCACCTTCGCGCCGAGCGCCTTCATCTCCGCCAGGAAGGAGCGGGCGGCGTCCTCCCCTCCCAGCGCGGACTCGATCGGAAACCGCTTCTCCGTGTCGTAGTCGCCCCGGTTCTGCCAGCCGTAGTAGACGATCCGAGCGGAGGCGACCCCTTTCACCCGCAAGGAGCGCACCATCTCGG
The DNA here is from genome assembly GCF_012676905.1 of Paenibacillus albicereus. Classification (NCBI taxonomy): domain Bacteria; kingdom Bacillati; phylum Bacillota; class Bacilli; order Caryophanales; family Paenibacillaceae; genus Paenibacillus; species Paenibacillus albicereus. The sequence continues at coordinate 1,866,855 of NZ_CP051428.1, read as the reverse complement.
CGGCCTGGCGGAACGTGGTGGCGGCGACGTAGCGGATGCGGCCGAACGCCTTCTCGTAGTTGCCGCCCATGATCTGCAGCTGCAGCGGCACATGCTCCGCCGGCCGCAGCGGCTCTCCGAGCCGGCCCTCCGCGATCAGCCAGTCCCGGTAGGACGCCGCCATGCCGGCATAATCGGCATCGCCGCCGTTCAGGAAGCGGTACTCCACCTCCCGGTCGACGTCCAGCCGCTGCTTCTGCACGGCCTTGGTCGGCGCGGCCAACCGGCTCATCCGGTACAGATATTCCTCCCGGTACAGCTGGCTCGCGTGCACGCTGTACCGGGACGACTTGACGCCGGGCGGCACCGCGGCGATGACGGCCGCCCCCTCGCCCTCGGACAGCACGGCCAGGAACGCATGCCCGCCCCGCTTCAGCCCGAACGCCGGATAGGCGATGTCCTCGCGCAGCTGGGCGTCGCGGGTCCAGGAGTCCGTCCGGGCCAGCTCGGCTCCGTACACCTGATGGGCGTAGCCCTTGGACCGGCCGGCGCGCTCCGCGTCGAACCGGATCAAGCCGCCCGGGCCGTCCGGCACGAACAGGTAGCCGTCCTCGCCCGCCTCCGCCGCGCCGAAGAAGGGCAGCAGGTCGAGCGAGAATACGGCATAGCCGCCTTGCTCGACGAGGCCGGCCGCCGGAACGGACGCCTTCAGGCCGGCTTCGGTCAGCGCGTAGCGGACGGCGAAGCCGATCTTCCGGTCCGGAAAGAAGTAGCGGGCCTCGACGCCGTCGGCGGTGCGAAGCAGCTCGAGCCGCATGCCCTTGCTGAGGCTGTTCAGCGACTCCCGGATCGTCTGGTCCTTGCCCTCGGTGCGGACGAGCGTCAGCACGAACGGGGACTGCAGGTTGGCGAGCGGCAGGCCCTTGACCTTCTCCCGCGCCAGCTCCTCCCGGGACGGGCTGCTCGACCAGCGGTAGCCCGACCGCCGGTCCTCGACCTCGATCGAGCCGTCCCGGGGCCGGATGCGCAGGCGGAAGGAGCCGTTCTCGGCGGCCAGCGCGTACCCCCGCCCGTCCGCGGCCGGCTGCCACGCCTCGCCCTTGGCGAGCGCGGCCCGGGCCGCAGGAGCGGGATCAAGGCCGAGACGCGCGTACGTCTCGGCGGCCGTCGGGCGGGAGCCCGATCCGGCGAGCAGCAGCGCCGCAGCCGCGAGCGCGGCCAGGACGGCCGCGGCCGCGAGCTTCGTGCGGCGGGACATTCGTTTCAGCACGTTAACGATGGAAGCTCGCCTCCTTGTACAGCTCCTGGATGAAGTCCAGCAGGTTGTAGCTCAGTCCGAACACGATGAAGCCGAACAGCCAGATCGTGCCGATCGCGAATACGGTCACCGCCGAGCCCCGGATCGTCTCCACGAAGTCGAAGTTGTGGATGACCTGCGTCATGACGAAGAACAGGACGCCGAGCCACAGCAGCATCAGCCCCGAGGTAAACGAGACGAGCACCTGCTCGTCGAGCGTGGCGACGTTGGAGAAGACGAGCCTCGGGACCGACAGGAACACATACGGCGCCAGCGCGTAGACGCTGCCCTGCACGACCTCCCGGAACCGGCCCTCCCCGTCCCGCACGCTGCAGACGAGATAGTTGGCGACGACCCAGGTCGCCCACGGGAGGAGGAACAGGCCGAGCTCCCGGAGGAGGTTGATGTCCGCGCGGTCGACCGGATCGAACAGGAATCCGGTCCCGTAGACGTTCGCCGTCTTGGCGGCGATCGCGGCGCCGAGCAGCGCCGCCGTGAGCCATGCCGGCACGCGCGCTTCCTTGAGCCGGTAGAACGCCTCGTACGGATGCAGCATGACGGTGCCGTAGGTACGCAGATGGCCCAGGAGGCGCGATCCGCGCTCCGGCAGCGGGCGGCGGCGAAGACGGCGACGGACGAGCCTGCCGCCGAAGCGCAGCAGCAGCGCCAGCGCGGCGAGCCCTCCGAGCAGCGGCACGAAGCGGCTTTGCAGCCATTCCAGCCGCAGCTGCCAGAACGCCTTGGAGTAGCCGTCCGTATCGAACGCCGTCCGCATGAACGACAGCGCCTTGGCGTCGTCGCCCTCATGCAGGTAAACCTTGCCCAGTCCCTGGAAGGTGGCGCCGAACATGTCGTTGCGCGCGTAGACGTCCTCCCAGTACGGCTTGCTCTCCTCGTAGCGGCCGTCCTGGTAGAGCGCCATCGCCGTCAGCGCCTGGCGCCCGAACGCCGTGCGGACGAACTTGTGCACCGAGCCGGTGGCGGCATCGGCGATCCACACCGCGCGGTCCGCGTCGACGCCGATCGCCGTCGGGTAGCCGACGATGCCGTACTGCTGCGTCTCCTTGTCCACGCGGCCGAAGGCGAAGAGCGCTTCGGCGGAGCGGTCGTAGACGCTGATGAAGCCCGAGTCGAGGTCGACGGCGTACAGGAAGCCGTCCCCGTCGATCGCGGCGTCCACGATGCCGTGGCCGTTCACGAGCGTCTTGTTCTTGAAGGCGTCCACGCCGCCCGCATTGAGCTTGCGCAGAGCGCCCTTGCCTTCGCCGCCCGCGGTAGCCGTATAAAGGAAGCCGTCCCCGTCGATCGCGATGTTGGCGATCGGCTTCGGCAGCGCGGCCTTCTCCTTGGCCAGCTGCTCCTTGTTCAGGACAAGCTTCTTGAGCCAGTTCAGCATCGACGTGTCCGCCTTGTTCGCGCCGAAGTACCCCATGAACTCGCCCTGCGGATCGATCCGCACGAGGCCTTGGTAGGAGGAGTTCAGCGCGATGTACAGGACGCCGCGCCGATCGACGGCGAGCTTCGTGGGGACGAACGCCTCGGCGCCGAGCAGCGGCGACTTCGGCTTGCGGTACTCCCGCTGGAACGATCCGTCCGGTCCGAACACCGCGATCCGCTGATTGCCGGAGTCGGCGACGTACAGCCGTCCGTCTGCGGCGGCGAACAGCCCCTCCGGCGAGCTGAGGCGGCCCGGTCCGTCCGCCTCGCCGACGATCCTCCTGACGGCTCCGTCCGGGGCGAGCACGACGACGCGGTCGGCTTTTTTGTCCGCGACATAGATGCTGCCGTCCGGGCCGGGCATCAGGTCGGACGGCTCCTCGAGCTGCGCCGAGTACGCCCCGGCCGGCTCATAGACCGGCTGGATGCGGAACCAGTCCGACTGGTTGGCGTCGTAGTAGAACGTCCGGTACGGAAGCGCGGCGGCGGCCGGCGAGGCGGCGGCGAGCAGCAGCACGGACGCGAGCAGGCAAGCCATCCATTTCGTCATAGTCCGACTTCCTTTGCTGATGGAGTCATTTGATCCCGGAGTGGACCATGCTCTCCAGCACCTTGCGCTGGAAGAGCAGGAAGATGATGAGGTTCGGGAGGAAGAGGAGCAGGCCGGCGGCTGCGGCCATGTTCTGGCCGGCCACGTTGTTCTGCAGCCCGCTGAGCAGGCTGTTCACGTAAAAGGCGAGCGTCCGCATCGCCTCCTTTTGCATGAACAGCGTCGACGTCTCCACATCGCCCCACGCCGCCTGGAACGTGAGGATCGAGATCGTCGCCACGGCCGGCGCGGACAGCGGCAGCACGATCCGGGCGAAGATGCCGAGATGTCCGGCCCCGTCGATCCGCGCCGCCTCGAGCAGGTCGCCCGGAATCTGCGAGATGAAGCCGACGAGCATGAACACCGCGACCGGGGACGCAAGCGCCGGCAGCACGTGGCCGAAGTAGGTGTTGTTCAGGCCGAGGCCGCTGACGATCAGGTAGCGCGGGATCGACACCGTCTCCGGCGCGAACATGAGCGACAGCGTGATGAGGGACAGGATGAGCGCCTTGAAGTGGAACCGATGCTTGGCCAGCGCGTAGGCGGCCATCGTGCTGATGACGATGACGGAGGTCAGCGTCAGGCCGAGCACGACGATGCTGTTGAACAGGTAGCGCGTGAACGGCACCGTCGCGTTCGAGGCGTGCAGGAACAGCGCCTCGAAGTTGCGCCACGTCGGATTCTGGACGAAAAAGCGCGGCGGAAACAGGAACAGCTCGTTCTGCGGCTTGAACGCATGGTTGAAGATGAACACGATCGGCAGCGACATGAACGCCGCCAGGGCGGTGAACGCCGCGATCAAGGCGACCTGGAACGGCGATGCGGACCGGAGCCGGCGAAGCGGCCGCGCAAGCGGGCGAAGCTGCGGACGGAGATTCACTTACAGCTCCTCCTTTTCGTGGAACAGGCGATAGGCGAACCGCATGACGAAGTAGCTGAGCAGCAGCAGGATGACGGACAGCGCCGAGGCGTAGCCGAGCTCGAAGCGGATGAAGGCGTAGTCGTCGACATGGTTGATGAGGAGATGCCCGGCGTACTGGGGCGTGACCGCCATGCCGGTCAGCTGCGTCGAGATGCTGCCCGCCTTGAGCGTGGACACGATCGTCATGACGGCGCTGAACAGCATCTGCGGCTTCATCGACGGGATCGTGATGTAGAACACCTCCTGCAGGCGGCTCGAGATGCCGTCGATCCGCCCGGCCTCGTACAGCTCGCGGTTGACCGTCTGCAAGCCGGCCAGCATGGCGAGGAAGCCGACGCTGAAGCTCATCCAGAGCGAGACGAGGATCATGATCTTCATCAGCGAGTCCGGGTCCTGCAGCCAGACGACCGGCGACTCGATCCAGCCCATCGTCAGCAGGAAGTGGTTGACATAGCCGACCCGGTCGCCGCTGAACGCCGCGATCCAGACGACCGACAGGGCGACCGCTCCCGCCATCGACGGCGCGTAGAACACGAGCGTGTAGTAGTCCCGCACCCGCAGCGGCAGCTGGTGGATGAGCCAGGCGAACAGGAACGAGAGCGCATAGCCTCCGGGACCGACGAGCAGCGCGAACAGGAACGTATTGGGCAGAGCCTTCGTCAGGAAGACGATGTCCTGGGTGAACAGCGCGAGGTAATTGGCGAAGCCGATGAAGTGCAGCCGGCCGAACCCGTCGTAGGAGGTGAAGCCGAGCGTCGCCGCCAGCACGACCGGAATGACGATGAAGATCGCGAAGCAGATGAGGAATGGGGCAAGGAACAGATAGCAGAACGCGTCGCGGCGGATGTCCCTCCAGAAGCGCTTCCATTTTTGCAGGACCGGCGACGGCCGCTTCCCGCTTGCCGCGCCGGCCCGGCGGCCGGGCGCGAGGCCCGTCTCGATGCTCATGATCCGTCCCCTCCCCACTCGAATGGCCGATCGACCTGCGGCACGTCCAGGCTGCGCCCGCCGATCCCGAAGTCCCGCTGCCGGCGGTCCATCTCGCGCTGCAGCGACAGCTGCGCCTGCTCGAGCGACTCCTTGGCCGGCATGCCGTCGAACACGGTCCGGTTCCACGCGAACTCCATCTCCCGGCCGAGGAAGTAATAGCCCGGCACGTTCGGCAGGTTGCGGGTCCAGCGGGCCTGCTCCCGGATCGACCGCAGGTCGGCGGCCGGCCACGGCAGCGACCGCATCGCGTTCACGTTGGCCGTGTTCCAGCGATACTCCAGGCCGTAGAACGATTCCATGTCGGCCGCGTATTGCGCCTGCACCTCATCCGACGTCCACCACGTCAGGAACTGCCAGGCGGCGTCCTTGCGTCCGCTCTTCTGCAGGATGACGGCGGTCGACAGCCCCTGCGGCGACCAGCGGACGACCTCGCCGCTCTCTTGCGCGATGCCCGGCAGCGGCGCCGTCGCCCAGTGGCCGGTGATGTCCGGCGCGGCGACGAGCAGCTGCACGTAGGTATTGAAGTCGGCGATCCCGATCGGGATGTCGCCGTCGCGGAAATGCTGGAAGAACGCCGGGATGTCGATCGGCAGGTTGTATTTCGTGAACATCTCGGTCCACTGGCGGAACGCCCGCTGGCCCTGCTCGCTGTCGAGCTCGGCCCGCAGGCCGTCGCTCGCGTACGGCTCGGCTCCGTTCTCCAGGAAGAAGGTGGCGAAGTCGCCCTTGGGCACGCTCATCGTCATGCCGTTCTCCTGCAGCGTCGGCAGCAGGTCGAACACGTCCTCCCATGTGTCCGGCGGCTCGAGGCCGAGCCGCTCCAGGATGTCCGTGCGGTAGAACAGCAGCTGGAAGTTCTGCACCTCCGGCAGGCCGTAGATGCCGCCCTCGTAGCTCAGCGCCCGCGCCGCGCCGGGGATGAACCGCTTCATCACGTCGCCGAAGCCCGGATAGCCGGACAGGTCCTCCACCGCATCCCTCATCGCATAATCGGCCGGAGTCGCCTCGCCGAGCCCGAGCGCGACGTCCGGCACCTCGCCGGCGGCGTTCCCCAGGATGAGCTGGTTCGGACTGGTCATGAGGTTGATGTTGACCGGGATGCCCGTGCGCGGCGTGAAGTCCTGCTCGACCATCTCGCGCAGCAGGTCGACGTAGTCGCGCCCGCGCTGCACCCAGATCGTCAGCGCGCCCTCCTTGGTCTTGCCTCCGACCTCGTACTCCATCGTGAACGAGCGGCCGAAGTCCTTGAGCGCGTACGGCACCCGCGAGAGCGCCGTCGCGGCCTTGAGTCCGGTGTCCGTGTCCGGCGTCCGCAGCACGAGGTAGTCGAGCAGCAGCGGCTGCTGGGTCAGCGTCGTCATCCACGCCCCGATGTTGGCCTGGATCGTCGAGAAGTCGTTCACCCGGCTCGGAATCTCGTTGACGTCGGCCCGCATCTTGTCCAGCATCGCGAGCGACGAGAGGATCGCCTGCGACAGGTCGGAGTCGCGGCCGTTCACTCCGTTCAGATAGTCGCGGATGGACGTCAGCCGCTGCGCGATGGCGTCGAGCCTGCCTTTGGCTCCGGGATCGTACTTGCTCATGTCCCAGGTGCGCTGCGCGTCGATGTTGGCGTCCGAGGCGTTCTTGCTGTAGTTGCCCGTCAGGAGGCGGATGCGGCGGTCGAACTCCGACAGCTCGGCCAGCGTCTCGCGCAGCGCCAGCACGACCGGCTGCAGCGGGGAGGAGTCGGCGGTCAGGCGCAGCGTATGCGCGCCTTGGCGGAGGTAGATCCGGTAGGGCTTGCCGTCGCTGCCGGCAAGGGGCGTCACCGCGAACTCCTTGCGGAAGCCGATCTCCTGGCTCAGCCATTCGCGGAACGGCACCTGGCCGTCGAGCTCGATCATGCGGTACGCCTTGAAGCCGGCCCGGTAGTTCTGGAACGCCTTGAGGTCCAGCTCGTACCAGCCGTCGGCGGGAGCGTCCAGCTGCCACTCGACCCATTCGCCCGGCAGCCGCCAGCGGTTGCCGCCCAGCACGTTGTAGGCGATGCGGCCCTTGGGATCGGGGGAAATGTTCGGCTCCGCCCAGTGGTCGGTCTGGATCGAGAGGCTCGACTTGCGCCGGAACGCCTCGGCTTCCTTCACCTCGTGCCAGGGGTCGCCCGGCGCGTACGCCGGCTGGGCGGCGGCGTAGTCCGCATAGGACGGAATCGCCTGCTGCGGCTCGAAGGAGATGCCCCGCAGCGCGACCGGCTCGCGTTCGCCGACGAGGCGCAGCGTATGCCTGCCCTGCTCCAGCCGGTACAGCAGCGGGCGCGGAGAGGCGGCATAATCGCTGGCGGCTTTGACCGACCATGCCGTCAGCTCCGTCTGGGCTGGCCGCACCTGCATGCCGATCTCGTTGCGGTCGTACGGATACTTGGCGTCCCTCCACTGCCGCTCGAGCTCGAGCGCCCGCGACTCCGCGAACGGATAGGCCCCGTCGATCATCGCCCCGCGCACGACCGAGGAGCGGCCGCCGGGCAGCGGCTTGTAGTCCAGATGCAGCTCGTACCACCCGGAGCGCGGCGCCTCGAACGTCCACTCCGCCCAGCCCGCCTCGCTGCTCCAGAGCAGCGCCGGCCCGTCGCGCCCGTCCTCGCGGCTCAGCTTCGCCTCGGGAGCCTGGCCGGTGTACGCGAGCGGATCGAGGGCGATCGAGGGCGAGCCGGCGGCCTCCCGCTCCGCCTCGGGATGGCTCATCATCAGCCGGGCGTAAGGGAGCGGCTGCCCGTCGCCCTGCGGCATCGGGCCGAGCAGCTCCGACGCCTCCACCGTCTGCGCGAAGCGCTGCGGCTCGCCGCTGGAGAAGCCGGCGACCGCTCCGGCGAGCACGGCCGCACCGAGCAGCAGCCGGACGGCGACGCGGGACCGCTTCATGGCGCGTCCCCCAGCAGCGAGCGCTCCGTCGCTTCGTCGAACAGATGCGTCTTGTCCATCTGGAAGGCGAACGCCACGTTCTCCTCCGGCATGTATGCGCTTTCGGAATCGGTCCGGGCAATGAGCCTCGTCTCGCCCGCCGCCAGGTAGACGTAGCTGTCGGCTCCGGTCTCCTCCGTCATCTGCACGGACGCGCCCGTCCAGCCTGCTTGCCCGGCGCTCGCGGCGGAGGCCAGCCGGACATGCTCGGGCCGCACGCCGAGCGTGACGCTGCGCAGCGTCTTGCCGCTGGAGGCGCCGAGGCGCTGCGCCGCCTGCGGCGGCAGCTCCAGCTTCATGCGCCGGTTGGCGAAGTACAGCCGTCCGTCCTCGCTGTGGATGCCGCCGGAGATGAAGTTCATCTGCGGCGAGCCGATGAAGCCGGCGACGAACCGGTTGGCCGGCTCGTCGTAGAGGCGGCGAGGCGTCGCGACCTGCTGGATGACGCCGTCCTTCATGACGACGATGCGGCTGCCCATCGTCATCGCCTCGACCTGGTCGTGGGTGACGTAGACGGTCGTCCGCTTCAGCTCGGCCTGCAGCTTGATGAGCTCGGCGCGGGTCTGCGCCCGCAGCTTGGCGTCGAGGTTGGACAGCGGCTCGTCCATGAGGAACACTTGCGGCTCCCGCGCGATCGCGCGGCCGAGGGCGACGCGCTGCTTCTGGCCGCCGGACAGCTGGCTCGGCTTGCGCTCGAGCAGATGGGAGATTTCCAGAATCTTGGCGACGCGGTTCACGCGCAGGTCGATCTCATGCCGGGCGGTCTTGCGCAGCTTGAGGCCGAGCGCGATGTTGTCGAAGACGGAGAGGTTCGGATAGAGGGCGTAGTTCTGGAACACCATCGCGATGTCCCGGTCCTTGGGGGAGAGGTAGTTGATGAACTTGCCGTCGAGGTAGAGCTCGCCGCGGCTGATCTCCTCGAGACCGGCCAGCATGCGCAGCGTCGTCGACTTGCCGCAGCCGGACGGCCCGACGAGGACGAGGAACTCGCCCTCCTCGATCGTCAGGTGAAAGTCGTCCACGGCCGGACGCGGCTCGCCTTTGTACTGCTTGTACACATGATGGAACATGATGCTTCCCACTCGCTTCACCTCGCGCTTGACTGGTCTGTCGATCTTCTGCAGTCATCGTAACGCAAGACGGCGGGAGGAAGAATAAGGCGGGATTGGCTTTTGCAGGGGGATTTTGGCGATCGAAAAAAGCCGCGATCCGCAGGAGCGGATCGCGGCTTTCTGCCGTGAAGATACGAGCGGGCCGGTCAACGGACCGGTTCCCTTTCCAGCTTGACTTTTTGCCCGTCTACGACCGCCCTCATGCCGATCGCCCTCAACTTGACGAACACCTGCTCCTGAAACTCGAACAGGTCGGCTCCCTCGGCGTAGCCGGAAGTCCGACTAAGCGTGACCGGCTCCTGCCCGGGAAGCTCGAACGTATACTGGTCGCCGTCCTGACGGAGGTAAGACAAAAACACGCGTGCCCTCAGGTATGCCTCTCCGCCCAGGTGGAGCAGCGGGTATTCACGCCCTCCGCGAGGGTTGAGATGCACGTCGAACAGCTCCGACTCCACCGAGCGGGCGGGCGAGCGGCGCATGAGCTTGGCCAGCTGGCCGGCCGCGAACGGGGCGCCGCTCCGCTGGCGGCTGATGTCCTCCAGCAGGTCGATGATCCTCGACAGGGCAAGCAGCACCAAGCCGCCGAACAGGCCGGCGGCGATCAGCAGCCAATCGCCGGAAATCAAGCCCATGGCGCCGACAAGCAGCAGCAGCATGCCGCCGATCGTTAGAAAAAGGGACAAGGCCTATTCCTCCTCGCATGCCGTCTGGCATTGAGAATAATGGATATTTCTGCAAGCTTAACATGGATGCGCCTCCCCCGTACAGATGGAGGAGGCGGAGTCAGGCTCGCGGAACGGCTTGGAAGACTGGCCCTGGACTTGGCCTTTCGAGCCTTGGCGTGACTTGGGACCCCCTCGATGTCCGCCCCGGGCTATCGCGCCTGCTCCCGCATGCGCTCGTCCCCCAGCTGCACGAGCACCTTGCCGAAGCGGCCGCCTTGCCGGACCGATACGGGCCCGGACGGATAGGCCTGCTCCAGGTGGTCGGCGATCGTCCGCTCCATGCCCTCGTCCACCGCGATGCCGCGCCATTTCAGCAAGGTCTTCATTTCTGTCATCGCTTCTTCCCTCGTCATCTCGACGAGCTTGGATTCCCGCGTGACGAGCGAATGGTAGGCGTAGCCCTTGAGGTAGAGCAGATGCTGGAGGAAGCCCATCTCCGCATGCAGGCCGCCATGCAGAGGCTGGCCCGTGACGAGCGGCCAGATCTCCTCGGCCAAGCTATGCCCGCCGTTGCTCGCGGGCAAGCTGATGTAGGCGTATTCCTTCGCGCAGGACAGAATCTTCTCCACCGCGCTCCAATCGTGCAGGACCGGGCACATCGAGACGAAGACGAGGTCGAAGGCGCCCTCCCAGCCCCGCTCCCGCACGTCGATCTCCTCGAACGGCTCGGCGGCGACCTGCAGCGCCGCGCCTCCGGCGCGCGCCGCGTTCTCCTTGAGGAGGCGGACCTGAGGCGGAGACGACTCCACCGCCGTGACGACGGCTCCGCGCTCGATCATCGGCACCGTGAACACGCCGGAAGCCGCTCCGACATCGAGAACGGACAGCCCGGCGAAGTCGACGCCTTGTCCTTCCAGCCAGCCGAGGATGCGCTGCGACCTTCTTCGCCCCTCCTCGCTGAAGGAGGACTCGTTGAACGTGTCCGCCTTGTCGTCGAACGCCCGCGACGGCAGGATGCCCGCCTTCGCCTGCTTCTCCCTGACGCGTTCGCCTCTTTCCCTCCAGGCCTGCTCCCACACGCCGGCATCGTTGAGCTCATTCATCTTCTTCCATCTCCTCTTTAAATTCGACTATTATAGACATCTGATATCTATAATAGTCGTTTTTCGTTCGGCATGCAACCGCTCTTCCCGCTTCTCCTCGCCTCCCCCCTCCCTCTCCGTCGGCGTCAGCCGCTCGGGCAGGACGAGCCTGCCGGATGATAGGCCTTGCTTGTCGTTCCAAATCAAAGAAGCCGACGGGAGCTCCACGCTCCCATCGGCTTCAGCCGTTCCCCGTCATCCCCGAGGCTGCAGGTCCGGGAATCCGTCCCTCCAGCTGAATTCAGGCTTCCATCCCAGCACCTGCTTGGCCCGCCGGTTGTCGAACAGCGGCTCGCCCCCGGACAGCTCCCGCTTGAACGAGTCCACCTCCGGAACATACGCCTTCACCAAATCCGGCGTCTCCCGCTCGCTCAGCGTATCGTCGCCGGTGATGTTCAGCACGTCCGCCCCGCCGATGCCCTCGGCCTCCAGCGCCAGCACGCAGGCGGCAGCGGCGTCGCGCAGGTCGACGTAGCTCCACAGAATCTTGGCGAACGCCTCCGGCCGGCGCAGCGCCTCGCGCAGCTTCAGGTACTCGTCCGGAGCGGCGATCAGCGAGAAGCGCAGCGACACCGTCTCCAGCCCGCTGCGCCGGCTGAACATCGCCGCCGTCAGCTCGTTCAGCGTCTTGGACAGGCCGTAGCCCTCCTGCGCCAGATGCGGATGCTCCTCGTCGACCGGCAGGTAGGACGGCGCCAGCGGCCGCTCCGCCCAGGCGAAGCCGTAGCAGGACGTGCTCGAGCCGAGCACGACGCGCCGGATGCCGAGCAGCGACGCCGCCTCCAGGATATTGAAGCCGCCGACGACGTTGTTGGTGAAAATATGGCTATGCGCATGCCCGACCGGCGCGGGTATGGCGGCCAGATGAAGAATGGCGTCCGCGCCGCGCAGCGCGCTGGCGACTTGGCCGAGATCGGCCAGGTCCACCTGCAGCTGGCGGCAGCGCAGCCGCTCCGAGACACGGCTGTCGAGCGAGAAGACCTCGTAGCCCGCTTCCTGCAGCTGGCGTACGGCCTCCGTGCCCAGCTTGCCGCTCCCGCCTGTGACCGCGATGGTGTTCATGTCCGTTCGCTCCTTTTCAAGCAGCCCTCGCTGCCCGGTTCGTGATGGAGATGGGTTACGGCCGCACCAGCGTGCCGTCGGCCTTGCGGTCGAGCTCGTATGGATGGTGGTACGACGAGCGGTCCCAGTCCCGGCTCAGCAGCGCCGCCGCCTTGGCCTCGTCGATGTCGAGGCCGAGCCCGGGCTTGCCGCTCGCATACAGATAGCCGCCCTTGCGCTCGATCAGGCCGGGGAATGCCTCCTGCTCCTCCGGCCGGAAATGGTTCACTTCCTGGATGCCGAAATTCCAGATCGCCATGTCCAGGTGCACGGCGGCCGCCTGGTTGACGGGGTCGTTCTCCCCGCCCTCCTGCCAGGCGGTGCGGACGCCGAACGCCTCGGCGACGGCGGCGATCTTGCGGCAGGCGCTGATGCCGCCCGCCTTGGACACGCGCATGCGGATGAAGTCGATCAGCCGCTCGGACAGCAGCGGCAGCCATTCCTGCACGTGCGTGAACTGCTCGCCCACCGCCTGCGGCGTGGAGCTGGCCGCCCGCAGCTGGCGGTACCAGCCGAGCTGCTCCGGCGGCAGCGCGTCCTCCAGGAAGAACAGCCGATGCGGCTCGAGGTTGCGCGCGAGCTGGATCGCCTGGACCGGAGACAGATGCTCGTGCACATCATGGGTAAAGTTCACGTCCGGCCCGAACTCGGCCCGCAGCCCGTCGAACATCGCCGTGATCGACGAGACGTACGCCTGCTCGTCGAACACGCGGTCCTTGGACCAGGCGCCATCCGGCAGCCGCGCCTGCGAAGCGTCGACGAAGCCGCCTCCGCCGTAGCCGCCCATCTGGACGCGGATGACCGTGTAGCCCTCTTCGCGGAAGCGGTGGACGTCCTCGGCCAGCTCCGCCCGATCCCGGCCGCCGGCATGGCCGTAGCACGGCACGGCCGCGCGGGCGGCGCCGCCGAGCAGCTGGTACACCGGCAGCCCCGCCTCCTTGCCCTTGATGTCCCACAGCGCCATGTCGATGCCGGCGACGGCCGTCTGGAGGATGCCGCCGCTGCGCCAATAGGCGCTGAGCGTCATCGTGTTCCACAGGTCCTCGATGTTCGAGGCGTCCTTGCCGACCAGCAGCGGCTTCAGCAGCTGCTCGACGACCTGCACGACCGCCTCGGGATTGTACATATCCGACGCCGAGCCGATGCCGTGGAGTCCGTCCTGGTCGGTGACGACCTTCACGATCGTCCAGCAGGCGTTCGCCCGCGTGCGGATGCAGCGGATGTCCTTGATTTTCGCCATGTTCGCGTCCTCCTTCGGATCGGCCGGGGCCGTCCGGCTGTGCTTGCGCGTCGTCGCGCCGCTACATCTTGACCGAGCCGACTGTCATGCCCTTCACGTACATCTTCTGCAGGAACGGGAAGGCAAGCAGGATCGGGATAACCGTAATCAGCGCGCCGGCCATCAGCTCGTTCCACTTCTTGAACGAAGAGGAGTCCAAGTACATGAGGCCCATCGGCAGCGTGAACAGGCTCTGCTTGTCGACGATAATCATCGGCCAGAGGATGTTGTTCCAGCTGCCGATGAAGTTCAGGATGGCGATCGTGCCGATCGCCGGCAGCGCCAGCGGCAGGTAGATGCGCCAGTAGATCTTGAAGCTGCCGCAGCCGTCGAGCACGGCGCTCTCGTACAGCTCGTGCGAGATCGTGCGGAAATAGCTCGTGAACAGGAAGATCGCGAACGGAGCGGCGCCGTTGATCATCGGCAGGATGATGCCGATGTAGGAGTTCTGCAGGCCGAGGTTCGTCATGTTGATGTACAGCGGGATGAGCGTCGTCACGCCCGGCACGAGCAGCAGCGCGATGAACATGTAGTAGATCGTCTTTTTGCCGGCGAACCGGAACTTGGCGAACGCGTAGCCCATCATCGTATAGATGAGGACGACGCCGACGATGACGAACAGGCTGACGACGACGCTGTTGACGAAGAACTGATAGAAGTTCAGCTTGTTCCACACGATGCCGAAGTTCGACCAGAGCGGCGCCGCTACGGGAAACGGCGACTGCGGATTCGCGAGCGAATCCGCAGTCGACTTGAGCGACGTGCCGATCATCCACAGGAACGGATAGACGCAGGTGGCGCCGTAGACGACGAGCAGCAGATGCTTGAGATACTTGATCATCCGGTCCTCCTAGATGTCCGCCTGGAACGAGCGGATGCTGAAGATGGCGATGACTCCCGTCACGAGGAAGCTCACCCATCCGATCGCGCTGGCCAGGCCGTAGTCGTTGTCGAGGAAGGCGGTGCGGTAGACGAGCGTGCCGATGACCTCGGAGCTGCCGCCCGGTCCTCCTCCGGTCATGATGAAGACGTTCTCGAACGTCTGGAACGCGCCGTTGACCATCTGGATGACGGCGATCAGCGTGATCGGCTTGAGCAGCGGCCAGGTGATCCTCCAAATGAGCGTCGCCTTGCTCGCGCCGTCGACGCTCGCCGCCTCGTACAGCGTCGGGTCGATCGACGTCAGGCCGGCGTAGTACAGGATGAGCGTGCCCGGCAGGCCGCCCCAGATCGTCGTCAGGATGATGCCGGCGAGCGAGGTGGACGAGGTGCCGAGCATGCCGCCCGGCACGACGAGGAAGTCCATGCCGAGCCAGGCGAACAGCGCGTTGAGCGCGCCGGCAGGCTCGAACAGGCCTTTCCAGACGTAGAAGATCGCCACGCCGGAGGCGATCATCGGCAGGAAGTAGATCGTGCGGTACAGCGCCGCCATCTTCGTATTCTGCAGCGTGAACGCCAGCACCAGCGCCACGGGCACGACGATCGCGACCTGGAAGACGGCGATCAGCGCGTTGTGCAGCAGCGCCTTGTAGAAGTTCTGCGTCACGATCGGGTCGTCTCCGAGCAGGAACTGCCGGAAGTTCGCCAGCCCTTCGAAGCGGGCCGTGGAGAAGTCGATGCCCGACCAGTTGTAGAAGCTCAGCAGGATCGAGAATCCGACCGAGTAGACGCCGACGCCGAGGAACAGCAGCACTCCCGGCAGCAGGAACAGGTAGGGCACCCATTTGTTTTTGGACGTTGCCATATGTCATCACCTTCAGGCTTGTTGGAATGACGGCCGGCCGGCGCGATCGCGCGCCGGCCGGCCGGTGGGACAGGTTGCGGATGGCCTCAGTTGCCGCTCGCCTCGAGCTTCTCCAGCGTCTCGTCGAACTTCTTGGCCGCTTGCTCCGCCGTCATCTTCTTCTCGATGACCGACTGCATCGACTGGGCGTACACTTCCCATTCCTTGTGCTTGCCGCGCAGCGAGTTGATCGCCGGAGCCGCCTCGGAGTAAGGTCCCGGCTCCTTCGCGAACGCATCGGAGATGGACTTCAGGTTGGCGTCCAGGTTGGCGGAGTCCGCGCCGAGGTCGACGGCCGGCACCGTGTAGGCGCCGTTCGCGAAGGCGACGGCCGCGGCCGGGTCGGTCGTCATGAACTGGATGAAGTCGAGCGCGTCGTCGCGGCTCTTGGAGTCCTTGTTGACCGACAGCTGGGTCAGCGTGAACGGATCGGTCGTCCACGACGAGATTTTGGAGCCGGACAGCGGCGGCACCGGGAACGTGATGATGTCGTCCGGGCTCATGCCCATGGCGAGCAGCGTCGACATCGTGAACGAGCCGCCGAGGTCGAACGCCGCCTTGCCGGCCGCGAACGCCTGGTCGGCGCCGTCGATGTCGGTGGACAGGATGCCCGGCAGGAGCAGGTCCTTCTGCGCGAGCGTCTCCATCGCCTGCACGACCGGCAGGTTGCCGGGATCGCTCAGGCGCGTCTTGCGCTCCAGCAGGTCGGTGTACGCCTGCGGGCCGCCGTGCATGATCGTCAGCGCGGAGCCGGCCCAGTTTTCCCACAGGTCCGGCAGCTTCGCTCCGAACACGAGGCCGGACGCCGAGCCTTTCGCCTTGACCGCCTCCATCATCGAGACGAACTCCTCCCACGTCTTCGGCGCCTCCGCCTTCACGCCGGCTTCCTCCAGCAGCTTCTTGTTGCCGTAGAAGGTGAAGAAGCCCCCGATGTCGAGCGGCAGCCCGTAGAACTGGCCGGCCTGGAGCGACTTCTGCACGGTCGTGGCGTTCTTGTCCGACGCCCAGGAGTCGACCTGGCTCTGCGTGATGCGGATCGGGTCCATCGCCGTGCCGACGAACTTGCCCATGACGTCTTCCTTCACTTCGCCCGACAGCTCCAGCACCGAGCCCTCGATCGAGTCGCCGGCCGTCGCCCACCAGTGCACGACATCCGGCAGGTTCTTGGAGTTCGCCGCCGCCTGGAATTTCTGGCGGTACGTGTCGTCCGGCGTGAACGTCTCGATCTTCACCTGGATGCCCGTCTTCTCCTCATAGAGCTTGGCGGCGGCCTCGAAGCCCGGCGTATAGGCCACCTTCCACGTCCACATCGTCAGCTGCTTGCCGGACTCGCCGGCCGAGCCCTCGTCGCCGCCTCCCGAGCAGGCGCTCGCGAGCAGCGCCGTCGCCGCCAGCGCGGCCGTCAGTGCGATTCTCTTTCTCCTCATGTGCAATCCCCTTTTCCAGGTCGTGATGAATGCGCTTCTCTTGCGTCGGCTCCACCTTTCCCTGCCATCGTACCGCAGCCCGCGCGGACGAAGTAGGAGGCGGTGTTGGCTTTTGCAGGCCGTTCTTGGCTTGTCGCTCCAGCGGGTCCCGGGACGTCCTTCCTGCGGCCGGAAAGCCTTACTCCATATGGAAAAAGCCCCGATCCGCCAGGCGGCGAATCGGGGCCGTGCGCGTCACTGATGGGAGGTCGGATGCGCTGCCGTGGCGGCGATCTGGCCCTTGAACATGCGTCCGATATCTCCCGTCAGGCGGAGGTAGAAGTCGGACGAGACGGCGACTCCGTCGGCATTCAGCGTCAGGAAATACGGGGCGGACGGAATCATGGAGCTGTTCTCCGCCGCTTTGGCGATGGCCGTGCCCTCGTCGTACTCGTCGAACATCGCGACATAGCCCGTATCGATGCCGACCGACTTCATGCTGTACGCCTGCTTCCACATGAAGTCGCCGTGCAGGCGCGGAATCTGGTTCTGCGGCGCGCCCGGCTTCAGGTTCGACCAGGAGAAGCCCGGCCACAGGACCGGCTGGTACGCGATGCCGTTCTGCTGCGTGAACGTCTTGTCCGGCTGCCAGAAGTTCGTCTTCCAGTGATCGACGTCCGTGAGGGTGCCGAAGCGGCCGACGAACCAGGGGGAAATCATGTCGAGCGACTTGTAGACGTCGAGGAAGCCCGGCTTCGAATCCTCCACCCCGGTCCTCCAGAAAGCGGGCACGCCGCCGATGACGTAGGCGCCCTGCTGCTTGAACCAGCTGATGAGGCCGGCCGCTTCGGCCGCCGTGCCCGGACGGTCGGTGAAGCCCATGCCCCAGATGTTGACGACGATCTTGCCGTTCTGGCGCGCGTAGGCGCTGGACCCGGTCAATCCCATGCCGCCGACGACGTTGGCCGTCCAGTCATGCTTGACCGCGTTCACCCAGTTGGACGGGTTCATGCCGGTGATGTCGTACATGACATAAAACTTGCGGCCGTACGCCTCGGCGGCGTTCTTCACCTTGACGGCGACGCTGTCGCGGTTCGTCTTCCAGCCGTTCGGGGCGTCGCTCTCGTCCGCGCCGAACCGCTGCAGCGCCGCGCCGTCGATGCCGTACGCCTGCATCCATTCGAAGTGCTTGCTGACCGTCTGCTGGTCGTAGGAGGAGAACAGCGTCGCCGGCTGGCCGTTGTTCAGATTGCCGAGGGCGGTCGCGTACTTGTTGGCGTACTCCCTCATGTCCGGGTACAGCTCGAAGTTCGTGTTGCCGCTTGTCGACGGAGCGCTGCTGGTTTTGGACCAGTGGATCCAGCCGTTGTTCGGAGAGCCGTCGCCGGAGGCGTTGAACCAGCCCTGGTAGCCCGCGAAGATCTTGCCGACGACGTCGCCGCCGGCGCTGCCGCCCCCCGCGTTGAACTTGAACCAGAGCACGTTGAACAAGTTGCCGGCTCCGCCCGTGAACTTCAGGTAGAGCGTGTGGACGCCCGTTGCTCCGGAGACGGAGCAGGACTTCGTCTGCCAGTTCTGCCAGCCGCCCGTTCCGGGCACGGCGCAGGTCGCGGCAAGCGTGCCGCCAGCGCTGTCCAGCCGCGCCTCGATCGTGCCGCCGCCGGCGTTGCTGGCGACGCGCACGTCCAGCGAGGCCGCGCCGCTGCCGAAGTCGACGTTGGAGAACGCGATGTAGTCGCCGTTGTCGATGAAGGCGACGTTCTGCCCGCCTTCGCTGGAATTCTCCAGCTGGATGCCGGACTGGCTCGTGTAGCTCGAAGCCGCCGTCTGGACGAAGGCCGAGGCGGCCTCAGCGGTGCCTTGAGGCCAGGAGATGCCGGCCGCCAGCAGCGCGGCCGCGGCGAGCGCGCCAAGCAGCGGCCGCCATCGCCGGGATGGGCTAAGATTGTTCATAAGGACCTCCTTGGAATGGTTGATCGGCCGGCGGTCGAATGTCTTCCGCTGCCTGTCCTTTCTGCGGGCCCTCCTTTCCGCAGCCGCGCTCGAATCTTGAAGAGGCTGCTTTCTCTTCCAGTTTAAGGAGCGGCCCCGTTTGTTGAACAGGAGGAAAAACGAGCTTTTGCAGGGCGATCGCAAAGTGTTTGCAAGCGATTACAATGCACCAGGCCGCCGAAGCGCGCGCCAAGCCAAAAAGCGCCCCCCATGGAGCGGAGGGCGCTTGGCGTTACAGGCGGTCGAGCACGCCTTCGAGCATGCGATGCAGCAGGACGGCCGCTTCCGCAGCGGTCAGAGGCGCGGCCGGACGAAGCGAGCCGCCGTCTCCCCGCAGCCAGCCGGCCTCGATCAGCTTGCCGAGGCTGCCGCCCGCATAAACGGCCGCCCGGCCCGAGTCGGAATAGGCGGCCAGCTTCGAGGCTCCGCCCTCCAGCTTCAGCAGGAGCGTCCGTTCCAGCGCGCGATCGATGAACACGGCCGCATCCTGACGCGACAGCGGCGCCGCCGGCTCGAACCTCCCCCCGCCCGTGCCGGAGGCGATGCCGAGATGGGCCGCCGTGCGGAGCGGCGGCGCGAGCGGAGAGCCGGACGGCACGTCGGAAAAGGCCGGGCCTTCCGCAAGAGGCAGATCGAGCGCTTGCACGAGCGCCGCCAGGAACGATGCCCGCGTGACCGGCGCCGTCGGCGCGGAGCCGTCTCCTGCGGCAAGCTCGATGCTTCGGGCATGCAGACCTTCCGAGGAGGCTTGGGCCCAGGCCGGAACGGACCCTGGCGCCGCTTCTCCGGCGCTCAGGACCGCGGCATAACGGCCTGCCTCCCGGATCAGCAGCTCGACCGCGCCGTTCTTGCCGCGGCTGGCGGCGACCGGAGCTCCGTCGCTTCGGCGCGCCAGGACGGCGAGTCCATCCGCGCCCGCTCCTTCCGTCCGCCACGGCATCGTCAGCACGGCGGGAACCGCGAACGAACCGACCGGCCGCCCGTCGATCGCGAGCGATACCGCCGCTCCGGACGCGCCGGCTCCCGGCTCCAGCGGCCGCAGCGTGACGATGAGCTCGCCCGGGGCGGCTCCGCCCTCCGCCGCAGGCAGCAGGTCCCCGCGCAGCCGCAGGCTGCCGGCAGGGGTGTCCAGCGTCAGGAGGCGATCCCTCTTCCCGTCCAGAAAGCCGCTCGGAACGGAAATCGAATAGGCGGCCTGCGGATCGCCCTCCAGCTTCAGGCGGACTTGCTTGACTCCATCCCGGCGAAGCGAGGCAAGCTCGAACGCCTCCGCCAGCTCATCGGCGTCAATGCCGCCGCGCAGCGCTTGCGCCGTGGAGCCTTCCAGGGGCGATAGGCGCGCGATTACCGAGCCGTCCGCCATGCGCGCCAGCTCCGGCGAAGCCGATGGGCCGCCGCTGCCGCCTCCGGCGCCAGGATCGGGCGCGGACGGACCTGGAGCGGCGGTCGGCGCCGGCGTTTCCGCCGGGTCACCGGACGAAGACGGAGTCGGCGTCGGGCTCGGGCTTGGCGTCGGGCCCGACGACGGGCTTGGGCTCGGGCTCGGCGTCGGCGTCGTGTGTCCGCCGCCGATCGCCTGCAGCCTCGCCTCCAGTCCTTGCCGAAGCGGACCTGCCTGCAGCAGCGCGACGAAATTTGCCGCCGCATCCACGCTTGTCTCTTTCCCCGCCGCTTCCGCCTGCCGCACGGCCTCCTCCGCCGAGAGCTCCCGGATCGACTCGAAGCTGCGGTCCAGCAGGATCAGCTCCCCGAAGGCGGACGCGTCCTTGCTCTTGCCGATGCCGCCGTGGTATTCCATGAAGCCGGCTCGTCCTTGGCCGTCGTTCTCATTGACGAGCAGGCTGAAGCCCAGCAGCCCGGCCGCGCCTTCCTGCGTGCCGCTTCCATACAGCTCCGTTATCGGCAGCGCGATCCGGTACGAGGTCGTTTTCGCCTCCTCGTCCCGTTCAATCGACGCCTGCGCGAGCGGCAAGCCGGTCGAGCCGCCCTGCGGCGCGCGCCATCTCCACTTGCTGACCGCGCCGTCCGCGCCGAGCGCGAAGCCGAGCTCGTTCACCCGCGCGCTGTCCGCGCCGTCCGCGCGGGCCAGATCGACGCCGAGCTGCAGGCTGTCGCCTTGCCAGATGTCGCCGCCGCTCCAGCTCTGGGCATGCGCGTCGTCCTTGACGTCGACGTCCACGTACAGCTTGTCGTCATCCCACGCGAGCCGGGCGGAGACGCTCAGATCGTCCTTGCCGCGCCACTTGCCGCCGACGCTGCTGTAATGCCCCGCGTCGTCCAGCAGCACGGCCGGCCCCGTCTCCCCGCCGCCCGCGCGGACGGCATAGGAGCGGGCGAGCTCGCCGCTCAGCGTGTACGTCTTGCCGCCGTCGAGCTCCACCTCGGCCGTCAGCCGGTCGGCGGCCAGATGCGGCAGATCGATCCGCGCCGCAGCGCCGAGCTCCAGCCCCTCGAAGCGTACCGGCTTCATCGCGGCCGCCGCGTCGGACGGCTGCGCGATCCGCACCGTGCCGGACAGCGGCTGGGCGCTGCCGGAGTTGGCCAGCTCGATCCAGCGGCCGGTCCGCTCCGGTCGGGCCGGATCGTACGGCTGCCGCATCACGTCGAGCGAGACGGGCAGGATGTCGGTGCCCTCCGCCTTCCCCGGGGCTTCGCTGACCAGCTTGAGGCCGCCGCGGTAGAGATTGTTGGAAGCCGACAGCCGCACGGCGTCGGGACCGGCATGCAGATGCGTCGTGCCCGCTTGCTGGAAGTAGGAATCGAGCACCGCGGCCGACCCTCCGAGCGCCGAGACTCCCTTATCCCCGACGACGGTGAAATTGCTCTGCTGCAGCAGCAGGCTGCCGCCGCCCACGACGGCCGAGCGGGTCGTATCGCCCCACATCGAGCTGTTGTAGAACTCTGCCCGGCTCGCGAAGGCCGCGTCCGTCTCGATGTAGACCTTGTCCTGCGAGCTCATCGACACCAGCTCGGTGTTGACGAAGGCGACGCCGTTCGGGCCGCCCGCTTCCAGGTAAGCGCCTTTCTTGCTGCCGTCGGTGCCGTGACCGATGACGATCGCCTCCGGCCCCCGTCCGTTCTCCGGCGCCATGTGGATGCCGTACAGGGAGCCGTACACGAACGTATTGAACAGCGTCTGCTCCTGCACGTCCCCCACGCGGAACGCATCGAGGTTCTCCTTCTGGAACGTCCAGACATCGTTGAACTGCTCGTCGGTCGGGTGGTTCGGATACGTGCTGCGCGCCGCGTAGTGCGGATTGAACTGCACGTTGCGCACGATGCCGCCGCGGGCGCCTCCGCCGAGGCGGATGCCGTCGCGAAGCGGGGACCCCGCTACATAGTCGATGTAGTGCCCCGACGTGTCGTAGCTGGCGAAGTCGACTGCCCGGTAGGAGTCCGGGAACGTGACGTCGATGAGGTAGACGCCCTCGCCCCGGCCCTGCACCGTCCAGGAGTAAGGCTTGATCGACGTCCAGTCCTGCCGGTCGTAGTAGATGTTCAGGCCGCGTACCCCGGCATGGGCTTCCAGCGAGAGGAACGGCTCGCCGTCCGGATCGTTCTCGCCGACGTTCGTGAACAGCGCCGTGCCGCCGCCGATCGTATGATGCGGCACGTCCCAGCTGCCCCGCAGCTCGACGCCGGACGGCACGACGATCGGCTCGTCGACCCGGTAGCGGCCCGCCGGTGCGAACACCGTGCCGCCCCCGGCTGCCGCCGCGTCCTCCAGCGCCTGCCTCAGCGCGCCGGAAGCGTCCGAAGCGCCCGTCTTGTCGGCCCCGTACGGCGCGGCGGCAATGTTGTACAGGCTGGCCGTCGCCGGCTTCGGCCTGGCCGGGGCGTCGAGCGCCGCCGGAACGGGCAGCGGCTGGTGGACGATCCCGGCATCGATGTCGATGCGGATGTCCGCCGACTCGCTTGCGTCGTCCAGATCCAGCGTTCCGTCATGGCCGGAGTTGAGCGAGCGCACCGACGCCGCCTGGCTGCCGGCGCGGACATGCGCGCTCTCCCCCTCGAACTCGGTCGCCCCGAGAATAAGCGAGCCGGCCTCCGCCTCGATGCCGAAGCCCCGCGCTTCGTCATAGCCGCCGATGGAGCTGTTCTCGAACGACAGCACGCCGCTGCCTTCGTTCACGACCGCGCTGCGCGTGCGGCCGCCGACCGCCGTATCGTTGAACTGCACGATCGAGTGGAAGCCCTCGCCCGCATGCACGGCGACCGGCTCCGGTCCCTGGTCCGCCGCGAAGCTGCTCGCCGAGATCAGCAGGCCGTAATCGTTGACGCCCTCGATCTTGAGCGCCGTGCGGCTCTCGTCCACATGCACGTCATAGAACTGGGCGTTGGCCGTCTCCAGCGAGTCGGTGCGCGTCGTGACGCGCAGCCCGGTCTTGAAGCCGCTGAGGCGGATGTCCGACATGTACTCCCAGTCGGAGCGCCCCATGACGATGCCCTCCGCATGGGCGGTCGTCCAGGCGGCGGCAGCGGCTCGCGCCGGCGCGCCGGGCAGGCCGGAGTCCGCCCAGACGTCCGGCGACAGGCGGATGCCCTCCAGCCGGCCGATGTCCGTCGTGAAGTCGAGGAAGATGCCGGTGCCGAGCACCGTGCCGTACAGATTCTTGACGTAATGAAGCTCGTTCCAGGACGGTCCGATCTTGATGCCGTTGTAGGCGTTGACCAGCGTCACGTTGCGGACGGTGGCGCTGTCGCCGCTCAGCTGCTCGATCGACCATGGATAAGGGACCGGCTGCGCCGCATCCTGCTCCGGATACCAGATCGACAGATGCGTCACGCCGCTCGCCTGGGCGAGCCGGATCAGGCTGTCGCCGCCCGCCTCCCCGCGCCCCGCATGCGCTTCCAGCACCGTGCCGCGCACGCCTCCGCCGTCCTCCGGGCTTGTCCAGTCGCCGCGCAGCGTCACGCCGGTCGGCACGGTCAGGCTGCCGTCGAGCCGGTATCGGCCCGCCGGCAGGAAGACGACGCCTCCGCCCCGGGCGCCCGCCGTGTCGAGCGCCTGCTGGATCGCGGCCGTGTCATCGGCGATGCCGTCTCCGGCCGCTCCGTAATCGGTGGCGATATGATCCGCGATGACGACGTCCTCCGTCGGGAACTGCGTATAGACGACCTCCGTCACCGAGGACGAGAACGGCTTCGGCTTGTGCGTCACCGTCACCGAGGCGAGCTTGACGTCCTTGTTGGTCGCCGCGCTTGCGCCGCCCCCCTCGATGCCGAGCCGGAAGTCGGCCCCGCCGGTCCGATTCGCGAACCGCGCATCCGCCAGCTTGAACGAGTAGGACTTCCATGTGCCGCTGTCCCCGTACTCCAGCAGCGGCGCATCCTTGAACGGCGCCGAGTCCGAGTCGTACTGCAGCACCAGCTTCCCTGTGCCTTCATCGTACACCTCGGCGGTCACGTACACCTCTTCGCTCTGATTGTCGTACAGGAACTCGTCGTCGACGTCCATGTACAGGTAGACCGTGCCTTGCGTCCGGTCCGTCTCCCAATAGCCCTTGCCGCCCAGCGTGCCCGTCCGCAGGCCGTCCGGGTTGTCTCCGGCCCGCGGCCGGATGCCGTCCTCGGCGGGCGACTCCCCCAGCACGACGGACGCCGCTTGCCGCTCGGCCTTCGCCGGGGCGGGATGCGGCAGCGCGGCGGCTCCGGCCAGCACGACGGCGAGCAGCACGGAAGCGGCTCTGTGGGGCGCTTGGTTGCGCCAGTTCATGATCGATTCCTCCCTTTTGCATGAATTCGCTTTCATCATACGGCATGGACGGCCCCGCCCGTAGGAGGCGATACGGTCTTAACCATGGCATTCTTGGCTTGTTGGCCGGGCCGCACGCCAAAAAGGAGCCGTCGTCCGGCTCCTCGGTCGCTCCTGCCTCTACCTTTCTCTCGGATGCCGCTTCCGCAGCTCGGCGACGTATTCTCCCCGTCCCGTCTCCGCCAGCCGTCGGGCGTATGAAGCCAGCTGTCCCTGGCGTGATAGGGCCGCCGCGACGAGAATAAGGACGGAGACGCAGCGCCTCCGGGCAGCGCTACGGGGCGGCTCAGGCAGCGCTACGGGGCGGCTCGGGCGGCGCTGAGCCGCACCGGCTTTTTCAATCCCGGCCGTTCCACGCCTCCATCATCAGCTCGCCCACGACCGCCGCGCCTGCGGACGAACCAAACGCTGCCGCGTGCACGATCTGGTAGCGGGCCGTCATCGCATCGCCCGCGCAATAGACGCCCGGCACGCTCGTCTGTCCCATCTCGTTCGCCTCGACCGTGCCCGTCTCGTCGGCGCGGCAGCCGAGCCGCTGCGGCAAGTCGGAGCCCGCCGCCAGCTGCGAGGCAAAAATCATGCCGCCGAACGGTTCGCTCGCCCCGTCCGTCCATTCCACGCGCTCCAGCATCCCGTCCCGCGCGTGCAGCCGGCGGATCGTCCCGGTCCGCACCGCGACGCCGTGCGCCTCCAGCTCGGCGATTTGAGCTTCGTCCAGTCCGCCTTCGCCGTTCGTAAGCACCGTTCGCTGCGGCGTCCAGGCCGCGAGCAGCTTCGCCATATGCATCGCATGATCCCCGCGGGCAAGAATCGCCAGGCTGCGGTCTCGCATCTCCCAGCCGTCGCAGAACGGGCAGACGAAAGCGCTGCGGCCGTAAATCTCCTGCAGTCCCGGCACCTCGAGCGGAAGGTCCTTCTTGCCCGTGGCAAAAATGAGCTTGCGCGCCTCATACGTCTCGCCGTCCTGCGTGACGACACGGAACCGGCCGTTGTCGCCCGCAGCCTCCGCCGCTCTGCCCTCCAGCACCCGGACGGACGGATACGGAGCGAGCTGCTCCAGTCCGATCCGGCGAAGCTCCATCGGCGAGATGCCGTCCCTCGTCAAGAAGCCGTGGCTTTCCTTCGTCACCCGATTGCGAGGCTTGCCCTCGTCCAGCACCAGCACGTCGCGCCGGGCGCGGCCCAGCACGAGCGCAGCGCTCAGTCCGGCAGGTCCGCCTCCAATGATGATCGCATCCAGCCTTGTTTCCGCCATGCTTAATCGCCTCCATCGTAGAGTATTGATATCTATAATTAGCCCGAAACGATCCCGCCTCCGTGCGCCCTCGGGCGCCTGCGAGGCGGGATACGAATCAAGAGGATGCCTTCTGGTCCTGCTGGCGGGCCAGATCGGCGATCGTGACGGAGGCCAGATGCGCCTCCATCTTATGCTCGGCCTCCGCCATCGC
Organism: Paenibacillus albicereus; assembly: GCF_012676905.1. Taxonomy (NCBI): domain Bacteria; kingdom Bacillati; phylum Bacillota; class Bacilli; order Caryophanales; family Paenibacillaceae; genus Paenibacillus; species Paenibacillus albicereus. The sequence goes on along the minus strand of NZ_CP051428.1, from coordinate 1,841,019 downwards.
CCGATGGATGAGGCAGCCGGGATTGTGATGGACGCCGCTGCATTCGTACAGCGACGTCTTGCCTTCGATCGCCTGGATGATGTCGAGCAGGGCGATGTCGCCGGCGCCGCGCCGGAGCCGGTAGCCGCCCGATACGCCGGGCGAGGACTCCACGAGACCGTCTTTGACAAGCTTCGTCAAGATCTTGGACAAATACGTCGGGGAGACCTGCATCCGCTCGGCAAGCGTTCCGACGCCGACGCGCCCTTCCCGCCCGCCGAGCGCGAGGTGCAGCATCGTATGCATCGCGTAATCCGTCGCTTTGGAATATTTCATTCTGTATCGCCTTCTCTATCGTAGACTCACTGGGTCTATGATAACCCCGTTTTAACAAAACCGCAACTTAAAAAAGCTGGCGAGGGAGCTTTCGCATCCCGCTGCCAGCCGATCCAACCCTTGCACGCCATGCCATCTGTCGATGCGCGCAATGAAACCGTTTCAAACTATACGCCCAAAAGCTGCTTCTTCTTCGCTGCGAATTCATCTTCAGAAATGATGCCATCTTTCAGCAGATCGGATAATTTCCTGATCTGATCCGCAGCGTCCTCTTGCTTGAATATCGGTTCGCCAGACGGCTGCTTCACTCCTACTCGCGAGTTGACCTCATTGATGAATGTCGTGACTTCGCCCTTATTGATCCAGTTCATCTTTACCTTATTGTTGGATGCGTAAAAGGAAAGCGAGTACCCGCTCAGCCCTTTGCTGTATTCGAATGAGCTGATGTTGGAATAGGGAAAGGATTCCGAATCGAATCCAAACATTCTTTTGGCGAAAAAGAACACTCTTTCGTTCGTAGCCAGAAAGATGCCGACTTTAACAACGCTTTTTCCCATTGATTTGCCTTCATATGCTCCCATGACAGCGCCGAGCACTTTTTCCCCCGGCTTAAGATGCTTTTTGCCATGCTCGATTTGTTTATTGAAGCTCGCCATTGTATTTCCCTCCGAATTTATTATGGAAGAATCCGACTGAATAGGAACAACGAACTATTCCTACTATTTTTATATCGGGCATTTCGCCTAAAAATGAAGTCGGACAGCGAACATTTACGTTAAATCAGTCCCTAGCGGCCAACCCCTACTTCCCTTGTTCCCCGCTCCCCCAGCGGATCGCCCAATTCTCCATTTCCTTGAGCGCCGCCTGGAAGTCCCGGCCCTTATCCGTCAAGGAATATTCCACCATCACCGGCACGCTTGGATACACCTCGCGGCGGACGATTCCCGTGCTCTCCAGATGACGCAGCACGTTCGTCAGCGACTGGGTGCGCACGACCGCGACATCCCTCTGCAGCTGCTGAAATCTGCGCGGCCCCTTGTAGAGCTCCGCGATGACCAGGATGGACCACTTCGCTCCCAATATTTCGAGCACCGAGCAGATGTGGGGATGATCCGACCCCTCCCGGCTCCATTCCTCGATCTCCTGCTCTTCCTCTGCGTGTCGCTTCACCATGACGCTCCTCTCCCTTCCCGTACGGAACGAACGTCCATTGCGTTGGACTACGTCCATCCGTTTTGCGTACTTACCAAAGTAAAGAAACTTAATTATAATCCAATCAAACAAACCGAAGGGAACGATCTCCAATGAAAACAAACGCGTTTACGATCTATCTGCTTGCGCTCGGCGTGTTCCTCACCGCCACCTCGGAGCTGGTCGTATCAGGAATTCTACCCCGCATCGCCGAGGATGTAAATATTTCCTTGGCCGTCGCCGGGCAATTGATTGCCGTCTATTCCTTGTCGTTCGCGATCGCGACCCCGCTGCTCATCGTCCTGACCAGCCGCACGGACCGCAAGTCGCTGCTGCTCGGCTCGCTGGCCGTCTTCATTGCCGGCAACGCCTGGTCCGCCTTGAGCTCGACGATCGAGTCGCTGATGGCGGCGCGGGCGGTGCTCGGAGCAAGCTCCGGCGTCTTTCTCGTCGCATCCCTCGGCGTCGCCGCCAAGCTCGTACCGGCCGACAAGCTGGGGCGGTCCGTCGGCACGATCATCCTCGGCTTCAGCAGCGCGCTGATCCTCGGCGTGCCGCTCGGCGTCGCCATCGCCGAATGGCTGAGCTGGCAAGCGATCTTCGTCCTGCTCGGCGCTCTCAGTGCAGCCGTCGGCGCCGTCATTTTCCGCCTCATGCCCCGAGTGGAGGGCGACGAGCCGGTTCCGTTGTCCCGCCAGCTGAAGAATGCGGGCAGCGCGGTCATCCTGACGGCATTTTTGATCTCGCTGCTCCGCGAGGGGGGAAATTCCGTCTTCCTCACCTATATCTCCCCTTACCTGCAGCAGATGCTGGACTTCCGAACGGCGGATATCGCCTTTCTCCTGCTCGCTCTCGGGCTGATCGGCGCATTCGCCTCCCGGCTCGGCGGCAGCCTCGTCGACCGCTGGGGAGCCGCGCGGACGCTCGGCACGAGTCTCCTGCTCCATCTGCTGGCGCTGGCGCTTCTGCCGATCCTCGCCTTCTCGACGCCGATCGCGGTCGCATTGATCGCCATCCTGTTCTTCGCTTTGTTCGCCTCCGGCCCTGCGGTGCAGAGCTATATGATCCAGCAAGCGCCCAAGTCGGCCAACTTCGTGCTCAGCCTGAACACCTCCGTCATCCACCTCGGCATCGCCGGCGGCGCGGGAGCGGGAGGATGGCTGATCGATCGGACCGATGCGGTCGAATTCCATCCGTGGCTTGCGGCATCGCTGATCGGACTTGGCTTCGCGGCGGCGCTCGCCAGCTTCGCGCTCAGCCGCAGGGCCGACATCCAGGCAGCACAGAGAAACGCGGTTTGAGGTTCGGAAGCGAGCGGGGCGCGGGCTTGTCTGTCCCGCTTGGATGAACGGCGCGGCCGCAGCAAAAAAAAGAGACGAAGCGAGGCCAGCCTCCGCTTCGTCTCTTGCTTGTCGTCCCGGCCTAACCGCCGGCCTGGGACCGTTTCGCCCGCAGCGCCGTTCCCGGCTTGGCCGGCGGAATGCTCTGCGGATTGCGGAACACGTTTTCCGGATCGTACTTCGCCTTCACGCGGCGCAGCCGGGGGTAGTTCTTGCCGTAATAGACCGGGCCGGAAGCCTTGATGCCTTGGTCCGGGACATTGATGTAGGACCCGACGAGGTAAGGCTGCAGCCTCCGGCGCGTCTTGCGCACGATCGCGATGTTCCGGGCTGCCTGGCTCGGCTTGATCCAGGAGCTGTTCCACTCCGCGTAGAACTTCGCGTCGCGCCAATAGAACGCCGTCGAGCGAGGCGCCGGCCGGCTCACCGCTCCGCCCCAGTTGAGGAAGAAGAACCCGGCGAACTCGCCCTCGATGTTCTCCAGGAACTCGCGCATCGGCTTCAGCGCCGCTTTTGGGAACGGCCGGCGGGCGAAGCCGGAGGAGAATTGATTGCTTTCGCGCTGCGTGAGCACCGGATCGGGCGGCAGAAGGAACGTGACCGCTTCATCGTACGGCAGCAGCCGGATGATTCGGCTCGTCGGCGTCCCGATGCTCGTCAGAGGCTCCAGCAGCCGCGTCGCCACGGTCTTGGAGCCGAGGAACAGCCCTTCCATGCTGACATTGCCGCCCTTCTTCGGCCCGATCGACAGCTCGCTGCCGAGCCTCGTATCGACGGACGGCGCCCACTTCTGCCAGGCGAGGAACACCTCCTCGAACTGCTCCCACGGCCAGGTGATCCGGTAGACGGTCGCTTTGGCCGGAGCCCTCCGAACCTTGAACTTATACTTGGTGCAGACGCCGAAGTTGCCTCCTCCGCCCCCGCGGGAGGCCCACAGCAGGTCCGCGTTCCGCTTCTTGCTCGCTCGGAGGATGCGGCCTTCGGCATCGACCATTTCCAGAGCGGTCAGATTGTCGCTGATGAGGCCGATCGTACGCTGGAGCGGGCCGATGCCGCCGCCGAGGGTGATGCCGCCGATGCCGACCGTGGGGCTGTCGCCGAAAGGAGCGATGAAGCCTTGCTTCGCCAGCGTGTGGGCGATCCGCCCGACCCGGTTGCCGGCTCCGACGACGGCGGTGCCCTTGACCTTGTTCAGCTTGATTTCATTGAGCTTGCTGACATCGATGACGATGCCGCCGTTCACTTGGGACAGATTGACCTCCAGCGCATGGCGGCCGCTTCTCGGCCGGATCGGCACCTTGTTCTCGCGAGCCCACTTGATGGCGTTGGACACGTCTTTGGCCGTCCGGGCAAAGACGAATACCTTGGGAAACCGATCCGTATGCGGGTCCCAGTTTTTGCGCGCGGCATCATACCCCGGATCCCCGCGAAAAAGGACCTTCCCGGTCAGTCTTGTTTTGGATTTCACCACTCCAGCTCCTGTCCGACAAAGGTCATGCCGCATGCCTGCGGCTTGCAGCCCTTTATCGTATGAGGGGCTCTAGCGGATGGAATGGGCCGGCCAGGCCGGTTATCGCCCGGATTGCAGCAATCGGGAAGAAATCAGGCAGCGAGATTTCGGTTAGAATGGAGAGAGATCCAATAAGGAGGCCAGGTACATGAGCAAAATCCATCAAGCGATTGTTCCGCATCTGTGGTTCGACAAGGAAGCGAAGGAAGCGGCGGAGTTTTACAGCTCGGTCTTCCCGGATTCCGGCTTGAACAGCGTGACGCCTTTGAACGACACGCCTTCCGGCGATGCCCATATCGTCTCGTTCCGCGTCTGGGGGCAGCCGTTCATGGCGATTTCGGCAGGACCGCATTTCAAGGTGAATCCTTCCATTTCGTTTTTCGCCAACTTCGATCCGTCGCGGGAACCGAATGCGAAGGACATGCTGGATGACGCATGGGAGAAGCTGTCCGATGGAGGAACGCCTCTCATGCCGCTCGGGTCCTACCCGTTCAGCAAGCATTACAGCTGGATTCAGGACAAATACGGGGTCAACTGGCAGCTCATGCTGACGAATCCGGACGGGGAGCCCCGTCCGCCGATCATTCCTTCCCTGATGTTCGTCGGCGCCAACTGCGGCAAGGCGGAGGAAGCGCGGGCGTTCTACCTCTCGGTGTTCCGCGACTCGCAGCCCGGCCAGCTCGTCCGCTACGGCCCCGGCCAGGAGCACGATCGCGAGGGCCACGTCTTGTTCTCCGACTTCCGGCTCGGAAGCACCTGGTTCACGGCGATGGACAGCGCATATGACCACGCGTTCCAGTTCAACGAAGCGGTTTCCTTCGTGGTCCGTTGCGAGACGCAGGAGGAGATCGACTATTATTGGGACAAGCTCTCCGCCGTTCCTGCCGCCGAGCAATGCGGCTGGCTGAAGGACCAATATGGGGTTTCCTGGCAAATTACTCCCGCCGTAATGGACAAGATGCTGGGCGAAGGGACGCCCGAGCAGCGGGATCGCGTCACGAAAGCGTTCCTGAAGATGAAGAAATTCGATCTGGCCGAGCTGGAGCGGACTTATCGGGGAGATTGAATCGGCCAGCGAATTCAAAAAAAGCCATCCCGTTGCGGGATGGCTTTTGTCGTCATGGGCTTTGGCGAATGGAATTGCGCCGCGCCCACCCGCGATAGCCCGTCAGGGTGGCGGCCAGAAAGACGACGTAGATGGCGGCCGCCGCCCAAATCGAGCGCGCATCGTACACGAGGCCGTCGCCGATGATGACAAACAGCAGCATCGACGGCACTTTGCCGAGCGCCGATGCGGTCGCGTACACGCCGAACGATACGCGGCTGAGCGCCGCGTACACGTTGATGACGACCGACGGGATGAAGGGGATAAGCCGCGCGAAAAGAATCATCAGAAAGGCGTTGCGCTCGAACAGCTGCGTCATTCGATCCAGCCGGCCGTATCGCGCCAGCACGCGGCTCCCCCAGTCCCGAAAGACGTAGCGGATGAACAGGAACATGAGCAAGGAAGCCGCGGTCGAGCCGACCCAGGTGACGATGCCGCCCTGGATCGGGCCGTAGGCCGCCCCGATGACGGCGCCGACGACCGGATACGGGATGACGGGGAACAGCGCCATTCCGGTCGCGGCCAGCATGACGGGAATGGCCGACTCCTGGCTCTCGATCCAGCCTAGGATCGGCTCGCGGTACAGATAGACGACGACCGCGACCCAGGCGTAAAGGATCGTCATCGAAATTTTTTTCATCATAGCTGCGCTCTCTTCTTGTTCGTCATTAGCTTGCCTTCTCTAAGAATACGAAAACAGCGTGGAGGATACAACCGTACCGGATATCGCAGCGATGTCCAAAGATTGTCGGGAACCGAAATTCGTTCATTTTATCCGAGGGCTGAACCCGAAATCCGTCCTCCTCTGGGCCCTATAAATGAAACGAAAAACACCATCACAGGCTGTGATGGTGTTCTGCTTCTATGGAGCCTAGGGGGATCGAACCCCTGACCTCATCGCTGCCAGCGATGCGCTCTCCCAGCTGAGCTAAGGCCCCGTATAGGGATGTCGTATGTATGTCCTCTGCTTCTATTTCGAAGAGATTTGCTTACCGCGACAAGAAAGAATATACCATGTGACTAAATGAAGTGTCAACACTTTATTCGCCATTCTTTTGATGCTGCGGGCAAGGCGTCAAACGGCTGCGTCACACCGCCGAGTTTCCGGCCAATGCCATTTGCTTTCTTCGAAAAAATGTTCTACTCTATTAACTGTTAAGACCTATTAACTATTATCGATGAATCCCATCGACACGCGAGGTGATTGCCGCTGAATCCGCAGCACCCTCTATCCCGCCTGATCGGCGAGTACATGCAGACGCTCGTCGAGCGCTTCACCAAGCTGCAGGACCCTTCCCTCTCGGCGCCGCAGTACGCGATCCTGCAGACGCTGGCCCGCGAAGGCCGCAAGGCCTCGTCCGAGCTGGCCGCACGCCTGGAGGTGACGCCGTCCGCCGTGACGAACCTCAGCACGAAGCTCGTGCAGAAGGGCTACGTCGAGCGGATCGTCTCCGAGCAGGACCGGCGAATCGTGTTCCTGCAGATTACGGAAGCCGGAGCGGCAGCCGAAAAAGGACTGCTGGACCGGTTCGAAGAGCTGATGGACGGGGCATGGGAAGGCTTTACCGAAGAGGAGCGGATGCTGCTCGAACGCTCGTACCGGCAGCTGATCGCTCATTTGCAGCAAGAAAAGGACTCCACCGGGACATCTTAGCATGGGCAACAACGTCCACGACAATCCAACTGAATGCGGAGGAATCAACCATGGATCGACTCAAAGGAAAAGTCGCGATCGTAACCGGCGCCGCCGGCGGCATGGGCAAGGCGGACGCGCTGCTGTTCGCCAAGGAAGGCGCGAAGGTCGTCGTCACGGACCTGCAGGAGGACAAGCTCCAGGCCGTCGTCGAGGAAATCAAGGCAGCCGGCGGAGAAGCCGCAGGCTTCAAGCATAACGTCGCCTCCGAAGAGGATTGGCAGCGCGTCGTCGCGGAGGCGGTGTCCGTCTTTGGCAAGATCGACATCCTCGTCAACAACGCCGGCATCTCGGACGCCACTCCGTTCATGGACCAGACGGTCGACAACTGGGAGCGAGTGATGAAGATCAACGTCACGAGCATCTTCCTCGGCCAGAAATACGTCATCCCGCAGATGATCGAAGCGGGCGGCGGCTCCATCATCAACATCTCCTCGATCGCCGGCCTCACCGGCGGCAGCGGCACCGGCCCTTACACGGCCAGCAAAGGCGCCGTCCGCCTGCTGACGAAGGCGACCGCGGTCGACTATGCGAAGCACAACATCCGCTGCAACTCGATCCATCCCGGATTCATCGAGACCCCGATGACCGTCGACATGTTCAAGGACCCGCAGATGGTGCAGTGGTTCCAGATGCAGACGCCGCTGCCTCGCCTCGGCAAAGCCGAGGATATCGCGAACGGCGTGCTGTTCCTCGCGTCGGACGAGTCCTCCTATATTACCGGCGTCGAGCTGCCGATCGACGGCGGCTACTACGCCAAGTAATTCGGTCACGTCGCGCCAAAAAGCCCGAGCCTCTTCGCATGCACGAAGACGGTTCGGGCTTTTTGCCGTCATAACGGCCTTGCCGCGGCCGCCTCAGCTCTCGGCCGGATTTTTGGACAGCAGGCTGGACAGCTCCTTCATGAACATGTCGATGTCCTTGAACTGGCGGTAGACCGAAGCGAAGCGCACGTAGGCGACCTCGTCCACCGGATAGAGCTGCTGCATGACGAGCTCGCCGATGGCCCGGCTGTCGATTTCGGCCTGGGCCGTCGTCCGCAGCTCCTTTTCGACCTCGGAGACGATCTCCTCCAGGCGCTCGACCGGCACCGGCCGCTTCTCGCAGGCTCGGATGAGGCCTCGCAGGATCTTGTCGCGGCTGAACTCCTCGCGGCTGCCGTCCTTTTTGATGACGATCAGCGGCGTCTCCTCGATCATCTCGAACGTCGTGAAGCGGCGGCTGCACTTCTCGCATTCGCGGCGGCGACGGATGGACTTGTCCCCGTTGGCGGGACGGGAATCCAGCACCTTGGTGCCGTTATGCTCGCAATAGGGACATTTCATCGTTGCCCCTCCTTTTCCTCAGGGTGGCGCGCGGCGGCGATCCCGCTCTGCGCAAAGGCTGTCAGCCATTTGTACAAATTTATCTTCTCCCTGCGTATGAACCTGGCATTTCGGCACATAATACTTTTACCAACCGCGAGGAGGTGAAACGACAATGTCCCAAAACAACAACAGCAACAAGCTGGTCGTAACGGGTTCCCATGCAGCCCTGGACCAAATGAAGTATGAAGTTGCTCAAGAACTCGGTATCGCCATCCCGCAGGACGGCTACTACGGCAACTTCACGACTTATGACGCTGGCTCCCTCGGTGGTTACATCACGAAACGCCTTGTCACCATCGGCGAGCAATCCCTCGCAGGTCAATACAAATAATTGACCTCATACCGAAAGGCCCGGAGCCGTCCCGAAGCGGATGCTCCGGGCCTTTTTCATGTCTCGTTTCCATTATACCTAACGGGACCATTCCGGATAAAGGCTTTTGTACTTTTTGTAGTAATAATTGACTCTTTGCACGTAATGGCGGGTCTCGCCATAAGGCACTTGATCGAGCCGCGCCAGCGTTCCGTCCCAGCGGCCCTCCTGGAGCCACTGGCCGACCTTTCCCGGACCGGCGTTGTACGCGGCGACCGAAGCCGCCTGGTTCCCCTTGAACTGGTCGTGCAGCGAATGCACGTACCAGGAGCCGGCGCGAATATTTTCCTCGACCCCGCTCATGACGGCGTCGCGGGACATCGTCTTGAACTTGGCGGCTCCGATGATCCACTCCGCCGTATCCGGCATGAGCTGCATGACGCCGCCCGCCCCTTTGCTGGATAGCTTGTCCGCACGGAAGTTGGATTCCACCCGGATGATCGCCGCGATCAGATACGGGTCGACCTTCTGCTCGGCGGCCGCCTGTTCGATGCTGTCCTTGAAGGGGATCGGATACATCATGCGCCCGAGCCAGTCGGACTTCAGGAACAGCAGGGCGATGAAGCCGATCAGCACGACCAGCAGCACCCGCTTGCGGGCAAGCCAGCCCCAGCTCATGGCCTCCCCCGCTCGGAGAGGAAGCGCTCGACCTGCAGCCGAGTCTCCTCCTCGCTGCCGCCGTTGTCGATGACCCAGTCCGCTCGCAGCCGCTTCTCCTCGAGGTCGAGCTGCAGGCCGATCCGCCGGCGCGCCTCCGCCTCGTCCATCCCGCTGCGCTTCATCAGCCGCTCAAGCTGGACGTCCGCCGGCGCGTATACCGTCAGCACGCCGTCATAGGCCTTGTCCTGTCCGGTCTCGAACAGCAGCGGAATGTCCGCGAAGACGAGCCGGTCCGGCCTATGCCTCTCCGCCTGCTCCATCTCCTCCTGCATGCGGCGGCGGATCGCCGGGTGCAGGATGCCTTCCAGCCGGCGGAGCTTGTCCGGCTGGCCGAAGACGATGCGGCCGAGGGCGGCCCGATCCAGCCGTCCGTCCGGCTGCAGCACGCCGTCGCCGAAGGCGCGTACGATGTCGCCGAGCGCGGGCTCCCCCGGCTCGACGACGGCGCGGGCCGCCTCGTCGGCGTCCGATACGAACGCGCCTCTCTCCCGCAGCATGCGGGAGACGGTGCTTTTGCCGCTGGCGATGCCGCCTGTGAGTCCGATTCTCATGCGAGTTCCTCCTTTCTTCGGATAAAGTCCAACATCCCCCCGCCACGGGAGGGATCGGGTTGATACCGGATCGCCGGGCGGGATCAGCTCGGCTCCTCGAATTGTCACCAGAGCTTGCCGAGGCCGATCAGCAGCAGCAGCGCTCCCGGCAGCACGCTCAGCAGCCTCATGCGCTTGCCGCCGGAGAAGCGGAAGCCGAAGCGCAGCCCCGCCGCCAGAAACAGGCCGCTGGCCAGCATGATGCTGAGCGCCGTCAGCCACGGGTCGAGGCCGACCATCGCCGCTCCGAGGCCCGCGCCGAACGCGTCGAGCGACAGCGCCGAGCCGAGCAGCAGCGCTTCGCCGGCGCTGATGCTGCCGGAGCTGTCGACGTCCGCCGTCTGCGGCGAGCGCAAAATCTGGATGACGATGCCGAGCTTCTTGATCTCGAGCGTCAGCACGGCGATCGACGGCACCGCCAGCTCGGCGGCGGCTCCGGAGCCGGCGGACATCGCCGCAGCCGGGCTGCCGGCGGAGCCGGCGGCGGTCGGAGCAGCTCTGCGGCCATCGACAGCCGGAGAGGCGCCTGGCGCGGCGGGGCGGCCCGCATCCTCGCCTCGGCCAGCTGCCTGCGGGGCGGATGGCGCTTCCGGAAGGTCCGCATCGGCGGTCGTCCGCTTGGGCCGCAGCTGCTGGAACAGCGTGAAGCCGCCGATGCCGATCAGGATGAGCGCCCCGATGCGCTTCGCATCCTCGGCGTCGACGAATCCCGTCAGCCATGTCCCGATCTTCATGCTGAGCAGGATGACGATGCCCGAGCATCCCGTTATGATGAGCACGGACAGCAGCGGGATGCGGATCCGCCTCAGTCCGTACGTGATTCCGACTCCGAATCCGTCTACGCTGACGGCAAAGGACAGCAGCAGCAGCGGCAGCAGATGGGCAAGCATGGCGGTACAGTCCTCCCTGCGAATGGCTTTGCTCCATCCTATGCAGGAACTGGGCATCTGTTCCGATGCGGCCGCTCCCGCCGCCTTCGCGGAAGTGGCGGCGCGCTGCCTGCGCTACCGGCTGGACGCCTCGGCGCGCTTGCGGCGGACGCTCGGCAGCGGCTGGCAGGACACGCAAAAATGCGTGCCCCGGCCGCCGACGACCGTCTTGACGATCGGCGCTCCGCAGCCCGGGCAAGGCTCGTTCTTGCGTCCGTAGACGAGCAGCTCGTGCTGGAAGCGGCCCGCGTCACCTTGGCCGTTGACGTACGACTTGATCGACGATCCGCCTGCCTCGACGGCACGCTCCAGCGTCGACCGGATCGAAGCATGCAGCTTGCGCCACTGGTCCGGCTTCAGCCGGTCCGCCGTCGTCTCCGGATGGATGCCCGCGCTGTGCAGCGCCTCATCGACATAGATATTCCCGAGCCCGACGATGTAGGCCTGGTTCAGCAGCAGCGGCTTGATCATCGTCGTGCGTTTCCCGAGCAGCCCGCGCAGCGCTTCGAGCGTGAACGCCTCGCCGAGCGGCTCCAGCCCGAGCTTGGCGAGCGGCGGGCGTGCGAACTCCTCGCCCGGCTCGAACAGATGCATCGTGCCGAACTGGCGCACGTCCTGGTACCGCAGCTCGGTGCCGTCCGTGAAGCGGAAGCGCACATGGGTATGCTTGGCCACCGGCTCGCCGGCGTCATAGAGGCCGTAGCGGCCTTCCATGCGCAGATGCGAGACGAGCACGAGCCCGTCGAGCACGATGCGGATGAACTTGCCGCGGCGCTCGGCTTTTTGGATCGTATGCCCGGCCAGGGCGGCGGCGAACGCCTCCGGCTCCTGCGGGCGCTGTATGATGCGCGGCAAGGTGACGACGACGCTCTCGATCGTCTTGCCCGCCGCGATTAAGGTCAGCGTTCGGCTTACCGTTTCGACCTCCGGCAATTCCGGCATGGGGATCAACACCTTTCTCTATCCTACCCATTATAACGGAGATAAGTGCTTCCTGCATGCCCAGAGGACTGGGAAAACAACCGAGCCGCCTCCCCCGCTCCGCGGAAAAGGCGGCTCGGGAGCCGTCCGTTACTTCGCCTCGTACCAGTTCGCTCCGTAGCTGACGTCCGCGCGCAGCGGCACGCTCAGCTCCAGGGCGCTCTCCATCACCTCGGGCACGAGTCTCTTCATCGTCTCGAGCTCCTCGGGATGCACCTCGAAGACAAGTTCGTCATGCACCTGCAGCAGCATGCGCGAGCGCAGCCCCTCGGCGCGCAGCCGCTCCTGCATCTTGACCATCGCCAGCTTGATGATGTCGGCGGCCGTGCCCTGGATCGGCGTGTTCATCGCCGTCCGCTCGGCAAACGAGCGCAGGTTGAAGTTCGACGCCTTGATCTCCGGCAGGTAGCGCCTGCGCTCCAGCAGCGTCGTCACGTAGCCGTCGCGGCGCGCCTGCTGCACGATGTCGTCCATGTACTTGCGCACGCCCTGGAACGCCTCGAAGTACTGATCGATGAAGCGGGCGGCCTCCTTGCGCGTGATGCCGAGATTCTGCGAGAGGCCGAAGTCGCTGATGCCGTAGACGATGCCGAAGTTGACCGCCTTGGCGGAGCGGCGCATGTCCGCATCCACGTCCGCCTGCGCCACGCCGAAGACGTCCATGGCCGTCTTCGTGTGCACGTCGAGGTCCTGCGTGAACGCCTCGCTCAGCCCTTCGTCGCCGGAGATGTGCGCCAGCACGCGCAGCTCGATCTGCGAGTAGTCGGCCGCGAGGATGAGCCAGTCCGGCTCGGACGGCACGAACGCCTTGCGGATCTTGCGTCCTTCCTCCAGCCGGATCGGGATGTTCTGCAGGTTCGGGAACTGGCTGCTCAGCCGGCCCGTCGCCGCGATCGTCTGGCGGTAGTACGTATGGATCTTGCCGCTGTCCGGACGGACCTCCTTGAGCAGCCCTTCCACATACGTCGACTGCAGCTTGTGGAGCTGGCGGAAGTGCAGGATGAGCGGGATGATCTCGTGGTACGGCTCCAGCTTCTCCAGCACGTCGGCATCGGTCGAGTAGCCGGTCTTCGTCTTCTTCATGACGGGCAGGCCGAGCTTGTCGAAAAGGATCTCGCCCAGCTGCTTGGGCGAGTTGATGTTGAACTCCTGGCCGGCGTGGCGGTAGATCGCCTCCATGTCGGCCTTGATGCCGGTCTCCAGCTCCGACCCGAGCTGGCGGATCGTCTGCGCGTCGACGGAGATGCCCTGGCGCTCCATGTCGGCGAGCACGCCGGACAGCGGCTGCTCCAGCTCGTAGTAGAGCCGGTGCATGCCCGTCTCCTCCAGCTGGGCCTGCTGCAGCGGCGCGGCCGCGCGCACGGCGTCGGCCTTGACGGCCAGCTGCGCGTACAGCGCTTCCTTGTCCGGTACCTTGAACTTGGCGCCCTTGCCGTAGACGGACTCGTCGGTCGGCACGGACGGCAGGCCGAGGCGAGCCGCGATGCCGCTGACGCTCTGGTCGGTCGCGGTCGGATCGAGCAGGTAGGCGGCCAGCACGATGTCGAACGCTCCGCCCTGCAGATGCACGCCGAGGCGCGCGCTGAGCGCCAGCTCCGCGCGGTGCAGGTCGCAGCCGACCTTCGGCGCGGACGCGTCGGCGAGCCACGCCTTGAAGCCGTCGGCGTCCGGGCTGGCGAGCCAGTCGCCGCACATGGCGTAGACGGCCTCCTCGGCCGCATAGGCGGCGCCAATCAGCTCAGCGTGATGGGGATTGTCGCCGACCGCCTCCAGGTAGAACGCGCCCGGAGCGCGCAGCGCCTGCTCCAGCGCCTGGCGTGCTTCGCTGTCCCCGATCTCGACCGGCCGGACGTCGAGCACCTTTTGCGGCTCGGCCGATGCCGGAGCGGCAGCGCCGAGGTCGAGCCGCTCGATGAGCGACTTGAACTCCAGCTTGCCGAACGCTGCGGCCAGCGTCGACGGCTCGTACCCTTTGTAGGCGAAATCGCCCGTCTCGCCCGCAAGCGGCACCTCGCGGAAGATCGTCGCCAGCTGCTTGCTCAGCCGCGCCGACTCCTGATGCTCCTCGACGCGCTCCTTGAGCTTGCCCTTGAGCTCGCCGGAGCGCTCCAGCACCGCCTCGACCGTGCCGTATTCATGCAGCAGCTTGAGCGCGGTCTTCTCGCCCACGCCGGGGATGCCGGGGATGTTGTCGGACGTGTCGCCCATGAGCCCCTTGAGGTCGATGATCTGCGACGGCTCCAGGCCGTAGCGCTCGCGCACTGCCGCCGGATCGTACAGCTCGATCTCGCTGACGCCCTTGCGCGTGATGGCGATCGACACCTGCTCCGATGCGAGCTGCAGCATGTCCTTGTCGCCGCTGACGACGACCGCCTGCACGCCCTGCTCGTCCGCCATGCGGGTGAGCGTGCCGATGATGTCGTCCGCCTCGTAGCCCGGCAGCTCGAACTGGCGGATGCCGAACGCCTGCACGACCTCCTTGATGAGCGGGAACTGCTCGGACAGCTCGGACGGCGTCTTGTCCCGGGTTCCCTTGTAATCCGCGAAGCTTTCCGTGCGGAACGTCACCTTGCCGGCGTCGAAGGCGACCAGCGCATGGGTCGGCTTCTGCTCCTCCAGCACCTTGAGCAGCATCGTCGTAAAGCCGAAAACGGCATTGGTATGCAATCCGGCCGCGTTGGTGAGCGGCGGCATGGCGTAGAACGCCCGATAGGCGATGCTGTTGCCGTCGATCAAGATCCACTTCTCCATATCCAGGCACCTCGTCGTCGTTTATGATTGCTTCTATCATACCACACTCCGCTGGGAAACCTGGAAACCTTAGCGGTCAACAACTCGTATGGAAAGGATCATTTTGCATAATAAGGGGGGATTGGAAATGATGGGTGGAATCGGCATGCTGGGCGTCCTTTTCCTGCTGGTGTCGCTCGGGCTGCTGCTGCTCCATGTCGCCCTCTGCATCTGGGCGTTCCGCGATGCTCGGGAGCGCGGCTACAGCAGCGAGTTCGCCCTGCTCGTCCTGATCGCGCTGCTGTTCTTCCCGATCGTCGGCCTGATCCTCTATCTAATTATCCGCGAAGATCGGCGCGGGAATCGGCCGGGACGCTAGCGCGGCAAAAAAAGGCATGGCACCGGTCGTCCGGAAGCCATGCCTTTTTGCCGTGCGTGCCTAGCCCTGCTCGGCCGCCGCTGCCGCCGGCAGATGCGAAGCCGCGACGCGGTAGAACGTCACGCGGTTGCCGACGATCGGGCCTGCGCCCTCTCCTGCCGCCGCCGGACGTCCATGGCCGGAGCCGTGAGCGGGCTGGCCGTGGCCGCCATGGCCATGCGCGGGCCGTTCCGCCTGGTCTGCCGCAGCGCCTTCAGCCTGCTGCTCCTGCCGCTTCGCATGCGCGCCGCGGAACGAGTCGCTCGACGCCCAAGCCTCGAAATCGGCTTTGGACCTCCACGTCGTGCAGACGCGAATCTCCTCCTCGCCTTCGTTCTCGCTCTTGCCGTGCAGGACGTCCATCCGCACGAAGCCTTCGAACGTATGCACCTGCTTCGGCTTGGCGAACCGCTCCAGCACCGCCTCCGCGAAGCCCGCCTTGACGACGATGCGGTTCTCGACGAGCACCGGGCCGGCCTGCTCTTCCTTCGCTTCGCCCAGCTTTTCCTTCAAATAAGCAACGACTTGCTGCGCGTCCGGCCCGCCCATCAGGGCGTGCTGGAGCAGCGTGATGCCGTGCGGCCCCTTGGCGTGCAGCTGGGAAGGATGCCGCTCGATGACCGAGCGGACCAGCTCCAGCTCGCCGAGCATCGCCGCGCCGAACAGATCGAGGCGGGCGCCTTGCTCCAACAGCCAGTTCAAAATATCCTTGCGCCCGACATGCGCGGCCGCTCCGGCCGCCGTCTCCCAGTCGCCTCCGCCCCAGTTCATCGCGGCATGCAGCAGTCCCGGCTCTTCCTGCAGAAGCTGCTGCACGCGCTCCAGATCGCTGTGCGCCGAGCCGACAAAGGCGCGCACCAGTTCCGGATTCAATGCTTGCTCAGACATTGGTCATCTCTCCCGTTTTCGGTTCGTTTGGTTGAAACCCACTCTCTGCCGAAGCCGCTCTTGCGGCCCCGGCTGTCGCCGCCAGCCGGCGAGGCGTGGCGCGCCTCGCCTGGAAGCTCGGCACGCCTTCTTCGCTGCGGATGCTGCCTTCGACGCCGAACACGTCGGAGAAGAACGCATGCGTGAACAGCTCCGACGGACTCCCCTGAGCGGCGACTCGTCCGTCCTTGACGGCGACGAGCCGGTCGCAGTAGCGGGCGGCCTGGTTGAGGTCATGCAGCACGGTCACGACCGTCAGGCCTTGCTCGCGGTTCAGCTGCTGGACGAGCTCCATCAGCTCGAGCTGATGGGCGATGTCCAGGTACGTCGCCGGCTCGTCGAGCAGCAGCACCGATGGCGTCTGCGCGATCGCCATCGCGAGCCAAGCACGCTGGCGCTCTCCGCCGGACAGCGCCGGCAGCGGGCGATGCTGCAGCTCCTGCAGCGAGGCGGCTGCGATCGCCCAGTCGACGATGCTCTCGTGCTCCTCCGCGCTTCCGTCCTGATACCATTTCAAATGCGGATGGCGGCCCTTGCGCACCAGCTCCCGCACGGTCAGCTCGAGGCCCGCCTCCTGGGCTTGGGCCAGCATGGCGATGCGGCGCGCAGCGGACTTGGGCGGCAGCGCCGCCAAGTCCTCGCCGTCGAGCATCGCCGCCCCGCCGCGCGGCTTGAGCAGTCTGGCGAGCATCCGCAGCACGGTGGACTTGCCCGAGCCGTTCGGCCCGATGATGCCGACCCATTCGCCTTGGCGGATGTCGATATCGACGCCGTGCACGACGAGCTGGTCCCCGTAGCCGTGAACGAGCGATTGTCCGGTCAGGCGGCTCATCGCTTCGCCCCCTTTCGCAGCAGATAGAGGAAGAACGGCGCGCCGAGCAGCGCGAGCAGGATGCCGACCGGGAATTCGATCGGATCGAACAGCGTGCGCGCCGCCGTGTCGGCCAATGTGACCAGAGCCGCTCCGCCGAGCGCCGATGCCGGCATGAGGACGCGGTAGTCCGAGCCGACGAGCAGGCGCACGATATGCGGCACGACGAGGCCGACGAAGCCGATCATGCCCGCCTGGCTGATCGCCGCGCCAGCCAGGAACGCCGCGACGCCGACGATGACGAGGCGGTACAGCTCGACGCGAACGCCGAGCAGCTTGGCCGCGTCGTCGCCGAGCGCAAGCAGGTTGGCCGGCTTGATGAGCAGCAGCGCCGCCGCGAGGCCGGCCAGCGCGTACGGCAGCAGCGTATCCGCATGCGGCCAGCTGCGGCCGTTCAGGCTGCCGCTCATCCACGGCAGCACCGACTGCACCTTCTCGCTGTTGAGAATCATGAGCGCCGACATGCCGGCGCCGAGCAGCGAGTTGACCGCCACGCCGGCGAGGATGAGCCGGATCGGCGATGCCCCGCCTTTCCAGGCGAGCGCATAGATGACGGCGCTGGCCGCCAGCGCGCCGAGGAACGCGGCCGCCGGCAGCAGCGCGATCTGCGCCGGGAACAGGATCATGATCGTGACGGCGGCGATGCCGCCGCCGGACGAGACCCCGATGATGCCGGGATCGGCGAGCGGATTGCGGAACACGCCTTGCAGCAGCGCTCCCGCGAGCCCGAGCGAACAGCCGACCATGAGGCCGGTCAGCACGCGCGGCAAACGCAGGTTCCAGACGATCTGCCATGCTTCCGTGTCCGTATTGGAGCCGAGAAGCGCGGCCCATACGTCGGAGACCGGGATCCGGATCGCGCCGAGCGCGAGGCCGCAGACGACGCTGGCGGCGACGAGCGCCGCCGCGCCGGCGAGCACGGCCGCATGCCGCGCCGACGCCGGGCGTCTGGCCCGCTTGACGTCAGCCGGCGACAGGACGGCCGCCATGTCAGTTCACCTGCAGCAGCAGCTTGTTGATCGTCTTGATCGCTTCCGGCGCGCGCAGGCCCGGGTTGGCGGCGAACAGGTTCTGCGGCAGAATCTCGAATTGGTCGTCGTTGATCGCCGACAGGTTGTTCCAGGCCGGATTCGACTCGAACTGCTTCTTGAACGCCGACTTGACCTCTGCGGAATCGCCGTGGGCGATGAGCAGGATCAGATCCGGGTTGGCCGCGACGATGCGCTCCATGCTGAGCTCGGCGTACTGAGGCATCGTGGTCATCTTAGGGAAGCTCGCCGCGACGTTCGCTCCGCCTGCCAGCTCCAGGAAGCTGCCCGGGTAGCTGCTCGGCAGCGCGACGACGAAGCTGCCCGGCGCGCCGTAGACGATCAGCGCCTTGGGCTTGGAAGCCGGCTTCTTCAAGCTGCTCACCGTGCGGTCCATATTGGCCGCGATCTCCTCCGCCTTGGTCTCCTTGCCGAGCAGCTTGCCGTACAGGCGCAGCGAGGATTTGATCTGGTCATAGGAGTTGTGCGAGTTGAGCAGCACTTGCGCGCCGAGCTTCTCGAGCGTTGGCTTCTGGCTGGCCAGCGCCGGGCTCGCGATGACCAGATCCGGCTTGACGGATGCCAGCTTCTCGAACAGGATACCGTGCGTGCTGCCGACTTCGACCGCGGACGCGGCTTCCGGCGGGTTGACCGCGCCCATCGCCGTCGGACGGCCGACGACCGTGCCGCCGAGCGCGTAGATCATCTCCGTGTCGGACGAGGACAGCGTGACGATGCGCTGCGGACGCTTGTTCAGCGTGAACGGACCGGTGCTCGTCGTCAGCGTCAGCTTGCTCGAGATCGCGACGGTGCGGCTCGACTGGGACCAGCTCACCCATTTGCCGAACGCTTCCGTTATCAGGCGCAGCGGCACGAACGTCCTGCCGTTCTGAATGACCGGAGCGGCGTCGAGCTTCGTCGCCTTGCCGTTTATGTATGCCGTGGCGGAGCCTGCCGTCAGCTTGACGGTATCGCTGCCGCTCGTCGCCGTCACCGTGCGCGTCGAGCTGCTCCAGGAGGCCTTGCCGCCGAGCGACTGGACGATCGAGCTGTACGGCACGAGCGTGCGTCCGGAAGCTACGATCGGCTGCGCGTCGAGCGGCAGCTTCTTGCCGTCGAGCGTCACTTGGATCGGAGCGGCTGCCGCGCGAGCCGTAGACGGCGCGCCGGAAGCGGAGATGAGAATGAGCGCTGCCGCCGAAGCGGCGAGAATGCTTTTGGAACTGCGGAACATGAATGAAACCTCCCTGGGTCTATTAAGAATGAGAATCAATATCAACTACAGGAACTATAATATTGATAACGATTCTCATTGTCAATGGAGTCGCCCATCTTTTTCCTCGTCCATGCTACAATGGAGCCATCGAACTCGAAGGAGATGACATCCGACCATGAATTCCTCCAGCCCTGCATTCTCCCCGTCCGTCTATCTCGCCGGATTCGAGGTTTTCCGGCCCGACGCGGCCGAAACCGGCCGCGCGATGAAGGCGCTTTGCGCGGAATACGGCTTTCGAGGCATCTTTCCGCTGGACAAGGACATCCGTCCTCTGCCCGACCGGCTCGACACCGCCCGAGCCATCTTTGAAGGCAACGTACGGCTCGTCCGTCAGGCCGACTTCGTCCTGGCCAACCTGAACGCGTTTCGCGGCTCCGAGCCGGACGCCGGCACCGTCTTCGAATGCGGGCTCGCCTACGCGCTCGGCAAGCCGCTATACGGCCATCTGGCCGATACGCGCGACCAGGCGGAACGCTTGGCGGCGAACATCGACCCGATCACCGGACGCCATCGCGACGGAATGAACGTCGAGAACTTCGGCTTGCCGGTGAACCTGATGCTGGCCGTGCCCGCCACCGTCGTCCAAGGCGGACTGGAGGACGCGCTGCGGCGCGCTGCCGACGATCTGGCGTCCGGCGTGTTAAGCTTCGGTTAAACTGCCTGATGTCCCGTAGACAAGCCTCGGCGCGACGCTTATCATGCATGCAGGAGGATGCAGCCGCATCCCATTCCTGGACCTGCCTCATTCCCGAACCCGAACCCGAACCCGAACCCGAACCCGAACCCGAACCCGAACCCGAACCCGAACCCGAACCCGAAAGGATGGTCTTTCTATGAGTACCTCTCTTCAACCGCTCGTCATCGGACACCGCGGCGCCGCCGGAGAAGCGCCGGAAAACACGCTGGCCAGCTTCCGGCTGGCCGAGGAGCAAGGCGCGCACATGGTCGAGCTCGACGTGCATCTGTCGGCCGACGGCGAGCTAATCGTCTGCCACGACGACACGCTTGACCGCACCACGGACGCAAGCGGCGCGATTCGCGACCAGACGGCCGAAGAAATCCGTCGCGCCGACGCGGGCTCGTGGTTCGGACCGGCCTTTGCCGGGGAGCGCGTGCCGCTGCTGAGCGAAGTCTACGAGCTGCTGCCGCTTGCGGTCGAGATCAACGTCGAAGTGAAGGACGCGGCCGGCTCGCAGCTCGACGCCAAGCTGCTCGACTTCCTGCGCCAGGGAACGAACCTGCGCCGCACCGTCGTTTCCTCGTTCGACCACAAGCTGCTCGTCCGCCTCAAAAACGCCGAGCCTGAACTGCGCATCGGCCTGCTGTACGCCGCCGACCTGTACCATCATGCCTCCTATGCCGCCCTGCTGGGGACTGCAGTCTGGTCGCTCCATCCCCATCACGGCTTCATAGGCCGCCAGGACGCCGAGGATGCCAGAGCGGCCGGCATCGCGGTCTACCCGTACACGGCCAATCGTCCCGAGGAGTGGGAGCGGCTGGTCGCGGCCGGCATCTCCGGCATCATCACCGACTATCCGGGCCGGCTGAACGAATGGCTTGTCCAGCGCGAAGGCCGCTGATTGTTCCGTTCATCCCGCACGCCAGGATCGGAATAGTGGACGCAGGGAAACGACGCTTATCCAACCTTTAAGAAACATGAGACGCCCTGCTCATTCAATCAAGGAACAGGAGACGCTCTGTCTGACCGAGACTTCGCCGCACAAGCGTGCTCGGTTGATGCAGCGCGGCTCCTGTTTCTTTTTGCTGTTTGAGCTAGCCTTCGATCACCTCCCTCGCGCCTCTTATCCTCTCTCAGCCGCAACCATACCTCCTTTGCCAGGTTCCGCCTCTGTTCTTTGCTACCTTTCCTTGTTTGATCCTGTCGGCTTCGCCTTGAAAGCTGCTTCGTCGGCCTATGCCTCAGATTGCACACGGCTAACGATGATTCAAAGCGTTAAACGGCCCGCAGACAGGGATGTAGAACCCTAACGACGTAGGAGCACCTTAGCGACCGAAAATCAGTCGAATTGCCTCTCTGATCGGCCTTTCGTGACGTCTAAACTTCTGACCCGTCGTTAGCTTTTTAAACTCGCTCTTAATGGGCTTCTAAGCCCCTACCGAGTCGTTAAATTCTTTAGGCATGGTGGAGCAAGAATTAACTGATGTGTTGCCGTGGATTGCTGGGCAGACAGAGGCGCTTTGGTTGCTCGGAAAGCTTGCGGGCTTGGGTGCTTGGGGGCCTGGGGGCCTGGGGGCTTGAAGGCTTGAGGACTTGGGGGCTTGGAGGTGCAGGCATAACTGCCGTATTGGCGGATTGCTGGTCTGCCGAGGTCATCGAGGTGGACTGCCGGATTGGAGTTGTGGCTGGAGTAGCCGTGGTGAGGTGTTGGGTTTGCGAGGACTTAGGTCGCCGAGATGGGGATTATGGGGTAACGAGCCGGCAGGAGCACATAGCGGAGGGGACGGAAGCCTCTTGGAGAAGCGGGAGCGGTTCCCTTGAAGGCCGGATTCCTTCCGTTGAGGAAAGGGAGTTCAGAGGAATCTGGGCTTCAGCGGAATCGGAAAGAGGTTCCGTCCGCGGAGCGGAGGTGGCGTAGCGGCCTAAAGGGGGCTCACGGGGTTCACGGGGTTCACGGGGTTCACGGGTTCACGGGTTCACGGGTTCACGGGGTCACGGGGTCACGGGGTCACGGGGTCACGGGGTCACGGGGTCACGGGGTCACGGGGTCACGGGGTTCACGGGGTTCACGGGGTTCACGGGGTTCTCGGGTTGCACGGGGTTCAAGCAAAAAACGCCATGCCCCTCCGGAAGTCCGAAGCAGGCATGGCGCATCCACCTTATACGTTCAAATCATACGTTCAAGTCCGGTCGGCGGCCCGTCACGAGATAGGCGACGCTCTCGCCGATGTTCGTCGCATGGTCGGCGATGCGCTCAATGTATCGGCCGACGAAGCTGAGCAGCATCGACTGGTTGATCGTGCGCGGGTCCTGCACCATGAGCGTGTACAGCTCGCGGATGATCTGCGAGTACAGCGCGTCCACCGCGTCGTCGTCCTTGGCCATCTTGTACGCCAGATCGACGTTCTCCTGCACGAACGACTGGATCGACTCGAAGATCATCGTCTGCACGATCTCCGCCATGCGCGGCAGGTCGATCAGCGGCTTGATCAGCGACTGCCCCTCGAGGCGCAGCACGACCTTGGCGATGTCGACGGACAGATCGCCCATCCGTTCCAGGTCGCCGGAGATGCGGAACGCGACCAGCACTCGCCTCAAGTCCTTGGCCACCGGCTGCTGCGTGGCGATCAGCTTGGATCCGAGCTCGGTGATGCGCTCCTCCAGCCGGTTCAGCTCCGGATCGCGATGGATGATCTCCGCCGCCGCGTCGGCGTCGACGCTCATCAGCGCCTGCATCGATCCCGCGAGCGCCGATTCCACCCGCTCGCCCATCTCCAGCAGCATTTTGTCGAGCTGCTCCAAGCCTTCGTCCAGTTCCTTGCGTTTGATCATGACGGGCTCTCCTCTCCCTCTCGCCGGCGCTTCAGCCGAATCGTCCTGTAATATAGTCTTCCGTGCGCGCGTCGCTCGGGTTGGAGAACAGCTTCTCCGTCTCGTCGGCCTCGACGAGCTCTCCGTTCAGGAAGAACACCGTACGGTCGGATACCCGCGCGGCCTGGTGCATGTTGTGCGTCACCATGACGATCGTGTACTCTTTCTTGAGCTCGCGCACCAGCTCCTCGATCTTGAGCGTCGAGATCGGGTCGAGCGCGGACGTCGCCTCGTCCATGAGCAGCACCTCCGGCTCGACGGCGAGCGCGCGGGCGATGCACAGCCGCTGCTGCTGGCCGCCGGACAGGCTGAGCGCCGACTTTCCGAGCAGGTCCTTCACTTCTTCCCACAGCGACGCGCCGCGCAGGCTGCGCTCCACGATCTCGTTCAGCGTCGACTTGTCGCGGATGCCGTGCAGCCGCGGGCCATAGGCGACGTTGTCGAAGATCGACTTCGGAAAAGGATTCGGCTGCTGGAACACCATCC
This sequence comes from Paenibacillus albicereus, assembly GCF_012676905.1. Lineage (NCBI taxonomy): Bacteria > Bacillati > Bacillota > Bacilli > Caryophanales > Paenibacillaceae > Paenibacillus > Paenibacillus albicereus. Next base: position 1,817,682 of record NZ_CP051428.1, on the reverse strand, counting down.
CGACCCGCTTGCGGAGCGTTTCCACGTCCGTCTCCGAGCCGTAGATGTCGTCGCCGTCCAGCTTGACGCTGCCGTCGATGCGGACGCCTGCGACGAGGTCGTTCATGCGGTTGAGCGTGCGCAGGAACGTCGACTTGCCGCAGCCCGACGGACCGATGAAGGCGGTGATGGTCTTCTCGGGAATGTCCAGCTCGATGTTCTTGAGCGCTTGGAACTCGCCGTAATGCAGGTTGAGGCGGTCAATCTCCATAATCGATGTCGTCATAACGTTCCCCTTCTCCCATGCGTCGATAGTCGAATTGCCGCCGCGCGGCCCTTCCGGACAGCACGGCTTTCGGATCAGCCGAAGCGGCCCGAGATGTAGTCGTCGGTCTGCTTCTTCTCCGGATTGGTGAAAATGACGTTCGTATCGTTGTGCTCGATCAGGTTGCCCATGTAGAAGAACGCCGTCTTGTCGGACACGCGGGCGGCCTGGCCCATGTTATGCGTCACGATAACGATGCAGAACTCCTGCTTGAGCTCCGAGATGAGCTCCTCGATCTTGGACGTGGACACCGGGTCGAGCGCGGAGGCCGGCTCGTCCATGAGCAGGATCTCCGGCTGCACGGACAGCGCGCGGGCGATGCACAGCCGCTGCTGCTGGCCGCCGGACAGGGCGAGCGCGGACTGGTTCAGCCGGTCCTTCGTCTCGTCCCACAGCGCCGTGCGGCGCAGGCAGGACTCGACGATCTCGTCCAGCTCGCTCTTGCTGCGCACGCCGTGGTAGCGCGGGCCGAAGGCGACGTTCTCATAGATCGACTTGTAGAACGGATTCGGCTTTTGCCAGACCATGCCGATCCGCTGGCGCAGCGTGACGACATCGGTGCCGGGAGCGTTGATGTCCTGGCCGTCGAGCCAGATGCTTCCGGTGGCGCTCGCGCCGGCGATCGTGTCGTTCATCCGGTTGAGGCTGCGCAGGAACGTCGACTTGCCGCAGCCCGACGGGCCGATGAGCGCCGTCACGCTGCCCTTCGCGAAGCTCAGGTCGACTTTCTTGACCGCTTCCTTCTCTCCGTAAAAAATGCTCAGCTGCTCGGCGGCCAGCGCCGCAGCGCCTCCTGGACGAGTGCTTGCGCCGGCTGCGCTAGGCGAGGGTGCGGATATCGCCATGTTGGGGTCCTCCTCGTAGTCGGGTTTAGCGGGATGCGGTCAGCTTGCGGTACAGGTAGCGGCCGAGCCAGCGGGAGCCCAGATTGAACAGCAGCACCGTCAGGATGAGCACGGCGGAAGCGCCGGCTGCGATCTGCGCGGCATCCGGGGCGATGCCCTCGCTGTTGATCTTCCAAATATGCACGGCGAGCGTCTCGGCTGGGCGCAGCGGATTGAGCGGCGATACCGGGCTGAACGGATTCCAGTCGGTAAAGTCGAGCCGCGGCGAGCTCATGCCGGCGGTGAACAGCAACGCGGCGGCTTCGCCGAAGACGCGGCCGGCGGCCAGAATCGTGCCGGTCAGAATCGTCGGCAGCGCGACCGGCAGCATGATCTTGACGATCGTCTTCCAGCGCGTCAGACCGAGGGCGAGTCCGGCTTCCTTCTGCTCGCGCGGCACGCCGCGGATGCCCTGCTCGGTGATGCGCACCATGAGCGGCAAGTTGAATACGGTCAGCGCGAGCGCGCCGGCCAGCAGGGAGAACTTCAGCCCGAAGTAGTTGACGAACACGAGCAGGCCGAACAGGCCGACGACGATCGACGGGAACGAGGAGAGCACCTCGACGACGAGCCGGATGAAGTCGGTGAACCGGCCCGGGCGGGCGTACTCCGCCATGTAGATGCCGGCGCCGATGCCGAGCGGCACGGTGATAATCATCGTCAGCACGAGCAGGAACAGCGAGTTGAACAGCTGCGGTCCGATGCCGCCTCCGGCCTTGAACGTCTGCGGGGCGGACGTCAGGAAGTCGAAGCTGATGTGGCTGAGGCCGCGATACAGGATGAAGCCGATCAGCCCGGCCAGGATGAGGATGATGAGGAAAGCGAAGAAATAGAAGACGGCTGTCGCCACGCGGTCGGCGGTCTTGTTGGACATTCTCATCGCAGGCTTCTCCTTTCCAGCACGCGTACGATCGCGACGAACACGAACGTCATGACGAGCAGCACGAGCGCGAGGCTCCACAGGACGTTGTTCTGGACTTGGCCCATGATCGTGTTGCCCATGCTGAGCGTGATGACGCTCGTAAGCGTGGACGCCGATTCAAACAGCGAGCGCGGAATATGCGGCGCATTGCCGATGACCATCTGCACGGCGAGCGCCTCGCCGAACGCGCGCGCGATGCCGAGCACGACGCCCGTCAGCATGGACGGGATGACCGCTGGCAGGATGCTGCGCGAGATCGTCTGCCAGCGCGTGGCGCCGAGCGCGTAGCTGCCTTCCTTGAGGCCGCGCGGCAGGTTGCTCATCGCGTCCGTGGCGATCGTCGTGATCGTCGGCAGGATCATAATCGACAGCACGACCGCGCCCGCAGCGAGTCCGAGGCCCTGGCCGGGGAAAATCGCGCGGAAGAACGGCACGATGACCGTCAGGCCGACGAAGCCGTACACGACGGACGGGATGCCGGCGAGCAGCTCGATGACCGGCTGCATGACGCTTTTGCCGAACTTCGGCATCAGCTCGGTCATGAAGATGGCCGCGCAGAAGGCGAGCGGAGCCGAAATGCAGGCGGCCAGAATCGACGTGACGAACGAGCCGGTGATGAACGGCAGCGCGCCGAACGACTGCGGCTCGCCGTCCGGCGCCCACTTCGTGCCGAACAGGAATTCCCTCAGGCTGACGCCGTTGACGAAGAACGTCGCCAGACCTTTGGACGCGACGAAATAAACGATCGAAAAAATCGTGACGATAAGCACGGCGACGCAGATGAGCGTATAGGTCTTGCCGAACCATTCTCCACCGGAGCGCGATTTGCGGCGCGCGGCCGGACGAGGCGGCGTTCCGCCGGAGGGGGCGGCGGCCGCTTGGGAAGCCTCCGCCTGCGGCTCGGCCGAGGCGGCGGACGGCTCTGCGCCTTCGGAGCCTGGCTTGGCCGGGTCTAAGGTTGCTTTCATGAATGATCTCTCCTTACGCCGGATACTCTTGGCATGGCGCAAAGCCAAGAGGGGGCATCGGATGCCTCCCTCTTGGCCTGCCGCTGCGCCGGCGGGCGCAGCTTGTGGTGACAATCTTATTTTTTCGTGATCGCGCCGGCTTCATCACGCGTAACCTGCATCTCGTTGATGGAGATGTAGCCGAGGTCGGTGACGTCCGTCTTCTGGATGTCGTCGCTGACCATGTAGTCCAGGAACGCCTTGACGACTTCGTTCGGCTCGCCGTTCGTGTACATGTGCTGGTAAGCCCATACCGGATAGTCGCCGGTCTTGACGTTGTCGGCGTTCGCTTCGACGCCGTCAAGCTTGAGCGTCTTCACCGTGTCGTCGAGGTAGGAGAGAGCCAGATAGCCGATCGCTCCCGGCGTCTCGCCGACAAGCTTCTTGACCGTACCGGAGGAATCCTCTTGGATGTTGCCCGGCAGGTCTTCCGATTTCGTGCCGAGGGCGTACTTGTCGAACGTCTTGCGCGTGCCGGAGCTGGATGGACGGTTGACGATGACGATCTTCTCGTCGGCTCCGCCGACCTCGCTCCAGTTCGTCACCTTGCCGGTGAAGATGTCGACGAGCTGCTGCTTCGTCAGGTTGTCGACGGCGATGTTCTTGTTGACGACCGTGGCGATGGAGACGACGGCCACTTGATGGTCGACCAGCGCTTTGCCTTTGTCGGCGTCAGCGTCGGTGAACTTCTCGCCGGCGAAGATGTCGGAGTTGCCGATGTCGGCTTGTCCTTCGGACACTTGCGTCAGGCCGGTGCCGCTGCCGCCGCCTTGCACCTGGACCGTGACTCCGCTATATTGCGATTCGGCCATGAATTTCTGGGATACTTGCTCGACTAGCGGCTGCATGGCCGTGGAGCCTGCCGCCAGGATCGATCCGCTCAGGCTTGCGCCCTCCGCTCCGCCGCTGTTCGCCTCGTTCTTGCTTCCGCAGGCAGCCAGCGTCAGCGCAAGCACCGTCGTCATCAGGACCAGCATCGTCTTTTTCATCTTGTTTTGTTTCCCCTTCCGAAGATCCGAGTTTTGATCTGGCTTACGAAATTCATTGTACGAGCCAGGTGTTAATGCCGTATGTTCGCTTTGTAAAGGGAATTGTAAAATTGCATTTAGTTTATCTATAATATAGAGCTGGCAATCAAATACTTTATCTATACTACAGGTGCCAAGAAAGGAGCCATCATGACAATCGTTAAATGGAGGCTGCTCGTCCTGCTGGACAAGCACAAAAAGGTGACTCTTGCGGCGCGCGAGCTGGGCATCAAGCAGCCGACGGCGACCTTTCATATGAAGAAGATGGAGGAGGAATGGGGAACGGAGCTGTTCGAGTCCAAAACCGGTCGTATCCTGCTGACCGATGCCGGCAAGGCGCTCCTGCGCTTCGCGCGCGAGATCATCCGCCTCCATGAGGAGGCGAGGCAGGAGATGCGGCTGCTCGCGTCCGCCGGTGGCCGGCTGAATGTGCGAATCGACGCCCCATGCCGCGAGCAGGCCGCGGCGCTGGCCGCAGCGGCGCTCGAGCCGTTCGGGCGCGGGATTGATTTTACCGCCGAACGGCGGCAGGAAGAACCGGATCTGATCGTCTCCGAGCGGGCCGAGCCGCCCTCCGTCGCCGGAAGCATCTACTGGCAGGCGGAGCTGAAGCTCGCCGTATCCGCCTCCCATCCGAGCTATGCGGATGCCTCGGCCGAATCGCTGCTCGGCTCGCAAGCTCCCTGGATCGCTCCCCCGGTGGGATCGGAGCTGCGCCGCCTCTGCTTGGAATGGAGCGGCGCCCGCGGCAGCGCACTCCGGGAGGCGTACACGTCCGCCGATCTCGGCACGGCCCGGACGCTCGCGGCGCAAGGGCTCGGTTTCGCTATCGTGCCCGACTTCAGCCGACATCATCCAGCGGCAGCGGCTGCAGGCGCAGCCGGCTTGCGCCTCCTTCCCCTGCCTGGCGCTCCCTCCTACGGCCTGGAGCTCCATCCCGGCCCGCAGCTCGCGCGCAAGGACGAGCCGGCGCTGCTTTCCTTGTTTGCGGACGTCAAAAAACCGCCTGCTTCCCATGGGAAGCAGGCGGCCGATGAAGATCAAGCTTGAGCCTATTCTTACGAGCGTTCGAGGACGGGCTCGTTCGTTTCCTGGCTGAGGCGGACGAGCATGTGCGCGAGCATATGCCGTTCCTCTTCCTTGCCGACCTTCCACAGCTCCTGCAGCAGCTTTTCCTCCGCGTTGCGGGGCTCTTCGTGCTCGGCGAGATAGCCGGCGACTTTTTCGGCCGCAGCGGCCAGCTGCTCGTCGTCCAGCCCGATGCGCCGCGCCAGATCGATCCGGTTGCCGAGGTAGCTCTTGAACTCGTCGAAGCTGGCGAGTATCTCGTCCTTCTTGGATTCGTCCATGCCCTGAATCGTGTCCTTCACCTTGTCGAACGCTTCCGTCGCTTTCGGTTCGCCCTTCGTGCCGTCCAGATGTGCCATGATGCATCGCCTCCCGTAGTCGATTTGTCCTGCATGAGGACTCCTTACCCGGGTGGAAATGCGGCGAATCAAACACTCTGGACCTGATTCGGCATCAGACGCCGAAGCCGTTCCAATGGGTGATCTCGTCGACATGCAGCCGCACGCTCGGATGGCCGGGCTGCGCCGCCTTGCCGAGCGCGATCAGCATGACGTTGGCATAACGCTCGGGAACCTGCAACAGCTCGCGGAACTGGTCGACATTATAACCGGCCATCGGCACAGTGTCGAGGCCGCGGGCGCGTGCGGCCAGCATCAGCTGCTGGGAGACGAGGCCGCCGTCGATCAGAGCGGATTGAAGGGCCCGCTCGGGCGGCAGCGAGCCGTAGAAGCGGTTCATGTTCTCGACCAGCTTGGCGGCCGTCTCCACGTTCATATAGCCGGCCTCGACCGCTTTGCCGTAGATGCGGGGAGCTTCCGTATACGCCTTGAGATCGACGAGCACGGCGATGACGGCCGATGCGGCGACGACCTGTTCCTGGTTGAAGGCGATCGGGAGCAGCTTCTGCTTGAGCTCCGAGTCGGTGATGACGATGAACCGCCACGGCTGCATGTTGCTTCCGGACGGCGCGAGCGCCGCTGTCGTGAGAAGCTCCCTGATCTCCTCGTCCGTCAGCTTGAACTCCGGATCATACTTGCGGACCGATCTCCTGCTCTTGATGACTTCATGAAAATCGGCAGCCGGCAGGCTCGCTTGCGGATGGCTCGTCGACATGTTCTCCCACTCCCTAACTGTTATGATAATAATCACAGTATAGAAGCGGGCGAATTCCTTGTCAATAGGTTGGAATTAAAAAACCATCCCCTCGTTCCAGGGGATGGCGGGCGGCCCGTCAAGCGTCCAGGCCGTGTTCTTCGCGGATCTTGTACAAGCCGGTGATGAGCGGATCGGCCGTATCGCGGTTCAGCAGATGCAGCGCAAGCAGGTAATGGAACGGCATCGCCACGACATTGTTGCCCTCGCGGATCGAAGGGAAGCCGGCCTCGACGACCGGTCCATGATCCGGATGGATGTCGATGTCGACATGCACCGGCTCGTCCTCGAACTCCGCGCGGCACATCTTGGCGCAATGCGGCACGATGATCTGGTCGAACAGGTACTTCGCCTCGTCCTCGTTCTGCGGAGGCGGAGGCAGCAGGCGGCTGCGCTCGCCGCGCAGGATATCCACGAAGAACGACGACATCCAGAGCGCCGGATCCTCGTTCTTTTGGAAATTATGCACGAGCTCGTTCATGAAGAAGCCTACGGAATGGGGATTCTTATTGGCATCGAGCAGCCGGTAGGTGAACAGCGGCCCGTACATCGGGTGATTCACCACTTGTCCGTCTACTTCGTATTCGTCTTGGTAGAAGCTCTTGAGCGCAAGCTCGCCGTGCTGATAAAGCGCAGCGATCATCTGCTGCAGCTCTTCCTCGGTCAGCTGAGGCTGCCCTGGCGTCGCCGCTTCGGCTCCCTGCTCTTGCTGGAGCTCATCGGTATTTTGATTAGTCGTCATGAACGCATCCTCCTCATGCGTCCATCTTACCATTCCATCCCGCAAAGGGAAAGGCGTTTGATGAAGGGCGCGGCCGGCCGCTTCGCCGCGCGTGCTTCAGCGGGAGGCGGCGGGGTAAGCCGAGCGGTCCCAGCTATGGTCCGCCGCCATCGCGGCATCGGAGCGGAGGAAGTAGGAGAGCTTGCTTTTGCCCGCGCCGGGATCGTCCAGCGTCGCGTCCAGATGCTGCCATGCGCCGTCCAGGCGGACCAGGTTCCATAAATGCAGGTCGCCCTTGGAGGTGCCGTACACGATGCGGCTCTCGTAGCCGGCGGCTTGAAGCAGCCGGTGAAGCATGAGCGCGTAGCCCTGGCAGACCGTTCCGTTCTTCCCGTACAGCCCCGCGTAGGCGGAATGCTCCTCCAGCGTGCGGTCGTAGCGGAACCGGTCGATGACCCATTCGTAGACGGCCTGCACCTGCTCCCGTCCTTCCTTCTTGCGGGCGATCGCAGGCGAATCGACGGCAAGCCGGGCGGCCTCGTTCACGGCCGCGGTCTGCTCCGTCGTCTCCCAGTAGGTCATCCGGTAGTCGATCGTCGCGGAGAAGGCCGTGCTTGTCCAGTTCCACGTCATCTTCTTGAGCACGAAGCGCAGGTCGTCGTCCTTCGCGCCGATCGCCTTGAACACCTGCCGCAGCTTCTGGTCCAGCCCTTCCGTGCTGCCGCGATACTGGATCGTCGCCCGCTCGCCGTATCCGTCCGCCATGACGCCATGGACAAGCTCCGCGATTTCGTCGAACGTCGAAGCTTCGAGCACGGGCGCAACGTCTGCCGCTGCGGCTGGGGCTTGCGACCGGCTCGCCGCATCCGCCGCCGCTGCCGGTAGCGCCGAGCCGAGGAGCAGGCTCGAGGAGACGACGGCCAGCAGCGCGAGCCTCGCTGCCCGCATGCGACGAGACGGCCCGCCCGACTTTGCGTTTCCTTTCGGTTTACCTGAAAGCAGCGCTCCGAAACATCCGTATCCGTTCATATCCGAATCCTCCCGTTTGCCCTGCCAAATTTCGATATGAGACTAATGAACGATCAATATATCGATTTGTAGTTCTATTGGCACGGGTATTTAGTTAGGTATATCTTCGGATCGAATCAGTTTCGAATGAATATCCGCCAAATGAATTAGTTCTTTAGAACCATTTGTGCGATAGGGGCTTTCTATATTAATAATTGCGCCTTCAAGCGGATAACCTAAAGCGAACGGAAATCCGGGCTGCGGGCAATGTGATTGGAGCTCGGCTGGCACGGTTACTTAATAGCATGAGCGACACCAAACAAACGAAACGAACAAAGGGAGGAAACACATCATGGCATGGTTATGGGCACTTATCGTCGGAGGCATCATCGGTTGGCTGGCAGGCATGCTCGTCGGACGCGACGTACCGGGCGGCATCATCGGCAACATCGTCGCCGGCTTCGTCGGCGCATGGCTCGGCTCGCTGCTTCTCGGCGAATGGGGTCCGGTCGTCGGAGGCTTCTACTTCGTACCGGCTCTGATCGGCGCCATCGTACTGATCGCGATCGTCAGCCTCATCCTCGGCAGCATGCGCCGCGCCCGCTAAGGCGGTCCGGAGCGCAAGCGCCGAATGGCAGCTTGCCAAGCGCAAAAAGGCCGCTTTCCCCTTGGGGAAAGCGGCCTTTTTCGCATGCAGCCCGCTCAGCTCGGACCGAAAATCGCTCGCGCGCCGCGAGGCGGCATGCTGCCATGGAGCGACTTTCGTTCCTTATTCCTCGTATATTTTCGTCAGCATCTCGCCGAGCTCGCGAAGCGCCTGCTCCTCCTGCTCGCCATCCGTTTCCAGACGGATCTCGCTGCCGGCCGAGATGCCGAGCGTCAGCAGCCCGAGCGAGCTTTTGCCGTTCGCCTTTTTCTCGCCCTTGAACAGGGTCACCTTGCACGGGAACATATTCGCCTTCTCGACGAACAGCTTGCTCGGACGGGCATGAAAGCCCTGCGGGTGAATGACGGTGAATGTGCCGGATACCATGATTAAGCTTCACTCCTTGCGATGTAGTTGCGGACGAGCGCCAGCACCTCGTCCTGGGCGCCTAGCTCCAGCGCCTGACGGGCCAGCCCTGCGCATTCGGCGCGGGACAGGCGGGAAATCTGCTCGCGGGCGGACAGCACGGTGGAGGCGCTCATGCTGAATTCATGCAGGCCAAGGCCGAGCAGCAGCGGGATCGCATCCGGGTCGCCGGCCATCTCGCCGCACATGCCGGTCCAGCGGCCATGGCGCTCCGAGGCGCGGATGACCATCTCGACGAGGCGCAGGATCGACGGATGATGCGGCTGGTACAGATAGGCGACCGATTCGTTCATGCGGTCGGCGGCCATCGTGTACTGGATCAGGTCGTTCGTGCCGATGCTGAAAAAGTCCGCTTCGCGAGCCAGCGCGTCGGCATTCAGCGCCGCGGCCGGGATTTCGATCATAAGGCCGACCTCGATCCCGCTGGACACGGCGATGCCGGCCTGCTCCAGCTTGGCGCGCTCCTCGGCGAGGATGCGCTTCGCGTCGCGCAGCTCCTGTACGACCGCGATCATCGGGAACATGATGGCCAGGCGGCCGTAGGCGCTTGCCCGCAGCAGCGCGCGCAGCTGCACGCGCAGCAGCTCCTCCTCGGCGAGGCAGAGGCGGATCGCCCGCCGTCCGAGGAACGGGTTGCTTTCCTTGGGCAGGTCGAGGTAAGGAAGCTCCTTGTCGCCTCCGATGTCGAGCGTGCGGATGACGACGCGCTTGCCTTGCATCTTCTCCAGCACGTGTCGGTAGACGGAGAACTGCTCCTCCTCGGTCGGCAGCGAGCTGCGTCCCATATAGAGGAATTCGGTGCGGAACAGGCCGATGGCATCCGCTCCGCTCTCCAGCACCTTGGCCAGGTCGGCGACGCTGCCGATGTTGGCGGCGAGCTCGACCTCGTGGCCGTCGGCCGACGCCGACGGACGGTCGACGAAGCTGCGCAGCCGCGCCTGCTTCTCCTCGTACTCGCGCTTGCGCTGCCGGTAGCGCTCCAGCTCCTCCGCGGACGGATCGACGAGCACGATGCCCTCCACCGCGTCGAGCACGAGCATCGTGCCACTCTCGATGCGGCCGGCCTCGCGGCCCGCGCCGACGATCGCCGGCAGCTCGAGCGAGCGCGCCATGATGGCGGAGTGCGACGTGCGGCTGCCGATCTCGGTCAGGAAGCCCTTGACGTAGTCGAGATCCAGCTGAGCCGTATCCGACGGCGTCAGATCCTCGGCGACGAGGATCGTCTCCTCGCTGAGACCGGACATCGTCCCGCTCTCGCGGCCTTCCAGAATGCGGATGACCCGTCCGGCGACGTCGCCGACATCCGCCGCGCGCTCGCGCAGCAGCTCGTCATCCATCGAGCGGAGCAGCTCGGCGATGCCGCCCGCCACTTCGTGGAGCGCCGATTCGGCGTTGATGCGCTCGTCCCGGATCTTGTCCTCCGCCGCCTCGATCAGCTCCGGATCGTCCAGCAGGAACAGATGCGCTTCAAAAATCTCGGCCTTCTGCTCGCCCATCCGCTCCAGCGTCGACCGGCGGATCGCGTCGATCGCCTCTCTCGCCTGGGCGACGGCCGCTCCGAGGCGCGCCGTCTCCGCTGCCGGATCGGCGACGGCGCGCCGCTCCGGCGGCGCCGCGGCCGGCTCCAGCCGCAGCGCCTTGGCGATGGCGATGCCAGGCGATGCCGCCGTGCCCTTCCATTGAATCGTCGTCATGATGCTTGCGCCTCCTGTTCGTAGCTCGCGGCCGCAGCCTGGACGAGAGGGTGCTCGGCGCCCAGTCCGCTCGCTTGCGCCAGCGCTCCGGCCGGTCCGAGCTCGCGCAGCGCCTGCTGGAGCTGCATCGCCTCGGGATCGCCGGGCTCGTCGAAGCGCAGCGCGAGACCCATCGCCTCGGCCAGGCGGTCCGCCGGCAAGCCTTGCTCCAGCGCGAGCAGCGCCGGCCGGACGAGACGGTCCTCGCGCGACAGCTTGCGCAGCGGCGACCGGCCGACGCGCGCGACCTCGTCGGTCAAGTGCGGATTGCGGAAGCGGCCAAGAATCGTTTCGATATAAGCGTCATGCTCGGCGGCGTCGAAGCCGTAGCTGCGGACGAGCATGTCGCCCGTCTCCCGCAGCACGGATCGCACGAAGCCGGCGACCTCCTCGTCCTGCATCGACTGCTGGATCGTGGCGAAGCCTTTTGCATAGCCGGCATAGGCCGCCGAGCAATGCCCCGTATTGACGGTGAACAGCTTGCGCTCGATGTACGGCGCCAGGTCGTCGACATAATGCACGCCCGGAATCTCCGCAGCGCCGGGCAGCAGCTGCGAGCGGTTCACGACCCATTCGTAGAACGGCTCGACCGTGACGGCGAGGATGTCCTCGTGGTGCTGGATCGGCACGATCCGGTCGACCGCCGAATCCGGAAAAGCCGTGCTGGCGGCAAGCGCCTCCCTCTCCTGCCCGCTCAGCAGCTCCATGACATGCTGCTTCAGGATCGTGCTGGCGCCGATCGCATTCTCGCAAGCGATCAGATGCAGCGGAGCCCCGCCGCGCGCCAGGCGCAGCTGCAGCCCTGCGGCGATGCCGGGGGCGATATGCCGCAGCACGCCGACGCCGACGGCCGTCGTCACGAGATCGGCCGACGCGACCGCCTCCGCGACCGCCTGCGGGTCACGGCCGTCGATCGCGCTGACGCCGCCGACGCGGAACTGCCGGCCTGCTTCTTCGGCCAGCGTCACCTCGTACTCGCCCCGTCGCTGCAGCTCCCGCACGAGCGGCTCGTTCACGTCGGAGAAGACGACCTCGTACCCGGCTTGCGACAGCAGCAGGCCGATGAAGCCGCGGCCGATGTTGCCGGCTCCGAAGTGGACCGCCTTCATTCTTCCATCCCGCTTTCGAAGATGCGGATGATCTCCTCCGCGCTGTCGGCCGTGCGGATGCGCTCCATGCTCTCTTCCTCGGAGCATACCATCGCCACGCTCGTCAGGATGTCCATATGCTCGCCGCCCTGCGCGGCGATGCCGACGACAAGCACCGCCGGCTCGTCGCCGCCGAAGTCGACGCCGTCCGGTATTTGCAGCACCGACAGCCCCGTGGAGCGGATGAGCGCCTTCGCTTCGTTCGTGCCATGGGGAATGGCCAGTCCGCTGCCCATGTACGTGGACAGCGCCTGTTCGCGCTCGACCATCTTTTCCACATAGTCCGCATCGGCATGGCCGGCTTCGACGAGCAGCTGGCCCGCCAGGCGCACGGCTTCCCATTTGTCCTTGACGGCTACGTTCAGTCGGATGAGTTCAGGTTTCAGCATGTTGTCTCGCACTCCTTTATTCTCTATCTAATTTATGGTTCAGGTACGCTTTCAAATGGACGGCCAGGTCGGCCCGGATGCGCTCCTCGCGCCCGGACGCCAGCACCTCGATCATCCCGCTGTCGAGCAGCGACGCGCTGACCTCGCTCAGCACCTCAAGGCTCTCGCGGGCAAGGACCAGAGGGGCCAGCATGAGCAAAAACCGCCTCAGAGCCGGCGCTCCCGGATCCGGATCGAGCCGGAGCGGATGCTCGAGCTCGAACAAAGCGAGCACCGGGCGGCTCACCTCTCCGCTGCGCGTATGGAACAGCGCGAGATCGGTGCCCGGCAGCAGTTGCGTGCCGTGGGCTTCGCGTTCGATCAAGCGATCGACGATCGCCGCCGCATCCCGCACCGCCGCTGCGAGCTCCGGCCGGCCGCAAGCCTCCATCAGCAACGGCCGCAGCGCGCCGTCCGCCGCCTTCAGCCGCAGCACGCGGAATTCCTCCAGCAGCCTCGCGCACTGCGCGGCGGCACGGCTCACCGAATGCATCGCCGCTTCCGGTCCGTTCCGCTCTGAGGGAGGAGGCGGGCTCGGGCCGGACAGCGTCTCGTCGAGCGGCCCTGGCGCGGCGCCCTGCGGCTGAGCGTCAGCCTCGTCGCCTCCGTCCGGCCGGGCGAGGATGAACTCGCGCAGCCGCTGCGCTTCGCCCGCGTCGAGCAGCGGGCTGAGCTTGATGTAGCGGCTCGGGGCGATCGGCAGGTCGACGGTGCTGATGATGATGTCGTAGGCGGCCGCCGGGATGCGGCTCGCCTCGTACCAGGACGCCTGCTGGACGAGGTCCAGCTGCGGAAACTCCTTGGCGAGCCGGGTAGCCAGCATGCGCGAGGAGCCGATGCCGCTCGTGCAGACGATGATCGCCCGCAGCGGCTGGCGCAGCTGCCGGCGGCGTTCCAGGCTGGCGCCGAAATGCATGACGAGGAAGGCGATCTCCTCCTCGGGCACGCTCCAGTCGCGCAGAGCGGCCTCGCTCGCCTCTCGCACCTGCGCGAACAAGTCTGCGTAATCCTTGCGAACGGCTTCGAGCAGCGGATTGCGGATGCGCTGTCCGGCGGCGAGCCGCTCGAGCGCGGCCTGCAGGTGGGCATACAGGCCGTCCCGCAGCGAGCGGTCCGACGCGTAGTCCGCGCCTCCGACCTCCTCCATGCGGCGGATCAGCTGGCGGACGATCGCTGCCAGCTCGAGATCCTCCGCCGGCAGCGAGTCCGCCGAGCGGCGCGCCGCCAGCTCAAGCAGATGCTGCGTATAATGGCGCTCGGCTTCCCCGTACGGCAAGCCGGTTTCCTTTTGCAGCAGGTCGCATAGCCGCTCCGACTCCGAAGCCGGACGGCGATAGTAGCCGCGCCTCTCCTCCAGCTCCTCCAGCGACGCCGGATGGCCCCGCCCGATGCGCTCGGCCGCGATCGCCAGCCGCACGAGCAGGTCGGTGTACGCCTGCTCGCGGAGCGGATGGTCGTCCTGCTCCTCTTCCCAGCGCCAGAGCACCTCCTCGATGGCGGGCATGCGCGGCGAGCCGGACAGAGCCGAGATGAGCTCGTCGATCGGATGGCGCGGCCGCTCCTCGGCGAGCGAAAGCAGCGCCAGATCGTCCAGCCGAAGCCGCTGCAGCGCGCGAATCGCATCGCGGCGGGCGATTTCGGACCCGGACAGCTCGATGCCGTAGCCGCGCCTGCGTACGAGCTCCAGCCGGTTGCCCGCGATCCAGGCCTCGAGATCGTCGAGGTCCGCGCTGACCGTCGTCACGGTCACTTTCATCTCCGACGCCAGCCCGAACAGCTTGATCGGCTCCTCGCTGCCGAGCAGCCGGGCGAGCAGATGCAGCTGCCGCTCTTCGGGCGAGAATTCCGCCCCCTCCGGAGCCGCGAGCTCGCGCTTCAGCCGGCGAAGGCGCTCTTCGTCGACGTCGAGCCGCAAGCCGGAGCCCGCCTTGCGCTGCAGGCGCACGCCCTGGCGATGCAAGTAGCCTTCGAGCGCATCGAGCTCCCGATGCACCGTGCGCGAGCTGACCTGGATGCGGCGAGCGATCTCCGCGACGGTGATGTCGCCCGCATCGGGTTGGAGCAGCAGATCGAGCATGCGTCTCATGCGATGCGTTAGCTCCATGCGTCCCCCTCCTCGCTTCTTCCTCAGCGCCGAAATGCCGGAAAGACGCCATGGATGCCTGGAGCGCGCGGCTCCTGGCATCCATCCGTCTTTGCAGGTCAAGCTCGGATCACGGCTTCAGGCGTTCCGCCAGCTTGTCGTATTCCGGACTCTTGAGGAAATTGTCGATTGAAATATGCTCCGCGCCGGAGGCGACCGACCGGGCGCGGTCCGTCAGCGTATGATGCGTGATGACGACGTCGGCGTCGGACGGAATGTCGCTGATCGCCGTGTTCGTCACCTCGACGCCGGAGCCGATCGATTTGAGCTTCTTGCGCAGCATCGAAGCGCCCATCGCGCTCGAGCCCATGCCGGCATCGCAGGCGAAGACGATCTTGCGGATGTCGGTCGCGCCCTTCGCTTCGGCCGCGGCCGCATCGACCGAAGCCGCCGCTCCCGTCGCCGCTCCGGCTGCCGGGGTCATGCCCTGGGCTTTCATGTCCTTCATGCGCTGCGTCGCTTCCTCGAGGGTTTCATCTTCCTTCTGCTTGCCGGTCTTCAGCAGCAGCGCCGCGATCAGGAAGGAGACGACCGTGGAGGTGAGCACGCCGCTCAGCACTTGCAGAATCTCGCCCTTCGGCGCCATGGCCAGGTAGGCGATGATGCTGCCCGGAGACGGAGGTCCGACGAGTCCGGCGCCGACGAGCGAGAACGTCAGCGTGCCGGTGACGCCGCCCGCGATGACCGCGAGCAGCAGGCGCGGATTCATGAGAATGTACGGGAAGTAGATTTCATGGATGCCGCCGAAGAAGTGGATGATCGACGCGCCCGAGGCCGACTGGCGAGCGGCGCCGCGGCCGACGATCATGTAGGCGAGCAGGATGCCGAGGCCCGGACCCGGGTTCGACTCCAGCATGAACAGGATCGATTTGCCCGCTTGAGCAGCCTGCTCGATCGCGATCGGGCTCAGCACGCCGTGGTTGATGGCGTTGTTCAGGAACAGCACCTTGGCCGGCTCGATCAGGATATTGACGAGCGGGATGAGGTGGTTGGCGACGAGGAAGTCGACGCCGGCGGAGAGGACGTTCGTCACCGCTTCGATGGCGCGGCCGATCAGCGAGTAGGCGACCAGCGCGAGCACGCCGCCGATGATGCCGAGCGAGAAGTTGTTGACGAGCATCTCGAAGCCCGAGCGGATCTTGCCTTCGACCGCCTGGTCGAACTTTTTGAGCACCCAGGCTGCGGCCGGGCCGACGATCATCGCGCCGAGGAACATCGGGATTTCAGCCCCGACGATGACGCCCATCGTCGCCAAGGCGCCGATGACGCCGCCGCGCTGCTTGTGGATCATCGTGCCGCCGGTGTAGCCGATCAGCAGAGGGAGCAGGTATTTGATCATCGGATCGACGAGCTTGGCGAAGTATTCGTTCGGCAGCCAGCCGGTCGGAATGAAGAGCGCGGTAATCAGGCCCCAGGCGATGAATGCGCCGATGTTGGGCATGACCATGCCGCTTAGAAAGCGTCCGAACTTCTGTACGCCTACGCGTGCGCCGCCGGATGCGGTTTTGGTGGATTGCGCCACGGTGGATTCCTCCTCAAGTTGTCTTGCCGAAGGCGCCCTGCGCGCTAGGCCCTTCGTCCTGGTTCATTCTATGCTACGAAACGCAAGCTCTCAATAAAATGTAAACGCTATCCTGTCATCATTGCTCCTGCCATTTCTTTAAAACGCAATGAATCCCCTGGCTGGATGACCCTTGCGCCGGGAAGAAGCCGTTTTGTCCATCCTGCGGTATACTGGAGAACAGATGGCTGGCGCCATTTTACATTGTCGGTTTCAGGAGGGATTGCTATGCCCGATTTCAAAGCTATTTTCAAGGAGACCGCGGAGCGTTGCGGGGAAGGCTGGAAGCAGCTGTCAAGAACGATCGGAGAAAGACCGGAGCTCGGCCATGAGGAGTTCTTCGCCTCCGCCCAACTCGCGGACGAGCTGGAGAGGCAGGGGTTCGACGTGAAGCGGGGCGTGCTCGGCCTGCCGACGGCGTTCCTAGCGGAATATGACTCCGGCCGGCCGGGTCCGGTCGCCGGGCTGCTGTGCGAGTACGACGCCCTCCCGGAGATCGGACATGCATGCGGGCATCATCTCATCGGCGTCATGGGCGTCGCCGCCGCCGTGTTATTGAAGGAAGCGCTGGACGCCGGCGGCGGCGGCGGCCGCATCCGCGTCTACGGCACCCCGGCCGAGGAGACGCGCGGAGCGAAGGTCACGATGAGCGAGGCCGGCTGGTTCGACGACTGCGGCTTCGCGCTTATGGCCCATCCTTACCATGCGCATGAACGGTCGGGCCGTTCGCTCGCGATGCACGCGCTGCAGTTCGACTACTACGGCCGCAGCGCCCATGCCGCCGCCAGCCCGCATCTCGGCGTGAACGCGCTCGATGCCGTGCTCCTGCTGTTCGGCTCGGTCAATGCGCTGCGCCAGCAGATGCGCGGCGACGCCCGCGTCCACGGCATCGTCAGCGAGGGCGGCCAGGCGCCGAACATCATCCCCGCCCATGCCGCGGCTCAATTTTACGTGCGCGCGGCCGACCGCGCGTATCGCGACGAGCTGACGGAGCGCGTCCGCGCCTGCGCGGAAGGCGCGGCGCTCCAGACCGGCTGCCGGCTGGAGATCACGCCGTTCGAGTTCAGCTATGACGAGCTGCGCACGAACGAGGCTTTGTCCGACACGTACCAGCGGATGCTGCGCCTGGAGGGCGTGCCGGACGAGCAGGTGCTCGCGGGCAGCGACCACGGCTCGCTCGACCTCGGCAACGTCTCGCTGCGCTGCCCGGCCATCCATCCGTATCTCAAGGTCGTGGAGGAGAAGCTCGGCCTGCATACGGCGGAGTTCCGCGATGCAGCCATGCGCGAGGAGGCGCTGGACGCGATGCTGCTCGGCGCGCGGCTGCTCGCCTCCACCGCGCTCGAGGTGCTCGCGGACGACTCGCTGTATCGGGCTGTCCGGGGCGAGTTCGAGAGCCGATCCGGCTCAGACGGGAGGCGCGCCTGATGCGGCCGACCTTGGAAGAGCTGACGGCGCTGCGCGAGCAGGGCCGCTCGCTGCAGGACATGGAGCTGCTGGAGGAGGCGCGCAGCGGGCTGCTCGCGCTCGCGGCGGACGAGCCCGGCAACGCCAGGGCGCTCTACCAGGCCGGCATCGCTCATGACAATGTGGGGCTCGGCCGCGAAGCCATTCCCTACTATGAGAAGGCCCTCCAGCTCGGGCTCGCAGGCGCGGAGCGGGAACGCTGCCTGATGGGGCTCGGCAGCACGTACCGATACTGGGGCCGTTACGACGAGGCGATCGAGACGCTGCGGACGGGTATCGCGGAATTTCCGGCGAATCTTCCCATGCGCGTCTTCCTCTCCATGGCGCTGTACAACCGCGGCGACAGCAAGGAAAGCGTCGAGCTGCTCATCCGCACGCTCCTGGAGGCCAGCGACGACGAGAAGCTTCGGTATTTCAGCCGGGGCATCCTGGCTTATGCGGAGGATCTGGACGAGCGGGCCGAAGGCTGAGGACGCGAAAAAGCCGGCTGCGGATGATCCGCAGCCGGCTTTTGGCTTGCCAAGAAGCTTACTCGAAGTAGACGGCCTTGCCGGTCTTGGAAGACTCGTAGATGGCTTCGAGAATCTCGGAGACGACGAGCGCCTGCTCCGGCGTGACGACCGGCTCCGTATCGTGGATGACGGCTTGGATCCATGCGCGGGCTTCCAGCTCGCCCGGATCTTCGGAAGCGCCCTCGTAGAAGGCGACGCCGCCGCTGTTCAGCTCGATCTCCTTGACGTACAGACGGGAGTTCTCCTCGCCGTTGATGCGCAGGCCGCCCTTCATGTCGGCGCCGGCCTTCGTGCCGCTGAGCGACACCTTCGCCTCGTCGACTTCAAGCGAGTTGAGCGCCCAGCTGGATTCCAGCACGATGGAAGCGCCGTTCTCCATCGTAATCATCGCGAACGCCGAGTCTTCGACCGTGAACTTCGCCGGATCCCAAGGTCCCCATGCGTTGGCGGCGTTCTCGGTCTGCGACAGCTTGTGGTACGCGCGGCCGAGCACGACCTTCGGCTTGTAGTTGTCCATCATCCACAGCGCCAGGTCGAGCGCATGCGTGCCGATGTCGATGAGCGGGCCTCCGCCCTGCTTCTCCTCGTCGAGGAAGACGCCCCATGTCGGCACCGCGCGGCGGCGGATCGCATGGGCCTTGGCGAAGTAGACTTCGCCCAGCTCGCCCTGGATGCAGGCATCCTTCAGGAAGCGGGTGTCGCCGCGGAAGCGGTTCTGGTAGCCGATCGTCAGCTTCTTGCCCGTGCGCTTCGCAGCTTCGAGCATGCGGCGCGCGTCGTCCGCCGTCTTGGCCATCGGCTTTTCGCACATGACATGCTTGCCGGCCTCGAGCGCGGCGATCGTGATTTCCGCATGGGAGTCGTTCGGGGTGCAGACATGCACGACCGCGATCGACGGATCGTTCAGCAGGTCATGGTAGTTCTCGTAAACGGCTGCCTCGCCGCTGCCGAACTTCGCTTTCGCTTCCTCGGCGCGGTAGCGTTCGACGTCGCAGAACGCTACCATTTCCGCCTCGCTGACTTTGGCCAGGGACGGCATATGCTTGCCGTTCGCGATGCCGCCGCAGCCGATGATTCCAACACGTACTTTAGACATGTCTCGTTTTCCTCCTGATATCCGATGCTGGATTGAAGTTGGTTTTTTAGGGGAACGCTTGAAGGCGCATGCTTCAAACACTAAAATAAGTATAAGAGAACCGATCGGCAAAAATAAAGCTTCTTTCTAGCGTTGGTTTTATGCGATCTTGGTATTGGAGGCCGCCCCCCTTTGGAAGTCTATAACGAAAAGGTCCTTTATGAAAACCCTCTTTTGTCGCTGCGCGTCTTTCGTTCGCAGCGCGACCATAACCTGCACATCAATTGGCATTATCATCGGGAGCTGGAGCTGCTGCTCGTCCTGAGCGGCAGCCTGGAGGTTCAAGTCGAGGAGGAGCGCTTCGATCTCGCCGAGGGCGACGTCGCGATCATCGGCGCCAACCAGCTGCACCGGGACCGGAGCAGCTCCGCAGCGCTCGACTACATCGTGCTGCAGTTCGATCTCGAGCAGTTTTTCGACCACAGCACGATGCCGTACATGCGCTTCTTCATGGAGACCAACCATCCGCTCAGCCAGGTGAACTACATCTTCCAGGAGAATTCCCTCGTCAAGAACGAGATCGCCCAAGCGGTGCGCGACCTCCTGGACGAGACGACGGTCAAGGAGATCGGCTACGAGCTGGCCGTAGGCATGCTCGTCAAGCGCATCCTGCTGCTGCTGCTGCGCAACGACAAGCGCAAGATCCTTTCCGACCAGGACGATTTCGACCGCCTCCGCCTGAAGCCCGTGCTCACCTTCGTCGAGCAGCATCTCACCGACCGCATCCAGGTCGAGGAAGTGTGCAAGCTCGCCAACATGAGCTATTATTATTTCGTCAAATACTTCAAAAAAACCATCGGGCTGAGCTTCACCGAATATGTCAATTACCGCAAGATCAAGTGGGCCGAGCGCATCCTGCTGACCAAGGACCTCAGCATCTCCGAGGTCGGCGACCGGATCGGGATGCCGAACATGGCCCATTTCTACAAGATGTTCAAAAAATACAACGACTGCTCGCCCAAGGAATTCCAGAAGAAGATGCTCGCTTGGGGCCGAAGCTGACGAGCGCCGTCAAAAACGTCAAAGGCTGCCTTCCCGTCCAAGGACGGGAAGGCAGCCTTATTCGGCGATGGTGCAGGGCTTGCGCCTCAGCCCGTGCCGACCTTTTTGGGCAGCACGAGCTTGTAGCCGACGCCGCGGATCGATTCGATGCAGACCGAGTCCGCCCCGAGCTCCAGCTTCTTGCGCAGGGAGCTGACATGCACGTCGACGGTGCGCTGGCCGCCGATATAGTCGAAGCCCCAGACGACGTTCATCAGGTCGTCGCGCGTAATGACCATGCCCGGCCGCTGGATGAGGTACAGCAGCACCTCGAATTCCTTGGGCCGGAGCGGCACCTGCTCCCCGGCCAGGATGACCTCGTAGCGCTCCGGATAGATGGCGAGGTCTCCGGCACGGATGACCTTGTCCTGCGGCTGGGCTGCATCCGCCGCCACCGTATGGCCGGAGCGCCGCAGCACGGCCGATACGCGGGCGAGCAGCTCGGCGACGCCGAACGGCTTGGTGATGTAGTCGTCGGCTCCGTGCTTGAGGCCCTGGACGACCTCCTCCTCCGCCGTGCGTGCCGTCAAGATGATGACGGGCGTCTTGACTCCGCTCTGCCTCAGCTTGCCCAGCACCTCGAAGCCGTTCATTCCCGGCAGCATGATGTCCAGCATGATGAGGTCGAAGCTGCGCTGAATCGCCGCCTGCAGCCCTTCTCCCCCGTGGTCGCAGACCGTCACGTCGTAGCCTTCTTGCGTCAAGTTGTACGATAGCAGCCTTGAAAGGGTAGGCTCATCCTCGATGACAAGCACTTTGTGCGACATGATCGTCAAACCTCCAGCCGTCCGGAACGGATGTCCGTTCTCGGTATTGTTATCTCCATCTTAACATGACCAGCCCCGTGTCGAGTCAAAAAGATCCCTTTTCCGCTACGGCTGGATGACGGGAAGCTCCAAAATGAACGACGTTCCGACGCCGACCGTGCTGTCGACCGTGATCGTGCCCTTGTGCAGCTCCACGAGATGCTTCACGATCGACAGGCCGAGTCCGGTGCCGCCGCTCACGCGCGAGCGGGCTTTGTCCACCCGGTAGAACCGCTCGAAGATGCGGGGAAGATCCTTCTTGGGAATGCCGATGCCGGTGTCGCTGATGCGGATGCGCACCGTCTCGAGCCCGTCCTCCCGGACCGCGAGCGACGCGGATACCGCGACTTGGCCGCCCTCTGGCGTGTAGTTGATTCCGTTCTGCAGCAGATTGATGACGATCTGGCGCAGCCGGTCCTCGTCCGCCTCCAGGAAGATGCCGTCGGCGATCACGGCTTCCAGCGCGATGCCTTTTTTGGCCGCCTCCGGCTCCATGACCTCGATCGACCGGCGCAGGAAGGCGGTCAGGTCGACCGGCGACAGCTGCAGGGGCACCCGCCTGGACTCCACCTTGGACAGCTCGAGGATATCGCCGATGAGCCGGTTTAACCGCTCGCTCTCGTCGTAGATGATCTGCATGAATTGCTGCGACATGACCGGATCGTGCACCGCGCCGCCGAGCAGCGTCTCGGCGAAGCCTTTGATCGCCGTAACGGGCGTCTTGAGCTCATGCGAGACGTTGGCGACGAACTCGCTGCGCATCCGCTCCAGGCGGCGGATCGCCGAGACGTCGTGCAGCACGAGCAGCGCGCCCCCGTAGCGGTCGTCGCTGGCGTAGACCGGGACGAGATTGAGCTCCAGCAGCCTTTCCTCCGGGAAATAGAACGTGATCTCGTCGTGCATCGGCTCCTGGTTGTCGATGCCCTGCTGGATGAATTGCGACAGCTCGTACTGCTGCTTGACCTCGCTGTAATGCTTGCCGACCATCTCGCGGTGCTCGAAGCCGAGCACCTCCTCGGCCCGCCGGTTGAACAGCACCATGCGGCCGCCGGCATTGATCATGACGATGCCGCTCGTCATGTTGTCGAGGACGCTGTACAGCTGCGTCTCGTTCTCCTGGATGCGGTTCATCTGCACCTGCAGCCCTTCGGCCATCGCGTTGATCGCCGTGCCGAGCTCGCCGATCTCGTCTTTGCTGCGGATGTCGACCCGTACGGAATAGTCCATGGCCTTGATGCGGCGCGCGGCGCCGGTAATCTGCTCGAGCGGCCGCGTCAGGCCGAGCGCCACCCGGTAGCTGACGGCCGCCGACAGCAGGAAGAGCAGGATGAGGCCGCCGATCAGCACCGTCCATAGCTTGTTCACGCTGATCTCGACCGATTCCAGGCTGTAGGACAGCCGGATCAGATCGGACGGCAGGCGTCCCGGATCGGCGGCGACGGCGACATAGAGCATGTTCTGCCCGACCGTCTCGCTGTGGCGGATCGCCCGGCCGGAGCCCTCGGCTTCCGCCTCGAGCACCTCCTTGCGCCCGCTATGGTTGTCCATTCCGTTCGGATCGGAGTCCGAATCGCCGAGCACCTTGCCGTCCTTGCGGATGAACGTGACGCGCGCGCCGGTGAGCTCCTTGAGCTCGTTCGCGCGCTCGCTGAAATACGCCTGCCCTTCCACCGGCTTGTCCGCCAGGCTCCAGTCCAGATGGGCGTTGATGACCATCATCTCGCGGAGCATGCTTTCCTCGAGGGCGGCGATATGATTGTCCTTGTAGGTCTTGCCCATCATCAAGCCGGCCGCCGTGACCGACAGGCCGATCATGACGATCATGATCCACGTGAGGCGAACCCGAAAACGCTTCATGCCGCAATCTCCCCGCTGTCATCTGATTTCATCCATTCATCGTACCTCCAGCAGGTCAAGGGCGCCATAGGCGTATTGTAAACTTTGTGTAAAATTTCATGCGGGCGCCTGGGCGGAGCTTGAGCAAAAGTGCTGGATGGCTTCGCAGGACGGGGGCAAAATGGATAGGTTTGCTTCGCGGCAAATTGAGCCGGGATCGAGCCGCTTCGCGCGGCGGGACTTAGGTGGAACCGGAGCCGCTTCTCGGAGCGGGGCCTTTGGGAATCCGGAGCCGCTTCTCGGAGCGGGAGCTTTGGGAATCCGAATCCGCTTCGCGGAGCGGGGACTCGTTCCGATCTCCCTGGAGCCCAGATTCCTTTCATTCCATTCCCCAGCAGGGGTGGAATCCGGCCTCCAAGGGAACCGCTGCCGCTTCTCCACGAGCTCCCCGCCCTCGCTTCGCTCCCGGTCCCTGAACATTCGCGCTTCGCGGGAGCCCTCTCCGAACACTTGCCGCTTCGCGTGGAGGCCTCTCCGACACATGAACCGCCTGCAGACCGATGGCGTCGAAATCGATGCCGAACCTCCGCCTTCACTACCGAGCTAATCGGTTTTTCCGCGTAACTCCCTCGTTCCTTCGCTTCCTCGCCCGAGTTGCTCGGTTTTTCCGCGTAACTCCACTCGTTCCTTAGCTTCCTCGCCCGAGTTGCTCGGTTCTTCCGCGTAACTCCACTCGTTCCTGCTCTCCCTCGCCCGAGTTGCTCGGTTTTTCCGCGTAACTCCACTCGTTCCTTAGCTTCCTCGCCCGAGTTGCTCGGTTCTTCCGCGCAACTCCCTCGTTCCTGCTCTCCCTCACCCGAGTTGCTCGGTTTTTCCGCGTAACTCCCTCGTTCCTGCTCTCCCTCACCCGAGTTGCTCGGTTTTTCCGCGTAACTCCCTCGTTCCTTCGCTTCCTTGCCCGAGTTGCTCGGTTTTTCCGCGCAACTCCACTCGTTCCTGCTCTCCCTCGCTCGAGTTGCTCGGTTTTTCCGCGTAATTCCCTCGTTCCTGCTCTTCCTCGCCCGAGTTGCTCGGTTTTTCCGCGTATCTCCCTCGTTCCTGCTCTCCCTCACCCGAGTTGCTCGGTTTTTTCGCGTGACTCTCTCGTTCCTGCTCTCCCTCACCCGAGTTGCTCGGCTTTTCCGCGTAACTCCCTCGTTCCTGCTCTCCCTCGCCCGAGTTGCTCGGTTTTTCCGCTTAAATCTTGTTCTCTTAATCGGAGAGAGTTTTCTCAGTTAACATGGATTGATGGCCGGCCAGCTTGGTGGCATGGGGAAATAGTTGCTGGCCGAAGGCAGCTTGGAAAGCTTGCTTGTTGGCTTTGGCCAGCGCAGCGCGCAAGGCTAGGCTGCCGTCTCCCGGGCATGCGGGAGACGATCCCCCCTATATAAAGGGGGTGAAGGCGGGCGGCGGGACGAAGGAAGCGAAGCGAGCCGATGCCTTTTGGAGAAGCGGCAGCGGTCCTCTTGGAAGACGAATGGCCTCCGAATAGGAGGTTGGGCAATCCAGGCATCCGGCTTCCAGTGGAATCGGAGAAAGGCTCGGCTCGCGGAGCGGCTTGTTCGGCCCATCCGATTAAGCTCGCGCAACGACCTGTTCGGCCCATTCAATTAAGCTCGCGCAGCGACCTGTTCGGCCCTTCCGATTAAGCTCGCGCAGCGGCCCGTTCGGCCGTTCCCATTAAGCTCGTGCAAAGGCCTGCTCGGCTACAAAAAAAAGTCCTGCCCGAAGGAAGGACTTAAACGACTCCAAAAGACTTCATATCCTAGCTGAGCTGATGCCGACGCCCTACAGCCCGAAGCCGAACGGATACGCCTCGCTCAGCGCCATCGGCAGCTTGCCGGCCGGCGTCAGCTCGCCCGCAAGAGCCTTGGCGGCGGAGCGGAGCGCCAGCGGACGGCACTCGTAGACGGCGAGGAAAGCCTGCACGGACGGGAACCGGGTCAAGTCCAGCGGATTGCGCACCGAGACGGCGACCGTGCGGTCGCCGGCGACCTGGAGCAGCCGCTCGGCGAGCTCAAGCTCCTGCGGATGCTTGGAGGCGTCGTAGCTGACGAATACGATGCGGTCGAACGCATCCAGTCCGTCGAGCGCAGTGGCGTCGTCGTGGCGGCGCTCCTCGACGTTCGGGAGCAGCTTCGACAGCCAGCTGCCGAGCGTGCCGTCGCCGGAGAGCATCTCGTCGGCGACCGATACCGCCTTGATCTCCGGCCAGAGCACGAGCGTGCGCCCCTCGGCCGGCAGCGGCAGCAGGCCGCCCTCGTTCTTGACGAGCGTCAACGAAGCCTCGCTCCAGCGCTCGGCGACAGCCCGGTGCTCCGGCGTGCCGATGCGCGGCGAGCTCTGCTCCCACGGAGCCGGCGCCTCCGCTGCGCCGAGCTTCTCCTTCAGCGAAAGAATCCGGTCCAGCGACTGCTCCAGCCGCTCCTCGGACAAGCGCCCTTCCTCGACGGCCCGAACGACCGCGTCCAGTCCGGCCAGCTGCTTGTCGATGTTGTGGCTGATGAGGACGAGGTCCGCTCCGGCCTCGATCGCGCGTACGGAGCCTTCGCCCGGACCGTATGTCTTGTCGATCGCGTCCATCTCCAGGCAGTCGGTGACGATGACGCGGTCATAGCCGAGCTCGCCGCGCAGCAGTCCGGTCAGCACCGGCTTCGACAGCGTGGACGGCACGCCGCTCGGGTCGAGGGCGGGCAGGCAGATATGCGCGGTCATGATGACGTCGGCGCCGGCCGCGATGGCCGCGCGGAACGGCGGCAGCTCGATCTCCTCCAGACGCTGGCGGTCGTGCGCGACGACCGGCAGCGCGTGATGCGAGTCGACGCTCGTGTCGCCGTGGCCCGGGAAGTGCTTGACCGTAGCGGCCACGCCGGAGGACTGGAACCCTTGGACTGCGGCCGCGCCGAGCTCGGATACGAGCTCCGGACGATCGCCGTAGGAGCGGACGTTGATGACCGGATTGTCCGGATTGTTGTTGACGTCGAGGCATGGCGCGAAGTTGAGGTTGACGCCCAGCAGGCGCAGCTCCTCGCCGCAGATGCGCGCTGTTTCATAGGCGCCATCGCGGGAAGCCGCAGCGCCGAGCGCCATGTTGCCCGGCATGAGCGTCACGCCGTCGACGATGCGCGCCACCATGCCGCCTTCCTGGTCGATGCTCACGAGCAGCGGCGGTCGTCCCGCCTCCGAAGCGGCCCGGTGCAGCTGCGAGGACAGCTCGTGCACCTGCCGGGCATCGTCGATGTTGCGCGTGAAGTAGATGACGCCTCCGACGCCATGCCCCTCGATGATGTCCAGGATGTCCTGGGACGGCTGCTTGCCGTGGAAGCCGAAGACGAACAGCTGGGCCGCCTTCTCCTTCAGCGTCCAGCCGGCGTATGGCTTCGATGAAGAATTGACTGATTCAATCATGTTCATGATGATTTTTGCCTGCCCTTCTTCAAAAAATGATCGAAATAAAGATCGTCACCCCTGATTGTACCAGCACGTTCGATCATAATCCAGACGGGAGTGAAGCCTTTTCATCCGGGCTGCTGGAGCCTTGCGCGGAAGTCGGTCGGGTTTTCTCCGGTATATTTCATGAAGACCTTGGTGAAGTAGCGGCGCTCCGAGTAGCCGACTTCCTTGGATATTTGGGCGACGCTCTTGGACGTATGCTCCAGCAGCTGCTTCGCCTTCTCCATCCGCTGGCGCGTGACGTACTCGATGAACGTCTCCCCGTACGTCTGCTTGAACAGCAGGCTGAAGTACGAGGTGCTAAGCCCGACGCGGGTCGCCGCCTCCTCGACGCCGATGTCCCGGTACAGGTTGCGGTCGAGGTAGGCCTTGGCCTCGGCGATCGTGCGCTCGGAATGCTTTTTCTTGTCGCTCGAGCCGGCGAGACCCGCGTCGGCCGTCTGCCGGATGACGCTGAGCAGGTCTTTGGCGCTGATGCGCCGGTCCAGCTTGCGCCACAGCGCTTCCTCCTGCTCCTTGCCGAGCAGCTGCATCTCCTTCATCTCCCGCATCAGATGGAGCGCGAAGTAGTGCAGCACCGGCTTGATGCGGCCGAGCTCCGGCGTGCCGAGCGACTGCAGCCGCGAGGAGAGCAGCTTCATCTCCTCGTTGACGTCCTGCGCATGGCCGCGCTTGAGCGCCTCCAGAATCCGTTCGGAGCTGGACCAGAGCACCTCATGCGAAACGTTTTGCGGCAGAGCCTCCCCGCTGAAGAAGCGAATCCGCTCGGCTTCCGGATCGAGCTGCATCGAACGGTGCACCCGCTTGTAAGCGCTCGAGAGCCCTTTCATGTCGACGAGGTCGCCCCACACGCCGGCATGCAGGCTCAGCTTGACATGCCGGCGGATTTCCTCCAGCAGCTTTTCGATCCACTGGGCGGTCTCGCCTCTGTCGAAAAGATAGCCTTCCTTCATCGCGGCGAGCACGCACCATTCGCCGTCGCGCATCTGAATGACGGCATGGCGCATGCCGCTGCGCCGCAGCGACTCCCGCAGCACGTTGGCGACCGCGAAGTTCCACAGCTTGCGCTCCTTGTCGTTCCACTCCCGCCAATCCTTGGCCTCCTCCGCGCCGGCATCCATGTCCAGCACGAGCAGCAGGTACGAGCGCCCGGACAGCTCATGCTCGTCCTCGGCGACGAGCCAGTGGTTGTGCGACACGTCGGTGTAGTCCTTGAGCACGTCGAACAGCACCTTTTCGTTGGCGAGGTCGAGGACGGCGCTCATGCGGACGCGCTCGTCCTGCTGCTGCCGCTGCCGGGCGCGCCGCTGGCTCATGACGCGGGCGATGACGCCGGTCAGCTCGTCGTAGGGGATCGGCTTGAGGATGTAGTCCTGCACGCCGTACTGGATCGCCGTGCGGGTGTAGCTGAAATCCTGATAGCCCGACAGCATGATGATGTCCAGGTCCATGCCGGTGTCGCGAATCGTCTTGACGAGCGTCATGCCGTCCATGACCGGCATGCGGATGTCGCAGAGCAGCAGGTCGAACCCGCCGCCTTGCAGCGCCTCCAGCGCCTCCCTTCCATTTTTGGCCGTCGCCGCCACCTCGAGGCCGAGCATCTCCCACGGGATGACCTTCTCGAGGTTGCGCGTGATATGCGGCTCGTCGTCGACAATCATGACCTTGCCCGTCATTCGAGGTCCCCCTTATTGCGCGGTATCGTGCAGCGGATGATCGTCCCCTCGCCGGGGCTGCTGCAGATCATCATGCCGAAGGAAGGTCCGTAGTGGATCCGCAGCCGGTCCGCTACGTTGCGCAGGCCCAGCCCTCCCCGCTCTCCGTCTTCCATCGGACTCCACTTCTCGTCCTTCTTGCCCTCCGCCACCCGCTGCAGCGTCGGTCCGTCCATGCCGATGCCGTTGTCCTCGACCGTCAGCATGATGGCGCCCGGACGCAGCTCGACCCGCACCGTGATGATGCCGGCACGTTCCAGCCCGTCGAAGCCGTGCTGGATGCTGTTCTCCACGAGCGGCTGCAGCGTCAGCTTGAGGATGCGGTATTCCAGCGCGCCCTCGTCCACGTCCATTCCGTACGAGAACAGATCCTCGAACCGGTACTTCTGGATCTCGAGGTAGCTGCGGACATGCTCGAGCTCCTCGTGGACGGTGATCTCTTCCTTCTGGTGCATGCTCGTGCGCAGCAGCTGGCTGAGCCGGCGCACCATCAGCATGATCTTGGCCCCTTCGTTCTGCGCGGCCAGCGCGTTGATCGACTCCAGCGTGTTGAACAGGAAATGCGGCTTGATCTGCGCCTGCATGAGCATCATTTCGGCCCGCTGCTTGCGGATCTGCTCCTCCCTCACCTCGGTCAGCAGCCGACCGAGCCGCTCGGTCATGCTGTTGAAGCTGTTGCCGAGCAGCACCGTCTCGTCCTTGCCCTGCACCGGCACGCGGATGTCCAGCAGGCCCTGCTCGACGAGCCGCATCTTGCGCACGACGCGGATGATCGACTTCGCGACCCGATTGACGAAAAAGACGTTGAACAGCACGGCCGACAGCAGGCTGAGGCCGGTCAGCAGGCTGATCCATTTGACGAAGGCGATGTTCTCGCTCATGAGCGAGCTCCACGGCTTGGCCGAGACGAGCATCCAGTCGTTGATGCCGAGCCAGTAGGAGGAGACGAGGCTGTCGACGTGGAGGAACTCCGCCCGTCCGCTCACATACGGCGTGCCGGGACTCGCCGCCGCATAGCTGGAGCTGCTGATGTAGCTGCCCTCCATGTCGGTCTCGCTGTCGAGCAGCACGAGCCCGTTGCGGTTGAGGATATAGTAGCGCGAGCCGTCGTCCTCGCTGCCCTTGAAGTCCGTCAGGATCTCGTCCACGCCCGACGACTTGAACTGGGTGACCATGATGCCGAGGTCGCTCAGGCTCTCGCGGTCCTTGACGAGCCTCATCTGGGTGAACAGCGCGAACTCCTTGCCCGTCAGCTCCTCCTGCTCGTATGGGCCGATCCAGAGCGGCTTGGCGTTGAGCTTGACCGCCTCCTCATAGGAGGGGTGGCGCCTCAGCCGGTCGTAGCCGATCGGCTTGAACGTCGTCGGATCGTTCCTCGTCGAGCGGAACAGCGCGCCGTTGTTGGCGTAGAGGGCGATGTAGCTGATGGCCGGATTCTGGAACAGCAGCGGTCCCATCTCCTTCTCGGCCAGGCCGATCGCGATCAGGGAGCTGGCTCCTCCGCCCGGATCGGCGTTGATCTTGAGCGTATGCTGGACGACGGAGCTTGTCAGGTTCACGTCCGTCAAGCGGTTCATTTCGTCGAAAAAGTTCGTGATGTTGCGGCCGACCGCGTTCATCGTCAGCTCTGTCTGCTCGTTGTATTTCTTCTCGATCAGATGCTCGTAATACAGGAAGGACACGACGCCCGACGCTGCAACCGGCACGACGATGAGCAGGATGAAGGCGAGCAGAAGCTTCGGTCTCAGGTTCACGGCTTCTCCAGCTCCTCTCTAAGATGTTCGTCAGCTTCCTCCGGCGGGCGAGATGTCGCTCTCCTGCTGCTGCTGAAGGCTCTTCGTGACCTGTTCCGGCGTCTTGACCTGGCCGATCAGCTCCTGCAGGCCGATGCCGATCTCCGCGTTCATGCGGGGGGAGAAGATGGAGTCGAAGGCCGGGAACGACCGGCTTGCGTTGCCGACGACCTGCAGCACCTCCGAAATAAGCGGATCGATGCCCGCATAATCGCTCAGCTTCATCGACGGCAGCGTCTTGTCCTCCAGCAGGATCCGCTTCTGCACCTGCTCGTTGAAATAATTGCGGATGAAGCTCTTGACCATCTGCCGCTGGTCCTCGCTCAGGCTCGACGAGAAGCCGAACCCGTTGGAATAGCCGGCGTTGAGCGCGCCGGGATCGCCTTTGCCTCCCGTCACCGACGGAAAGCTGAAGTAGCCGATGTCGTTTTTGAACGGTCCGGCATTGTCGTCGGTCAGGCCGGCCAAGTCCCAGGTGCCCGTGAACAGCATCGCCGCCTTGCCGGTGAGCAGGTCCTTGGCCTGCTGCTTCTCTTCCTGGCTCAGCGCGTCGGCGGGAAAATAGCCCTTGTCCACGATCTCGGCGTAGGCCTTGAAGCCGGCCAGCACGTCCGGATCGGTCCACTTGGCCGTGCCGGAGGCGATCGCCCGCAGCTTGTCCGTCCCCGCATGGCGGTCCATGATCGTGTTCCACATCATCCCGGCCAGCCAAGGATCCTTGGCGGACAAGGCGAACGGACTGTAGCCCGCCTGGCGGATGCGCTCGCACGCCTCCATCAGCTGCTCCCAGGTCGCCGGCACGGCGAGCCCGAGCTCGCGGAAAATCCGCTTGTTGTAATAGACGGCCTCGCTGTAGCCGCCGAAAGGCAAGCCGTAGACGCGGCCGTCGACGGTGAACTCCTCGAGGCTCTGGAACTGCTGCCCGATGCCGAGCTCCTCGATGATCGGCGTCAGGTCGAGCAGCCGCTGCGCCTTGACGTACAGCCGCAGGTCCGAGCCGCCGAACACCTCGAAGATGTCCGGCGTCGAGCCCGTCGCCATCTCCGCCTTGAGCTTCTGGTCGCGATTGATGATCTCGTCGATGCCCTCGAGCTGGAACTTGAGGCCCGGATTGGTCCGCTCCGTCTCGTCGAGCACGTCCTGCAGGATCTTCAGCCGGGCCTTGACCGACTGCTTGATCTGCGTATGGCGAATCGTGAGATTGACATGCGTCGTTCCGCCGATTGCCGGTTCGTCTCCCTGCTCAGGCTGATTGCCGTTCTCGCCCGCTCCGCCGCCGAAGCAGCCGGCTGGACCGAGCAGCAGACCGAGCGCCAGCAGCGCGCGCAGCCCTTTCTTGCCCATAGACAGACCTCCCCTTGTCTGACCGCATGACAGTCTATGTCCTGCTTTCATTATAGGCCAATGGCCCCGGGCTTGCAGGATGAAAAATAGACTGTCAAGGGATAGATTTTTACGACAAGTTTCATGCCGAAAAAGACCAAGACCCGCAGAAGCGAATCGCTTCTGCGGGTCTTGGCCTATCCAGGCATCGAATCCGGCGGGACCGGCATTCGCCAGCCGGCTAGCGCTGTCCGAAGCGGCGCGCCGCCTGGCGCACCGCTTCGTAGAACGCCTCCCACTCCGGAGAGAGCGAGCCGGCCGCAGCCGGCTGCGCGCCGGCGGCCGGCTCGGCGCCTTCGTCCATCGAAGCAGGCCGTTCCGGACGCGGTTCGAGTTCTTCGTTCATCCTGCCGCCCCCCTCCTGTACCCCCGGCTCAGCTCTCGAGCCACTCTTTGCGGAGCGTGAAAATCTCCTTCAGCTCCTCGTTCGACAGCTCGGTGATCCACTGCTCGGACTGGCTGACGACCTGCTCGCTCAGCGACTGCTTGCGCTCGATCATCTCGTGGATGCGCTCCTCGAGCGTGCCCAGCGCGACGAACTTGTGCACCTGCACCTGCCGCCGCTGGCCGATCCGGAACGCGCGGTCCGTCGCCTGGTTCTCGACGGCGGGGTTCCACCAGCGGTCGAAATGGAACACATGGTTCGCCTCGGTCAGGTTCAGGCCGGTGCCCCCGGCCTTGAGCGAGAGGACGAACGCCCCGTGGGGCCGCTCCGGGTCCTGGAACGCTTCGATCATCTCGTCGCGGCGCGCTTTGGGCACGCCGCCATGCAAGTACGGCACCGGCAGGGCGAGCCGCTCCTGCAGCAGCCGCTGCAGCGCCGCCCCCATGTCGACGAACTGCGTGAAGATAAGCGCGCGCTCGCCTTCGGCGGCGATCTCCTCGCACATCTCGACCAGCCGCATCAGCTTGGCGGAGCGCTCCGGCGACCAGTCTCCGGACGCATCCTCTCCGAGCAGCAGCGCCGGATGGTCGCATACCTGCTTGAGCCTCGTGATCGAGGCGAGGATGAGGCCGCGGCGCTGCATCGGCGCCAGCGTATCGAGCTTCTCGAGCAGCTCGGAGACGATCGTCTCGTAGAGCGCCCCCTGCTCGGCCGTCAGCGTCACGTACACCTGGCCTTCGTTCTTCTCCGGCAGCGACAGCTGGATGGCCGGGTCCTTTTTGAGCCGGCGCAGCATGAACGGCTTGATCCGCCGCTGCAGCGAGGCGATCCGCTCTGCGTCGCGGTCCTTCTCGATGGGCAGGATGACCGCACGCCTGAATTCCGGCAACGTGCCGAGATAGCCCGGATTGGTGAAGTCGTAGATCGACCACAGCTCGCTCAGCCGATTCTCCATCGGCGTGCCCGTCAGCGCGATGCGATGGCGGCTCGGCAGGCTGCGGATGGCCGAGGACTGCTTG
The DNA here is from genome assembly GCF_012676905.1 of Paenibacillus albicereus. NCBI lineage: Bacteria > Bacillati > Bacillota > Bacilli > Caryophanales > Paenibacillaceae > Paenibacillus > Paenibacillus albicereus. The sequence continues at coordinate 1,784,919 of NZ_CP051428.1, read as the reverse complement.
GTGTAGACGTTCTTGATGTTCTGGGCCTCGTCGAGGCAGAGGCTCTCCCACTCCAAGCCGCCCAGCTCCTCCTCGTCGAGCGAGGCGAGCGCGTAGGAGGTGATGACGAGATCGGCGCCGTCCGCGAACGCCTGGAACGCTTCCTTGCCGCGCGCGCGGCGCGGCCCGTAATGCAGCCGCACCTCCAGCCCCGGAGCGAAGCGCTGCAGCTCCTTTTCCCAGTTGCCGATGACCGACGTCGGGCAGATGAGCAGCGAGGGCCGGACCGGCTCGCCGGCCGCGGCTCCCGTCTCCCGCACATGGAGCAGATAGGCGGTGAACTGGATCGTCTTGCCGAGGCCCATGTCGTCCGCCAGCGTCGCTCCGAGTCCGAACCGCCGCAGGAAGGCGAGCCACGACACGCCTTGATGCTGATAGGGCCGCAGCTGGCCGCGGAAGGAGCCCGGCACGTCGACCAGCGGCAGCTCGGACGTGTCCTGCAGCCGGGTCATGAGCTGCTGCAGATGCGCGTTCAGCTCGACCTCCGCCTTCAGCAGCTCCTCGCCCTCCTCCGCTTCGTCGTCCAGGACGACCCCGCCCTGCAGATGCATCTGCATGATCTCGCGGAAGCTGAGTCCTTTCTTGCCGCCGTTCTTCTTGATCCAGCTGCGGATGCGGGTGATGTCCTCCGGATGCAGATGGACCCACTCGCCGTCGATCTTCATGAGCCGCTTGTTCTGCGCCGCGAGCTGCATGAACTCTTCCTCCGACAGGTCGGCGCCGCCGAGCGCCAGCTTCCAGTCGAACTGCACGATCTGCGACAGGCCGAACATCGGCTGCTCCGCCGAGCCGGTCGCCGAGCGCAGCTTGGCCTTGAGCCGCACGCGGCGCTTGCGCACCGCATCCCACCAGCCGGGCAGCAGCACCGCCGAGCCGGCGTCGAGCAGCTGGAGGCTCGCCTGCTCCAGGAACCGCCAAGCCTCCTCGTCCGCGAGCTCGCGCTTGACCATGTCCTCCTCGCCGCTCCAATCCGGCAGCGCCGTCCGCCACTTGCCCTCTTCCTTGGCGAGCCGCTCTTCCAGCAGCGGCAGCCATTCCTCCGGCAGGCTCAGCTCCGAGCCCGCCGCCGGGCGCCAGCTGCCGGGCTTGGCGCCGCGCTCGAGCGGGATCCAGGCGGAGTCCGGCGCGCGTCCGCGCAGCGCCGCGCGCAGCCGCCAGACGCCGTCGTCGCCCGGCTCCGCGAGCTGCAGCGCGATGCGGAACGGGAACCGGTCCTGCTTGAGACCGAGGCCGATATACCAGTCCTCCTCATCCGGAGAACGGCGCTCCAGCGCAGGTCCGAGCGCCCGCGCGAGGCCGCTCCAGGCCGCTTGCGCGCCGGCATCCTCCTGCAGCAGCTGCTCGACGCACGCGCCGAGCCAGCCGGCGAGCCACGCCGAAGCTTCCTCGATCTGGCCTTGGCTGTCGCGGAAGCGCCAGCCGCGCTCCCCGTCCGCCCAGCGGCTCCAATCCGGCTCGAAGCCGCCGCTCTCCAGCGCCTCCCGGATGCGAAGGGCTCCTGCCCGCAGCTGCTCGCCCTGGCTCGACCAGGCGATCGCGAGCATGCGCACCGGCTGCGGAGACAGCAAGTAGTCCAGCGCGGTCAGCGGACGCAGCAGCATCGGCTTGGCCTTGCGCGTCGAATCGGACTCGACGTAATCGATGTCGGCTCCGTACCAGGAGGGCTCATGCCAGGCGAACAGCAGATCCTTCAGCCGGGCTTCGAGCTCGCCCGCGTCTTCCGCTTGAAGCACGATGCCGCTTCCGTTCCAATAGCCGTCCACGACGATCGGTCGCGCGGCAGAGAATCCCTTCATCATTTCAGCATGGTTCCTTTCCGCAGTTCTTCCTGGAACGCCCGCATCCGCTGGTACTTGGAGACGGTCCGGTCGAGATACGCCGTCCAAGCCTCCGTCCGCTTCTCGGCGGCATAGAGCTTCTCCAGCTTCTTGAGCTGCTTGACGGCCATCCGGTAGCTCTGGCGGTTGCGCATCGAGATCCAGCCCTCCACCGCCTGATGATACAGCGGAATCATGACGGAAGGAGCGCGCTTCGAGATCAGACGCAGGTCCGCCGGATCGAGCTCGTCGGGCCGCAGTCCCATGGCCAGCTGCAGGTCCGCCCATTCCTCGAAGCAGCCTTTTTCGAGCAGCAGGTCCGCCAGCGACATGTACGAGTAAGGCAGCTTGTCGGACATCCGGCGCTGCCAGGACGGGTCCGACGGCGAAGCCAGATCGGCCTCGCGGCAGAGCTGCAGGTAGGAAGTCAGCAGGTTGCCGCGCTTGGCGCCGGCGATCGGGTCAAGGAAGTCCATCCAGATCGAGAAGGCCTCCCAGCCGCGCTGTTCCAGCCGGGTGCGGGCGTAGTCGAGCGCAAGCCCGGCGGCCGCATCCGGCGGCGTCTGTCCCAGACGCTCCACCGCTTTGGCGTCCTCGCCTTGGGCGGCGTCGAGATAGGCAAGCGCCGCATGGGCGAAGGCCAAGCCTCGCTCCTCCTCCGCGGCCGCTTCGCCGGCAGGCGCCGCCTGCGCCGCAGCCCGGCGCGCGGCGCGGGCATGCTCAAGCAGCCGCTCCAGCTCCGCGCGCTCGCCGATCGGCCAGTCCGGATCGGACAGCAGCGGGGAGATGAAGCCGAGGTAAAGCTGATCCCAGCGGAACAGCTTCGCCTCGGGCGAGGCAGCCTGGCCCCGCAAGTAAGCCGCCAGCTCTTTTTGCCACGCCCGGCCCTCCTCGCCCGCAGACTCCGCGGCCTGGCGCTCGGCGAGCGAGTAGTAGTGCTCGATCCACGGCTCCGCCATGCGGGTGAAGCTCATCTCCTGATAATAGCGGCTGAACGGATCCGACAGCTTGATCGCCCGCTCCGCCTGCTCCAGGATGAACAGGATGCTGTACATCCAGTGCATCGCCTGCAGCGGCTTGGGCCAGTCGCGCGCCGAACCCTTGAGCGCCGACAGCACCGGCTGCAGCGGATGCAGCGTATGCCGGCAGCCTTGCCACGTCCGGCCGAACCGATGCTCCATCCATTCCATCCATTCCCGAGGACTCGACTGCTCGCCGAGGCTTCCCGTTCCCGCTTGCGCGGGCGGCTCGCCCAGGTCGGCCGCCGGCTGCTTCTCGAGACGGCTCACCGTCACCGGACCGGCTCCCGTCATCCGCTCGAGCGCCCGCTTCGGCTCGCCGCCCTGCTGCTCCAGCGCGGCGAAGTAGACGGCCGCCATATGCTTGCACCAGCCCGAGTACGGGCAGTCGCATGCGTTGTCGTCGAACCGCGCGCCCAGTCCGACATGGTAGCGCTCCGAGCCCTCGACGGCAGCGAGCAGCCGCGAGCCGGCCGCCTGCACCGACTTCACCTGTCCTTTTGCGTAGTAATCCCAGCCGCGCGTGATGATTTCCTTTCGCGTGTAGTCGGAGATCTTCCGCTCGATATCGCTCAGCAACGTTTCCGAGATCCCGTCCGCTCGCATGGCTGTCCCCCGCTTTTCTGTTTCGGCATTCTTATCATTATACCAAATAAAAGCGGAAACCGTCCTGTCCCGCTTCATAAAAATGCAGCAGCTTGCTCCGAAAACGGCAAACAGGGCCGCCCCCGCCGAAGTCATCGGCCGGGACAGCCCCGCTGCATGGAAGGCGAATGAACCCGCCTGCTGGCGAAACGGAAGCCGCTCTCGCGCAGGCGGGCATGTCAGGAAGCGTTCTTGCCGAGCGAGCACAGCAGCGCCCAGCGCCGCTCCTGACGGCGCTTGTACTTGGGCAGCTGGCGGTACAGCCGCAGCCCTTCCTCGAAGGCGGCCTTCGCCTCCGCCCGGCGGTCGAGCCCCTGCAGAAGCTTGCCCATCCGGTAATAGCCTTCGCAGGATGAGGATTGGATGCGCGAGAACGCCTCCAGCTGGGCCAGCGCCTGCGCCTTGTCGCTTTTGGCCTTGAGCGCGGCGAGCCGCAGATGCGGCGCGCCGTATTTGACGCGCGGATTGAGGTCCAGCGCCTTGCGGATCGCCGCCTCTCCTTCCTCCACGCGGCCGGTATGGAGCAGGCTCGTGCCGTAGTCGTCCCAGAACTCGGCCGAATCCTCCATGAGCAGCGATTCGCGCAGCGGCTCCAGCGTGCTCCTCGCTTCCGCGTAGGACTTGCGCTCCAGCAGCAGCCGCGCCAGCTCGAGGCGGGAGCCGCTGTTGCTCGGGTTCGCCTCCAGCTCCCGGCGGAGCGCCGCGATGCGGCTGCGTCGTCGCAGCGGCTTGGTGAAGCTCGGCGTCAGGCCGACGAAGCGGCGGTCGAGGAAATAAAGGACGGCCAGCAGGACGAGCAAGGCGACCAGCGGGTTGCCGAGCAGCATCCAGAACAGGCCGAACAAAAGCGCGATTTTCATGATGGCGGCTCCAATCTTTCGTGAAATGGACGCCCCTATTCTATCACACGCAGACGAGGGTGAAAACGGAAATCAAGGGGGCTTCTGGAAGGCATGTCCGCCAATGGCGCGCATTATTCCACTTGACTTGCGCCCAAATGGAGAAATGACCGCACCCATGCCGAGGCGGATTCATAAGATACGTTGACTGTATCCCTTTAACCTTGTTGTATTCCACAAAAACCCGTGCAAGGAGGGGTGACGAAATTGAAGGGCTCTGACCACAAGAACAAGTTTCTGCTGACTCACCGGGAACGTGAAGTCTTCGAGCTGCTCGTGCAAGACAAGACGACGAGGGATATCGCCGGACAGCTGTTCATCAGCGAAAAGACTGTCCGCAACCATATCTCCAACGTGATGCAGAAGTTGAACGTGAAAGGCCGCTCGCAGGCTGTCGTCGAACTGATTAAGCTTGGAGAACTGACGATCTGATCCGCCTGGTCGGCGCTCTTGATAAGCCTTCCCGCTCCGCATCCGCTATTGGCGAATGCGGGGGGAAGGCTTTTTAAGCTGCCGCAAGCTCCCTCGACAACAGCTCATGATTCGGGATGTGCCTTGAGATGCTTCATCGGGCAGCGCTCTTCCGGGAGGTCGTGCAGGGGTAGTCACGAATATGGTACATTTAGGGCAAAGACCTTGCGAAGGTGGAACAAGCCTATGCGTACGAATGCTCCATCGGAGTTAAGCTCGCTCACTCTTCAAGAAAAACAAGCTTTGATTCAATTGAAACTCCGACTTGCTTCTATTTTTCAACGAAGTGAATTCATTATCTTCGGTTCCAAGGCAAGGGGGGACCATAAAATGGTCCGATCTGGATGTGTTGGTGCTCATGCAAGAGGAGAAGAATGGGCATCGTCGCGAGATGCTTTCCGAGATTGTCTATACACTTCACCGACTTGATCAGTATAAAAGGTCGTGGCAATCTGGTCGAAAGGTTCACATGAATTACTGAACAATCACAGCGAGGCCACTCAAATAGAGCGGCCTTTTTTCATACCAAGAAATGAGAAAGGAAGGAAAGCATGAAAGATACAAAACCACATAGTGGGGCTGCGCCGTTAAGCGGGACAGATCGAGCCAGCAGAGAAGCGCCCGCTGCAGCTTGAACACCTCAGCCTGCTCAGTGAAAACGGACTCAAGAACACCAGTTTCATTAGCTAAGCGGGCGTGCCTGCAGCTCGGCGGCTATCCATGAGGATGATAATGGAATACGTAAAGAAGGGGTGCATAAAAATTCTTTTATTTTAATAATTTTATTTACCATCTTTCCAATATCTTCCCATATTCTATTACATCTTCATTCATTAAATCGATTTTCGAAGCATCTAATATCGAGTCAATAAGGTACTCTCCTGCTACAAATTTTTCTTTATTGACGGTAATTTGAGTTACTATTTCATTATCCTGTGCAACTTTTATTGTGATTGTTTTTGCTCCACTCAATTCATCTTGTTGCAAGAATTCATATGTTTGAACTAAAACATGTTCAGTTGCTAATCCTGGATTAGGCCCATCAGGCTCGCCAACCATATTAACTGTAAGGTCCAGATGTTTTTTTTCTGCTAGATTGTCCACAACTTCAACAGACTTTGCGAAGTCAAACATTTGCGTGTTTACAGTTGTTGCATTTTGAGCTGATGTTGGTTTTGGTGATGCACTTGCCGTGGCTAATGGCGTAGGTGAAGGTGTTTGTGTTGGAGCAGGACTTAAAGACGGTGATGGAGATAACGTGGAACTTGGCGAGGAATGAGTTGTTGAGGCAACCATTTTTTCTGCTTCTGCCTGTTTCTCTTCACCAAAGATTTGAGCCGTTATAAACAACAAGGCGAACAAGACTATGGATGAAGCAATTGACTTTTTGGCTTTACTTCTTTTCTTTAGAACAAAGAATAGAATGCTAAGAGCCAGCAAAGATAAACATGCAAAAAAACCTAAACCTACGACTAACGAAATCCACATCTGGGTAATTCCTCCTAGGTATTTATGCTTACATAATATCAATAGTTTGCATTTTTGTATACAACAAACTCAACTTTTCTGTTCGCTCTCCACTTAATAAAATGAAATAATTTGTTAAAGCGAAGAAGGAAAAGGAATATAGAGACAATCCGAGCTTGAATCTGCAGCAGTGATGAATTTCTTTGTGCTTGGCAATATTGGGACGGGTACAACGATAAGAGACGCAATCAGCTCGGATTGGTTTTGGCCGTCATCGTGGTAATCGCTCAAACAATCAAGCAGAAGCGTAAGAGCACCTCAAGCGCTCCGAAATTGAGGACATTTAAATGAGGAAGGCTGCCAGTACGAGCTCCACCTGGATTACCTGTTCAAATCGCACAGCTGTACGAATGAGTTAACACAAGCTGCTGGCGACTACGGTGCCGACTAGTCGTCAAGAAGGATAGCAAGAAGATCATCGTCCAAGCCAAGCAATTCAGCAAGGCCGTCTGGCTCAGAGCCGTGCCGGAGGCCTTTACGGCGGTTGATTACTATAGTGCTCATAAGCTTGGGGCGTCAGCAACCGTGGTTACACAGAGAAGGCGCGGACGCAAGCTTGCTCAAACGGCGTCAGGATTGTAGATAGAGAACAACTGATCGAAATGGTGCTAAAGCTCAATCCAAGCCCACTAACCATCACCAGGTCTGAACAAGCCCCCGACATTTCTATAAAATTAACAAACTGTCACCGGTTAAACACCGTCAGTGGCTTGTTCGTTAGGGCTGAAGCTGTATGTAACGAATTTTTGCGCTTTCTTAGTCATAACGAATAACACTAGATTTGAAGTGTACCCTTTAGAATGGACATTCTCGCCACACACACTGGGGTTAACTAATGACTATCTCAAGGGGGTACTTTTTATTGCGAGAGTAGGACAGACGAATTGAAGCGTACATCACGTTTTATAACGAAAGAGAGCACAACGAAAAATAAACAAGCTGACGCCGGAAAAATACCGACCTCAGCTTGCTTCCTAGGGCTTCGTTAACTGTCTGTCATTTGGCGCTTGATCTCATTGCGCCCCCGGCCGGCGCCGGTCGAAACGTCACTTCACCGCGCCGGCGACGAGGCCGGACACGATGTGGCGCTGCGCGAACATGTAGACGATCAGCACCGGGACAATCGTGAACAGCAGGCCGGCGAACAGCGGCCCCCACTCGGTCTTGTACTGCATCTCGACCTGCATCGCGGCGAGGCCGATCGGCAGCGTGTACTTGGACGGATCGTTGACGAGGATCGTGCCGACGATGAACTCGTTCCAGATGTCCAGCACGTTGATGATGCCGACGCTGATGAGGCCGGAGCGCGACAGCGGCAGCATGACGCGGAAGAACGTGCCGAAGTAGCCGGCGCCGTCGATCGCGGCCGCCTCCTCCAGCTCCTTGGGCAGCGTCTTGAAGAAGCCGATGAGCACGAAGATGCCGAAAGCGAGCGTATTGGAGGCGTAGACGATGATGAGGCCCAGCGGCTTGTTGGTCAGCCCGAGATCGTTCATGAGGAAGAACAGCGGGATGAGCGCGAGGCTGAACGGAACCATCATCGACGAGATGTAGATCAGGAACAGCGCCTTGCTGCCGAAAAAGGTGTAGCGACCGATCGTATAGGCCGTCATCGACGCGAGCACGAGGCCGAGCAGCGTGCCGCCCGTCGTAACGAGAATCGAGTTGAAGAAGTAGCTGCCGAAATTGTAGTTGTTCCAGACGTAGCTGAAGTTCGACCATTGCAGCGGCAGCTCCGGCAGCGCCCACGGCATGTTGAAATAGAACTGCTGGTTGTCTTTGAGGGAATCCAAGAAGGTCCACAGGAGCGGATACAGGACCGAGATGCCCCAAAGGATGAGCAGCAGCATGAAAAATCCTTTGACGACAGGATGAACGGTGCGTTGAACCATACTCGCTTCTCTCCTTCCTTATCTGTCTTGCTTCAGCTGACTTCCACCTGATCCTTGCGCAGAAGCCACTGCAGGAAGAGCGTGGTGATGAGCGAGGTGGTCAGAATCGCGATGCCGATGGCGGCTCCGTACCCGAAGTGAGCCTGCTTGAACGCCTGCTGATACAGGTACGAGCCCATGACCTGCGTCGAGTTGTCCGGTCCGCCTGCCGTCATGATCGTCACGATGACGAACGAGCCGTTCAGCGTCGTCATCATGATGTTGATGACGGAAATCTTCATCTGCTCCCAGACGAGGGGCAGCGTGATGTGCCGGAATTGATGCCACTGTCCGGCACCTTCTATGTCGGCGGCTTCGTAAAGCGACTCCGGAATATTCGTGATTGCGGCGATCAGCAGGATCATGTAGAATCCGATGCCTGCCCAGATGGTGGGAGGCAGCAGCATCCAGATCGAATGGCTTTCGAAGCCGAGCCAGTTGATCGTGACGGGCTCCTTGGTGAACAGCGACAGGAAGCCGTTCAGGAAGCCGATCTGCGGGTTGTAGATGAAGCCCCACAGAATGCCGACGACGACGACGGACAGTACGTTGGGGATGAAGAAGATGGAGCGGAAAAACCCGGCGCCCTTGATGCGCAGGCGCGTCAGCGCCACGGCGAAGAAGGTCGCGATGACCATGATGCCGATCATCTTGCCGGCGACGAGGAAATAATCGTTGCCGATGGCCGTAAGCATGATCGGGTCCTGCAGCAGGTCCTTGAAGTTCTGCAGCCCGACGAAATCCTTGTTCTGGGACATGCCGGACCAGTCGTAAAAGGAGTTGTATAAAGCTTGAACGATCGGATAGATCGTGAACAAGCAAAAATAGAGGAATGTCGGAATGATAAATGCCGCAATGAACAGCTTGCGCTGCAGTTTGGCTCCTCCCAGTTTCATCTCAAGCTCACCGCCCCGTTCGTTCTGCCATCAGAGAGCATCCCCGGGAGCTTCCGCTCCCGAGGATGGCCTTTGCTGGTTCTATCTTGGTCTTGGACAGCCGATCGTTACTTCGCGACTTTTTCGACGACCTTGACGACGCGGTCGACCCAGCCTTGAGCATCGATCTTGCCGATCGTCAGCGCGACCGTCGCGTCCTGCATCGCTTTGTCCACGTCCTGGTTGAACGTGACCGTAGGCACGACGACCGTCGTATCGGCGGTCAGGAAGGCCGCTGCCTGCTTGACGAAGTCCGGCGCGGCGGAGCTGCTGATGTCGCCCTTGATGTTGGACGGAGCGCCGCTCAGCTCGGCGAACTTGGACGCCTGGCTCTCGGAGAAGATGAACTGCAGGAACGCTTTCGCGGCGTCCTTGTTTTTCGCGTTCTTGGCGATGGCGACCGTGGACGTCGACGTGTTGGCGACGACCTTGTCTCCCGCTTTTTGCGTGACGGAAGGAATGAAGCCGAATTTGAAGTCGGCCGGAACGTCCTTGCTCATCTCGTTCGGCAGCCACAGGCCGTTCGGGATGTACGCGTCCTTGTTCTGCAGGAACAGCATCTGCGAGTCCGTATGGTTGATGGAGACGGAGGCCTTGTCGATGAAGCCCTTGTCGCGCAGCTCGACGATCTTGCCCAGCGCTTCGAGCACCTGCGGCGACTTGAACGCCTCGACCTTGCTGTCGCCCATGTCCTGCAGCAGCTTGTAGTCGTTGCCGTTGGCGGAGACGATCGCCGGGAACAGGAAGGAGCTGTTGATGTAGTACGGGTATTTGCCGGTGTGGATGAACGGCGTAGTGCCGGCCGCCTTGATCGCCTCGGAGGAGCTGAGGAACGTATCCCAATCCTTCGGCTCGGTCCAGCCGTTCTTCTCGAACAGCGCCTTGTTGTAGAAAATGCCCCATGAGTTCAGGACGAGCGGCACGTTGTAGATTTTGCCGCCGTATTGCGGAGGCTGCTGCGCGAGCAGGTCGAGAATCTTCACGCCGTCGACGTTGGTCGCCGTCTGCAGCCAGTCGGTCAGGTCCTCCAGCTGGCCGTCTTCGGCCATCTGGCGGTCGTTGAGTTCCGGACCGTCGATGTACACGAAGTCAGGCGGGTTGCCCGCGATCCACTTCGGCTTGTTCTGCGTATTGATCTGAGGGCCAGCCTCTTCCTTGATGTTCAGGTCCGGATTGGCCGCCTTGAAGTCGGCGATGACTTGCTTCCACCACTTGTCGCCGTAGCCGCCGACGAAGTATTGGACCGTGAAGTCTCCGCTCAGCTTCGTCTCGCCGCCCGTGCCCGCGGTGTTTTCCGCCGCTGCGTTCGTTGCCGAGTTCGCTGCCGGCTCGTTGGCCGCTCCCCCGTTGTTGCCGCTGTTGCCGTTGTTGCCGCCGCAGCCTGCAAGCACGGCCAGCGACATCGCGATCGCCATGGCGCCCGCTGCTGTTTTCTTTACGGTAAACGTCATCTTGGCATAACCCTCCCGATTGGATCTGTTTTGGCCGATGCTCGCTTTTCCGACGGCTTGCCGGTAGAGCCACCGCCTATATGTATCGTAAAGGGGATCGCTTGCGCGCTCTATGGAATATCTTCCGTAAAATCTTTAGTATTTTATGATTTTTAGTTTCATCGTTTTGATAGGAAATGTCATTTTATGCACATAAGCAGCCGCCGTCTTTCCCGACGCCATAGAAAAAGCCGCTTCCGTTGCCGGAAGCGGCTCTTTCCTGGCTTCGCTCAATCCACGTCCTGCTTCATCGCGATCGCTTGGAGCTCCTCCAGCGCCGACTGCGGCGAGTATCGCCCTTGGAGCACGGCGCTGCCGAGCTTGCGGGCCGCGTCCATCACGTTGCTCCAGCGCGGCTGCTCGATCGGCACGAAGCGCGCGCCGCCTAGGTCGTCCAGGTTGGCGCGCATCTCCGCATCGCCTTCGGACAGCAGCCTTCCCGCCGACAGCGTCACCGGCAGGAACCCTTCCTGGCGCACCATGTCGGCATAACGCTCGTCCTCGTACAGATACTGGATGAAGGCGGACAGCGCGGCCGGGTCGGTATGGCCCGTCTTGAACGAGACGAGCACGTCCTGCACGCCGAACGTCATCGGCGGCTGGCCGTCCTTGACCGGAATCGGTCCCCTGCCCCATCGCAGTCCCGGGAATTCCTTGGGCACGACGGAGCTGAAATAATTGCCCGAGATCATCATCGCGAGCCCGCCGCCGCCAAGGATCCGCTGCTTCTCGTCCCGCGTCTTGAGCCACGGTTCGGCATCGGTGAGGCCGGCGTCGTACATCGACTTGAGCAGCTCCAGCCCCTCCACGTTGGCCGGCTGGTCGATCGCCCACCGGCCGTTCTTGATCCAGCCGCCGCCCGCTCCGTAAAAGAAATAGCTCAGGTAGGAGTGGATCTCGTTGTCGGTCATGTCGATGCCGAAGCCCTCTCCGTGCCCGCCCTCCCGCACGAGTCGCGCGTCCTCGACGAGCTCCGACCAGGTGCGAGGCGGTCCCGCGATGCCGGCTTGCTCGAACAGCTCCTGATTGTAGTACAGGCTGCGGACCGAGGCGACGTACGGAAGCGCGGCAAGCTGTCCTTTGTAGGTGTCGCGGGCGAGCAGCGAAGGCTGCAGGTTGTCGAGGAACGAGTCCGGCAGGATTTCTCCCAGATCGTTCAGCAGCCCGTCCGCCGCGAAATGCGCGTAGAAATTGGCATTCAGCAAATCGGGCGGCTCGCCCTGCGCGAGCATGTTCGTGTAGACGCCGTCAAGAATGTCCCAATTGACGACCTGGAGCTCGACGCGGATGTCGGGATGGAGCGACTCGAAGCCGCTTACGATATCCTCGAGCAGCGGCTTCGTCTCCGTGCTGTATTCGGAAGCGACGAACTTGATGAGCGCTTGCTGCGGCTCCGGCTCGGTCACCTTGGGCGCGGGAGAGGACGAGGAGCAGCCTGCCAAGAGCGCGGCCAGAGCGAGCGCCCAGGCGGTCCGCTCGATCCGCCGCCGGGCCGCCGTCCGCAGCGGAGCGGCAGCACCAGCCTGCCGCTCCGGCGCAGGTTCGGGACGCTGCGGGCGCGCGGACCGCGGCGATGCTTTGCCCGCGACGTCATTCGTCATGGCATAGCGCCTCCTTTTCAACGGACGATGGATTCATGATACGAACGGAAACAGCAGCTTCTGATTCTCGGGCTCGTACATGTTGGCCGACGTGATCGTCGCGGACGGGATGTCCACCCACTGCGGACGCTTCCTGCCCTGCATGACGGCGCTAGCCGTCTCGACGCCGAGATACCCCATGTTGAACGGGTTCTGAACGATCAGCGCATGCATCCGCCCCCGTTCGAGCAGCTGGATCTCCGGCAGCGAGCTGTCGAAGCCGATCAGCTTGACGCTATGAGACAGTCCCTGATCCTCCAGGGCGCGAGCCGCGCCGCTCACCCCGACATCGGTCAAGGCGACGATGCCGTTCATGCCGGGATAGGCGACCGTAAGCGACTTGACCGTCCGGTACGCCTGCTCCTCGGACTTGCCGACGTCGATCGTTCCGAGGCTGAACGCCTCTCCCGGCGGGAGCTTCTCCAGCACGCCCTGGCGGCGCTGGCTCGCCACGACGGAGTCGTCGTCGCTCGTGATGAAGGCGTAAACGGGCTTCTTGCGCTTGTCGGGAGCGAGCATGTCCGCCGCGACGCGGCCTTCCTCGACATGATCGCTGGAGACGTAGCTGTCATACGGATGGCTCAGCAGCGGCGTATCGATGACGATGAGCTTGATGCCGGCCTTGCGGCAGGCGTCCAGCTCCTCCGACAGCCGCTCCTCGGCTATCGGCGCGAGCACGATGGCCTCCGGCCGGGCCGCGATCGCCCCCCGCAGCAGCTCCTTCTGCTCCTCCGCCGCCTCCGCTCCGGTCGGACCGAGCAGCTCGAGCGCCACGTCCAGCTCCTTGGCCGCCGCCAGCGCGCCCGAGCGCACCGTCTGCCAGTAAGAGCTGTTGACGTCCTTCGTCTGCAGGATGACGATGATGCCGCCTCCGGCATCGGCAGGCTCCGAGCGCTTCAAGCCGTTCCAGACGACGAGCGCGGCGAACAGCAGCAGCAGGAGCGGCAGCCACAGCTTCTTGCTTCCCATCGGCATGACCTCCTTCAACGGACCTTCGGTATCGTGATGGCGACGCAGGTTCCTTCGCCGGGCTCGCTCTCGATCGACACGCCATAGCCGGCTCCGAACGTGAGGACGATCCGTTCGTTGACGTTGCTGACTCCGATATGGTCGCGTCCGTCGTTGTCGCGAGCGCTCGCGTTCAGGACCGCCTGCACCGTCTCCTCGTCCATGCCCTTGCCGTTGTCTCTCACCGTGAATCGGATGGAGTCTCCGTCCACCTCGGCGGCAATCTGGACCACTCCTCCTTCCGGCATGTTCTTGATGCCGTGATAGATCGCGTTCTCTACGAACGGCTGAAGCAGGATACGAGGCGACTTGTACAGGTGCAGCTCGCGCGGGATGTCGATCTCGTAGTCCAGCATGTCCCGATAGCGCATCTTTTGAATCTGCAGGTAGCTGGCGATATGCTCCTGCTCGATGCGGATCGGCACGAGCTCGTCGTCCTTGGCGATGCTGGCGCGGAACAGCTTGGCCAGCGCCGAGGTCATCCGCACGACCTCCTCGTTCTTGCGCTGCTCCGCCATCCAGATGATCGAATCGAGCGTGTTGTAAAGAAAATGCGGATTGATCTGCGATTGCAGCAGCCGAAGCTCCGTCCGGCGCTTCGTCTCCTCGGTCTGGATGCGCTCGTCCATGAGGCGCTGCGTCTGGCCGACCATCATGTTGAACGTCCGCTCCAGCTGTCCGATCTCGCTCTGCTGCTCCACCTCGGCGCGCACCTCGAAGTTGCCTCGCTCGACCTGGCGCATCGCCGCTTGCAGCCTGCGGATCGGGCGGGTGATGCGATGGCTCAGCAGCAGGCTGATGAGCAGCGTTCCCGCCAGCGCGGCCGCGGCCCAGAGGAGGAAGGAGTTTCGCATCGCGTCCGGTTCGGCGATCAGCTCGCTGCGATAGGCGACGCCGACGATTTTCCAGCCGAAGTTGCTGTCCTGCACGGAATACAGCCTCTCGCCGGCGCCGTCATCGACGAGGAAGCTGCTTTGATCCGCGGAGAGGATGCGCTCGATCGGCTCCTCGCGCAGCTTGCTGTACAGCAGCTGCTGCTGGGGGTGGTACACGATGTTGCCGGCGCTGTCGACGATGAACACGTAGCCGCGCGAGCCGAGCTTGACGCTTCGGCAGATTTCGTTGATGACGTTGAGCTTGAGGTCGACGAGCGCGATGCCTTGGCCGGTCATTCCGTTGCTGTTCTTCAGCTCGCGGCTGAGCGAGACGACCCATTCGTAATCGCCGGAGACGACGTTCTGCACATGCGGCGCCGAGATGACCGAGCGTCCGCCGGCGCGCGCCGCTTTGACATACCAATCCTGCTCGCGCAGCTGCACGTACGGATTGAGCGTCGTCAGCCTGCGGTCGGACACGTTGCGGCCGTTATAGCCGAACACCATGATCGAGGCGATGTCCTTGCGGGTGTACAGCAGCGATTGGAACAGGTCGGAGATGCTTTTCTCGTAGGTGCGGATCTCCTCCCGGCTGAGGAAGGGATTGTCCGACAGATAATACTTGACGTCCTTGTTGGTGAAGATAAGCAGCGAGATGTTCTCCATGTTGTCGATATACGACTGGATGTTCTGGCCGACCTGCTGGATGACCTCGCCCAGGTAAGCCTGGGAATTGCTCAGCACCGCCTCTTCCGACAGCTTGTAGCTGTTGAGGCTCGTGATGCCGATCGCCGCGAGGATCAGGATCGAGAATGCGGCCGAGATCGTGCCGTGGATCGTGCGGAGCGGCCGCAGCCCGCGCTTCAGCCAGTCGGGAGGCCGCAGCCTCGTCATGCCTGCCCCCTCGCCTGCTCGCGGTATTCGCGCGGCGACAGGCCGGCATGCTTCTTGAAGGCGAGGCTGAAGTAGTTCGGATCGGAGTAGCCGACCCGCGCGGCGATCTCGTACAGCTTCAGCGGCGTGTTCTCCAGCAGCTCCTTGGCTTTGGCCATGCGGATTCGCGTCAGATATTCCACGAACGTCTCGCCGGTCTCCTGCTTGAACATCTGGCTGAAATAGCTCGTGCTCATCAGCGCCTGCCGCGAAATATCCGACAGGCTGAGCCGCTCGTCGGCGAAATTCTGCTCGATGTACAGCAGCGCTTGCCCGATCTGGCTGCGCCCGAGCCGGCTGCGGCCGTCCGCAGCGGCTTTGGCGCCCCGCACCGCGAGCGCCGTCAGCCATTCGCCGACTTCATCCAGCGTCGGGAGCCGATGCGCCTCGGCGAACAGGCTGCCGGGACTGTCGCCCAGGCCGCTTTCGTCGACGCCCATCTCCTGCAGGACGCTGAGCATCGTGACGAGCGCACGCTGGATCTCCAGCTGGCAGGAGACGAACGGCGCCCGGGACTGCTTGAGCCGCTCCGCAAAATCGCCGAAAAGCTGGCGCAGCTCGGCCGGCGAGCCGGTCCGCAGCGCCGCTCCGAGACTGCCGGACCAGTCCTCGCTGGCGGCCGGCGGAGCCGATGCGCCCTCGAGCTCGACGATGCTGAGCACCCGGTCGCGGCCATAATGGAAGCGGTAGTCGAGCGCCGCAAGCGCGCTTCGGTACGCCTCCGGCAGCTCCGCGAGGCGGTCCGCAGCCCGGCCGAACGCGGCCGACATCGCGTAGCCGAGATAGTGCTCGACCTCCCTGCGGATCGACCAGGCGATGCGCGAGGCCTGCTCGTACAGCTCTGCCGGCGGCTTGCCCGACAGCAGCACGGCGATCCTTTCTTCGCGGGTGCGGAAGCAGATCGCTCCTTCAAGGGCGGCGATCTCCTCGGCGATGTTGTAGCCGGCGAAGCGCAGCAGCTCCCGATCCGGCTCCGTGCCGCCGGTCGGACCGCCGTCGTAGTCGAGCAGCAGCGCGACCAGCGGCGGCTGCAGCGGCGGCAGGCCGAAATAAGCCAGCCGCTCCTCCGCGTCCTGGGAGCCGGCACCGGTGGCGGCAAGCCGGTCCAAATACCGCTCCCGCAGCAGCGGCAGGCTTTGGATCAGCTGGCTGCGCAGCCTGTCCACATCTTCCTTGCGCCGCTTCTCCTCGTCGAGCTCCGCGCGCAGCCGATCGAGCAGCTCCCGCGTCTCGCTCGCGGTGATCGGCTTGAGGATGAAGTCGTATACCTTCATGCGGAGCGCCTGCTGGGCGTAATCGAACTGGTCGTAGCCCGTCAGGATGATGATCTTGACGGCCGGATGGCTGGCCGAGATGCGCGCGCTCAGCTCGAGGCCGTCCATGAACGGCATGTTGATGTCGGTGAGCACCAGATCGGGCCGGATGCGCTCGACCGCCTCCAGCGCGTCCCGGCCGTTGGCGTAATCGCCTGCGAGCTCGAAGCCATGGCTGGCCCAGTCGATCGTATTCATCAGCCCTTCGCGGACGATCGGTTCGTCATCCGCCAGAATCAGCTTGTACATGTCTGGCGCCTCCTGCTGCTTGATCGAATATGTACACATAGTGATCGCGCCGCCCGTTTTTGTCAATGCTGCAAAAAAAAGCCGCCCTTCTCGGGGGCGACTGAAGGCGCTTGGCGCATCGGCTGCGGCCGCTTTCGCTGCTTTTATTTGAAAATATGCGCGTCCAGGCCGCTGAGCTTCTTCTGCGTACCGGCGCTGCCGTCGTCCACGTTCGGAAACACCCGCTCCACCATGGCATTGAACTCCGCCAGGTACGGCTGGATCGGATGGCCCTGCTTCGCGTCATTGTCGTAACCTTGCATGCGGCTGAAGAAGTCCGGGTTGGAGGAGACGAACACCTTGTCGATGCTCGGCATGCTCTTGCGGACCGCATTGGCGACTTGCGTCTTGAACCCATCGTTCAGGCTCCGGGCCATGTAGATGTTGTTGTTGTCGGCGAGGCCGTCCATCCTATGCCCGCGACGGTTCGTCGCCGAGGCGCCTCCGTAGCCGTTGGAGCCGTTGGACCGCGAGCTGTACCCGTTGTTCTCGCGCTTCTCGCCCATCCGGCCGTATTGGTCGATCGTGTTGTCGAATGCCTGGCCCATGCCTTGGCCCAGCCGCTCGCTCATGCGGTCCATGCTGCCGTTCAGACGGCTCTTGCCGCTCTCCATGCTCATGCCGCTCTTCATACCCATGCCGCCGCTTTTGGCCGTCATCCGGCCATCGTTCGAGGCGATCGGGCCCGTGTTGGAGCTGGAATAGCCCATCTGGGTTCCCGAGCGGGTATTGGTGCTGCCGACGATGCTCTCGCCCTTGAGCCCGATCGCGACATAAGCGTTGTCGTTGGTCGTCATGACGTAGGCGTCGCGCACGCCGTCGATCTTCTTGACCGTTCCGGCGATCTGACGATTGGACTTCAGATGATAGTTGCGATGATTGCCGATGATGTTGTTGCCGTTGAGCTGGCGGCCGTCGACGCGGTTCATCTCGTTCATGTTGTCGTCGGCGAAGCGCTTGTCCAGCAGGCGGTAGTTGCCGATGTTGCTGTTCCGGATGTTCTTGTTGCCGAGCTCGCCATGATGCGTGCCGCAGCCCGCCAGAGCTGTAGTCAGGACGACGCCGGCCGCAAGCACTTTCCAGGGATGCTTCATTCGAAAACCTCCATGTCATGGGCGTCCGCTCCGCTCGCGGGAACGGCTGTAGTAGTGTCGCCCCGGGCAGGCGGCCGTATGCGGAACAATCGCTGGCAGGAAAGCAGCCGGCTGCCGGCAACGAAAAAAAGCCCTCCATGAGCGGAGGGCTGCTGCTGGCCGTCAGTCCTGGCTTGGCCCGAGGATGAACTCGAAGGCGTAGTCCTGATCGGACGGAATGCGGAACTGCGGATGGACCGGGGCTCCCCAGCTGTCGTCGCCGCCGACGCCGAGCTGCCGGGCCGCGATCGTCACGTTCGTGAAATGGACGGGAGGAAGCTCCCAGACATGGGCGGCGTTCTCCAGCTCCATCGCGCTGTGCGGCGAGACGTTGCACTCCAGCGGCTCGGAGGCCGCCGAGACGGCGAAGCCTTTGCCCTCGGCGTCCAGGACGTCCAGACGGCGCACGCCGGTGCGGTTGCCCGACTCCTGCGGCACGAGGTAGCGGGACGGAAGGTCCGCGACCGCGCGGCTGAACGTGCCGAGGCGCGCTCCATGGCTGCGGTCGGAGTAGTTCTCCTCCGGACCGAGCGCCAGCCAGCGCGTCTCTCCCAGGTCCGCCGACGTCTTGAACGCAAGCGCCAGAATCGGCAGGTCCGGCAGGCCGGCGGCGCCTTTGTACGCGGTCCGCACGCGGATCGTGCCGTCCGCGCGGACCGTGTAGGCGACGGATAGCTCTACGCCCGGCGCCGTGCTGAAGACGTAGCGATACGCGACCGTGGCCGTGCCGGCTTCCTGCGTCAGCTCCCAGACGGCGCAGCGGCGCGCCATGCTGGCGGCCAGCCAGGCGCCGTGCGTGAACGGCATGCCCGTGCCCTTGTCGTTGTCGGTCGACGCGCGCCAGAACAGCGGCATCGGCGGCGTCTCGACGAGCTCCCGGCCGCCGTAGCGCAGCGAGACGAGGCTATGCGCCTGCTTGGAGAACAGCGCCTGCCAGCCTCGGCCATAGACGCCGATGTTCACGTCGCCCTCCACGACGGAGACTTCGCCGGCGGGGAGCGAAGGCTCGGCGGCGTCCGCAGGCTCGACGCGGATGATCGTCTGGCCGAACGCCACCTCATGGCCGGCATCGGCCCAGAGCTGATCGTCCCGCAGCCGCAGCGACGCCTCGATGACGTATTCGCCCGGCGCGTCCATGCTGCCCTCCGGCAGCCCGATCGGCACGGAGGCTTCCTCGCCCGGTCCGATGTCGAGCCCCGCCGATTCCTCATGGAGGATGACCCCGTCCCGCAGCAGGCGGCTCACCAGCTCCAGATGGCCGGTGCCCGCGAACAGCGCCACGCTGCGGATCGCGACGGACTCGCGCGACGGCGTCAGGCGGTAGCTCCGATACAGGAACTTGACCTCCTGCATCTTGGGCGAGACGGTGCCGTCGGCATGCACGATGCCGTTGCCGCAGAAGCTGTAGTCCGTCGGGCGGTCGCCGAAGTCGCCGCCGTAGGCGAGATGCTCGCGTCCGTACCGGTCCTTGCGGACGAGCGCCTGGTCCATGTAGTCCCAGATGAAGCCGCCCTGATAGAGCGGATGCTTGTCCTCGAGCTCGGTGTACAGGTGCATGCCCCCGACGGAATTGCCCATCGCGTGCATGTACTCGCAGCTGATGTACGGCTTCTGCGGATCGTCGCTCAGATACGCCTCGATGTCGGCCGGCTTGGCGTACATGCGGCTCTCCATGTCGCTCGCGTCGTCGAACTCGCGGTCGTGGAACACGCCCTCGTAATGGACGAGGCGGCTCGGATCGCGCTCGCGGAAATAGGTCGCCACGCTGCGGATGACTTCGCCCGCGTACGATTCGTTGCCGCAGGACCAGATGACGATGGACGGATGGTTCTTGTCCCGCTCCACCATGCTGGCCGCCCGGTCGAGGACGATGTCCCGCCACTCGGGAAGGCTGCCCGGCACGTTCCACGACGGCTCGACCGCGCCCATCTTCTGCCAGGAGCCATGCGTCTCCAGGTTCATCTCGTCGATGACGTATAGCCCGTACTCGTCGCAAAGCTCGTACCAGAGCGTCTGGTTCGGGTAATGGGACGTGCGGACGGCGTTCATGTTGTTCTGCTTGAGGATGCGGATGTCGCGGAGCATGTCCTCCTTGCCGATCGCGCGGCCCGTGCGGGAGTTGAACTCATGGCGGTTGACGCCGCGGAAGACGATGCGCTTGCCGTTGAGGAGCATCAGCTTGTCCTTGAGCTCGAACCGGCGGAAGCCGGCCTTCTGCACGATCGCCTCGACCAGCTCGCCGCCGGGCGCGTGGATCGTCACGAGCAGCGAATAGAGGCGCGGCAGCTCGGCGCTCCATGGCTGCACCTCGCCTGCGTCGAGCACGGCCGAAGCGCGCGCTCCGTCCAGCGGCAGCGCGGCGCTTTCCGCCACGACGGCTCCTTGCGGATCGCGCAGCCGCAGCCGCGCGTAGCTGCCGGCGGGAGCTTCGGCCGCCAGCCGCAGCGAGGCCGACAGCGTGCCGAGGCGGTACGTCTCGTCGAGGTCGGCGCGGACCTCGAGGTCATACGCGTGGATGTCCGGCGTCGTGTACAGATAGACGTCGCGGAAGATGCCCGAGAAGCGCCAGAAGTCCTGATCCTCCAGCCAGCTGCCCGTGCTCCGCTGGTAGACGGCGACGGTGAGGCGGTTCGTCCCGCTGCGGACATGCGGCGTCAGGTCGAACTCCGACGGCGTGAAGCTGTCCTCGGCATAGCCGATGAACTGTCCGTTCAGCCACACGTAGAAGGCCGTCTCCACGCCCTGGAAGGACACATGGACCGGACGGCCGTCCATCGATGCGGGGAGGTCGAACTCCTTGACGTAGCTGCCGACCGGATTATGCTCCGGCAGCTGCGGCGGACGGAGCGCCTCCACGCCGTCCCAAGGGTACATCGTATTGACATACTGCGTCTGTCCCCAGCCCTGGAGCTGGATGTGGCCCGGCACCTGGATCGTGCTCCAGCCGGCGGTCGAGAAGCCCTCGGCATGGAAATCGGCCGGACGGGACGACGGATTGGCCGCATAGTGGAACGACCAGCTTCCGTTCAGGCTGTGGCGCATCTTCATCGGCGCGCCTGCCTCCGCCTCCTCCACGGTGGCGTAGTAGCGATGGTCCGAATGGGCGTCCAGCCGGTTCACCTTGAAGACGGCGGGGTCGCCCAGCCAGTCCAGCGTTGCTTGTCGATCTGACATCGTACGATTCTCCTTTGCGGTTTACTTGACGGACCCGACCATCCCGGCGACGAAATGCTTCTGCATCAGGAAGAACACGAGCGCGGTCGGCAAGGTCGAGACGACGATCGCCATCATGATGATGCCGTAGTCCGGGGAATAGCTCGAGCCCAGATTCGAGATCAGCAGCGGGATCGTGCGCTTGTCGGGCGTCTGCAGCACGACGAGCGGCCACAGATAGTTGTTCCAGCTCGACATGAACGTGATGATGGCGCCTGCGGCGTAGCTGGTCTTCATCGTCGGCACGTAGATCCGGAAGAACAGGCCCAGCTCGCTCAGTCCGTCCACCCGGCCCGCTTCGAGCATGTCCTTGGGGAACATCTTAGAGCTCTGGCGGAAATAGAAGATCAGGAACGCCGTCGTGAACGTCGGCAGGATGACCGAGGCGATCGTGTTGATGCCGATGGCCGGCAAGAACCCCGAGATGCCCGCGAACATCTGGAACAGCGGCACCATGATCGCGGCGAACGGAATCATCATCGAGACGAGCAGGATGTTGAACACGATGTCCTTCGCCTTGCTGCGGTAGATCTCGAAGCCGTAGCCGGCGAGCGAGGCGATCAGCAGCGCCAGCAGCGTCGTCGTCACGGAAATCTTGGCGGAGTTCCAAAGCGCCTGTCCGAGCTCGACCTGCTCCGTCAGGTTGCGGAAGTTGTCCAGCAGGCTCGAGCCCGGCAGCAGGCGGCCGTTGGACACATCGATCGACTTGTTCGTCGCGCTGGAGAGGATCCAGAGGAACGGGAAGATCGAGATGCCGGCCGCGAGGGTCAGGAACAGGTAGATCGGCGTTCGTTTGAGCGATTTCATTTCTTATCACCTGCCGCTTTGAACTGAAGGATGGAAAGCAGCACGATCAGCACTACGATCGTGTAGGAGACGGTAGCCGCATAGCCGAAGTCCGGGGTGTACTTGAAGCTCAGGTTGTAGATGTACTGGGAGATCGTCATCGTGGCGTTGCCCGGCCCGCCCTTGGTGATGTTCATGATCTCGTCGAACAGCTGCAGCGTGCCGATCGTCGACGTGATGGAGGTGAACAGGATGATCGGCTTGAGCATCGGCGTCGTGATGGAGAAGAACTGGCGCACCGGAGATGCTCCGTCGATGCGGGCCGCCTCGTAGATGGACGGGTCGATGTTCTGCAGCGCGGACAGGTAGAAGATCATGTTGTAGCCGGTCCAGCGCCAGGTGATGGCGATGATGATCGTGATCTTGGCCAGCACGGGATCGGTGATCCATTGCAGCGGCGCGTCGATCAGATGGAGCTTCAGCAGCGCCTGGTTGACGAGCCCTTCCGCGCCGAACAGGTACTTGAATACGACCGAGTACGCGACGAGCGAGGTGATGGCGGGCAGGAAGATCGCCGTGCGGAAGAAGCCCTTGAAGCGCAGCTTGCTGTCGTTGAGCAGCACGGAGATGAACATCGCCAGCAGGATCATGACCGGAACCTGCACGATCAGGTACAGGGACGTATTTTTAAGCGCCGTCCAGAACACCGGATCGCTCGCCAGCCGCTTGTAGTTGTCCAAGCCGGTCCAGTCGATCCGCGCTCCGGTGCCGGATTTGAACGACAGCAGCAGCGCCTGCAGCATCGGGTAGAAGTAGAAGAGGAAGATCATCAGCACCGCGACGGAGACGAACATCCATCCCGTCCATCTCGGCTGAAGTCGATTGCGGACGATAGCCGTCTGTTTCATTCGATCGGCTCCTTTCTAGGAGGAAAATGGACCGTGACGAAGCAAGCCGTCCTCGCGGACGGCCTGCTTGCCTGACGGTTGGATTAGCCCAGCTGGGACTCCGCTTGGGATTGGGCATCGCTCAGCGCCTTGTCGAGGTCCGCGCCGCCCAGGTAAGCCTGCATCGCGGTCACGAGGATGTCCTCGATCGCATACGTATGCATGCCGTAGTTGACTTGAGGAATGTTCTGCGTCCAGGCCGCGAAGTCGCTGACGACCTTCTGTCCGCCGAAGTACGCATCCTCCTGGTTGTACGCTTCGCCTTCGGTCGCCGCCTTCAGCGTGCCGATGACGCCGACGTCGGTGACGAGCTTCTGGTACAGGTCCGCGTCCGAGCCGAGCGTCTGGGCCAGGAATTCGGCCGCCTTCTCCTTGCCGTCGACGTTGAGCACGTACCACGAGCTGCCGCCCAGGTTGGAGGCGTTGACCGAGGAAGCGGTGTTCTTCAGCTTCGGCATCGGAACGACGGCCCATTGCCCGGACTGGGAAGCCTCCGCCTTGACCGACGGCGTGATCCAGTTGCCGGTCGGCACGGTCGCGACGTCGCCGGTGTTGAATCCGGCCAGGAACTGGCTCCAGTCGGAGATCATCTTGACGGTGTCGGACTCCATCAGCTTCTTGTAGGTCGCGAACGCGTCCTTCAGCGCCGCGTTGTCCTTCAGGCTCGGCGTCGTGCCGTCCTCGGCCGTGTACCAGGCTCCCGCCGACTGGATCATCATGCGGATGAGCCCGAGGTCGTTCGGGTCCTGCGTGAGCATCGCCTTGCCGGTCTTTTCCTTGACGGCCTTGCCGATCTCGATGAACTGGTCCCAATCGATGTTCTGCAGGTCATCGACCGAGTAGCCGGCCTGCTCCATCAGGTCCTTGCGCACGTACAGGCCGGTCACGCCGGTGTCGAACGGCACGCCGTACTGCTCGCCGTCGAGGCTCGTCGAGGCGATCTTGTACTCCGCGAAGTCATCCGATTGAATCAAATCGGACATCTTGTAGAACGAATCGGGATAGGCTTGCAGGAAGCTTTGCGCCCGGTAGTCTTCGATCAGCACGACGTTCGGCAGGCCGCTCGTCGTTCCGGAGTTGAGGCCCGTGTTCAGCTTCTGGATGATGTCCGCCTGGGCGTATTCGATGATGTCGACGTTCACGTCCGGATTTTCAGCCGCGTAAGCTTCCTTCGCCAGCTTCATCGCCGCGATGTTGAAGTTCGGATCCCATGCCCAGACCGTGATGTTGTCGCCGCCGTCCGGGCTTTGGCCCTCCTGATCGCCATTGTTGCCGCTGGAGCAAGCCGTGAGCGCCATGACGCCGGCGAGCATGGCGAATGCCATCTGTTTCTTCATCGTGCAGATCCCCCTTCTCATGCTTTAGGAAAGCGCTTGCCTTCACCAAAAATCTTATCAAAAACCGGAATTCCGCCGTTAGGACGATCTCTATGGAGTTTGGTGGTTTTAGAGCAAACCGCCCCGGAAGGGGCGGTTGCGATTGGTCTTTTTTTTGGCTTTTTGGATTATGTTTCGCTTTCGCCAGGCCCGGCCCCGGATTTTTCCGTAAACGGCAGCCGGACCTGCACGCGCGTCCCCTCGCCCGGCTTGCTGCGGATCGTGACGCCGTAGTCCTTGCCGTAGAGCAGCAGGATGCGGGCATGGACGTTGCGGATGCCGATGCCGCTGAACAGCTGGCGGTTGCTCTGGGAGTCCGGCAGGCTGTCCTGCCCTCCCTGCAGGTCCATGCCGTCGCCGTTGTCGACGATCTCGCACAGCATCGTCCCGCCTTCGCGGGCGACGATGACGTAGATGTAGCCGCTCTCCCTCTCCTTGAACGCGTGGAAGAACGCGTTCTCCATGAACGGCTGCAGGATCAGCTTCGGCACCTCGGCGCCGAGGCAGTCCGGCGAGATGAAGTAGTCGACCGCGATGCCGCTGCCGTAGCGGATGCCGTTGATGAAGGCGTAGTCCTTCAGGTTCTGCACCTCCTGCTCCACCGTGATCGTCTCCTCCACGTGGCTGATGGAGTTTTGCAGCAGCGAGATGAGCGCATGGATCGTCTCGGTCGCCTTCTGCTTGTCCTCCCGCTGGACGAGGATGTTGACGGAGGCGAGCGTGTTGTACAGGAAATGCGGATTGATCTGCCGCTGCAGCGCGGCGAGCTCGGCGTTGCGCTGCTCGCGCTGGGTCTGGACGAGCTGCATGATGTAGGCATTCAGCTCGTCGAGCATGTAGTTGAACGCCGTCCCGAGCTGGCGCGTCTCGTAGCTGCCGCTGACGGGCATGTAGTTGTGGAAGTTGCGCTTCGTCACGCTCGACATCTGCCGCACGAGCAGGCGCAGCGAGCGGGTGAGACGGCGCGAGATGAGCAGCAGGATGAGCAGCGCCGCGGACACGATGGCGGCGCCGATGAGCACGATCTGCGTCACCGGCAGCATGTCGCGGATGAGCTGCTTGTCGACGAGATTGACGATGTAGAAGTCGTACTCGGGCAGATGCTGCGACACCATCAGCCGGCTGCCCTCCCCGCTTCCGATGGAGAGCGAGTCCAGCCCCTCCACGCGGATCCGCTCCGCTCCGGCGAGCAGCTGCGCGTCGCGGCCTCCGATGCGGCCGGTCAAGTTGCTCGAGACGATCGTGCCGTCGCGGTCGAGCACGAGCAGGTCGTTGCCGGTGCTCGCGAACGTGCTGTAGAAGCGGCTGAACTCGCGCTCGGGCAGCATGAAATAGATCGTCCCGTACGGCTTGCCGGTCGTGCGGGAGATCAGCTTGCGCGTCGCCGTGAGCACCGGCTCGCCCGCCGTCCCGTCCTGCTCCAGCAGCAGCCGGTACGTCAGCCGGCTGGCGTTCTCCGGCTGAGCTTCGGCCAGCGCCTGCCGCTTCAGCGCGGCGGCCGATTTCGTCCAGTAGGACCGCTCGCTGAAGAAGCTGCGCGCGCCTTCGCCGAGGATGACGGTGCCGACCTCGTTCTGATCGAGGCCGGCGGCGATCCGGGTCATCTGCGCGGTCATGGAGTAGTAGGCCTTGTGCTCGTTCAGCGAATTGCCTTCCTTCTGCGTCAGGAAGCTGCGGATCGTGCTGCTCTGCGCCGCCTCGTTCGAAGCGCTCAGGATGGAGTAGTGGAACGCCTCGAAGTTGCGCTTGATCTGGCTGACGACCTTGGCGTTGGTCAGGCTGAACGTGTCCAGGAACAGCTGCTGCGACACATGCACCGTCACCCACGAGGTCATCCCTCCGACGGCGATCGTGCTGACGACCATGATGAGGAACATCTTGCCGAACAGGCCGATCCGGGACAGCCGGCTGCCGGCTTCCTTCATCGGATGTCCCTTCCTTCCTGGGCCGACCTGCGGTACTGGCTCGGGGACTGGTCCATGTACTTGCGGAACACCTTGGTGAAGTAGCTGTTGTCCGCATAGCCGACTCGGGTGGCGATGTCCGCGATCGTGCCGTCGGTATCCGCGAGCAGCCGGCATGCCTGCTCGATGCGCACGCGGTTCACGTGCTCGCTGAAGCCTTCCTTGTTGTGGCTGGCGAAGTAATTGGACAGGTACGACGGGCTGAAGTGGAAATGCTGGGCTACGTCCGCCAGATGGAGCGGCTCGGCATAATGCTCCTGGATGTAGGCGAGCAGCTTCTGCATCGCCTGGCTTCCGCCCGGCCGCTGGCGCGCGGCGACGCAGCTCTCGGCTTCCTCCAGGAAGCGCAGCATCGTCTGCCCGGCCTCCTGAGCGGAGCGGGCTTCATGGATGTCGCGGAAATAGGCGTACTTGCGCTCGTCGAGAGCGGCCGCCGGGTACTGATGGCGGAGCAGCGCGACGATGACGTGGAACAGATGATGGCCGATGAAGGACTTGAGCTCCTGGACGCGCATGCCTTGAAAACCGTCCAGCGACGCGGCGAGCACGCGCAGCCGGGCGAACGCCGCCTCGAACTGCTGGCCGCCGAGCTCCGCCTCGAAGGCGGACGCATCGAACGGAGCGCCGGCATCCGCTCCGGCGCTGGAAGGAAGCGTCGCGAAAAACCGCCGCTCCGGGTGGAAGAAGCGGCGCTCCATCAGGTCCGGCAGCCGCTCGATCGCCGCATGCAGTCCGCTCAGGGAGTCGAACGGCCCGGCGAGCGCGCCGAGCACGGGCCAGCCGGCTTCCGCTGCGGACGCTTCGAGCCGCTCCAGCCATGCCTCCAGCAGCGGCAGGTCCGCCGGGTCGAAGTTGAGCAGCGCCCGGACCAGGTCCCGGCCCGCCCCGAGCTCCGCTGCGGCCGCGAAACGGCCGGCCTCAGGCAGCTCGGCGAGCTGGGCTTCGAGCCGCTCCTTCCACGCCGCCGACGTGCCGGAGGCAGGGCTGTCGGCATCGAGCCTGGCGCCGAACACCGCGAAGGCGGGATGCGGCAGCTGCTCCTGCAGCAGCCTCGCTCCGTCGGCGCCGTCGCCGAGCGGAAAGCCGGCGGCCGCCTTGTCGAGCAAGGCGCGAAGCGACTGCTGCTTGGGGCCGCCCATCCGCATGCCGCGCAGCTCGGGAATGCCGGCGGCCATTTTCTTGAGCGCGGCCAGCAGCTTCTGGGCATCGAGCTTGGGCTTGAGGATGTAGTCCTGCACGCCGCTCTGGAACGTCGAGCGCACGTAGTCGAACTCGCTGAAGCTGCTGAGCACGATCATGCGGATCTCCGGATGGCGGATCCGCACTTCCCGGGCCAGCTCCTCCCCGTCCATGACTGGCATGACGATATCGGTGATGAGGATATGCGGGGACAGCCGCTCGATCAGCTCCAGCGCCTCCTTGCCGTTGGACGCCTCGCCGACGATGCGGAATCCCTCGCTTTCCCAGTCGAGCAGATGCTTGATGCCCTGACGGGCCAGCAGCTCGTCATCCACGATCAATACGTTGCAGGTCAGTTCGCTCAAGCCGACGCACCCTTTCTACGGTTCTCCATTTTTTATTCTGTCTATTCTAACGGACAAGCATGCGGACGTAAACGAGAGGCGAAGTCAAGGGCAGCCTGAGGAACGCAAGCTTTTGCAAGAAGAGACGCTCCTTGACGGATGCCGCCGATGAAGTTATGGTAGGTACTAGTACCAGATACTAATATTGATTGGCATTCATCACTCAAAGGAGGCACTCTCATGAATCGAACCCGTCCAGCCGGCGCGCTGTCCACCCCCGCAAGGATTACCGCCATCGGCTCTTACGTCCCCGATCAGGTGCTGAGCAACGCCGATCTGGAGCGCATGGTCGATACGAACGACGAATGGATCGTGCAGCGCACCGGCATCTCCGAGAGGCGCATCGCCGCCGACGGCCAGTTCACGAGCTCGCTCTGCATCGAGGCCGTGCGCGATCTGCTGCGGCGCTATCCGAGGGCGATCGACGATGTGGACTACATCCTCGTCGCTACGGCGACGCCGGACATGAGCTTCCCTTCGACAGCCGCGCTCGTGCAGGCGGAGTTCGGCATGCGGAGAGCCGGAACGGCGGACCTGTCGGCCGCCTGCGCCGGCTTCGTGTCGGCGCTCCATATGGCGGGCGGACTCATCGCCGGCGGGGCCTTCCGCAAGATTCTCGTGCTCGGGGCGGAGACGCTGTCCCGCATCACGGACTATACCGACCGCACGACCTGCATCCTGTTCGGCGACGGCGCGGGCGCCGTGCTCGTCGAGGCCGGCGAGCCGGACGAGGAGCGCAGCTGGCTCGCCGCCCACGCCGCCACCGACGGCCTGGACGGCCATCAGCTGTACCGCGCGGCGACCGCCGATCGGATCGGCGGGCAGGCCGTGGACATCGGCGGCAAGCTCGTGCAGAACGGCCGGGCCGTCTACCGCTGGGCGGTCTCCCGCGTGCCGGAGGAGATCGGAGCCTTCCTGGACGAAGCGGGCGTGTCGCCGGAGGAGATCGACTGGTTCGTGCCGCACAACCCGAACATGCGCATCCTGGAGGCGATGAGCGGGCGCACCGGCATTCCGCTGGAGCGGACGGTCACGACGCTCGCGCGCACCGGCAACACCTCCGCCGCGTCCATCCCGATCGCGCTCCGCGAAGCGGCCGCCGACGGAAGGCTGCAGCCGGGCCAGCTCGTGCTGCTGTACGGCTTCGGCGGCGGGCTCACGCAGGCGGGGCTGCTGCTCCGCTGGACGCTGTAGCCAAGCAGGCCTTCCTCTCCTGCGTCGGCATCAGGCGCGGCGGTTATAGGAGGGCGCGTCGACGGGGCCGAGACTTCCTTCAAGCGGCCGATGGGAAACAACGGCAACTTGGGCTGCCGCCTCGCGTCAGCTGTCCCTATCGCCGGCGCCGCGAGGCTCATAGGATAGAGGTGACAGCTTATCCGATGAGGTGATGCCCGCTATGCTGCCGTTAGTCACGGTTGTCATACCGTTCTACAACTGCCCGTACATTCCGCAAGCGATCCAGAGCGTGCTCGATCAGTCCTACCCGTCGATCGAGATCATCGTCGTCGACGACGGCTCGACCTCGAACCAGCATCTGCTCGATCCGTACCGCCATCGCATCGTCTATCTGAGCAAGGCCAACGGCGGAACGGCCACCGCGCTCAACTACGGCATGCAATGCGCGACCGGCCAGTACGTCGCCTGGCTCAGCTCCGACGATCTGTTCACCCGCGACAAGGTGCTGAACCAGGTGTCCTACATGCTGGAGAAGCGCGCCCAGTTCTGCTTCACGGACTTCAATACGATCAACGAGACCGGACAGATCACGCAGCTGTGCAGCATGGTCAAGTTCCCGACGGAAAAAGCGTTCATCGCCTCCATGCTCGACTTCTGCCCGGTCAACGGCTGCACCGTCATGATGCTGCGAAGCCTGATTCAGAACGTCGGATGGTTCAACCCCGGCCTGCCCTACGCGCATGACTACGACCTGTGGGCGCGGATCGCGCTGCATGACGTCGGCATGCACTACCTGAACGAGCCGCTCACGCTGTACCGCCGCCATGCCGGTATGGGCACCGTCCAGCATCTGGCGCGCATCATGCCCGAGTTCGAGTCGCTCAAAGCCTACTATGCGCCGATGCTCCGGACGAAGCTGGCCCGCATGCCGGGCTGACTGCAAGCAGATCGGAAGCGGAGCGCGAGCGGAGCTTGATCCGAAAGCGGAACTCGGAGCGGTACGCGTGCGGAGCTGGAGGAGAAGCGGAATTCGAGCGGTGCGCAAGCGGAGCTTGAGGGGAAGCGGAATTCGAGCAGTCCGCAAGCGGAGCTTGAGACGCCGCCTGCGTGCTCATGAGCCGGTCCGGCCGGATCGGCTCATGAGTCTCCGACAACAAGACGCATGCCAAAAAGGGACGCGGCAGCTCAGGCTGTCGGGTCCCTTTTCGGCATGCTCGCGGCTGGTTCGAGCTGCGGATGGCGTTCGTTCGAGCGTTCGTCCGAGCATGCCTGCGGATTCCCGCAGCCGGCCGCTCAGCGGATCGTCCGCTTGAGCGCATGCAGGTCGTCCTCGACCTGCAGCATCCGCTGTCCGAGCAGCTTCATCGCGTCGTCGACGCCCTTGTTGTACAGATGCGGAGCCAGCGCGGCGATCATATGGTCGAGCAGCGCCTCCGCGGCGATGCTTCCGAGCGGCAAGTCGAGCTCGCGGTCCGCGAAGTCCTGCAGGCTTTCCGCCAGCTCCTTTTTCTGCTCCAGCGGTAGCTTGATCGGCATCATGGCGTTCCCTCCTTTGTTCGAAATGTCGTGATCTTCAGTATAAAGCTTCGCATCGGCAAGCAAAACGGGATCAAGCGGCATGTTCTCCGCTTGATCCCGTTTTTGCTTGCGCTCGCTGCGGGCCGGGCGCAAGCCCGGCGCCGAGCTAGATCAGCTCCGCCAGCCGCAGCAGGCGGACGAGCACCGCCGCCGCTTCTGCGCGGGTGACGGCGCGGGCCGGCTCGAACCGACCGCCATCGCCGGCCATCAGGCCGAGGCGGGCCGCGTCGGCGACCGGCTCCGTCGCCCAGCGCGCGATGGCGCCCGCGTCGGCATAAGCCGCCGATGCCGCGCCCGCAGCCTTAGCCGCCACGCCAAGCTGGCTTGCAGCCCGCGAGGCGAGCGCCGCCAGCTCCTGGCGGCTCACCGGCGCGCTCGGACGGAAGCGTCCGTCCGCATCGCCCTGCGCGAGGCCGGCGGCCAGCGCCGCGCGCATTGCCTCGGCATGCCAGGCGCCTGCCGCTACGTCGCGCGGCGCGCGCTCGCTGTCGCCGGCCGGCAGCTGCAGCGCGCGGACGAGCAGCGCCGTCAGCTCCGCGCGCGTAATGGCGCGCGCCGGCTCATAGCGGCCGCCCGCGCCTTGCGCCAGGCCGAGCCCGGCCAGGCGGGCGATGTCGGCCGCAGCCCAGTGGCCGGCCGTGTCGGCGAACGCCGCGGCCGAGCGGGCGGCGGCGGCGAACGCGCCTCCGCCGGCCGGAGCCGCCGACGCCTTGCCGCCTGCGAAGCGGGCCGGCAGCCCCGCCGCTGCGCCGTCCGCCGAGGCGAGCCGCAGCAGCGCGCTCGCGCCAGCCTCCGCGCCGATGCTCAGCCGCGGCCGGTCGGCCGGGCGGAACGCCAGCGGCTGCGAGCCGCCTGCCCAGACGGCGTCGATGCTCGCCTCCACCGCCGTGCCCGCCAGGCGGAACCCGGCCGCCAGCGCGGCGCGGCGGAGCGCCGCCGCAGCGGCTTCATCCGCCGCGCCGAGCCGCAGCTCCAGCTCCGGCTTCGCGCCCGCTACCGCCGCCGTCGTGCGCAGCGCGCGCAGCAGAGCGTCCGGCTGCAGGCGCAGCTCGGCGCCTCCCGCCTGC
The DNA here is from genome assembly GCF_012676905.1 of Paenibacillus albicereus. Taxonomy (NCBI): domain Bacteria; kingdom Bacillati; phylum Bacillota; class Bacilli; order Caryophanales; family Paenibacillaceae; genus Paenibacillus; species Paenibacillus albicereus. The sequence goes on along the minus strand of NZ_CP051428.1, from coordinate 1,753,266 downwards.
ACGAGCAGCTGCGGCTGCGGCTTGGCCCCGGCCGCGCGGGACAGCGCGTCCAGGCTCAGCCGCAGGCTGCCGTCCGCGCCGAGCGGCAGCAGCACCTCCGCCTTGCCGTCCGCGATGGCGGCGAGCAGCGCCTGCTCCGCCGCATGCGCCGGTGCCGACGTCGGCGTCGGCGTCGCGCTCGGCGTCGGCGTCGCGGACGGACCCGCTCCCGTATCCGGCGTCGGCGTCGCTCCCGTATCCGGCGTCGGCGTCGCTGCAGCGTCCGCCTCCCTCACGGTCAGCGTGTACTTCCGCTCGGCGCCGCCGAGACGGATCGTCACCGCCGCTTGACCGGCCGCCAGCGCGGTCAGGCGACCGTCCTCGTACGAGGCTGCGGCCGGCGGCTGGACGGTGACGGCCGCATCGGCCGTCCGGTCCGTCCCGGCCGCATCCCGCACGGCCAGAGCCGATGATGCTCCGGCCGTCAGGACGAACCGCGAATCCTGTCCGTCCTCCAGCCTGACCGAGAACGGCTTGACGCGCGAAGCGAAGCCTTCGTTCCATTCCTCGAACGTCAGCCTTGCCGGCGGACCGGCGAAGGCGTCCTTCATCCGCTCGCCGCGCACGATCAGGTTGTCGATCCGCATGCTGCCGGTCGGATAGCCCTGCTCGTTGTCCGTCTTCGTCTTCGCCGCTTCCAGGCCGTTCGTCCCCATGCCGTCCAGCACGTTGTCCTGCAGCAGCACGGAGCCCAGCTCATGCGAGCCGTGGACCGTGATGCCCGCATACGCGCTGTCCAGCGCCACGTTGCCGCGCACGACGACGCTGCCCCCGCCGCCGGCCAGGTCGGACTCTCCGGCGAACAGCCAGATCGCCCCCAGCGGAATGCCGTAGCCGGTGTCGTAGCTGCCGGTGCGCACGAGCGTATTGCGCTCGACGATCGTCTCCCCGGCGAACGGCTCCGCCGCGAAGCGAGTGGAGACGGCGATGCCCGCTCCGTTCGCGACCGTATCCCGGAGCAGGTTGTCCTGGATCCGGTTGCCCCCGCCGCCGAACACCGCGATGTTGTCCGCCAGCCACGGCAGCGACACCGTATTGAAGCGAGCCGCGTTGTTCACGCTCGGCGTACGCTCCGCTCCGTTCGGTTCGGCCAGCTTGGGATCGGTGAACGACCACATCGCGATGCCGTCGTCGCCCGGATAGCGGACCTCGCTCTGCTCCATCAGGCTGTCCGAGGTGCCGACCGCGAAGTTGATGCCGTCCGCCAGCAGGTTGCGCAGCCTCAGCCCGGCCATGTACAGCCCTTTCGTGCGGACCTTCTCGCCGATCGGCTGGGTCAGCCAGAGCCCCGCCTTGGCATGCTCGACCCAGACGTTCTGAATGACCGAGCCGGGACCGAACGCGCCGTGGAACGCATTGTCGAACGCCTCGTCGTCGCGATCCGCCACGTTGCCGTCGATGAACAGGTCATAGACGCCGACCTTGCCGCCGTGGCCGTAGAAGCGCGCGCCGTTCAGCTCCGTATGCCAGACTCCCGCTCCGCGGATGACCGCGTTCCCGAGATCCAGCACCTCCTCCGTAAAATCAAAGCTTCCCGCCGGGAACCAGACGCCGCCGTCCGCGCCTCCGGCCGCTTGCAGGGCGGCTTTGAGCGCCGCCGTATCGTCCTGCCCGTCGCCGGACACCGCGCCGTAATCCGTCACGGATACGAAGCCGTCCAGCTTGGCGTAGGCCTCGTCCGCCCGCTCCAGGTCGACGACGTCCAGCGTGTAGGACGCCGCGTCGTCGCCGCCATCCTTTTGCAGCCGGATGACCGAGCCGGCCGCAACGTCGCCGATCCAGGCGCGGACATCGTCATAGAAGCGGTGGCCGCTGCCCTGCGCAGGATCGTTCGACCACGGATAGCTGCCGTACACCCAGGAGTTCCGGTTCGTCAGCGTCAGCTTCTGCCGGAACTGGCCGTCCACGTACAAGGACAGCGTGCGCTCCTGCTCGGAGCCGTCCAGCGTATCCGGAATGGAATAACGCAGCACGAGCGCGTCGGCCGCCTCTGCGGCGGCGAACTCGACATAGTCGCCTTGCTGGCGGAGCTGCACGGCCTCGCGGCCGGAAGCCTCCGAGGCGAGCGTGCGATGCAGCCGCGACGGGCCGATCCGCTCCCCTTTCACATCCATGTGCTCCGCTTCATAGGAGACGTAGGCCGCCGTCGCGCCGCGATCGTCCGGCGCGATGCTGTCCGACACGACCAGCGAGCGGAGCTTGCCTGCGTCCGCCACGGAGATGACGTTGACGCCGCGACGCAGCTCGGCCGTCCAGCCCGCCCGGGCAGCGATGCCCGCAGCCGGCAAGCCGTTCACCGCCGCCTTCAGCTCGGCGGCGGCAGGCGCCGCTCCGTCCCACGCGAGGCGGATCGCATACGCGCCTGCCTCTGGAGCCGTCACGGCGAACCGATACATGCCGTCCGCCTTGAACGCCTTTTCGGCGGGATAGACGATATCCGCCCGCGCCGGCTCCAGCCTCCACCGCACAGCGGCGTCGCCGGCCTCGCCGGATCGGGCGAGCGAAGCCCCGCCCGCAGCGGCCAGATAGCCCTCCCCCTGGATCGAGCGCAGGATGCGGTAGCCGAGCCGCTCCTCCACGCTCCACTGCGCTTCCGCAGCGAGTCCGCCCGCCGCCGTGCGCAGGCCGCCGGCAGGCAGCAGCTCCGGCACGCCCGCCGCCGTCATCGCCAGATACGAGCCGGTCGCCTCGTTGCGCAGCAGCTGGCGGCCGTTCGTGTCCACCTGCCGCCAGCGCGCCGAGGCATCCTCCTCGTCCGCAGCCAGGAGCTGCGGCTTGCCGCCGCGATCGGCGAGCTTCAGGCCGGGCGCGCCGGACGGCGCGATCGTGACCGCGTTCGCCGCCTCCAGCATCGGCGTCGACGTGTCCGCGCGGCGCGGCTCTGCGGCCGCAGGCGCGTCCATCTCCGCCGGCGCCGGCTCGAGCTGCCAGCGCGCCGTCGCTGCCGTGGCGAGCGCCAGTCCATGCTCCGCATAGCCGGCTCCGCTGCCGATGTGGACGAATTCATCGCTGAATTCGCCGTCCAGGCTGCGCAGCAGCCACGCCCCGCCGTCGGCCGTCGGCTCGACCGCCCAGGCCGCCGCTCCCGGAGCCGCCTTCCCTTCGGCCAGGCTTTCCAGGAACGGATAGTCGGCGTTCAGGCGGAGCAGATGGCCGCTCGCCCGGTTGCGGAGGCTCCAGCCGCCGCTGTCCAAGCGCTCGAGCGTCCAGTGGGACGAGCCGTCCCGCTCGCCGGGACTGCCGTACAGCACGATGCCGGACGGATTCTCGTACAGCCAGCCTTGGCCGGACGCGGAGCGGATGCGCACCGGCTCCTGCGGCGGCGCCTTCGGCCCGCTCGTCGCCGGTTCGGCGATGAAGCGCGCCGCCTCCCGCTCGGCCGCGCCCGCCGCCTTGCTCAGCCGGATCGCCGGCGAGCCGTCGGCCGCCTGTCCGGCCAGCAGATAGTGCCCGGCCCAGCGGCTCTGGATCGTCGAGTAGACGGTATCGGCCACCGTGCCGACCGCCCACTTGACGCTGGCCCAGTCGGAGCCGACGGAAGCGAGCGTCTGCGGCGACTCCGCCGGCTCGTCGTCGGCCTCATGGCCCGCGATGTTCTCCAGCGCCGCATAGCGGCCGCTGCCCTGGTTCTTGAGCCGCACGACGCCTGTGGCGCCGGCATCCTCAAGGTACCAGACCGAGGCCGGATCGGAGGCATCCGCCGATCCGTACGTCGCCATGCCGACCGTCGCATCCGCCCCGTCCTGGACGTCGAGCAGATACTGATCGTCCGTGCCGGCGATGCGGAACCGGAACAGCCGCTGCTTGTCCGGCACGACCGGCACGAAGCGCCAGCGCGGGCTCGACCAGCCCGGATTAATGACGCCATACTCGGCGTACTTGGTCAGATTCTGGATGGAGACGTACTTCAGCGGCTGCCGGCCGGGATGCTTGTCCCGCACGCTGCTCACCAGCATGTCGCCTTCGCCGGCGTTGCGGATCGTCCAGACGAAGCCGCCGGAGCGCTCCTCGCCTGCCGCCAGCGCCGCCAGCCCGATCCGGCCGCCGTACTCGGAGCCGAGCCGGACATGGTGGCCCGTCGCCCGATTCTCGATCAGCTTGCGCCCCTCGAACTTATGGATGACCCACTGGTCCCGGCCGTCCGTGCGCGCGTTGCCGTACTTGAGCAGCCCGTCCTCCGACTCGTACAGGTAAAAGGCATTGTCCGGCCCCCAGGCGTTCTGGATGCGGAGGTAGACCGGTCCGTCGCCCGCAGGCAGCGTGTCCGGGTCGGCCAGCTGCCACTGCGAGCCGAGCGACGCGGCATCGCCGCTGAGACCGGCCGTCCCGTCCGCCGCGCCGGCTACATAGGACGCCTCGCCCGCAGCGCTGCCGATGGTCAAGTAATCGTCGTACTCATCCGATTCGGTGAACGTCCACGTCGAGCCGTCTCCGGCGGACGCCTGCAGCGCAAGCGCCGGTTCGCCATCGCCGCCGCGAGCGATGTACCGTCCGCTGGCCGCGCTCCGCAGCCGCTTCGCTCCATCATAGTCCTCCACGAGCCACAGCGAGGCGGCCTCGTTGCCGAGCGCCTCCGATACGGCTCCATGCTTCAGCTCGCTGCCCTGCTCATAGATGAAGTCCGTCGGCCGCTGCGCGTCCGTATACGCGGCGATGCGCACGGGCTTGATCTCGCTGATCGGCATGGCCCGCCAATGCGCCGTCGGATTCGTCTTGCCGCCCGGCCAGCCGTTCGAGCGCACGTCCGTGTCGTCCGGAAACTGTGCGTTCAGCAGGCTGCCGGGCGCCCCCGCGTTCTCCAGCGTGAACCAGCCTCCGTCCGCGGCTTCCCGCTTCCACAGCGTCCGTCCGGGCGACGCGGCGTCCCGCTCGCCCGTCCGCACGGCCGCCCAGTCCGGGTCGCGCTGCACGATGTAGCGGCCGGAGCCGACATTGCGGATCGCGAGCGAGCCGCTGGCCGCGTCCGGCTCCAGCATCCACTGGGAGGCCCGGTCCGTGGCCGGCCGAGCCGCGAAGCCGACCGTCGGCTCCCCGTCCTTCGCCGTATATTCGACCATCACCTGTCCCGGATGATAGCGGGATTCCAGCTGCACCGGCTGCGGCGCGTCCAGCGGCACGAACGCCCACTTCGGGCTGTCGAAGCCGAGGTTCACGTCGGAGCCGAGCTCGGCCCAGCCGAGCTGGCGCTCCTCGTGGATCGCCCGCTTGCCCGCCGGGTCGGCCGCGCTGACGATATTGTAGTAGTCCCGCGTCGCCGTCGGCACGATGCGCCAGCGCTCCTCCGCCCCCGGCGCGCCGGCTTCCTTCGCCTGAAGGGCCGCGCCGAGCTCGCCGGCACCTGCCGCCGTCACGACATGGCCGGTGCGGACATTGCGCAGCAACGCGCCGCCCTCCTGCCATTCGATCGTCCAGTGCGACGACTCGTCTGCGGGATTCGTCTTGCCGTAGCGTACCTTGCCGTCGGACGCCTCGTACAGATAGTTGCTCTTCCACAGGTTCTTGATCCGGACCTTGCCTTGCGGCAGCTCCGGCTGCGCGCTGTCCGCCGCCACCGCGGCTCCCGCCAGCGCCGGCAGGCTGCCGATCCAGAGCAGCACCGCGAGCAGCGCCGCCGCGAGCGGCTTCCACCTGATTCGCTTCATCGATTGACCCCCTCGATTTATCCACCATTTCCCTTTCAGTGTAGGGTGCAACCGCTTCCATGATCGAGGTGCGCTTTTATGGCAAGCAGGTGTTTTTCTACGAATCTTCCTTCCTCTGACAGACGCCATGCTATAATGCGGAAAAAGGAGGAGCCGCATGAGAGCCGAAACGACTATTCTTCATTACGATGCTTTTGCGGGCGAACCCGGCCAAGGCAATCCCGGAGGCGTCGTGCTGCATGCCGAGGACTTGGCCGACGGCCAGATGCTCGAGCTCGCCGCGCGAGTCGGCTTCAACGAAACCTGCTTCGTGCTGCCTTCGGAGCAAGCCGGCTTCCGCATCCGCTACTTCACGCCGGGCCATGAGATGGACCTGTGCGGCCACGGCACGATCGCCTGCCTCGCCGCTCTGGAGACCGCCGGCCGGCTGGACGGGCTGGACCGGCTCACGATCGAGACGCTTGCCGGCGTGCTCCCGATCCGCATCTCGCGCGATGCCGGCAGCGGCAAGGCAAGCTTCGTCATGCGCCAAGCCTCGCCGCGCTTCCTGCCGTTCGGCGGCTCGCGCGCGGAGCTGGCCGACGCCCTCGGGCTGCAGGAGCAGGACCTGCATCCCGACCTGCCGATCGTCTACGGCAGCACGGGCATCTGGACGCTGTGCGTGCCCGTGCGCGGACTCGACGCCTGCGCCCGCATGCGTCCCGACAACAGACGTTTCCCCGAGCTGCTGGCCGAGCTCCCGCGCGCCTCTCTCCATCCGTTCTGCCTGGAGACCGTCCATGCGGATGCTCGCCTTCACGCCCGCCATTTTTCCTCGCCCTATTCCGGCACGATCGAGGACCCTGTCACCGGCACCGCCTCCGGCGTGCTCGGCGCGTACTGGGACCGCTTCATCGAAGCGGCGCCGCCGGAAGGGCTGCGCCTGACGGTCGAGCAAGGCCAGGAGGTCGGCCGCGACGGCAAGGTGCATGTGACCGTCGTGCCGCGCGGCAGCGAGCGCGAGGTGGAGATTTCCGGGTCCGCCGTCTTCGTACGGGAGTGGACCTTGCCGATCTAGCCCTTTGCCGCGCCATGCCGCCGCTCGCCGCAACCGACTCATGTTCCGAAAAGGAGACGATATCCATGACCCGACCCGACTCCGCGATCTTCGGCCAGCTTGAGGCCGTGCGCTCGCTCACCCTCCGTCAGCTCGACGATCTGACGCCGCTGCAGGCCGACCTCATCCCGTCCGGCTTCCGCAACTCCATCCGCTGGAATGCCGGCCATCTCGTCGCCGTGCTGGAGCGCTTCGCGTTCAAGGCGCCGGGAATTCCGTCGCCGCTGCCGCCGTCGTTCCGGACGCAGTTCGACTTCGGCAGCTCTCCGGCTTCGTGGATGGATCAGGAAGAGCCCGTACCGACGCTCGAGGAGCTGCTGGAGCTGCTGCGGGACCAGCCCGGCCGCGTGCGCGAAGCGCTTGACGGGCGGCTCGACGAAGACGTCGAGCCGTACACGACCACGACCGGCATCCTGCTGTCGACTCCACGGGAGTACCTGTCGCTCGGCCTTTACCACGAAGGGCTGCACCTGAGCGTCATCAAGCTGTACCGCCGGCTGCTCGGGCTGTGAGCATCTGTCCGCAGAGAGCAGGAGAAGACAGGCGGACAGCGCCGGATCCCGGTACAATCGGCAAGGAAGGAGGCGCAAGGCATTGGATTGGCTGACCCGAATGAACGATACGCTCGACCGGATCGAGCAGCAGCTGGACGGACGCCCCGACGTGGAGGCGCTGGCGCGGGAGGCCTACTCGTCGCCGTTCCACTTTCAGCGCATGTTCCATGCTCTGACCGGCTATCCGCTCGGCGAGTACGTGCGGCGGCGCAGGCTGACGCGAGCGGCCCAGGAGCTGGCGGCGAGCTCGATCAAGGTCGTCGACGTCGCGCTCAAGTACGGCTACGAGTCGCCCGAGGCGTTCGCCAAGGCGTTCCGCAAGACGCATGGCGTCACGCCGACGATGGCGCGCCAGCCCGGCTGCCGCCTCGTCGCCTTCCCGAAGCTGCGCTTCCATCTATCGCTGAAGGGAGAAGAGGAAATGAACTATCGGATCGAAAAACGAGATCGCTTCACGATCGCCGGAGCCTCCATCGTCGTCAGCTGCGAGAACGGGGAGAACTTTCGCCGCATCCCGCAGTTCTGGCAGGAAAGCGGGCAGAACGGCACCATCGGGCGCGTGCTGGAGCTGTGTCCTGGCCAGCCGCTGATCGGCGCCTGCACGGACTTCCGCATCGTTGGCGAAAAGGACGAGTCGGAGCGCTTCCGCTACATGATCGCCGTAGAGGCTCCGACCGGTACCGTGCCGGAGCCGTTCGAGCACGAGGGCGCCGAGTTCGTCGAGCGCGAGGTGCCCGCTTCCACTTGGGCCGTCTTCACGGCGGTCGGGCCGCTGCCGGAGTCCGTGCAGAGCGTCAGCCTGCGCATCTATTCGGAGTGGTTCCCCTCCACCGGCTACGAGCACGCCGGCGGTCTGGAGCTGGAGCTGTACCTGGAGGACGGCGGTCCCGATTCGGATGCCGTGACCGAGATCTGGGTGCCGGTGAAGCTGTCGTCGCAGTAAGGCTAGACGAAAGGCCTGCGCACGCTTGCGCAGGCCTTTTTTGCACGGCGGCTGCGAGCACTAGGCACGGTTTTTCCGCGCGTAGGATCGACCCTCTCCTCCATATGGCATCAAAAAAAGAGCGGCTCCATCGCCCGTCGGACGTCGGAACCGCTCCCTCGCTCTCGATCGGGCTTGCCTTCGGATACTCCGGCTGCCCTGGTTAAGCCCCGTCGCCTCCGCCCCGAGCCGCCGCTGACGCCGGGCGAGACGGCCTCGTAGCCAGGAACACCCCGGCGAGAATGACAGCCAGGCCGGCAAGCAGATTCCAATACAGCTCCTCGCCGAGCAGCAGGAAGCCCCATAGGATCGCCGTCGCGGGCACCAGATAGGTGACCATCGTGGCGAGCTCCGGACTTCCTTTTTGAATCAGATAGTAGAACAGGATGTAGGCGATGCCGGAGCCGAATACGCCGAGCCCGACGATCGCGCCGAGGAACGGACCCGATGCGAACGCCTCGACCGGCAGCGGATCGCGCGCGAGCGCGACGGCGCCGCAGGAGACGGTCGCGACGAGCAGCGTGCCGAAGGTGGACTGGTACATCGTCAATCCGCTCAGCCGCTTGGACAGCTGCGAGCCGATGCCGTAGCAGAGCGTCGCGCCCATCATGCAGAGGAAGCCGAAGCCGTCCACCGAAATGATCGTCGCCGGATTGACGCCGAGCAGGACGAGAATGCCGACGAGCGAGATCAGGATGCCTCCCCACTGCTTCGGACCCGGCTTGCCGGCGAAGAAGAGCGCCCCGATGACGAGCGTCCAGAGCGGCGTCGTCGCGTTGAGCACCGAAGCGACGCTGCTCGTCAGCCTCGTCTCGCTGAGCGGGATGAGCGCCCACGGCACCGTCGTGTTGAACGTCGCCATGACAGCGATCGGCAGCCACGGCAGCAAGCGCAGCGAGAACGGCTGGCGCAGCGCCAGCATGACGGCGGTGATGGCGATGAGGCCGGCGCCCGAGCGGAGGAAGGCGATCATCCACGGACCGGCTTCCTCCAGCAGGAGCTTGATGAAGAAGAACGAACCGCCCCAGATGAGGCTGAGCAGGACAAGAGCTGTAGCGAGCGGCTTGGTCAAGGCAGTTCCTTCCTTTCTGATTCCATTCGCGCCGCGGCTGCGCGCGGGCGAAGGCGTAGTTTAGGATAAGCGAAGACGGCGGCTTTGTCGAGAAAGGCATGCGTCTCTGCGGCAGCAAAAAAAGGACGAAGCGGCAGGCGCTTCGTCCTTTTGCCTTGTCGGCCTCGTCCTTTCCCCGTCAGGAGAAGAACGTCCAGCTGCCGAACCATTTGAGGAATTGCTCCGCATAGCTGCGGCTGACCGTCAGGCCTGTCAGCACCGGATAGAACATCGCCATCAGCACGGCCGCGCCGCCGACATAAAGCCCCGTCGCGAGCTTGGCCGAGCTGCGGCCCATCTTTTCCGGCAGGCGGATGAGCACGTACACGATGCACAGGATGAGGAACGGCACCGTCGCGTAGTAATGATAGATGAACGTCAGGCGCGGAATGCCGACCCACGGCAGGTACTGCGACAGCAGTCCGATCGTGATGACGAGCATGGCGCGGCTGCGTCTTTTCCAGGCTGCCGCGAAGGCCGCGATCGCGCACGGGATGCCGGCCCACCAGATGAGCGGATTGCCCATGCTCATGATGCTGGAGATCTGGCCTTGAGCGAGGCCGGAGCCGCCGTAGTACCAGATCGGCCGGCGGATGATCGGCCATTCCCACCAGGTCGAGGCGAACGGATGCGTCGCGACGAGCTTGGAATGGTAGTCGTACATGAACTTCTGGAACTCGACGACGTTGCGCAGGCCGTGGCCCGGTCCCGGCACGAGCAGGAACGGAATGTACGTCAGGACGTAGATGACGGCGGGCACGGCGACGAAGAACAGGAAGCCTGCGCCGACAAGCTTGGCCGGCACGCGGCTTTCCGCAGCCGCTTCGTCCGATCCGCGCGCCGCTCCGGCCGCCTCGCGCGAGGCTTTCCAACGCCGGTACATCGAGCCGAAGAACAGGACGGCGAGGCCTGCGCCGGAGTAGACGCCGACCCATTTGACCGATGCTCCGAGCCCGAAGAAGACTCCGGACAGAGCGAACGCCTGCAGCGCCGGCCCCAGCCTCGCTCCGCGCACGTTGCGCTGCAGGAACCGGTTCATGAAGTGGTAGCTGAGGATGATGAACAGGACGGCATACGTATCGACCGTGCCGATCCGCGACTGCACGAGCGGCATGAAGTCGAGCAGGATGAGCGAGGCGGCCAGCAGGCCCGCCTTGCGCGAGTTGAACAGTCCCCGCGCCAGCACGTACATCGCCGGGATGAGCAGCAGGCCCGCCAGTCCGCCCATCACCCGCCAGCCGAACGGATTCATGCCGAAGATCGAGACGCCCGCCATAATGATGACCTTGCCGAGCGGCGGATGCGTCGTCTCGTACGGCTCGATCCGGTGCAGATGCTCGAACGCCGTGCGCGCGTGATAGATTTCGTCAAAATACATGCTGTTCTTGTACGAAGGCTGCGCCGGCACGAGCGAAGGTTCGTCGAACAGCGGCGATCCGCCCGTGTCCGCCAGCGGCATCGAGCGGCCTTCGGCGTCGATGACCCCGGCTTCGTACAGGACGACGCCCGGCGTGCCGGTGATGCGCACCGCCTGGATCGTCTGGCCGCCGACTCCGATCGACTTCCACTGGAACACCGTGCCGCCGTCGACCTTCTGCTCCGCCGGGGCGCCGAACGTCGTGCCGTCCGCCGACAGGGAGACCTGCACCGTGCCGCTGCCGATGCCGGCATACAGCATGACATGGTCGGCCGGCTGCGGCCCTCCCTGCAGCTGCACGGTCACTTCCTGGCTCTCCTGCGTCGGCGTCCAAGGCGTCGACGGCGCCTTGGCGTCGCCGAGCTGCCAGAACATCATGACGGCGTAGACCGCGACCAGGCCCGCGATCGGGAGCCATTCCTTGCGCCTGGATACGCGGGACGAATCCTCGTACGGCTCAGGTCCGGCCGGCTGCTCTTGCCTCGATCCGGAAGCCGCACCGGAAGGTCCGGATGGCTGCGCAGGCGCTTCCGGCAGCTTCCACGCGCCGCCGGCGGCCAGCGCCAGCGAGCCGTAGGCGCGGCCGCGGACGAGCTGGACGACCAGATGGACGAGCGCCGCTCCGGCGAGCAGCTGGAGCAGCGAGACCGTCACCATGAGGCCGTCGCCGTTGGCCCGGTAGAAGTTCTGCTCGATCGCATCCCGCAGCACCGGCGCCGTGTTCGCGAGCACGGTGAGCGTCAGCGCCCCATACAGCGCGAGCAGCCGCTTGCTGCCGGAGACGATGAACGCCGCCAGCGCGAAGGCGAGCGCGGGGTACAGATACCGCTCATGCATGCCGGTTTTCAGCAGGAAGACGAGAGATGCTCCGGCGAACGCCGCGAGATAGAGTCCTTCGCGGCCTTTTTTCCAACAGATCAGCCCCATCGCCACGAGCGCGGCGAGCGCGCCGAGGTTGCCCCATGTCGACAGCTCCAGGCCGAGCCACGTGCGGGTCGTCTCGATCCCGTTGTAGCCGAGCAGGCCGTACAGGTTGAAGGCGTTGAGCGTCGCGTACGGATAAGAGGCGAACATGTTCTTGTAATGCTCGATGATCCAGCTCGGCTCCCTGCCGATCGCGAACGGCAGGAGCAGCAGCAGCGCGGTGCCGATGCCGGCGCCGGCGGCCTTGAGCCAGTCGGCCGGCTTGCGGCTGCGAAGCAGGGCGAACAGCAGCAGCGGCAGGAACAGCACCGCCTGCGGCTTGACGAGCACGGCGACGGCGAGCCAGGCCGCGCCAGAAGCGTAGCGGCTCTGCGTCAGCGCCCGCACGGCCAGCAGCACGAGCAGCGTCATGACGGAGTCGACCTGCGCCCAAAGCGCGGAATCGAGCCAGACGGCCGGGCTGAAGACGTAGAGCGCCGCCAGGAACGCGCTCAGCCTCGTGCCGAAACGGCCGCGAGCCAGATCGTACAGCAGCCAGCCGGCGGCGAGGTCCGCGAGCAGCGCCGGCAGCTTGACGAGCAGGATCTCCGGCCCTGCCCCGAAGCCGAGCCCCAGCGCGCTCTTGAGCATGCCGAGCACCCAGAGCACGTAGATGTAGCCCGGCGGATAGTCCGCGAACACGCCGTCTTCGAAGAAGCCGTTCAGTCCCGTCTCATAAGCCCGCTGCGCCCACAGGCTGAAGTCGGTATAGTCGACGGGATGGCCCTGCATCGTCGGCGCGAGCACCAGCCGCAGCAGCAGGCCGGCTCCGAGCACGAGCCAGATCGCCCGTCCGGAGCGGCCCGGCTCCGGCTGCCGCCGCAGCTCCGCCGCTAGGCCAGCGGAGGCGCTGCGGCCGAAGATCGCGCTCCAGGCCAAGTACATGGCCGCTGCGAAAGCGATGCCGCCCGCGATCGACAGCGGCATGAGGAAGCCCGGCGCGCCGGCTCCGGCGGAGGAGCCGCCGCCCGAGCCGGCGGCGACGGTCGACGGATCGAACGAGACGGCGTTCGCCGCCGCTTCTCCCTCGACCTCGACGAGCGACACCGCCGCGAAGTCCGCGGTGCCGGTCGTCTCGCTGCCGTAGCCGCCGAGGCGGAGGGCGATGTCGAGCTCCTTTTGCTCGGGTCCGGTCCGTCCGTACAGCTCGACCGGCTGCCACGCGCCGGCGGTGTCGAAGATCGGGGCGGACGCATCCAGCACGCCGAGCACCGACAGGTTCGCCCCTGCCGATCCGGAAGGCACGCCGGAGGCGCGGATCATGCCGCTGAGCTTGTACAGCGTGTCCGGCTCGACCGCGACCTTCTGCAGCCAGCGGGCGTCGTTCGGCTGCTGGCTCGCGACCCGGACGAACTGCGCGGGATCGGTTCCGCTCCCTTGCTCCAGCGTCCAGGACGTCACGGATTCGTCCAGCTTGTAGCCGTCTTTGGTCCAGCCTTGCGGCAATCCGTCCTGGGACGTCTCGAAGCCGCCGTTGACGACGAGCTCCGTCGCCGCAAAGGCTGCCGGACGTCCGGCCAGCGCCATGACGGCGACCAGCAGGATCGCCAATGCCGGGCGTATGTATGTAAGCTTCAAATCGTCCTACCATCCTCTCCTGGCTGCATGACTAGTACAAGATTAGCATACCGGAACCGCTTGCGACACCCTCAAAAGACGCAGTTCCAAGCGGATTCGATCTCTTCCACAGTGGCAGGAAAGGCAAGCCGGGCGCAAGGGGAAATTTATCGGCGTCACGGAGGAAAAAAAGGCGGCAGGCGGCCGCTTCGCCGCCTGGAACCCGCTTGGTAGAGCGAAAAGGACGAGAGCCCCTGTCGAGGCCTCGTCCCTTTCCCGTTCATGACCTTATTTCGTCAGCTCGCTCAGGAACCGGAGCACGAGCGCGGCCGTTTCCGCGCGCGTCGCGACGGCGTTCGGATCGAACTTGTTGCCGTCCCGTCCGGTCAGCAGGCCATGTTCGGCTGCGGCTTGGACGGCCGGCTTGGCCCACATCGGAATCAGGCTGTCGTCCGCGAAGGAGGTCTTGCTTGCCGCTGCCGCTTTCAGGTCCGCGGCACGAGCGAGCAGCGTCAGCAGCTCCGCTCTCGTAACCTCTCGATTCGGACGGAACGTCCCGTCCTCATAGCCTTGAATCAGGCCGAGCGCCTTGATCTGGGCGATCGCATCGGCCGACCAGGCCGGGAAGGACGCGGCGTCCTTGAACGTCGCAGGCGCGGCTGCGCTTGGAGGAGATAGCAATCGGCTCAGCATGACGGCCAGCATGCCTCGGGTCGTCTTTCCGTCCGGCTGGAACGTTCCGTCCGGGTAGCCCTGGAAGATGCCGAGCTGGATGGCTTTGACGATGTCGTTCTGTGCCCAGTGGCCGACGGCATCGTTAGGCGTCTCGACGGCTGGCGTCGGAGACGGCGTCGCGCTCGGTGCTGGCGTCGCGCTTGGAGCTGGAGTTGCGCTCGGCGAAGACGACGGCGTCGGCGTCGGCGTCCAGTAAATCGGCGGCGCTGGAGTCGTGGTCGACGTTGGCGTCGGTGTCGGCGTCGTGGTCGACGTTGGCTCAGGCGTCGGCGTCGTGGTCGACGTTGGCTCTGGCGTCGGCGTCGCGGTCGACGTTGGCGTCGGTGTCGTGGTCGACGTTGGCGTCGGTGTCGTGGTCGACGTTGGCTCAGGTGTCGGCGTCGCGGTCGACGTTGGCTCAGGTGTCGGCGTCGCGGTCGACGTTGGCTCAGGCGTCGGCGTCGCGGTCGACGTTGGCTCAGGCGTCGGCGTTGGCGTCGGCGTCGGCGTTGGCGTCGGCGTCGGCTCCGGATGAGCCTGGCTCGGATTGCCGTAGATCGGCAGCTCCTCGAAGATCCGTGTCGTCAGCGTCCGGTTGCGGTCGCCGGATATCTCCCAGTTCATCATGCCGGCCAGGTTTTGCGTCCGCACATGGATCGCCTTGTACGTGATGGATTCCTCATCGTCATAGGAGATGAATGCGCCTGTTTCTTCGTTGAACAGATAAGGCACTTTGGCCTTGTCGTTCCAATGCCGCTTGTAGGTGGACTTGGTTACGTAGTTCTCTTCCAGATCGGTGAAGTCGAACTTGCCCGCTTCCCATGTGCCGTCCGTGGATGGAGATGTGCATGCTCCGTACTCGCCTGCACAGCCGATCCAGCCGTTGCCGTAGGACGGCACGCCCATGACGAGCTTGTAGTTCGGCACGCCGTTGTTCAAATGTCCGGATATTCCGCCCGCCACATTGTTGCGCGGAGCGGTCGATTGCTTGTTGGCCGGATCATAGTAGAGCGGCGCGTTGTGGTAGGCGGAGCTGTGCCAGCCGCCGCTGTAGTCGTAGGCCATGATGTTGACGAAGTCGAGGTAGCGCACGGAATTCGTGAAGTCGGCGTTGCGCGTGAAGTTGTCGCCTTGTCCCGAGGCGATGGTCAGCAGATAGTACTTGCCGTCCTTCTGCCCGGCGGCGTCCAGCGTCTCGCGCAGCGTCTTCATGAGCAGCGTGAAGTTCTGGGGATCATCCGGGCTGCGGTAGTTGTCGTCCTCCCCGCCCTCGACCGGGTATTCCCAGTCGATGTCGAGTCCGTCGAAGCCGTAGCTGCGCAGGTATTGCAGCGCGGTTTGAGCGAACGTCAGACGGGTCTCTTCCGTAGCGGCGAGCTTGGAGAAATACTTGGACCAGCTCCAGCCGCCGGCGGAAACCATCAGCTTGAAGTCCGGGTTCTGCTGCTTCATCGTCCTGAGTTCGGCGAAGTTCGGCATGTCGTCGGCCGGCGCGCCGAGCACCATGCTGCCGTCGAACACATAGCCGGATTGGTCGGCGATTTCCGGATTCCGGCATTCCCTGCCGCTTTCGCCGTATCCGCCCCAGCAGACGTCCGCGAACGCGTAATTGATATGCGTCAGCTGGCTCGTGTCGATGTCGGATGGCTGGAAGTTGCGGCCGCTTTCGCCGCGAGCCCACGAAGCATAGTAGTAGACGAGATTGTAGTTGTGGCCCGGCGTCGCCTTGACTTGCGCGCTCGTCGGAGAAGTCCACAGATCATTTTTGGCCACGACCGTGAAGGAGTACGGCTGGCTCGTCTTCAGCCCCGTCGCCAGATAGCGCGGCTCCGCCGAGGTGCCGAGAAGGTTGCCGCCTTCGTAAATTTCATAATACGTCGCGCCTGTAACGGTCGCCCATCCAAGCGTGACCTCGGACTTCGTCGCCGTGACGACCTGCACGTCCTTCGGAGCGTCCAGCTGGCCCCAGATCAATCGAACCGGATCGCTTTTCGGCGAGTTCGGCCGAGCTTTCGTCGAATCCTGCGCGGCGACCTGCAAATAGACTTCTTGCCCGACCGTCAGCGTCGAGGCGTCCAGCTTGTAGGTGCCGGAGCCGTTCCAGATGCCTCCCAGCCAGCTCGTACGGCTGTAGACGTCATATCCGTCCGCTCCGGGAACGTTTTCAAACTTAACCGTCAGCGACTCGTACGTGACTTCCGTCACTCTCGGCTGATGGGGCTTTTTGAGCGGAGCAGGCGGAGCGGTCGCCGTATCGGCTGCCGTCGTGAAGGTGATCCGCTCGCTCGGCACGCTGGAGCCGGAAACGCTTGCCTGACGGATGTAGAACGTGTACTCCGTCTGCGGCTCCAGTCCGCCGAGCTTGACCGGCGGAGCTGCGAACCAGCCTTGGTAGCCGAAGCTGCCGTCCGGCCTTGTCTTGTCCTTCGTGACATAGATGTCATAGCCTTTGTCCGGGTCATGCCGGTCGTTGAGATCCCAGGTCAGCATGGCGGTCCGTCCTGTAATTTCCGACACCTGCAGATTCGTCGGCGGCGGAGGCGGGCCTTCCGCCGCGGTTGCGGATGCCGGCAGGGAGATGAGCCCTGCGAGCAAGGTCAAGCATAAAAGAGAGGCTAGCTTTGCGGCAACGTTCTGTTTCCATCGTCTGTTCAACCTCGATCACCTCTGCGGAAGATTGGGGGAAGAATGAATTCGCGACTTGCCTATCTACGCTTTGCCCGTGCCTGTCCCTCCCTTGTCTCTCGAGCTGATTACGAGGTTCATTTTCGCATCTTTTTCTGCCATTTCCTTCCCTATTCCTAGAGTCAGCGCGTATCTATCAGAAAAAGTGGGAAAGTATCAAAAGATTGCGAAAAATGAAATAAAGGAGGAAAAATCTCCCCCTTTTGCGATAAGATATTTCCCCCGCCGAATGCAGTCCTGCCTCTTGATTTCCTTTCCTCTCTTGATCTAAACGTCGAAAAAAAGCCCATCCGAACGAAGTCGGACAGGCTTTCCATTCCAATCGGCCGAGCTTGCGAGAAGCCGCTTGTTCCGACCGTCACGCTTCTTTGTTCTTCTCCTCCCCAAGCGGAACATGCAGGATATCCAGCACGAACATGAAGACCGGGATGCCGATGATGAGCCCCCAGATGCCGAAGTAATGCTGCGAGAAAACGAGGATGACGAACGTATAGAACATCGGCAGCTTCGTCTTGGACGCCATCAGCCTCGGATTGAGGACGTACGCCTCCAGCGCGTGGATGAGCAGGATCATGACGATGACCCAGAACACGAGCGTGATGCCTCCCGCCTGGTAGCCGATGATGCTGATCGGCACGAACGAGATGATGACGCCCGCCACCGGAACGAGGCTCAGCAGGAACACGATGATCGTCAGCGCGAACAGGTACGGATAGCCCATGATCCAGAGGCCGAGCATCGTGAACACGGTGTTGAACAGGGCGATGACGAGCTGGACCTCGATGACCTTGCCGAACGAGGAGACGAAGCGCTCGGAGAAATAGGCGATCTCGTCGTAGACCCAGCCGATCTTGCTCTTCTGGAACTTTTGCGTGAACGCGCGGATCTTGGCCTTTTGCAGCAGGAAGAAGAAGCTGAGCAGGATGACGATCAGCACGAGCTCCAGCATCTTGCCGATCTTGCCGAGATACAGGAACGCCTGGTCGACATACGTCTTGTAGTCGATCTTCTCCAGCTCCTCCGACAGGCGCTTCGAGATGTCGTTGCCCTCGGTGGAGTTGAGGAAGCGGATGATCGTATTGATCATGTCCCGGCCCTGGGTGACGAGCTGCGGCACATAGTTGGAGATGCCCCATGCGAGGCCGGAGAGCAGCAGCACGTACAGCAGCACCGCGACGACGATCGGATGGACGGGCACGGCCCTGTTGATCCATCGGGTGACGAGTCCTTGCAGCCGGTTCATCACATACGTGACGAGGAACAGCAGTAGGATCAGATTGAGCATATGCCGCAGGCTGTAGAGCAGCCCGACGAGCAGCAGCAGGACGACGATCCTGCGGACAGCGGGCGTAGCAAAGAAAATGCGCAGCGATTCCATGACTTCCCTCTCTTATCGGTGATTGATTCGGGCCGTCGGCCGACGGGAGGACGTCCTCTCGCGAGCCGGAACGGCAAGCCTCCCTTCATTATCCCCGATGAGGGCCGCTCTGTCGATGCGGATTCGGCCGTTCCCGGACCATGACGTCCTATCCGGCAGGCTTAGGAGCAATATGGAACCGATAGCCTTCGAGCTCGAAGCTGCCGCCTTGCTCCTCCACATCCTGAAAAGGAATTCCGGCTGCCGTCAGCCGGGAACGGATCGCCGCCCAGTCCGAAGGACGTTCCGCAGCGAGAGAAACGGAGGCTCGATGCGGCAATGCAATCATATCGATCGGAAACCAGCGGCGCTGGTCGGAGACGACGACCGCGTGAGCCGTCCCTCCGATTGCGAACGTAAACTGTTCCGAGGCTTGTTCCAGCCTGAACTCCAGCAGCTGGACGAGCTTTTCCCGAAAGTCCGCTACGGAAGGGACAGGGAAGCCGACTTCCCGAACATACAGCACCGGCATCCAAGAGCCTGTTGCCGCCGATTCTCCTTCATTCGACGGATGGGCGATGATCTCCAGCAGATGGCCGTCGCCATCCCGGAAATACGCATTTTTTCCTGTGCCGAAATCCTCGATGACGTTTCCATCCATCCCATGGAGAAACGGAACGGCTTTTTGATCGGCTTGCCCGACAATCGAATCCAATAGCCCGTAAGGAACCTCGAATGCGATATGGACAGGCGAGATGGCCTCAAACGCCTCTTTAAACGTCAGCCGGCAATGGCTGCCGGCCCGCAGGGAAATCTCTTCGTCCGTTTCATGATCGATTTCGAAGCCCAAGCGATTCACGTAAAATTCGCGGACGCCTTGTCGAGATACCGTCGGAAGCATGATGTGGTCATAGTGGGTAATCATGGAAGCAGCCTCCATCTCTACATTTCTAAAGATTTTCCTTTAGTATATAGGTTTCTTTCAAAAGAGACAAATGAAGATTCCATGTGCTTCCCGGGCGCACTGAAAAACCGGAGCTGCGCCTGGCCGCTCCGGCTGTTCCTCATCGCGCCTGGATGGCGTCGTAATACTTGGCCTGCATCATCGCGGCCGCCTCGTCCAGCTTCGCCTTCAGGTCGACGTCCTTTTGGGAGAACACCTCCTGGATGATGCCGGTCATCGCGCCGTAGTATTCCTGCGTGTTGTACTGGGCTTCCGGCTTGCCATCCATCCGCTTCGTCGACTCCGGATCGTACTTGTACACGTTGTCGTAGTTGTCGTAGATCGACTTGAGCTTCCGGCCGTATTCGGAATCGTTCTTGTAGTAGCTCATCTGCGGAGGAATGTAGTACTTGCCTTCCGCCCGGCGCGCCTGGATGTCCTTCTCGACGGCGGTCAGATAGTTGTCGGAGAAATAGTCGAACGTGATGTAGCGGAACGCCATCTCCTGCTCGTCCTTGCTGGCGTTGGGGTTGATGACCAGATAGTCGCCGCCCATGACGCCCGTATGCTTGCCTCCGGGCTGGGCCGCCGGCATCGGGTAGGTGGCCACGTCGCCCGGCTTGAGCCCGCCCTGGTTGAGCGCCTGGTCGAGCACGCCCTCCGCGCCGGCGATGACCATCGCGGTTCGTCCCTGCGCGAACGCGCCGACCGCGTCGTCCCAGCCGAGCGCCCAGTCCTTCGAGATGGCGTTCGCTTCCCAGCGCAGCTTCTGGTAGAACTGCAGCGCCTTCACGGCTGCGTCGGAGTGGAAGGCGGCCGTCACCTTGCCCCCATCCGCCTTCTGGATGTCGCCGCCCGCTTCGAACAGGAAGTTGGTCCAGTTCCACCCGGACTCATTGCCCTTGCCCATCGGCGAGATGCCCGCGACGCCTTGTTGCGGATCGGCGACGCCTTTGGCGGCGCTCAGCATGTCGTCCCAGGTCCAGTCGTACGACGGAGCCGGGACATGCCTGGACGCGAGCAGCTTCTTGTTCACGACCGTCGAGGTCACATATCCGTTCTGCACGACGCCGTATACCCTCCCGTCCTGGACGAACTGGCTCTGCAGCGTCGGATTGATGTCGTTTTTGCGCTCATAGCCGTTCCACAGCTCGGTAATGTCCGCCGCCCAGCCGCGCTGCACGAGGAAGCCCGCTTCGGTCGCGAACGAGTTGAAGAACGTCGGCGCCTCGTTGGCCGCCATCTTCACGCCGATTTCGTCGACATTGTAGTGCCAGTCGCTTTTGGTAATCGTGACGTTCGGATAGTCCTGCTGAAAGCGCGCGATCTTGTCATCCTCGGCCTTGCGCTTCTCCACTTGATCCGGCAGCGGATAGTAGATGCTGATCGCGATCTTCTTGTCCCGAATGTCCTCCGCGGCCGGCGCCGCGGCGCCGCCCTGGCTCGCGGACGGTCCGTCCGCCTCCGTCCTTCCTTGGTCGCCCGCTCCGGCATCGCCGGAGCGGACCTCGCCGCCGAAGCAGGCGGCCAGCAGCAGCGCCATCGCCATCAGGCAGCTGACGAGTGCAGTCGGCTTGCGCATGGGAAGCTCCCCTTTTCACCGGGTGCGGCCTTACTTGCCCTGGCTTTCTTTCTTGAGCTCGCTCGGGCTGTAGCCGTAGTACTTCTTGAAGATCTTGCTGAAATGCTCCGGCGATTCGTAGCCGACCCGCTCCGCCACCTCGTAGCGCCTCAGGTCGGTCGTCAGCAGCAGCCGGCGGCCTTCCTCCATCCGCAGCTTGATGACGTATTCCCACAGGTTGTAGCCGGTGTTCTTCTTGAACAGATAGCTGAGATAGTTGGGACTGACATGCCCGCGCTGGGACACCTCGTGCAGCGTCAGCCCCTTCTGCGCGTAGTTCTCCTCGATGTACCGCAGGGAGCGCTCCACGATCCGGTTCGTCTGGGCGGAAGCCTCCTCCTCGCCGGGCTGCTCCGCCGCCCCGCCCTCCGCCGCGCTCCAGCTGAAGTCTCCATAATAGAACACCTTTTGCCCCGGATGCCGGTGCCGCCACTCCAGCGCCCGCCTCGCCTGATCCGCCAGCAGATGGAGGAATTCCGGCCCGCGTGCGATCTGGCTGATGCCGACGAGCGCCGGCAGCCGCAGGAACGAGTCGGCATGATGATGCAGGCTGCGGCCGATCATGTCGAGCTGGTTGATCTTGCTGACCGTCGAGTCGTCGTAGCGCTCCTCGCTCCAGCCGATGATGAGTCCGACCTCGCCGTCCGGCAGCGCGATCGGGACCGGATTCCAGTCCTTGCCGAGCAGCTCCGTGGACAGGTTCATGACGGCGTAGGCGAGCAGGTCCTTGTCCTTCGGCGACAGATCCGGGCGGGCGTCGAACTCCGGAAGGATGCGGATGACCGCGAAATAAGGTCCCGTATCCCGCAGTCCGGCGGCGGCGGCCAGCTCTCCGGCCTGCTCCGTGGAGGCGGACGGCTGGGCGAGCAGCCGCTCGAGCGCCCGGCGCGGCTCGCCGCCCGGCGCTTGCAGCGCGAACCGGCCGCCTAGGCTCGCCGCGTAGTCCGGCTCGCTTGCCGCCGGGCGCTCCGCCTGCAGCAGCGCGTTGCGCACGCTGTCGAGCAGCTGCGCCGCGTCCAGCGGCTTGATGAGATAGTCGCGCGCGCCGAGGCGCATCGCCATCTGCGCGTAGTGGAACGTCTCATGCGCGGAGACGACGATCGTCTGCACCCACGGCTTGATGAGGCGGGCTTGATGCATCAGCTCGATGCCGTTCATTCCCGGCATGCCGATGTCGGTAATCATGAGGTCGACCTCCTCCAAGCGGAGGTAGTCGAGCGCCTCGAAGCCGTTGCTGGCGGTATGGATGTCCTCGATGCCGAGTCCGGCTCCGGCCAGCAGGCTCGACAGTCCTTTGCCGATGAGCGGCTCGTCGTCCACGATCAGGATGCGGTGCATCGTCATTCTCCTCTCGGTTGTCCTGGGTTGGAGGCGTCGTCCAGCAGCGGCAGCAGCAGCCTCACCTCGGTGCCTCCGCCCTCCCTCGGGCCGATGCCCAGTCCGTATCTTGGACCGAACTGGAGCCGGATGCGCTGGTCGATGTTGCGGATGCCGTAGCCGATCGACGGCGAGCGGTCCGGCTCGGCCAGCCAGCGCTGGATGGCGGCGTAGTCGACCGACTTGTAGCCGTTGTCGCCGACGGTCACGAGCAGGTCGCCCCCTTCGGCCGCTCTCGCCGCGACGACGATCTCGCCGTCCTCTCCCATGTGCTTGATGCCATGGATGATCGCGTTCTCGATCAGCGGCTGCAGCGTGATCTTGGGGATGAGCGCCGCCCCGAGCTCTTCCGGGATGTCCCAGAGCACGCGCAGCTCCGCCTCGTAGCGCCGGCGCTGCAGCGCCACGTAAGCGGCCGCATGCTCGCTCTCCTCCGCGAGCGTAATCAGCTCGCGCCCTCGGCTCAGGCTGATTTTCATCAGCTTGGACAGGTCTTTGATCATTTCCGCGGATTCGGAATGGCCTTCGAGCGAGCTTTTCCAGTAGATGCTCTCCAGCGTGTTGTACAGCAGATGCGGGTTGATCTGGTGGTACAGGATCTGCAGCTGCGCTTCCTTCTGCCGGATGTCCGCCTGGTACTTGTCGGCGATCAGGCTGTTGAGCCGCCGAGCCATCCCGTACACCGCGGAGATGAGCACGCCGACCTCGTCTCGCCGCGACTGGCCCGGCGTCTCCGGCACCAGCTTGCCCGGCTCGTACTTGCGGACGAACAGCGACAGCCGCTGCAGCGGCGTCATGAGCGAGCGCCAGAAGTAGATCATGACGATGCAGCCGACGGCGACATAGACGGCGGAGATGAGCAGGATGACGTTCTTGAGCTCGCTCTGCTGCTGCAGCATCGCCTGCACGGGGATCTCGTAGATGAGGCGCAGATGGAGGCTGTTCTTGCCGCTCGCCACGTAGATCCAGTCCCCTTCGATGAGATGGAAGGGAAGGTCGGAGCGGGCCTGCGCCACCCGCTCGGCCAGTACGGCCGGGAGCTCCAGCCGCGTGCCGAGGCGGTCCGGCAGCGTGCTGCTCATGACCGTGCCGGCCTCGTCGACGAGGCTGATGTCGCCTCCCGGCAGATTGACCGAGCGCATCGTGTCGGCGATCTTGTGCTCCAGCTGGTAGGCGACGAGCACGCCGATGACGCCGCTGCCCTCGCCGATGTTGTTGACGGCGCGGATGTAGGCGAGCGTCGGGCTCTTGTCGAACGCGGTATTGGTCGCGGTCATCTCGACGAAGCCGACGCCTTTGAGGCGCACCGCCTTCTCGAACCAAGCCGGCTTCGTCCGGCTCGTCAGGAAATAGACGCCGTTGTTCGTCATCTGGATGGAAGGAGCGAAATAGAATTCATCCGTCGGATCGTAGACATAGAGGGAGTAGTAGACCGGAGTCTCGCCGTCCGTGCCGGTGGAGTAGGCGCGCAGCAGCTTGTCCATCTCGGCGTACTTCTTGACCCGGTCGAGAACCGGCTCCCGCCTTCCCGGCACGATGCGCTGCGTCACCGGATTTTGAATGATCGTCGTCGTGATGCGGTTGATGCCATCCATTTCCTTGTTGATCATGAGCAGGTTCTGCTTGTTGAGCTCGGCGTAGGCGCCGGTGACGTTGTCCTTCATGATCGTTTCGGCCTTCATGTTGCCATAGGCGAACAGCCCTAGGATCGGCAGCGCCATGAAGAGGAAGAGCAGGATGAGCTGCAGCCTGACGCTCAGCCTCGTAAGCGGATTCAACATGTGACGAGCCCTCCGTGCGCGGTCAAGTATCCCGATTATGGACCGGAACGAAGCGGATTTCAATCCCTTTGCCGCCAGTCGAGAATCATTTCCCGGGCAATCCTTCGCATAAGAAGTCCCTGCATGGAGAAAGGTAACGGAAAAAGCTGCGCATCGCGCGCGGCGGAAGGAGCTGCACGCATGAGCTCGGCTGTGCTACTCGAATATCTGTGGGTGCTCGTGGTGCTGATCGGCCTCGAAGGCATCCTCGCCGCGGACAACGCGCTGGTCATCTCCATCATGGTCAAGCATCTTCCGGAAAAGCAGCGCAAGAAGGCGCTTTTCTACGGCCTGGCTGGTGCCTTCGTCTTCCGCTTCGCCTCGCTGTTCCTCATCTCGTTCCTCGCCGACGTCTGGTACGTGCAGGCGATCGGGGCCGCGTACCTGCTGTACATCTCGATCAGCCACATGGCCAAGCGGCTGTTCGTCAAGCAGAAGCAGCACAAGAAGGAAGCCGAGAAGAAGCAGGAGAATTTCTGGGTGACCGTGCTCAAGGTCGAGCTGGCGGACATCGCGTTCGCGATCGACGCCATCCTCGCCGCGGTGGCGCTGGCGATCACGCTGCCAGCGACCACGCTGCCCCGCATCGGCGGCCTCGATGGCGGCCAGTTCGGCGTCATCCTCGCAGGCGGCATCATCGGCCTCGTCATCATGCGTTTCGCGGCTACGTACTTCGGCCGGCTGCTGGAGCGCAGGCCCGGCCTCGAGACCGCGGCGTTCGCCATCGTCGGCTGGGTCGGCATCAAGCTGGCCGTGTATACGCTGTCCCATCCCGACGTCGGCGTGCTGTCCGAGAAGTTCCCCAAAAGCGCCGGCTGGAAAATCGTGTTCTGGGGCGTCCTGATCCTGATCGCGCTCGGCGGCTGGTTCCTGTCCAAGGAGAAGAAGCCTCCAAGCAATCCGGAGGCGGGAGCGGCTGGCGCGGAGCCGGTTTGAAAGCAAGCATCCAAGGCAGATTTATGCCTTGGATGTTTTGATTTGACCTGGTCTTTTGTTTCAAGGCAGTTTTGTGCCTTGGAAGGTTGGACCCGACTCGGTTTCCTCTCGACGCATGAAGGCAGTCCGGACCCCTTCAACGCATGATCCACTCTCCCACATGCCGCATGAAGGTAGTCCGAACCCCTTCAACCCACGGTCTACTCTACCATACGCCGCATGAAGGTAGTCCGGACCCCTTCAACCTACGATCCACTCTCCCACATGCCGCATGAAGGTAGTCCGGACCCCTTCAACGCATGTTCCACTTTCCCACATGCCGCATGAAGGTAGTCCGGACCCCTTCAGCTCACGGTCCACTCCCCCGCATGCCGCATGAAGGTAGTCCGGACCCCTTCAACCTACGATCCACTCTCCCACATGCCGCATGAAGGTAGTCCGGACCCCTTCAACGCATGATCCACTTTCCCGCATGCCGCACGAAGGTAGTCCGGACCCCTTCAACGCATGATCTGGACCTCTGTCAAGAATGTGGACACCTTCGTAACCGACGGAGTTCAGGCAGCGCTGCCGAGCCATCCGCTTCAGGAGCGGCCGGCCGCGCGGCTATCCTCCAGCGTATCGCGCGCGGACTCGCGAAGCGGAATTCGCGGCGACCAGCCGAGCGCGCGCAGCGCGGAGGCGTCGGCCGGGTCCGGCGAAGCGGCGAGGCTGCCGCCGATGTCCATCGGCAGCGGCACATGGGCCAGCTCGCGGTACAGCTCGGCGAGCTGCCCGAGCGGCGTCATGACGCCGCTCGCCATGGCATAGCTGCTTCCGGCGGCTCCCCGCTCCAGCAGCGTCTCGTACCCGCGCATGGCGTCGCGCACGTCGAGAAAATCACGCGTTTCGGCAGCCGAGGAAAGGCGGAAGAGCGGCGGCGTGGACGACTCGGCTTCCACGTTCGGAGCACTTGCGGACGAGTCGGCGGACGAGTCGGCTGTCGCCGATCCGCACTTCTGCGAGGCCGCAGCGTGCTCGCAAGCGGCGGCGTAGCGGGCGAGCAGCCGGCTCAGCCCGGCGGAAGGGCCGGGACCGACGAGGTTCGACGGAACGGCGACGAGCGCGTCGAGTCCGTAGAGCGCGTGCCAGGCGAGAGCCGCTTGAGCCTGCATGCCTTTGCTCAGCGCGTACGGGTGGAGCGGCTTCGCGGGCAGCGGGCCGTCCGCCGGCCCGCTCAGCATCGAGCCGGCCACGACGATCCGGCAGGGATGGCCGCTGGCGCGGATCGCTTCGAGCAGCCGGACGGTGCCCATCAGGTTCGTGTCCATATATGCGAAGGGATCGGTCCACGAAGGCCCCGCGGCGTTGAGCCCGGCGAGATGCAGGACGGCGTCCGGACGCGTCCGCCGCAGCAGCCCGGCCAGGCTGGCCGTCCCCTGCTCCGACAGGTCGAGCGCTTCGACCGCCACGACGGACAGCCACTCCGGTTCGCCGCCGGAGGGAGCGAACCACTCCGGACGCCGCGCCGGATCGGCCCAGAACGGCGGCGATCCCGGACGCGTGCCGGCGATGACCTCCCAGCCCGCCTGCGCGAAATGCCGCACGGCATGGGAGCCGCAAAACCCGCCCGCGCCGGTGACGAGCAGCCGCTTTCGGCCAGACTCCACCTCTTCGCCGAACGGCTCGCCTTTCTCGCTCCTTTCAAAATCGCATCCGAGCCGGTCCGCTCCATCCCGCTCGACTGCTCCGTTCTCATCCATCCTGGCTTCCTCCCTACCGGCCTGGGCATTTCCCTCAGCGACAGCCTGCTCCAGAACCGCGAATCAACCGACGTTTACATAACCATGCAGGAAACGGCGAAAACATGCTTCCCCTCTCCAAAAAAGCATCAAGGCAAAAACCGGCTGCGGCCATACGCCGAAGCCGGTCCAACCCTCCGCCGGTCCAGCCAAGCGGCGGGGGGCCAGCGGCAGGGGCCGCCTTGCGCCCGGCTTGCCTGCCGCTGCCCGCCGCCTTGCGCCTCGCCTGCCTGCCGCTGCCCGCCGCCTTGCGCCTCGCTTGTCTGCCGCTGCCCGCCGCCAAGACCGGGCGGCGGCCCGGCCGCTCAGCCCCGGCGGCGCTCCCATGCCGCCAGCTCGCGGACCATGTCCGGAATGCTCGGCGCCAGGTAGTCCCAATCGGTCCGCACCGCGCTCAGCGTGCGGTCGATCTCCGGCTCCGCCGCCGGTACGACCGTGACGTCGCCGCGGCCGTACGCCTCCTTGAACCATTCCAGCATTTCCCGCTTGCTCGCCGGAGCCGCCGCCAGCAGATGCACGAGCCCGCCGATCTCCGGACGCGCGGCCGCATGCTCGACCGCCTTGGCCAGCTCCAGCGTCGTGACGCCGTTCCAGTAGACGCGGCTGTAGCCGGACACCTCTCCCGTCTGGGCAAGGAACCAGCGCAGCAGGCCGATGCCCTTGGGGCTGGCGTCGGGACCGATGATCGACGTGCGGATCGTCAGATGCCGAGGATCGCGCACCTCGCCGAGCGCCTTGGAGCGGGCGTAGACGGTCGTGCCGTCCGGCTGGTCGAGCTCCGTATAGCCGCCGCGGTCGCCGAGGAAGACGCAGTCGGAGCTGACGTGGATGAGCCGCGCGCCGATCTCGCCGGCGGCGAACGCCAGCCAGTGCGGCAGCAGGCCGTTGACCGTGTACGCCTCCAGCGGATGCGCCTCGGCGTCGGCGTTGAGCTTGCCGATGCAGTTGACGATCAGCTCGGGACGGACCGCCGCCACCGTCCGCCGCACCGCCTCCAGGTCGGAGGCGTCGAGCGGCAGGGACCCGTCCCCGCCGCCGCGCGTCGTCCAGCTGAGCTCGAACCCGTCCCGGCCGCGGAAGTAATCGACCATCATGGAGCCGGCCATGCCGCCGCCTCCGAGGACGAGCAGCCTCATTGCAGGAACCCGCCCCTCCTCAGCATGTCGCGGATCTGCTCTTTGTCCATCAGGTTCTCGCTCGAGCAGAAGCTGTCGAAGTCGACCGCGTCATACGTGCTGTACTGCTCCTTGAGCCCCGGGATGTCGAGCGGCGGCAGGATGACCAGGTATTCCTTGTCGTAGATGACCGTGCTCTTGCTCTCGAACTCGGTCAGCAGGATCTCATGCAGCTTCTCGCCGGGGCGGATGCCCGTCTCGACGACCTCGGCCTGCACGCCGATGTCCTCCATGAGCACCTCGGCCAGATCCTCGATGCGGCAGGTCGGCATCGTCATGACGAAGATTTCGCCGCCGAGGCTTTCCTCCGACGCCTTGAACAGCAGGCTGATCGCGTCATGCAGCGTCAGGAAGAAGCGCGTCATGCCGCGGTCCGTCAGGCGCACCTGGCCTTTCGTCTTGATCTGGTTCGTGAACAGATGGATGACGCTGCCGTTCGTGCCGAGCACGTTGCCGCCGCGCACGCAGACGAACTTCGTGTCCGTGCTGACGAGGTTCGCGTACACGATCAGCTTCTCGCCGATCGCCTTGGTCATGCCGTAGAAGTTCGACGGATTGGCCGCCTTGTCGGTGGAGATATAGATGACGCGCTTCACCTTGTTCAGGTTGGCGGCTTCGATGACGTTCTGCGTGCCGAGCACGTTCGTCTTGAGCGCCTCGTACGGATGCTCCTCGCACACCGGCACATGCTTGAGCGCGGCGAGGTGGAACACGTAGTCGACGCCCTGCGTCGCCTTCGTCAGCGCCTCCAGGTCGCGGATGTCGCCGATGCGGAACGTCAGCCGCGCATCCTCGAACGTGCGGCTCATCGTCACCTGCGCCGATTCGCTGCGGGAGAAGACGATGATTTCCTTCGGATTTTGCGGCAGCAGCTGCCGGATCAGCTCATACCCCCAGGAGCCGGTTCCACCGGTGACGAGGATGCGAGAGTGTTCAAACATTCCATTTCCCTCCAAGCACATATTTCACTACGATGTCCGAAACGTCCAGCGCCTCGTACCCCGCCGGGATGCTCCATCCCGCCGGGAGCGCCGTCATCACGTCGACGGCGTCCGCGATCCGGTCCGCCCGCAGGCCGCTCACGACATTGCTGCCGCAATCGACCGTCTCGGGGCGCTCGGTCGTGCTCCGGATCGTCACCGTCGGCACGCCGAGCAGGCAGCACTCCTCCTGCACCGTGCCGCTGTCGCTGACCGCGCACCAGGCGTCCCGCTCCAGCCGCACGAAGTCGAAGAAGCCGAACGGCTCATGGAACTCGACCAGCGGATGCGGCCGCACCGCCGTGCCGCCGGCGTCGATGCGCGAGCGGGTGCGCGGGTGGATGCTGCAGATGATCCGCTTGCCGTGCCGCTCCGCGATGCGGTTCAAGCCGCCGAGGATGCCGTCCAGATGGGCCGGCACGTCGACGTTCTCGGCGCGGTGCGTCGTGACGAGCACGTAGTCCCGCTCCTGCAGGCCGAGCCGCTGCAGCACGCCGCTCGCGTCGATGCGGTCCTTGTAATGCGCCATCACCTCGCCGATCGGATTGCCGGTGCGGATGATGCGGTTGGCCGGAAATCCCTCGCGCAGCAGGTTCTGCTTGCTGTACTCGGTATACGGCATATTGATCGTCGACACGGCGTCGATGATGCGGCGGTTCTTCTCCTCCGGCACGGTCAGGTCGTAGCAGCGGTTGCCGGCCTCCATGTGGACGACCGGGATGCCCATCCGCTCCGCCAGGATCGCGCACAGCGCGCTGTTCGTATCGCCGAGCAGCAGCACGACGTCGGGCCGCTCCTCGCGCAGCAGCCGCTCCATCTCGCCGAACATGCCGGCCAGCTGGCCGCCGAGCGTCGAGCTGCCGCCCTTCATCACATGGTCGGGGCGGCGCACTCCCATCTCGCGGAAGAACACGTCGTTCAGCGAATCGGTGTAGTTCTGTCCCGTGTGCACGAGGATGTGCCGGTCCGCCAGCCGGTCGAGCTTGCCGATGATGAGGCTGAGCCGGATGATTTCCGGCCGCGTGCCGAGCACGGTCATCACTCGCATTCGTTCATTCCGCCTTTCGATTGAAAATAGATGCGCTACCGCTTCTTCCCGCCGGCCCGACGGCCGGCGGAGCCGGACTTGCGGCGGCGCGGAGCGCCGCCGGCACGGCCGCGCCGAGCCGCGCGGCTGCGGCGGCCGGGGCGGGCTCGCCGCCGCGCGCGGCCGGCCTTGCCGCGCCGCAGCCGGGCCCGCCTGCGGCCGCCGGCGGCGCGATCGCCGGCCGCAGCGGGCGGCTCCGCGGCCGGCGGCTCCAGCTCCGGCTGCGGCTGCGGCGGCGGCGAGCCGATCGGCTCGCCTCGGGGCAGCAGCGCCAGCACGCCGTCCGGCAGCGCGGCTCGCGCCAAGCCGCCGAGGCCGGCTGCCGCCTCCGCCTCCGGGTTCGCGATCGGCCGCAGCGTCCAGCCGGCGAGCAGGCCGCGCTCCGGCCCGGAGCCGTGCACGAGCCGGGGCTCCGGCAGCCGGGGCAGCCGCAGCCGCTCGAGGCTGGCCAGCAGCCGCCCGCGATAGGCGGGCATGCCGAACACGGCGAGCGCCGCCGCGCCGCTGTGCGCTCCGGCCGCGAGCCGCAGCGGAGCGTTGTCCGCGAGCCGGCCGATCCGCTCCGCGAGGCCGGCATAATCGGCCATCGGCGCGAGCCAGTCGGCGTTGCCGGTCGCATGCAGAATTTCCGCGAGTCCGCCGGAGGCGTACGCGACGACCGGCTTGCCGAACAGCAGACCCTCCAGCGCCGTCATGCCGAAGCCTTCCTCCACGATGCTCGGCACGACCAGGACGTCCATCGCCGGGTAGGCGCGCGACACGTCCGGCTCGAAGGGCAGCCACGCAAGGCGGGCCGACAGTCCCGACGCATCCGCGATGCGCGAGCAGCGGGCGGCGTACTCCGCGTCGACCGGGTTGCCGATGACGACGAAGCGCAGGTCGGGCCGCGAGGCGGCCGCCAGACCGGCAGCGGCCAGGAAGTGCTCCAGCCCCTTGTTCTCGTACAGATGCGAGGCGATGAACCCCACGAGCACATGCCGCTCCTGCAGGCCGAGCTCGGCTCGCCGGACGCTGCGGCTGGCGGCCCAGGTCCACGGCTTGAACGAAGCCGTGTCCACGCCGGGCAGCAGCACTTCCGAGCGGGATGCCGCAAGCGGCGAGGCGAGCGGCCGCAGCGTCGAGGCGGAGATGCCGATGACGCGGTCGGCATGCTGCTCGATCAGCTTCATCGTCGGCCCGCCGCCCGCGGCCGGACGCATCGTCTCGGTGAGGCACCAGACGACCGGGATGCCGAGCCGCTTGGCAGCGATCGCCGGCAGCGGGTGGACGCAGGTGTTCACCCAGACCGCGTGCGGACGGACATCCAGCAGAAGCCGGTACACTCCTTCCATCGCGGCGCTCCCCGTCCCCTCCTCGACCTCGTCCGGGACGCTCGGCAGCCCCATGTACATCGAGTAGTAGATCGGCACATGCCCCGTCACGCGGACCGGGATGCCCGCGGCGGCGGCGCGGCCGGACAGGATGCCTTCTTCGGGCACGGCAAGCGTGCAGTCGGCGACGGACGACAGCTCAAGGACGGTGGACAGCAGCAGCTTCTCCGCCCCGGTGATCGCCTCGGGACTGCCGATATGGGAGAAGAACAGCAGCCTCGGCCGGAACTCCATGCTCATCGCCCTCCTTGCCCGGCGCGGGCCGTCCGCGCCGTCATGACGGGAACATGACGGAGAGCATCGTCGTCAGCCGGTGGGCATAGGTGTGCTCCTTCATCGTCCGGCACAAGCCGCGCAAGGCGATCGCCTGCCGCTCTTCCTCGTGGTTCAGGTAGTAGTCGATCTTCTCGACGAGCTCCTGCGGCGAGGCATAGGTCGCGATCTCCACGCCCGGCTCGTAGAAGCGGGCGAGATCGTCCCGCACGTCCGTCAGCTGCAGCGTGCCGCAGGCCGAGATTTCGAACGTGCGCGGGTTCGGCGATACGGCCGTCAGCTGCGCGCTGTTGCTGTTGAACGTCTCGTCGTCATGCGCGCGGTGCATGTTGATGACGATTTTCGCCCCGTTGTACGTGGCGGCCGTCTCCAGCGGGTCCATCCAGTGGCCGGCGCGGATTTTCGGCTGGAGCAGCCGGTAATCCCGCAGACGCTCCCACCAGAGGCCGGAGATGGCGATGTCTCGGGTCGCGAGGTAAGGCGTGATCTGATTGAAGAAGTCGACGCGCTTGTGGTAGGCCGAGCCGACGAAGCTGATCTCGCGGCGCAGCGACAGGTCCGGATTGCGGGGGCGGAACTCGGCGGGATTGACGCCGAGCGGCAGGTAGGTGACGTTCGGGCAGCCGAGTTGCCGGTAGAATTCGACCGTGTTGCTCTCGAGCGTGAATACGAAGTCGTAATGGGGGGCGAGCTTGCGGGTGATGTCGGAGTAGTACGGATCGTCCGTGAACCAGACGGCGGTGCGGATGCCGAGCGCGCGGATCGCGTCCACCTGCTCGGTCGGATATTGCAGCCCGTCGAGCACGATGACCGCGTCCGGCCGCAGCTCCTTGGCCAGCTGCACGACCGGCTGCTGCGTGTCGGTGATGCTCAGCCTCGCGGTCATCGAGCGGAGCGTATCGGCGATCGCCGAATCGAGCGGCGAGTAGGGGTAGCCTTTCGCCGTCGCGACGAACAGGACGTGGATCGGAAAGACCGGAGGCGCGTACGGCAGCTGGCTCAAGGCAGCCTCGCACTTGCCCTGCCATCTTCCGTGCTCCACTCCGGCCGCGAAGCCTGCTTCCCGTCCGCTCTGGACTTCGGCGTCCAGGAGCGGCGGCCGGCTCCTCCGGACGGCAGCGGCTCCCGGACGCGCCGGTCGGCTTGGACGGGCGCGCTTGCCGCGCATGGATGTTACAGCCACTATGGTTCCTCCTTCTTCTTGGCCAGCCCGGCGGTCGCCCGCGGCTGCCTTGCGCTTCAGCATCCGGCAAGGTCGAGCAGCGTGCCGACCCTGCCGGCGTAGGCATGGTCCCGCATCGTGCGGAGCATGCCGAGCACGGCGATCCGCCGCCTCTCGTCCTCTCGGTCGAGGTAGTGGAGGATCTTGGCGGTCAGCTCGGCCGGCGTGCGGAACACGTCCAGCTCCCGGCCCGGCTCGTAATACTGGGACAGATCGTCCCGGATGTCGGTCAGCTGCAGCGTGCCGCAGGCCGAAATCTCGTACGTCCGCGGGTTGATCGACGCTCCCCGGAGTCCGGCATCGTTATGGTTGTCGGAGCCCGGCTCGGTCGTGCGGTGGATGTTCAGGACGATCTTCGCCCCGTTGTAAAAGTTCACCGTCTCCTCGACCGGCATGAAGCCGGGCCGGATGAACGGCTTGTAGCGAGAGTAGCGGGCGAGCCGCTCCCACTCGCCGCCCGCGAGGACGACCTTGCGGCCTTCCAGCGCCGGCAGCACCTCGTTGAGCAGCCGGATCCGGTTCCAGAAGCCCGTGCCGACGAAAAAGACGTCGCTGCGGTACTCCTGGCCGACCGGCTTCGCGTGGAATACCGCCGGGTTCGCTCCGAGCGGCAGGTAATGCGCGTTCGCCGCTCCGCTCGCCCGGTAGAACGGCACCGCCTCGAGCTCATGCGTGAAGACGACGTCGTAGAGCGGCGCGAGCCGAGCCGTCTCGCGGGTGAAGTACGGATCGTCCGCGAACCAGATCGCCGTGCGGATGCCGAGCGCGCGGATCGCCGCGATCTGCTCGGCATGGTCCGGCGGGAACACGTGCAGGCCGTTCATGACGAGCACCAGCTGCGGCCTCAGCTCGGCAGCCTGGGCGAGCATCGTCGAGGAATGGCCGACGTGGACCGTCTGCGCATGCTGCCGGAGAGCGTCCGCCACCCCCTCATCGATGGCGGGGAAGCCTTGCGGCACGAAGAGGACGGTCAGCGGCCGCAGCGGGTACGCAGCGGGAGCGACCGTCTGCGCGGCGCTCCGGCAAGCGCCGTCCCGGCGCCCGTGCGCCTCCCCCGCGAGGCGTCCCGCCTCCCGCCCCGCTGCCAGCAGCTGCTCCTGTGATGCCATGCCATCTGCCTCCCTTCTCCTTCTGCTTACTGTATTCCGGCGGCGCAGAGCCCTCTTGGCCTCTTGTCCGCCGTTTGTCAAAAGCGGCGGATATCCTAGCCGCGCGGCGCGGAGGCCGCAGGGCCGCTTGGCCCGACCTCAGGCGCAGTGCGGGCACGGAAGCCCGCAGAGGCGCGTGGCGCGACCTCAGGCGCGCGGGGCACGGAGCCCGCAGGGCCGCGCGGCGCGACCTCAGGCGCGCGGGGCACGGAGCCCGCAGAGCCGCGCGGCGCGACCTCAGGCGCGCGGCGGGCACGGAGCCCGCAGAGGCGCGCGGTGCGACCTCAGGCGCAGTGCGGGCACGGAACCCGCAGAGGCGCGTAGCGCGATTTCAGGCGCGCGGCGGGCACGGAGCCCGCAGGGCCGCGCGGCGCGACCTCAGGCGCAGTGCGGGCACGGAGCCCGCAGAGCCGCGCGGCGCGATTTCAGCACCCGTCATGCCGGGGCGGCAGCGGCGACGCTAAGGCTGCGTCTCGTACGCCAGCTGCAGCCCTTCCTCGTAGCCTTGGCCGAAGCCGACCTGATAACCTTCGTTGTACGTCTGCTGGAAGCCGGCCACATAGCTCGGACTGCCGGCCATCTGCGGCACGGCCTGGAGCGGGGCGCTGTGGACGCGGCGGACGCGGCGCGGCCTTGCGACAGCGGAGCGCTTCCTGAGCCGCGTTCCTTTCCCGCCCGCAGCGGACCTCGCTTTCCGACGGGTCGTTCCGGACGCCTTCTTGCGCTTGCCGCCTGCGCGGGTCGTCTTGGTGGCACCGGCGGCGGACTTGGGCTTCTTGCGCCGGACAGACGGCTTGGAAGCCGCGAGCAGCAGTATCGCCATGATGGATTCCTCCTTGAATGGGTTCATGAGTGATGGACCAAGCTTGCTTGCTTCAGGCTACAGCCGCTGGCGCAGCTGCGGAGCGGCCGCGATGGCGGCGCCGGCGGGGATCGCTTCCGCCTCCGCCGACGACAGCCTCCGGCGGACCGGCCTCCGCTCCAACGACCAGCCGGCGGCGACGAATCGGTTCAGCGGCCGGCGCAGCCGCCCTTCCTCGACGAGGCCGACGCTTCCATCCGGCAGCAGCACGGCCTCCGGCGGCGGAACGGCTTCATCGACCGGTACGTCCGGCAGCGGCGGCGCTTCCGGCAGCCCGTGCCAGCGGACAGCGGCCAGCTCGGCCGGCACCGGCTCCGCCGAGATCGGCAGGCGGCGCAGCACCGGCATCGCGAGCCTCGCCGACGGCAGCGTCCACTCGCCTTCGATCCGCCAGCGGCGGCCGCTCTCCAGCCACCAGAGCGTGCCGTCCGCAGCTTCGGCGGCGATGCCGCCGGGATAGAGCGCGAGCTCGCCCGGCGCGGCTTCCGCTGCCTGCGGCCTTGCGGCCTGCGGCAAGGAGTCGGCGCCCTCCCATTTCGCATGGAAATACCGCCGGTTGCGCACCGTGACCGCCTCCATCCGCCGGCCGATCGACCGGATGCTGACGTTGCCGTAGTGATGGATGAAGGCGTCCCCCGCGATCGCCAGCCGGTAGCCGGCGAGGCGGGCGCGGAGGCTGAAGTCGTCGTCCTCGTAATTGCCGACCTCGTAGCCTTCGTCGAAATAGCCGATCTCGCCCAGCAGGCCGCGCCGCATCAGCATGCAGAAGCCGGTCAGCCGCGCCGTCTCCCGCCAGCGGCCGGGGTCCGGCTCGTTGAACGAGGCGGCCCACGCCTTCATCGCCGGAATCGTCCGGTACGGGACATCGATCCGCTGCTCGCCGCTGATGAAGTTCGTCACCGGGCCGACGATGCCGGCATCCGGGACGCCTTCGAGGCACGCCGTCAGGTTGTCGAGCCAGCGCGGCGCGACGAGCGTGTCGTTGTTCAGCAGCAGCAGCTTTTCCCCGCGAGCCATCATGAGCCCGCGGTTGACCGCGGCGGCGAAGCCGGCGTTGAGACCCATGCGCCGCCAGCGCAGGCGCCCGAAGCCGAGCTCCGCGGCCCGGCGCTCCAGCATCTCCGCCGTCCCGTCGGAGGAGCCGTTGTCGACGACGATGATTTCGTACGGCTCCGGCGTGTGGGCGAGGATGCTGTCCAGGCAGGCTTCCAGGTAGCCGCGCTTGTTGAACGTGGGGATGATGATGCTCGTGCCGGGCCAAGGCACGCCGAATGCCTGGCGCCCCGCCTCCAGTCCTTGCCGGTAGCCCTCCTCGCGGCCCTGCGCATGGAGCGTTTCGCTTTCCGGGACAGCCTCGCGGCGCTGTGGCTTGCTCATGGTCGGCCTCCTCCTTTTGTGCGGAAATTGAGCCGCTAGCTCTTTTGATAAGGGCAAGGCCTCGCTTACAGCGGCCCCGGGCGGCTTTAACTCGATTTAATCGAGTTAGCGCCTCGCCCGCAGCGGCCCAGGGCCGCTTTAACTCGATTTAATCGAGTTATTGCCTCGCCTGCAGCAGCCCCGGGCGGCTTTAACTCGATTTAATCGAGTTATTGCCTCGCCTGCAGCAGCCCCAGGCGGCTTTAACTCGATTTAATCGAGTTAGTGCCTAGCCTGCAGCGGTCCCGAACGGCTTTAACTCGATTTAATCGAGTTATTGCCTCGCCTGCAGCGGTCCCGGGCGGCTTTAACTCGATTTAATCGAGTTAGTGCCTCGTCTGCAGCGGCTCCGGGCGGCTTTAACTCGATTTAATCGAGTTAGTGCCTCGCCCGCAGGAACCCCGGGCGGCTTTAACTCGATTTTGTCGAGTTATTGCCTCGCCTGCAGCAGCCCCGGGCGGCTTTAACTCGATTTAGTCGAGTTATTGCTCCGCCAGCAGCAGCCCCGGGCGGCTTTAACTCGATTTAATCGAGTTAGTACCTCGCCTGCAGCGGCCCCGGGCGGCTTTAACTCGATTTAATCGAGTTAGCGCCCCTTCTGCTGCCCCGGCTCCCGTTTTTTAGGCTGCAGCTTCTGATTCGCGCTCCAGCGCTCCGGTTCCGGTCAGCCTCGAGGAGCAGAATCGTCGTCTGCGGGCGAAGCGTCCGTCTTCTCCGCCGGTCCTCCCGTCGCTGTCGGCGCCTGCGCGTCATCCGGCGGGCCGGCTTCTTCCGTCCCGCTTTTCGAAGCGCCATCCCCATCTGCCCCGGCCGTCGCATCCGACTCGGCCGTCGCCGTGCGCTCCTTCATCCAGCCCGCCGCCTCGTGCAGCGAGTCGAACGTGCCGGCGTCGGTCCACCAGCCCGGCAGCACCTCGTATCGCAGCTTGCCCTGCCTCGCATAAGCGTTGTTGACGTCCGTGATCTCCAGCTCGCCTCGTCCCGAGGGCTGCGTCACGGCGACGATGTCGAAGACGCTGCCGTCGTACAGATAGATGCCCGTGACGCTGTAGCTCGTCGCCGGATGGGCCGGCTTCTCCTCGATCGCGGCGATGCCGCCCTGTCCGTCGAACACCGGCACGCCGTAGCGGTGCGGGTCCGGCACCTCCTTGAGCAGCACCATCGCCGTGCCCGGCTCCTGGGCGCTATAGGCGTCGACGTAGGGCTTCAGCGAGTCCTCCACCAGATTGTCGCCGAGCAGCATGAGGAACTTTTCCTGAGGAGCGATGAAAGGCTTCGCCAGATCGAGCGCCTGGGCGATGCCGCCGGCCTGCTCCTGGATCAGGTAGGTGAGCCGCGCTCCGAACGCCTCGCCGCTGCCGAGATAGTCGATGAACAGTCCCGCGGACTGCCGTCCGGTGACGAGCAGGATTTCGTCCGCGCCCGCCTCCGCCAGCGTATGGATCGCGTAATGGATCATCGGATACTTGTAGACGGGCAGCATATGCTTGTTCATCAGCCCGGTGAGCGGACGGAGGCGGGTACCGGTCCCCCCGGCCAGCAAAATGGCTTTCACTTCAGCTTCACTCCTTCGTGGAATACAGGTTCGTGCCGGCCTCTCCTCGCCCCGCCGCCGCCGCCCGATCGCGGCTATGGTCGGGATAAGCGAAGCGGGGCCGGGCTCCGGCCAGCCGGATCGCGTCGGCGTAGGCTAGCGCAGGCAGCGGCTCGGCGGGCGTCTTGCCCGGTCGCACCGAGACCGGCAGCGCGATGCCTCCTCCGGCGAGCAGCGCGGCGAGCGCGCGCGGCGGCTGCGCGAGCAGCGTGCCGTCCGCCAGGCGGCGGAGCGCCTCGGCGTTGAGCGCGAACGGCGTGCGCTCCAGCGACATCGCCGTCCTGCGCTCGCCGCCAAGCGACCAGTGCAGGAAGGCGTTGAACCGCGTGCGCGGACTCCACTCCGAAAAAGGCCTGCCGCAGGCGCCGTCCTCCGCGAGCGCGGCCGCCGGCCGCTCCGGAGCGGCGCGCAAGGCGGCCAG
Organism: Paenibacillus albicereus; assembly: GCF_012676905.1. Lineage (NCBI taxonomy): Bacteria > Bacillati > Bacillota > Bacilli > Caryophanales > Paenibacillaceae > Paenibacillus > Paenibacillus albicereus. The sequence continues at coordinate 1,715,123 of NZ_CP051428.1, read as the reverse complement.
CAGCATCGCCCGGCTGGGCGGCTGCAGCGCCTCGTCGGCATCCGCGACGAGCACGGCGCGCGGCTGCAGCCGCAGCGCGGCGTAGATGCCGGCCGCCCAAGCCGCCGCGCCGCCCTGCGGATGCCGCAGCCGGATGCGCGTCGATGCCGCTTCGGAGCCGGCCGCTCCTCCAGCGCTCTCCACCGTCGGCGCAGCGACCGCTCCCGGTGGATCGGATAAGCCGGAGCGCATGAGCACGAGCTTGCGGCAGCCGATCGCCTCCAGCGCAGCCGCGGCCGTTTCCAGCGCCTCGTCGCTGGAGGAGCAGAGCACCGCAGCGGCTTCCGCCGGGAAGCTCCAGCCGTTGACGGCGGTGCCTTTCGCCCGGATGATCCGCGGGACGGATTGAGAAAGCGCCGGCTCGGGCTTCATTCGAGCCGCAGCGACGGGCCCGCGGTCGAGCGAGCCCGAAGGCTCGGCATCCATGCGTCGCGCCGAATGGCGGAGCTCAGGGGAAGAACGGACGACGGAGGAGCGATGGGCGGGAGACGGGCCGGCAGCGGGTTTGCCGACGGAACTCCGGTTGACGTTCGTTCGGTTGACAGCGTTCCGATCGACGGCCTGCCAATGGTCGGCACTGCGATTGACGGCGGGCTGATCGACAGCCTGCTGACCAACGGCGGACCGTTTGACGGCGGGCCGATCGGCTTCCTGCCGATGGTCGGCACTCCGGTTGACAGCGTTCCGATCGACGGCTTGCTGACCAACGGCGGACCGTTTGACGGCGGGCCGATCGGCTTCCTGCCGATGGTCGGCATTCCGTTTGACAGAGTTCCGATCGACGGCCTGCCGATGGTCGGCGGCACGGTTGACGACGTTTCGATCGACGGCCTTCCGACCAACGGCGGACCGTTTGACGGCCTGCCGACCAGCGGCGGTTCGATTCACGGCCTGCCGATGGACGGCGGTCCGACCAGCGGCGGACCGGTTGACGGGCGCCCGATCCACGGCGGGCCGATCACCAGCGGACCGGTTGACGGGCGCCCGATCCACGGCGGGCCGTTCACTAGCGGTCCGTTCGACGGGCGCCCGATCCACGGCGGGCCGATCACCAGAAGTCCGGTCCACGGCGGGCCGATCGGCAGCGCTCCTTTCCACGGCCTGCCGGCCATCGGCGGAATGCCCCGTCGAGCGCCGGCCGGCCGACGGCGTCGGCCGCTTCTTCCGACCGCTCCGAACGGCTGCCGCTACATTGCGGGATGCGCCGGCTCGATTGGTTCTCTTGCTCGCCGAATCCGGCGCTCGGCCCGGCGCGTTCGGCAGCGATGGCGCGCCGATGCCCAAGACCCCTTGCGAGCGGCTCCCGTACAAGCTGCAGAAGCCGCCGGGAAAACGTATCTTCGTCATGTTGAGCCGCTCCTTTCCTCCGTCGCTCCGACGGGCCGCTCCTCCTGCATGCCTGCCGCAGCGGGCGAAGGAAACGCTCCGGCTCGGTTCCGCGGCTCCTGCGCCTCGGCCAGCCAGACCGCCGCTTCCAGATGGTCGCCTGTGATGAGGCGATGCAGCGGATTGGCGCGCTCGCGCTTCCGCCTGCGGCGGTTGCGTCTGCCGACGTCGACATGCGCGGTCCGCTGGACCGCGAGCCCGGCATCCAGCGCCTTCATTTGCGCGAGCGGCGGCACGGCCAGCGCCTCCAAGCCGATCCGTTCCGCCGCCGCTCGGGACATCGCATGCGGGACGGCCGTCAGAGACGCGCCCCGCAAATCGTCGCGCCCCGCCATGGCGTTCAACGCATGCTTGGCGAGCACGACCGGGTGGACACGGCTGCGGCGAGTCGGTCCCGAATAGTCGTTCAGCGACACATCGGCTGCGCCGCTCAGCACCGCCTGCACGAACGGACGCAGCTTGGCCGCCGGGAGCACGATGTCTCCGTCGAGGAACAGCAGCGCCTCGCCTCGGGCAGCGCGGGCCCCGACGCTGCGCCCGACATCATGTCCGAGCGCATGAGCGCAGCGCAGCACTTTCGCCCCCATCCGGGCGGCGATCCGATCGGAGCCGTCCGTCGTACCGTTGGAGACGACGATCAGCTCCGTGCTCGGGTGGACCCGCTTCGCCTGAGCGAGCACCGCGCCGATCGTTCGGCGCTCATTCATGACCGGCACGATGACCGATACGGCGGGAGAGCTGTCGTCATCCAGCCGAGACGGCAGGGACGGGAAGGAATGGTCGTCTCCCTCACTCCCCGCCATTGAACGGGACGTCGGGCGCTTCGCCGCTCCCGCGCGATGCGCGGCACTGCCGCGTTCGACTTTCATGCTTGTCGGTCCGCCCTTCCCCGCCTTCGTTCCGTTTCCGGCGCGAGGGCGGGAGGTGGCTGCGCCTTTCGATCGGGATTTCCCGAGGCGCGCCGCTTTTGCCCCGGATGGCTTTCCGCCCGGACGGCCGGACTGCGAGTCTCTCACTTGCCTCACCTCTCTGATAGCCAGCTTATGAGAGTCGCGAGCCGGGGGAAACGGCATTTGTACAGGTTGGACATCTGCCTTCCCAGGACGGACGCCTCGACGCCGGCTGGCGCGGCCGAGCAGGCCGCTCCCTTCGGCAGCAAACGCAAAAAGAGCCGCTTCCTCGTCGCGACGACGAGGAAGCGGCCCTGCTTTTTTCCCATTCAGTTCACCATGCGATAACGCCCGCGCTCAAGGCAGGGCTGCTCCGGCTTTGCACCGGCGCTTTTTCCGCGCCGCGATCCGTTCCTCCCCGGCGCGCGGCTTGGGCGGGTCTGCGGTCACCCCTTGCGGCCGGCGGCGATCCAGTCCAGCCGGCCGCGCGAGTTGCCTTCCTCCTGGGTGCGGATGAGCGTCACGACCGCCTCCGCTCCCAGCTTCGCGCGCACGACGGCATGGCAGAACGGCACGTCGAGCGAGCAGGCGATGGAGTAGCCCGTATCGCGGAACGGCTGCTTCAGCGGCAGGATGAGGTCGAGGCGGCTGCGCTCCTTGAAGTCGAAGGAGACGGTGCCGAACTGCAGCTCGCTGCCGTCCGCCGCCGGTTCCGCGAGCCGCCCGCTTGCCTGCGTTCCCGCCCGCTCCGCGTCCAGCTCGACGGAAAGAAGCTCGGCTGCCGAAGCTCCGTCGGCTTCCTCCTTGGCACTCGGCGCTCCTGCGCCTGAGTCCGGCGTTTCTTGACTAGGAGCCTCCTGCGGCAGCAGGCGTACGGTCGGAGAGGTGCGGATCTTCAGCGCCGGGCTGAAACGGATTTCCTTCAAGCGCGCCCATTCCGACGCCGCTCCGTCCCCGCTCGACGCCAGGAACTCCGGCTCGTCTTCGGCTTTGCCCGCCCCGAGCCCTTGCTCCCCTACGAGCCGTTCATCCGTCGGGATCGCCGCTGCGGCGAAGCCGTGCAGCTTGACCGTGCGGATGCCGCCCGGCCTGGCCCCTTCGGCGGCAGGACCCTGGCTCTCCTCCGCCGGCGATTCTCCCAGTCCTTCCAATTCAGAGTAGTCCGGATGATCGACCTGATACATCGGCCGCGAAGCTCGCTTCGGCCGCGGACGGCTGTCCGAGGCGGCCTTTCCTTTGGCTGCGGGCGCGCCGCTCGGCACGAAAGGCCGGCTCGCCTTGCCCGGTTTTCCGTTCGTTTTCATGTCCATGCTCCTTCACCGGCACCGTTGGCCATTCTTCTGCTGTTCTACTCTATGCGCTTGCCCTGCCGAAGGATGCCTGCCGCCCGCCCCGCGGACGATCCGGATGCCTCCATGCTTGCGCAAAAAGCGGCCTCGGACTGCCGGCGCTCCGCTCACGCCCGCGGCGGCGCGACTGCTCTTGGCGCGGCCGCTTCCGCCACGGACAGCGGCTCCTGCCGCCAGGCGGCATGCCAGAGCGAGCCCGTGCCGGCGCCGGTCGGGCCCGCCGCCCGAATCGCCTCCAGCGTGAACGCCTTGGCCCGGCGCGCCGCCTCCGGCAGCTCATGGCCGAGCGCCAGCAGCGCCGCGATCGCCGAGGCCGTCGTGCAGCCGGTGCCATGCGTATGCGGCGTCGGCACGCGGGCGGCCGCGAACCGGATCGGCCGGTGCGGCCGATCGGCGGACAGCAGCAGATCGACCGCCTCGGCGCTGCCGGGCAGATGCCCGCCCTTCAGCAGCACATGGCGGCTGCCGAAGCGCAGCAGCTCCCGAGCGGCCGCTTCCATCGCGGCTTCGGTCGCGAGCTCGCTTTCGTCCCAGCCGAGCAGCGCGCACGCTTCGGGCAGATTCGGCGTGACGACCTCCGCCAGCGGCATCAGCCGGTCGCGCAGCGCCTCGGCCGCCGCTTCCTCCAGGAGGCGCGAGCCGTGCTTCGAGATCATGACCGGATCGACGACGATCGGTCCCGCTCCGCAGCGCTCCAGCTTGCCGGCGACGATGCCGATGATGTCGGCGGAGAACAGCATGCCGGTCTTCACCGCATCCGCTCCGATGTCGTCCAGCACGGAGTCGAGCTGCCGCGCCACCGCATCCGCCGGCAGCGGGTACACGCCCTGCACGCCGACCGAGTTCTGCGCCGTCGCCGCCGTCAGCACGCTCATGCCGAACGTCCCCAGCTCCTGGAACGTCTTCAAATCCGCTTGGATGCCCGCGCCGCCGCCGGAGTCGGAGCCGGCGATCGTCAGCGCTTTCGGGAATCGCTTCATGCCGGTCCCCTCCTATCCCCGGAAAGGACTCCTTCGTGCGGAGCGGCGGCCGTACGTCCCGCCGGCTCGCTCGTCCGCGCCGCAGGCGCATGCGGGTCCCCAGGCGGACTCGAAGCAGCGGATCGGGACGGGAACGCCCCGCTTGCGTGCCGGAAGCGCTCCGGGTGGAACGCCGGACTCGCCGCCAGCTCGTCTCCGTCCAGCAGGCCAAGCACGGCTGCGGCCGTCGCCGGCGCGAGCAGGATGCCGTTGCGGTAATGGCCCGCCGCGAACAGCACCTGGGGGTAGCCGCTCAGCCGGCCGATGAGCGGACGGCCGTCGCGGGTCGCCGGACGCAGGCCGGCCCAGCGCGTGCTCGGACGCAGGCCGGCCAGCATCGGAAACGCCCGGGCGCTCCAGCGCTCCAGCCGTCCGATGCCTTTGTCCGTCACGTCCGTGCAGAATCCGGCCACGTCCTCCGATGCCCCGCAGACGAGCCTGCCGCCCGACTTGCCGACCCAGTAGGCTTGGCTCGTGAACACCATGTGGCGGACCTCTCCGTCCGGCACGCCGTACGCGCAGATCTGCCCCCGGATCGGATGGATCGTCTCAGGCAGGCCGAACAGCCGCTCGAATTCCCCGCTCCATGCGCCGGCGCAGAGCACGAGCCGGTCCGCCTCCAGGCGGCTGCCTGCCTCCGTCGTCAAAGCGACCGGCCGCTCCGGGGCATCCTCGGGGCGCAGCTCCAGCGAGGCCAGCCCGCCTTGGCCGGCCATGAGCCGGACGCCGATGCTTCGGCAAGCCTGCTCCAGCGCGGCGGCGAGCCGGGGCGCGTCCACATGCGCCTCGTCCGGCGTGTAGAGGCCTCCGGCGCAGGCCGCGAGCATCGGCTCGAGCCGCGCCGTCTGCGCCGCCGACAGCAGCTCCGCCCCGCTGCCGGCGGCGCGCTGCCAGCGCAGCCGCGACTGCAGCGGCAGCAGGTCCGCCTCGTGCAGCGCCACCCCGATGCTGCCCGTGCGGCGCAAGCCCGCTTCCATCCCGCTCTGCTCCTCGATGCGCTCCACCCACTCCGGGTAGCGGCGCAGGCTGTCCAGGCACAGCTCGAAGAACGCATCCGGTTGCTCGACATTCTCGGAAAAAGGAGCCAGCATGCCGGCAGCCGCTCCCGTCGCCTGGCCGCCGAAGCCGCCGCGCTCCACGACCGTTACCTCTCGCGAGCCGTCCCGCGCCGCCTCGAGCGCGCAGGCGAGCCCGATGATGCCGCCGCCGAGGATGAGCACGCGCTCCTTCATCGGCCGGCCTCCTTCGCTGTGGACACGGCCCTGGCCAGGCTAGCCCCGGATGCCGCTTCCGACGGGACCGAAGCAGCAGATGGCTTTGACGAGCGAACAGCCAAAACCGCTGAGGCGGAACGGACAGCGGACTCGGTTCGGCTCGACAAGACCGCCGCCTCTGTCGGGAGCGCAGCCGGTTCCGCTGAAGCCGAGCTGACGGTCGAGTTGACGGCCCGGCCGACCGTCGATCCGGCCTGACCTGCACCGGCCGTCCTCGCGGCAGATTCCTCCCGGCTAGCCCCCGTCCCGTCCCGGAGACGGAACAGCTTGCCCGCCTCGGCGCTGCTCGCCGAAGCGAACGGCAGCTCCGGAATCCGGCCGGCCAGCCGGGCGAGGCGACCCGCGCGGATCGCGAGCGCCATCGCTTCTGCCATCGCGACCGGATCGCCGGCTTTGGCGACCGGCGTGTTGGCGAGCACGCCCGAGGCGCCGAGCTCCATCGCGAGCACAGCGTCTTTGGCGGAGCCGAGGCCGGCGTCGACGATGACCGGCACCGGCGACTGCTCCGCGATGAGACCGAGCAGATACGGATTCAGGATGCCGAGGCCCGTGCCGATCGGCGCTCCGCCGGGCATGACCGCGGCCGCGCCGGCTTCGGCCAGCCGGCGGCACAGGATCGGGTCGTCCGACGTGTACGGCAGCACCGTGAAGCCCTCCGCCGCGAGCCGCTCGGTCGCGCGCAGCGTCTCGATCGGATCCGGCAGCAGCGTGCGCGCGTCCGCGCTGATCTCCACCTTGATCCAGTCGCCGAGTCCGGCCGCCCGGGCCAGCCGCGCGATGCGGACCGCCTCGTCCGCATTGCTCGCTCCGGAAGTGTTGGGCAGGTACGTCAGCGCGCCCTCCTCCAGATGCTGCAGGATCGAGTCGTCGGCCACCTCGTCGAGGTTCACCCGCCGCACGGCGAACGTCACCACCTCCGCCCCGCTCGCCCGCAGCGCCTGCAGCATGACCGCCGGGCTCGGGAACCGTCCCGTCCCGAGGAAAAACCGCGACCGCAGCGACTTGCCGCCGATCGTCCAGACGTCCGTCCCATTTTCTGCGCCTCCCGCAAGCTCGCTATTGGCGCTGCCTGTCTTCGCCGCATCCGCAGCCTTCGATTCGAACCGCATCCGCTCAGCCCCCTCCTACAAAATGCACCAGCTCGACCGTCATGCCGCTCCGCAGCCGGCAGCGGCCCCACTCCTCGCGCGGCACGATCTGCCCGTCCGCTTCGGCGACGATGCGACGGCCGGTCAGGCCGCGCTCCTCTACGAGCCTCTCCAGCGTACCCGCCGCCGTCCGGTGCGGGCCGCCGTTCAGCACGATGTCGACGGCCGTTCCTGCCCCAGCTTCGGCGGCAACGCCAGACGCTTGCCGCGCCGCACCGCCATGCCCTGCCCTCGACGCAACCACCGCCGGCTCGACAGCGGCCGCAGCGTTCGCCAAGCCTTCGGCCCGAGCGGCCGCGAGCTCCCGGCCCGCCTCGTACGCCTGGCCGTTCCGCCTCCCCCGCGCCGCCGCGATCATCGCCTTGAGCTCGTGGCAGGCGTGGGCGGGCGACTCGCTGCCGACGATCGCGGACACGGCGCACAGCCGCGTCGCGCCGGCGTCGAGCACCTGCTGCGCGTTATGCAGCCCGATGCCGCCGATCGCGACCCACGGGATGCGCACGTGGCGCGACGCTTGACGGACGTACTCCAGCGTTACGGCGGCGCGCCCCGGCTTCGTCGCGGTCGGAAACACCGGGCCGACGCCGATATAGTCGGCGCCGGCGTCTTCCGCCGCCAGCGCCTGCTCGAGGCTGTGCGTGCTGATGCCGATGATCGCGTTCGGGCCGAGCCGCTCCCTCGCCTCGCGCCAGCCTCCGTCCTCCTGGCCGAGATGGACGCCGTCGGCCTCCGCCTCCAGCGCCAGCTCCGGATAATCGTTGATGAGGAGCGGCACGCCGTACTCGCGCGTCAGCCGGCGCAGCAGCCGGGCTTTTTCCAGCAGCTCGCCCTCCTTCGCCGTCTTGTGCCTCAACTGCACGATATCCGCCCCGCCGTGAAGCGCCTCGCGCATGACCTCCTCCAGCGTCCGCCCGGGATGGTAGTTCTCCCCGGTGATGACGTAAAGGCTAAAATCCAGCTTCTTCATCCGCCGACTCCCCCCTGATGCAGCCTCATTCGCGCTGCTTCTTCCCTACCGCATCTCGTCGCGGCCTTCCGATCCAAGTCCGTTTCTGCCCCTCGTTCACCCGGTTCATCTCCAGCACACCGATCCAAGTCCATTTTTGCCCCTCGTTCGCCTGTTCCTAGCTGCTACTCCCTACTAGATAGCACTCGCACAACCTCAGTGCCTCGACGGCATCTGCCGCCCCTTGCACGAGCACCCTCCCATCCGGAAAAACGACGAGCCGCGTCCCCCCGTGCGGCAGGTCGGCCCGCAGCAGGTACGGATTCCGCATGACCGCGCAGCCGGCCGCCTCCAGCTCTCGGCGATATCCCTCCAGCGGCCGCGGCTCGCTCAGCTCCACCTGCACCGTGTCCCGCCCGCACAGGACAGCCGACACGACGGCCGTCCTCCGCGGCTTGCGGGCAGCGTCGGCCGTTGCCGCAGCCGGCGACCCGCTACCTGCACCTGACGCCTCCTCCTCGGCCGAACTTCTCGATCCTATCGCCGCTACCGCCATTTTCGAGCCGCTCCGCGCGAGCGTTCCCTCGCCAATGCCGCTTCCCCGCGCCTGCTCCGCCTTGCCGCATGCCGGGCATAATCGGCTCGGACCCGGCAACTTCAGCTCGCGCATCGACAGCGGCCAGACGCTTGCCGTGACAAGCGTGCGCCGTATCTCGCTGCGTCTGCCGCCCAGCCACTTGAGCGCCTCCGCCGCCTGCAGCGCCGCGACCAGCTCGACCGCCGGCGACAGCATGCCGACCGTATCGCAGGTGTCGCCGCTCTTCTGCTCCTCCTCGCCGCCGATCAGGCAGCGGAGGCAGCAGGTCGCGCCGGGCACGAGCGGCGCGCTCATGCCGGAGGCTCCGGCGACTCCGCCGTAGAGCAGCGGCACGCCATGCGCGAAGCACCAATCGCTCAGCCGCAGCCGCACCGCCGCGTTGTCCGTGCCGTCGAGCACGAGGTCGCAGCCCGCCGCAGCCTGCTCCAGCACGCCCGGCGCCGTCAGGTCGGCGACGACCGCCTCCACCGCCAGCCCGCTGTCGATGCGCCGCAGCTTTTCCGCAGCCGCGACCGCCTTGGGCAGGCTCTGCCGCGCGTCGTCCTCGTCGAACAGCATCTGCCGCTGCAGGTTGCTCCACTCGACATAGTCGCGGTCGGCGAGCACGATCGAGCCGACGCCCGCCCGCGCCATATGCTGCGCCAGCGCGCAGCCGAGCGAGCCGACGCCGGCGATCAGCACGCGGGAGCGGACAAGCGCCAGCTGGCCGTTTTCGCCGATCGGCGCGAAACGCATCTGCCGCGAGAAGCGCTCGCGCCTCTCCGCGCTCAGCCCTTGGGCCGGCACTCCAGCCTCCTCAGCCCCCGTCGAGTTCTCCTCAAGCATAAATCTTGCCGCCGCCCGCCTTGAACGCGTCCGCCTGCTCCTTCATGCCTGCCTCGATCGCCTCCGTTGTCTCCAGCCCTTCGCGCTCCGCATAGTCGCGGATGTCCTGCGTGATGCGCATGCTGCAGAACTTCGGCCCGCACATGGAGCAGAAATGGGCCGTCTTCGCCCCCTCGGCAGGCAGCGTCTCGTCGTGATAGCTCATCGCCCGCTCGGGATCGAGCGACAGATGGAACTGGTCGCGCCAGCGGAACTCGAAGCGCGCCTTGGACAGCGCGTCGTCCCGCAGCCTCGCGCGCGGATGGCCCTTGGCCAGATCGGCCGCATGGGCGGCGATCTTGTAGGTGATGACGCCTTCCTTCACATCCTCCTTGTTCGGCAGGCCCAGATGCTCCTTCGGCGTCACGTAGCACAGCATCGCCGTCCCGAACCAGCCGATCATCGCCGCCCCTATCGCGCTCGTGATATGGTCGTAGCCCGGCGCGATGTCCGTCGTCAGCGGACCGAGCGTGTAGAAAGGCGCCTCGTCGCACACCGCGAGCTGGCGGTCCATGTTCTCCTTGATGAGATGCATCGGCACGTGGCCGGGGCCTTCGATCATCACCTGCACGTCGTGCTTCCAGGCGATCTTCGTCAGCTCGCCGAGCGTGTCCAGCTCCGCGAACTGCGCCTCGTCGTTGGCGTCGGCGATCGAGCCGGGACGGAGGCCGTCGCCGAGCGAGAAGCTGACGTCGTACGCTTTCATGATCTCGCAGATTTCCTCGAAATGCGTGTACAGGAAGTTCTCCCGATGATGGGCGAGGCACCACGCCGCCAGAATCGAGCCGCCCCGGCTGACGATGCCCGTCACGCGCTTCGCCGTCAGCGGCACGTAGCGCAGCAGCACGCCCGCATGGATCGTGAAATAGTCGACGCCCTGCTCCGCCTGCTCGATGAGCGTATCGCGGAACACCTCCCAGCTCAGGTCCTCCGCCTTGCCGTTCACCTTCTCCAGCGCCTGGTAGATCGGCACCGTGCCGACCGGGACGGGCGAGTTGCGGACGATCCATTCGCGCGTCGTGTGGATGTTCTTGCCGGTGGACAGGTCCATGATCGTGTCCGCGCCCCAGCGCGTCGCCCACGTCATCTTCTCGACCTCCTCCTCGATCGAGGAGGCGACGGCGGAGTTGCCGATGTTGGCGTTGATCTTCACATGAAAGTTCCGCCCGATAATCATCGGCTCGATCTCCGGGTGGTTGATGTTGGCGGGGATGATCGCGCGGCCGGCGGCCACCTCGCTGCGCACGAACTCCGGCTCCATCCCCTCGCGGAGGGCGATGAATTCCATCTCCGGCGTCACGATGCCGCGCCGCGCGTAATGCAGCTGCGTCACGTTGCGGCCGGGCTTGGCCCGCAGCGGCTGGCGGCCGGTCGGCGGGAACAGCTCCGCTCCTTTCGCCGCCGCCTTTTCCGCATCGAGGAAGCCGTTGTCCTCCGGCCGCACCTCGCGGCCCTCGTAGGCTTCCGTGTCGCCCCGCTCCTCGATCCAGCTCTCTCTCTGGGCGGGCAGACCGCGCCGGATGTCCGCGACATAGCTCTCGTCCGTATACGGCCCGCTGGAATCGTATACGCGCACCGGCTCGTTCGGCACCTGCCGTCCGCGCACGTCGCTGTCCGTCAGCGCGATCTCGCGCACCGGCACGCGCACGCCCGGCGTCGTTCCTTCTATGTACGCCTTGCGACTTCCCGGCAGCGGCTTCGTCAAGATGGGCATATCAAAAAAAACCTCCTCGCGGTTGTGGAATATCCGCTAGGAGGCTAGAGAGCAAAGAAGTCGGGCTGCGCATCGTTCCGTGACGGCTCATTGCGAGCCGGGACGGCGGGGCTTGGCTCGGTCTGCGCCAGCCGCCAGGTTGGGGGAGCTTCGGAGAAGGGTTCAGGAGGGAGCAGTCTGCACGGGAGTGCTTCCCGCGCCTTCGACGCAAGGCAGCCGGCGAAGCATTCCGACCGGGCCGCCCTTGTCTTTTCAGCCTCTATCCTTCTTATCCGAACGTCCTCGCCTCCTCCCCATCCGCTTGGCAGGGCGCAAAAAAGCCGCCTCCCCGGACAGGAAGCGGCGAACGGACGCAGACCGATACAAACGTTGCGCGATTCGACCACTTTCCTACGCTGGCATGACCCAGATCAGGTTCGAAGGGACCAAAGCTTCGCTTTATCTCAGCCCTCGCGGGCGCCCCTAGTGGATATCTTGGTTCTGACTATACGACGGGAGAGGAGGGGGTGTCAAGTTTATACGATATTAATCTAAGGCGAACAGTTTTCCGCAAAATCAATCGCTTTTTTTAAATATATTCAATTACAATTTCAATATCTTTGGTTCTGTTTTCATACAATGGATTCAACCAATCATTGCTTTTAACTACAACTAATTTAAATGAACCATCATCTAGATTAAATTCAGGATACCAGCCTAAATCCAACACAATCCACTCATCATGATCTCTCACTTGTAATATATCTTCTTTAAACGACCATATTTGATTACTATAATTGATTACTATAATTGATTACTATATTTCATTATCTCCACCATCCCCCCTCTCCCGCAACACTTGGACTTTTTGCTCGTCACCTATTGACAGGACGATTCTACGCGACTATATTTTGATTGACTCATTCAGTCAATTTATTTAATGGAGATGCCGTTCGTTTCATTTCCCACCGCCAACACCTCATCCAGCCTCATCACGCTAATCATTGACTGAACAAATCAATCAAAATTTAGGAGCGATGAAACCATGACGACCGACCGCCTGATTCCCCATACCAACGCCGAGCACGACAAGCAGGCCCATTCCGCCGCAAGCCCGACTCCAGCCGCCCTTCCCCGTTCCCGAGCCGTCGTCATCGGAGGCAGCATGGCCGGCCTGCTTGCAGCCAATACCCTTGCCGCCCATTATGAAGAGGTCGTGCTCCTCGAGCGGGATGCGCTCCCCGATCATCCGGCGAATCGGCCGGGCACGCCTCAGGACCGGCATCCGCACCGGCTTCAGAATTTGGGCAAGAACATCCTCACCGAGCTGTTCCCCGGCTGGACCGACGACTTGATCGCGGCCGGAGCCTACGAGCGCGGGGGAAAGGAAATGCATTTCATCTCCCCGCTCGGAGCGTTGAACTTCCCTTACGAGAAGGACGAAGGCTGCTCCCGTCCCCTGCTGGAGTGGGTCATCCGCTGCCGCGTGCTGGAGGAGCCGCGCATCCGCCTGCTTCAACAGCGCGAAGCGGCCTCCCTGTTGACCGAGACAGCGGGCGAACGGCTCGCCGTCACCGGCGTGCGTCTCAAAGAATCCCGCGGAAGCCAAGGCGAATCTCCGTTCGATCTCGAAGCGGATCTGGTCGTCGACGCCTCCGGCCGCTACTCCAAGCTGCCCGCTTGGCTTGAACAGCTCGGACTTGGCAAGCCGGACAAGGAAAGCCTTCATGCACGTCTCGCCTACAGTACCCGGTATTACCGCATTTCCGAGTCTCTGCGCGACAAGTACGCCACGGTGGTGATCGACGGCGATCCAGCGCTCTCGTAAGGCTCCGGCGTCTTCAGCCCGATCGAGAACGGCCTTGCCGAAACGACGCTCTACAGCGCAGGCGGAATCCATCCGCCGGTCGATCCGAACCGATATGAGCCGGCTGCCGCCGAGCTCGTCCATCCGCTGCTCGCCGAAATCCTCGCGCAGCTTGAGCCGGCCGGCGACCCGCAAGCCTTCCGCGTTCCGGAATGCCGCTGGACGCATTACGAATCCATGCCTCTTTGGCCTTCCGGCCTGCTCGTCATCGGGGATGCGATCTGCAGCTTCGATCCGATCTACGGGCAGGGCATCACGGTCGCGGCGGCCGAAGCGGCAGAGCTGGGGAAAGCGCTGGCGGATCAAGCTGCCTCTGCACAGGCGGATGCTTCACCCCCAGGCTGGGAACGGAAGCTGCTTCGCCGTTTCGCGTCCATCGTGCTCCCGGCCTGGTGGACGATCGTCGTTGCGGACATGAAGTGGCCGGGAGTCGCCTACGAGGGTCCGTTGTCGAGACGCGGCATCGCGTTCTGCCAGTCCTATCTGGACATCGCTCGCAAGCAGGCGCTGCAAGGCGGGGACATGGAGCTGTTCGGGCCCATCCTGGGCGTCCAGGGACTCGACTTGCCTCCATCCGCGCTGTTCGGCGAAGAAGCGGTCCGTTCGATCCTGATCCGCTGCGGGCGCGAGGATTGGCTGGAGGAGATTCTTGAGCCCGGCGAGAGCCTCCGCATGTTCCTGGAACGGAACCTTCCCTTCGCGCCCGATTGCTCCCGCGCTCCGAATGAGGTATCGTAGGGAAAAAGATGTCCTTATACAGATTCGAGGTCGAATGCCATGGCTCCACTCAACGAAGACCAGCTGCATGCCATCCGCGACGAGCGCAGGGAGCAGATCATAGACGCCGCTCTGGGCGTCTTCGCCCGCCGCGGCCCCGTCCTCACCAAGATGAGCATGATCGCGGCGGCCGCCGGCATCAGCCACGGCTTGCTGTACCATTACTTCAAGTCCAAGGATGAGCTGTTCATCGCTCTCGTGCGCGAGGCGATGCTCGGCGCAGGCGGCGGCGTCGAGGAGATGCTGGGCCATCCCGGCACCGTCATCGACAAGCTGCGGCACTTCCTCCATGAAGCGATGAGCGAGGAAGCCCGGCTGTCGTTCCTGCTGATCCATCAGGCGCGGGCATCGGAGGGCGTGCCGGAGGAGGCGCGCGAGATCATCAAGGATTATTCGATGGACTGGTTCGCCTCCAAGCTCAAGCCGCTGTTCTTTGAAGGCCAGCGCACCGGCGAGATCGCCAAGGACGATGCGGACCTGCTGATCGCAGGCTTGCTGACGGCGATGAGCGGCTCGATGATCCTCCATGCAAGCGACGAGAAGAACATTCCGCTGATCCACCCCGACCATCTGCTGCGCCTGGTGCTGGCTCCGGAGCATGTCCGCCCGCTCTGATGCCTTTATCTGACAACACCAAGCCTTATGAGCCGCTAAAGACGACCTTCATCGTCCCTAGCGGCTTTTGTAATTCTTATCAACGCCCATCCTTTTGCTCAAGCCTCTTCATCTTCCTCCAGCAGGGCAAGAATCTCCTGCGGCCGTTCCAGCCTGCGGAGACATTGAATTTCGGCGTGGTTCCGACATCCCCAGACCGCCAGTCCGAAATCGACTCCCGCTGCCTGCGCGCATTCCATATCGTACGTCGTATCGCCGATGTAGATCGTTTCTTTGGGGTCAGCACCGGAACGCTCCAGCCACTTCAGGATCGGGTCCCCATCGTCCCAGATCAAAATTCCTGTTAGGATAAATCTATACAAGGAGAATACAAGGAGGAATTCCATTGAATCACTCCGCTTTTGAGACGTTCCGCTGGCTGAATGAAAGCCGCGTTCGATTCGAGCCGGACCGGATCATCCTGCATGCGCCGGAAAAAACCGATTTCTTTTGTCCCCATGGCACGGAGTCCGAAGAAGGGACGCTACCCGAGAGTCTTCTCAACGCGCCCTTCTACTACACGGAGGTCACAGGAGATTTCGTCATGCGCGTCAAGGTCGAGCATGCGTTCACGAGCCTATACGACTCCGCCTCCATCATGGTCATGCAGGATCTGGACGTCTGGGCGAAGGCCTGCTTCGAGCTGACGGACTTCGGCACGCATGCCGTCGTCAGCGTCGTCACCAACTCGGTCTCGGACGATGCGAACGGCTGCGACATCGAGGGGAATTCCGTCTGGCTGCAGGCGGCCCGCACCGGCCCTTCCTTCGCGTTTCATTATTCGACCGACGGCATCCACTTTTTCATGATGCGGTATTTTACCCTGCCCGCCCAGGAGACCGTGAAGGTCGGCCTGCTGCCTCAATGCCCGACCGGATCTGGCGGAGATCGGTTTTATTCGAACTTCTCCCTTGAACATCGAACGCTGAAGAACATCCGCGCAGGGAAATGACGGCTGCACGAGCTAGGGCTGGAACGGCAAAGACCGCAACCCCGAAAAAAGGGGATGCGGTCTTTTTTTGCAATGCCGGCGGTATGCGGTACTGGTACAGCCCGTTCCGACCTGTTTTGGCTCGGCCGTCGGCCGTCACGGCTGCGGTCGGCTGCCGCAACTGCGACGGCTCCTCCAGCCCTCTTCGCGCTCGCTCAGGGGTGCTCCGCCGCTTCCGCCCATACCTCCAGCCAGCGCCGGGCCGTCGCCTGCCAGGTGTAGCACTGCTCCACCCGCTCGCGGCTGGCGCGCCCCATCCGCTCCCGCAGCTCCGCATCGCGCAGCAGCGCGAGCAGCCGGTCGCCGAGCTCCTGCTCGAGCCGCCTCGGATCGGCCAGATATCCGGTCTCGCCGTCGACGATGATCTCGCGCATGCCGCCCGCGCGGGAGGCGACGACCGGGATGCCGCTCGCCATCGCCTCGACGTTGACGAGGCCGAACGCCTCGCGCGCGCCCGAAGGAACAGCGGCGATGTCCGCCGCCAGGAACCAGTCGGGCACGGCGTCATGCGGCACGTAAGGCACGAACTGCACTTGCCCGCGCAGCCGGCGTCCGATCCGCTGCAGCATCCTGCTGTAGCGCGTCGTGCGGTGCGAGCCGTAGAAGGGGCTGCCGACGACGACGAGCAGCACGCTCGGATGCTCGGCGGCGAGGCGCGGCAGCACGCTCAGCAGATGATGGACCCCTTTGAGCGGGATGACCCGCCCCATGAACAGCACGACGTCCCGGCCTTGCCAGCCTCGGGCCTGCCGCAGCCGCTCGCGCCTCGCCGCTCCTTCCGGCTCCCACCGGGACAGGAACCGCTCCGCGTCGACGCCGATCGGCACGACGCGCACCTTGGCGGCCGCCTCCGGCACGCGGCGCACGACCTCGTCGCGCAGGAACTCGCTGTTGACGATGACGCGCTCCGCCCTGCGCAAGCTCGCTCGCAGCCGGTCCCGACGAATCGCTCCCGCTCCGATGAACGAGGTCGAATGCAGGTTCAGCCAGATGCGCGTGCCCGGATGGCGACGGCCTAGCGTCAGCACGTAGCCGGGTCTGTTCTCGACTTCGATCAGATCCGGCCCGAGCCGGCGCGCCGAGGCACTTACAGCCCGCACGTAAGCGCTCTTGTCCCTGGCCGGATAGCGGACGCAGCGGACGCCGCCTACCTTTCCGACCCGCGACAGTCCTTTGGCGCTGCGGCCATAGATGACCGGCTCGACGTCGGCGGCGAGCCACGGCACCATCTTTTCCACGACGCGCTCGACCGAGCTGCTGCCCGTCGAGGGGATCGGGAACGATCCCGGCGTCACGAACGCGACTCTCTGCTTCGCCACGAACCTCTCTCCTTGCTCGAACTCTCACTCGTTGGATGTCAGCTAGATTATGCTATTCGGCAAGAGGCGGACACGTAAGGGTCAAGCGTCATGGAGGGACAGCCGCCTCGCCGGCTGCAGCCGCCGTGGTTGATGCCGGTCCGCTTCGGTGAATATATACCCGACAGTATAAAAAAACGATGCCGATGGAAGCATCGTCTCCAAGGAGGATGTCCATGAACGCCATCTCTGCCCGCAGCGCCGCCCTCCCCGTCTGGCAGCGCGCCGTGAACACAGCCGCCTTCGTCCTGATGATCGTCATGAACGCGCTGGCGACGCTGCTGCCGCTCGGCGGCAAGACGACCGGCGAGCTGTCCGACCAATATCCCGTGCTGCTCACGCCTCCGGGCTACGTGTTCTCGATCTGGAGCGTCATCTACGCGCTGCTCGCCGGCTTCATCGTCTATCAGTGGACTTCCAGGGGGGCTTCGCGCCAATCAACGCGGAGCGTCGGCCTCTGGTTCGTGCTGAACGCGCTGGCCAACTCCGCCTGGATCGTCGCCTGGCACTACGAGCAGCTCGGCCTCAGCGTCGTCATCATGCTCGTGCTGCTGGCGACGCTGATCGTCCTCTATCACCGCACGCAGCGCGCCGGCGGCCTGAACGCTCCTGCCGGAGAGACGCTGCTCGTCCAGCTGCCGTTCAGCCTCTACCTCGGCTGGATCTCGGTCGCGACGATCGTCAACGTGACCGTGCTGCTCTACGACTCGGGCTGGGAAGGCTTCGGGCTCGGCGACACCGCGTGGCTGACGATCGGGATGATCGTCGCGGCCATCGTCGGCCTCGGCATCGGCTTCCTGTACCGCGACCCGTTCTTCGGCCTCGTCCAAGCCTGGGCGCTGAGCGGCATCGCGACCAAAAGCGAGCTCGCCTCCTCCTCGTCGACGCTCGCCTGGACGCTCGCGGGCGCGCTCGTCCTCTCCTCCCTGCTGCAGGCCTGGAGAAGGTGGGGAAGCTCGAGGCGCTGAAGGCCGCTGTCCCGGCCGGCCGCTCATTGATTCTTCTCTTCAATTATGGCAAACTAGTCGGGATGGCCTATGCGAGAGAGAAGCGATCCGATTTCTCTCCGCAGCGAAAGGCCGCGAAAGGACGTGACTTCGGAGGCATGTGGACCTGGTTCTTCCGACATTTGACGGAGCTTGGCTCTCGCAAATGGCTCTCCCGCACGACGGGCAGGCTTGCCAAATCCCGAGCCAGCCGGGGCTTCATCCCCCGCTTTGCCCGCACGTACGGCATACGCGTCGAAGAAGCCGAAAAGGCTCTTCACGACTACGCGACGCTCAACGAGTTCTTTACCCGCCGCCTCAAGCCCGGCATGCGGACGATCGATCCGGCGGCCGACGCCGTCGCCAGTCCCGTCGATGCCCTCGTGACGGGGGCCGGCCCGATCGAGGACGGCACGATGCTCGGCATCAAGGGCCAGGACTACACGGTCGAGGAGCTGCTCGGCGGCTCTCCGCGAATCGAGAACTACCGCGACGGCTACTACATCGTGCTCTATCTCAGCCCGACCGACTATCACCGGATCCACGTGCCGGTGGACGGCTCGATCATCGAGCGCGAGCATCTGCCCGGGCGCGTGTATCCGGTCAACGAGTTCGGCCTCACCCGCATGACGAGAGTGCTCAGCCGCAACGAGCGCCTCGTCACGTACATGAAGCATGGCTCGCAGGAGCTCGCCCTCGTCAAAGTCGGCGCGCTCAACGTCAGCAGCATCCGCTATGCGGAGCCCCAGCGCTCCCAAGCGGCCAAAGGAGACGAGCTCGCCTACTTCGAGTTCGGCTCCACCGTCGTCCTGCTGTTCCAGGACGACAGCTTCCTCCCGCGCGAGGACCTGGCCGTCGGCCTGAAGGTCCGCATGGGCGAACGTCTCGGACAGCTGGCTCCTTGAGCCGGCTGTTTTTTCATTCCTTCCTCGCCGACCGCCATGCCTCCGCCAGCCGCTCCATGCCTGCCGCGATCTCCTCCTCCGTCAAATGCGCAAAGCCGAACAACGCCCCCGGCTCGGGACGCCTCGCCTCCGCCGGCTCCGCAACCCGGTACTTGCGGCCGTCGCTCCAGCCGACGCCGAGCTCTTGGGCCCGCATCAGCAGACGCTCGTAGCTCTCTTCGCCCGCCTTCCATACGGCGTATTGATGCAGTCCGGCATGCGCGGGCGACCAGCGGAACGGCTGGCCGGGCAGCGAAGCCAGCCCGCGATGCAGAGCGGACAGCTGTCCGGACGAATACGGCTCGTAAAACGACTTGGCGCGGACGAGCCGGGACGCGAGCCACGGAGGCGCGACCGCATAGCCGATCCGCAGCCCGCTGTACATCGTGCGGGAAAAGCTGCCGAGATAGACGACGCGCCCATGCGCGTCCATCGCCTTGAGCGGCTCGCCCGGCCTGCCGGTGTAGCGGAACTCGCCGTCATAGTCGTCCTCAACCAGCAGCGCCCCGCGCCTCTCGGCCCACGCCAGCAGCTCCGCCCGCCGGGAGGCGGGCAGCACCGCGCCGGTCGGGAACTGGCGGTTCGGCGTCACGGCGGCCAGCCGGCCGTCCCAGTCTTCCGGCACGATCCCGTGCTCGTCGACTTCCGCGCCCAGCACCTGCGCGCCGGCCGCCAGCGCTGCTTCCCGGATGCCGCCATAGCCGGGATTCTCCATGACGAAGCGGTCTCCAGGGCCGGCCAGCGTCTGCAGCAGCAGCGCCAGCGCCTGCTTGGAGCCGCTCGTCACGACGATCTCTTCCGGCACCGCTTGGATGCCCCGCTCGCGCCTCAGCAGCGCCGCGATCGCGGTCCTCAGCTCCAGGCTGCCCGCGGCCTCCAGCTCCCGGTAGCCGTCCGCCAGCGGCCGCTCCATCGACTGCCGGACCGCGGCATGCAGCGCCTGCTTCCACTCGGCCGCGGGGAACAGACGGAAGTCGGTCTGACCCGAAGCGAAGCGCTGCGAGGATGCCGAGCGGCCGCGAATCGCTTGCTCCTCTGCGCCTGTCGGAGCGGCGGCCTCGAGCCGCTGGAACCATGGGCTGGCGAGGATGCCGCCGGACGGCAGCCTCGAGCCGTGATCGACCGGGCCCGGCTCGGCGGGAGGCTTCAGCGGCTGAGGCTGGCCGATCGCACGGGGCAACGGGGCACGGGGCAGAAGGCTGCTTGGCGCAGATGGCTCGCTGATGTCGGGCAGCGGGCTGTCAGGCTCGGGAGATCCGCTCCCGCTCGGCAGTAGGAAGCTGGGCCCGGACAGGCCGCTCGCGCTCGGCGTCTGGCCGCTGATACTGGACAGGCCGCTCGCGCTCGGCGTCAGATTGCTTGTCCCGGACCGTTCTTTCGCAATCCTATTGGAGTCGTCGCGCTTCTCCCTGTGCAGGCCGCCGGCAGGCTCGTACGCGACATAGGTGCCGCTGCCTTGCTCGGCGTCCACATACCCTTCCGCCTGCAGCATGTCGTACACCTGACTCACGGTGCCCCGGGAGATGCCGTACAGCTCCGCCATCCGGCGCGTGCTGGGCAGACGTTCTCCCCGGGTCAAGCCTCCCTTCCACATCTGCGCCTTCAGCGACTCGTACATCGCTTCGCGCTTGCTCCTTCCTTCTTCCAGAAGCCTCTCATAAGCCAGCCTCGGCTCCATTCTCTCCCGCTCCCCTCATCCGATCCAGATGAACTTCATCAAGTGGTCCAATAATAACACTATAAATCGGATCTTTTCGATTCTCCACTTTTCCTCTATCTTTAGCAGCAGAGGATCCAACCCTTGAGACGAAGCCTAGAGAGGAAGAGAGCTTATGAGAAGAAAAGAGTTCGATCAAAGCGGCGACCATGCCGAGCTGGAGGCCTTTCTGCAGGAAATGAGCTTCGGCTTCCTGGCGGCGGTCCGTCCCGACGGGACGCCCGGCATCACCCCGCTCAACTTCGTCTACTGGAAGGGAAAGGTCTACTTTCACGGCAGCCGCGCGGGCGAGAAGATCAAGAGCGTGAAGGCAGGCGGGCAGGTCTCCTTCTGCGTCGCCCGCGAATATGCGCTGATTCCGTCCTACTTCAAGGACCCGGAGCTTGCCTGCCCGGCGACGGCTTTTTTCAAATCGGTGCTGCTGCGGGGAACAACATCGCTTGTCGAGGATCTGGAGGAAAAGGCGGACGCGCTGCAGGCGATGATGGCCAAGCTCCAGCCGGAGGGCGGCCATGAGCCGATCCGAGCGGACGACGAGCGGTACCGGGGCAATCTGAAAGGCGTCGCGGTCATCCGGCTGACCGTCGAGGAGATCAGCGCCAAGTTCAAGTTCGGCCAGAACTTGACCGAGGAGAGCCGGGAGGACATAGCCGCCAAGCTGGAGAGGCGCGGCTGTCCGTTCGACCCGGAGACCGCTTCGCTGATGCGGCGATATGCTCCGGAGACTTAGGGGCTCCTCAGGAGCAGCAGCTTATTCCAGTCCTCCCTCAGGGGGCAAAGGAAGGCGAGGCGCAGCGGGATGCGGCGGGCGGGATGCGGCGGGCGGGATGCAACCGGCTAACGAAACTCAGAAGCGCTATTCAGCCAAATAAACGGTTATTAGAATTCTAACGAAACTCAGGAACTCTATGGGGTGAAAAAGCGGCCTTTCGGCCTGGATTTGAGTCCGATAGCGTCTCTCCGTTTCGTTAGATTTCTGACCCTATCTTTTTGGAGTCGATAGCGCTTCTCTGTTTCGTTAGATGGTTGGAGGCGACCGTGCCCGGCTGATGAATTGCGGATGCCCCGGCATCCGTTTCGGCTGTTCCGCTCCTGCCCCTCGCAGCCAGTCCCCGAAAACGCGAAAAAGCTCCGTCCCCCGAAGGGGAAACGGAGCTTTTTCTGCTTGCGGATCATGCTCGCTTAGGAGACTTGGCCGAGCATGCGGTCGAGGATGACCGCCGCTTGAGCGCGGGTCGCCAAGCCTTTCGGCGCGAACGTTCCGTCGCCCATGCCGTTCAGCACGCCGGATTGAACCAGCTGAGCGACAGCGTTTTGAGCGTAGGAGCCGATTTTCGCCTTGTCCTTGAACTCGGCCAGCGCCTCATTCTTGTCGACAGCTTGATCCTTGCCCGCGTACTTCATGGCGTTGGCGATCATGATCGCCATCTCCTCGCGGGTCACTTCGCGGCTCGGCTCGAATTTGCCGTTGCCGCTGCCTTGCACGAGGCCGGCCTTGACGGCGGCAGCGACGTAGCTGCTGAACCAGGCATCCACCTTGACATCCTTGAAGGAAGTCGAGGAGGCGGTCAGGTCCAGCTGCAGAGCGCGAGCGATCATCGCGATGAATTGAGCGCGCGTCACTTCTTCGGCCGGAGCGAACTTGCCGTCGCCCATGCCGTTGAGGATGCCGAGAGCGGCCAGCTTCTGGATCGCAGCGGAAGCCCAAGCGTACTTGGCGATGTCGCTGAAGTCAGGAGCGGCGCTTGGCGCAGGCGTAACCGTCGGAGCCGGTGTCGCGCTCGGCGCAGGCGTCGCGCTTGGCGAAGCGGACGGGCTTGCCGAAGGCGTCGGCGACGGAGTCCATGGCGTCGGCGTTTCGACCGGAGTCGTCGGTGTCGGTGTCGGCACCGTGCCTTCTTCTTTCACGTTCGTGATGCGTCCTTCGATCTTGGCGGTGATTTGCTTGCCGCCGAACGTCTTGACGACATAGTCGATGAAGGAATCCAGATCGATCGGACCCGGCACGACCTTGCTCGCTTCGGTCAGCACCTTGTAGTTGTCGCCGCCAGCGGCCATGAAGTTGTTCACCACTGCCGTGTACGTCTTGCCGTCTTCGATCGGCGTGCCGTCCGTCAGCGTAAGCTTCGTGACGCGCTCTGCGACCGGCTTGTACATCAGAGCGGTGTACTTGAGTCCGGAGATTTGCAGCGTCTTCGTATCCGGCTTGCCGTCTTTCATTCCCCATTGCTGCTCCAGGAGCGTCTTGACTTGCTTGCCTGTCAGCGTCAGCTTCATCAGCTGGTTGCCGAACGGCTGGACTTTGGCCAGATCGCCATAAGTGACGTTGCCTTTCGGCAGATCGGCACGGATGCCGCCCGGATTCATGAAGGCGAAGTCGGCGGAAGCTTGTCCGTCCTCGAAGTTCGTGAAGCGCATCGCATCGGCGATCAGGTTGCCGAGCGGCGCCTCGTTGTTGTAGGCGTCCGTGCGGACGACCGAACCGTCCGTCGTGCCGACCGGCTGGGTCAGCTCCGGATGCAGCGCCAGATATTTGTTGACGAGAGCGACCGTATCCGCATCCGGCGTCTTGCCTTCGTGGAAGGTCGACGTTACGATGGCGGACTTTTCTTTTACGTCACCCGTCGCAGCGTCGATGACGAGCTTGATGTCTTCGTAAGCCGAGCCGTAGGAGTAGGCTTGGACGATCAGCTTGCCGTTGACTTCCTGGTTGGCGAGAGCATGGTCGTCGCCCGCGACGATGACGTCGATCGGAGAATCAGCCGGAAGAGCATTGGCCAGATCGACCGCTTCGCCTACCGTCGTGCCGCCGGATGTCTTGGCCGGATCATGCGCCAGCACGATGATGGTTTGAACGCCTTTTTCTTGCAGTTCTTTCGCATAGCCGCTGACAGCCGCGACTTCATCGGCAGCGCTCAGGAAGCTTACGCCTGCCGTCCCAGCCGGAGATACCTTGCTTGGAGTGGCTTTCGTGACGAGGCCGATAAAGCCGATCTTCACGCCGCCGACTTCCTTGATGACGTAAGGTTGGATCAGCGGTTTTTTCGTGCTTTCCTCGATTACATTCGCATTGACGTAGTCGAAGTCGACGCCGCCATGCACGATGGTTTTGTTCTTCGGATCCGCGCCGCCGTACAGCTGCGCCTTCAGGGCGTCGATGCCTTGGTCGAACTCATGGTTGCCCAGGGAGCCGATGTCGAACTGCATCATGTTCAGCCATTCCAATGTCGGCTTGTCGCGCTCCAGCGACGAGACCGGAGCGGATGCGCCGACGGAGTCGCCGTTATGGAACAGGATGGTCGGCTTGCCTTCCGCCGCATATTTCGCGCGGGCTTCCTTCAGATAGGTCGCCAGGATGGCTGCCGTGCCTGCCGGCTTGCTGCTGACCGTAGAGACGGTGTCCAGCTGTCCATGGAAATCATTGATGCCGAGCAGGTGGACTTCCACGTCGGAAGTGGCCGGCACGAATTCCTTCTTCAGCTTGCCGAGCTTGAAGATGCCGAAGCCCTTTGCATTGTTCGCGCCGGTATAGGTGATGCCCGCCGGGAGAACGGTCGCCGCTTTCGGCGTCGACGTGAACGTCACGTTGATATTGCCTTCGATCGGCTTCAGCGACCAGTTCTGGTCTGCCGTCGGGTTGATCGTGCCGTTCTCCTTGATGTAATCCATCAATACTTGACGGTTCTCTTCCTGGGAGTCGACGATCATCTGCGCGCCTTTGACGCCCGGGAAGCTGCCGCCGCCGCTCGCGCGGTAGTTGTTCGTCACGACGATGAAGTCCTGGTTCAGATCAAGCGGCTGATCGTTGTAGGTCAGCTCGCTGACGCGGCTTGAATTCTCGTTGATCAGCTTGCCGTTCGGATCGTATTTCGCAGGTTTCGTCAAGTCGTATTCATAGTTGACGCCGTCGATGATGTCAAAATTGTACACTTGGAACGCCGGGTTGAGGATGGGCTGTTCCGTGGTCTTGCGAGGGCTGATCGTGTTGAACGCGCCGGCGCTCATCTCCAGCCATTCCTTGACGACGGAGCCCTTGACCTTGATCGCCTTGAGCGTATTGTCGTACAGGTACAGGTCGCTCGCGCTGCGGATCGTGAGATCGCCGGCGGCGATGTCCGTATACTCCTCCGGACCGTTGCGTCCCGCCTTGAACGGCGCGCCGACGCTCAGGATCGGAAGATCCTTGTAGACCGTGTCGCTTACGGCTTTCTGGACGAACCACTTTTGAGCGTCCGTCACGGCTTGCACCGTCGGATCGTCCTGCACCATCGCGAAGAAGCTGTTCATCGGAGCGCTCGTCGAGCCGAGCTTCTCGCTCGTATAATTAATCGTCGCGTTGTGGGCAGCTGCAGCGAGCTGCTGTACCTGAGGATCAGGAGCGACCGTCGAGGAGTTCGCCTTGTCGACCGTTTTGAAGATCGACTTCGTCGAGGCTTTGGAAGCGGACTTGTCCACCGTCCACTCGCTGCCGCTTTGCACGATCTTGAGGTCGATCAGACCGATATTGTTGCCGCCGTAGCCGGCTTGCACGGCAGGCGTGCCGTTGATGCGGCCGTTGACATTGTCGACCTTGACGCTCGCCGTGTTGTATGGAGCCTTGGTCGAAGGATCCTTGAAGCTTGCGTCGAGGGCATCCTCTGTCGCCGCAGGGAAGACTTTATGGGAGTGGGAGAACGTCACCGCATCGATGCCCTCTACCTTGGTCAGGGCATTGATCGCGTTCTCTTCGCCTACGCCTTCCGGAGACGTCGCGTCGAAGCCGGAATGCGCCAGGGCGATGACGACGTCCGCGCCTTCCGCACGTACGATCGGAGCGAATTTGGCGGCGGTCGTGCTGATGTCCTCCGTGTAGACCTTGCCTTCGAGATTGACCTTGTCCCACTCCATGATCTGCGGCGTGACGAGGCCGATCAGGCCGACCTTGATCGTCTGCTCGTTCTGGTTGGAGTCGAGGACTTTCTTTTCAAGGATGACATAAGGTTTAAACGCATTTTCATCGTTGGATTTGTCGGTGTCGCCGTCAACCTTGTAGATGTTGGCGTTGACATAAGGGAAGGCTGCGCCGGGCAGGTTCTTGTAGACGCCTTCCGCGATAGTGCGGTCGAGGAAGTCGAGGCCATAATTGAACTCATGGTTGCCGAACGTGGCTGCATCGTACTTGAGGTAATTCATGACGGCCATCATCGGATGCATCGCTTCGGCATTGCTCATCAGGTCAGACTTCTTGGCCATGTACGTGCCGAGCGGAGTGCCTTGGATGAGGTCGCCGTTGTCGACGAGGAGCGTATTGCCGTTGCGGTTCTCTTGAATCAGCGTCGCGGCCCGGTCCATGCCGACCGTAATCGAGGCTGCGTTCTTGAAATAGTCCCAGCCGTATACGTTCGTATGGACATCGGTCGTGCTCAGGACGCGCAGGTCGATCGTCGCGTCCGCAGCGGCCTCCGCCGTTCCCGTGAACAGCACGGCTCCGCCTAGAACCTGCGCGGACAGCACGGATGCCGCCAGCACGGAAGCGGTCGGTTTGTTCCAATTCGGCTTCCATCTCATAAAGTGATGAGTCCTCCCTTTTTGTTTCTTGCTTCGACATTATACCAACAGCAGAAAATAGAAAATCATAGAAATCATAAAATATTGGTTGAGGTTATGTAAAGAAAAATATCATACTGCTAAGAAATAAGTCGAAAGTGAATAAAAATCCATTTTCATACAAGGAATAAATAGTGATGAAAACCTCTGATTTCACATTCAGAAAGCAATCAAATCGCATCAATTCAAGAAAAAAACAGCCTTGCAACGCTTCAAAGCGTTGCAAGGCCGTTCAATCGCCTTTGAACCGATGTTCAATTTTTATGCACCGTTGCCATGTCAGATTCCGTCACGCGACGCTCCAGCACCAAGGTGACGCGGTGAACGCCGCCGTCCTCCGGCAGCGGAATCCGCGCCGCCTCGCCCTCGCCGGCGGCCTCGCCAGGCGATCCTCCGCTGCGGACGACGACCGCCTCCGAAGCGCGGAGCCGATGCGGGTTGAGCACGCGAATCTCCAGCTGCGTAGAACCGTTGCGGTAGCGGATCGCGTACGAAGGCCATTCCGCCGGAATGCGCGGGCGCACGATCAGCTCGCCGCCTTCGCGGCTGAGGCCGAGGATCCACTCCAGCCCGGCCTGGTACATCCATCCGGAAGCTCCGGTGTACCAGGTCCAGCCGGCCTTGCCGCCGTAGGTATCGGTCGTATAGACATCCGCCGCCATGACGTACGGCTCGCCGCCGTAGCGGAGCACGTCGCCGGTCGACTTGGCATGGTGGACCGGGTTCAGCAGGCGGAACAGCTCCGCCGCCTTGCCGCCTTCCCCGAGCTCGCTCCAGGCGACGATGCTCCAGATGACGCCGTGCGTATACTGGGCGCCGTTCTCGCGCAGGCCGGGAGGATAGCCTTGGATGTAGCCCGGCGTCGGCTCGGTCTTGTCGAAGGCCGGCGTCAGCAGCCGCGCCAGCATGAGGCCGCGGTCGACGAGCTCCCGGTCGAACGAGCCCATCGCCTTGCGGGCGCGCTCCGGCGGAGCGCCGCCCGAGATGACCGACCAGGACTGCGCGATCGCGTCGATCCGGCATTCCCGGGCTTCGTTCGTGCCGATCCAGACGCCTTCGTCGGTGCAGGCCCGGCGATACCATTCCCCGTCCCACGCATGCTCGTTGATCGCCGCCATGATCCGCTCGCGCTCCTTGCGGTAGTGGGCCGCGCGAACCTCGTCGCCCATCCGCAGGCAGACCGGCGCGAACTTCTCCAGCACGACGCACAGGAACCAGCCGAGCCAGACGCTCTCGCCCCTGCCCTCGTCGCCGATCGAGTTCATGCCGTCGTTCCAGTCGCCGATGCCCATGAGCGGGATGCCGTGGCGGCCCGCGGTCAGCCCTTTCTCGATCGACCGCACGCAGTGCTCGTACAGCGTTCCCTCCTCGCCCGACAGCACGGTCGCCTCGTAGCGCTCATGCTCCTCCGCGGTCAGCGGAGCGCTCGTCAGGTAGGGAGCCTTCTCGCCGAAGACATCCCAGTCGTCGGTGAAGACCGCGTAGCGGGCTGACGCGTAAGGGAGCCAGAGCAGGTCGTCGGTGTACTTGGTGCGGATGCCCTTATGCGTCTCTTCATGCCACCAGTGCTGCACGTCGCCCTCCTGATACTGATGCGAGGCGTTGAGCAGCAGCTGCCGGCGGGTCAGGTCGGGCCGAGCGTGGAGCAAGGAGAGCGAGTCTTGCAGCTGGTCGCGGAAGCCGTAAGCGCCGCCGGCCTGGAAAAAGGCGGTCCGCGCCCAGACGCGGCAGCTCAGCGCCTGGTACAGCAGCCAGCCGTTCAGCAGCAGGTCCATCTCCTTGTCCGGCGTCTTCACCTCGATGCCGCCGAGCAGCTCCTGCCAGTGCGCCTCCGAAGCCGGCAGCACGGACGCGCAGGCTTCGGGCGAAGCATACTTGCGCGCCAAGGCGAGCGCTTCTTCCCGCGTCCCGCCCGCGCCGAGCACGACGTACAACCGCCGCTCCTCGCCCGGAGCGAGCACAAGCTCCCTCCGGACGACGCCGCAGCTGTCCGCCGCCGTGCCGGACCGCCCCCCGAGTGACGGCTGGCCCATCCCGGCGGGGCAATACGGGCCGTGTCCGCGGCCGATGAACTCGCGTCGGTCCGAGGCATGGCTCGCTTGCATGGCGCCGGACCGCGCCTCGTCCGCCGTCACCATGAGGAAAGCCTCCGCCTCGCGGAACGTTTCCTGGTAGGCGTTGCGGGCGAGCAGCGCCTCCGCCTCCGCATCCCACTCCGTCGCCACCGCCCGGACGCCGTCCGCGCTGACGCCGAGCACCCAGGCGCAATAGGCGGTCGCCGACAGCCGGCGCGGCCGATCCGAGTCGTTGCGCAGCCGCAGCTCCGTCACCTTGACCGGGTCCTGCGGATGCACGGCGACGCTCGCCTCCTGCGTCAGCCCCTCCATGCGGGTCAGCAGGCGGGTATAGCCGCGTCCATGCTCGATGCGGAACTCGCGCTCCTCGCCCGGGGCCGGGGAGGCGGTCCAGAACTTTCCGCTGTCTTCGTCGCGCACGTAGACGAGCTCTCCGGCCGGATCGACGACCGGATCGTTGGACCACGGCGTGAGCTTGAACTCCCGGCTGTTGCTGAACCAGCTGTAGCCGGTTCCCCGCTCCGTGACGAGCGTGCCGAAGCGCGGATTGGCGATGACGTTGCTCCACGGCACCGGCAGCGGCTGCCCCGGACGGAGCCGGATGACGTAGTTCCCGCCGTCCGGACGGAACCCGCCCCAGCCGTTGAAGAACAGCAGCTCCTCCTCCGGCTCCAGCGGCTGCGCCGCGATGCCCGTCCGCTTGCGGGTCGCCAGCGCGGATTTGTCCCAGTCGACGAGCTGCAGCGCGAACGCGTCAGGCGGCAGGCCGACGACGTCCCGCTCGATCTCCGAGGATGAAGCCTGTCCGGTCCCTTCCATTAAAAGGTCGCGATTCGAATCATTCTTTCGTTCCGCTTCCGAAAGGACGACCCGCAGCTGAGCGCCGAGGCTCGGCCCGTCCGCTCGCAGCCGGACGCGCGCCGCCGTCTCGAGCAGCAGCAGCTGCTCCTCCGCCAGACGCGACGAGGCGATCGGGAACAAGCCTCCTCCCACCGTGTACGGCGGATACGAGACCGCCGCCTGCACCGCCAGCTGCAAGGCGTCCTGCAGCTCCTGCTGGTAGCCTTCGCCGCTCTCGTTCAACAGCACGAGGTCGAAGGCGATGCCGAGCCGGCGCAAGTACCCGTGTCCGTTCACGAGCCTCGTCGCGAACGGCATGTCCGCGACGTCCTCGATGCGCAGCAACACGATCGGCAAGTCGCCGGACAGGCCGAGCGGCCATAGGCCCGGCTGGCCGAGGCGATTGCGGCGGATCGCTTCGGCGCGCTCCTTGGCATGCGGCGGGGCGTACAGGATCCGCCCGGCCAGCTGCTGCATCGCCGCCGCTTCGGCCCCGTCCAGCCGATGCTGCCGCAGCGCGATGGCGCTGAGCGTCCAGGCAAGCTCGAACGCGGCTTCCGGCTTGCCGGGAGCGAGCAGCTCCCGCACGAGCTGCAGCGCTTCGCCGCGGGAGGAGGCGAGTCCGCTCACTGCGGTCAGCACGGTCCGTCCTCCCGGCTCCAGCCGCAGCTTGCGGCGCATGACGAACGCGGGGTCAAGCACCGCGCCGGTCGATCCGCCCAGCTTCTCGTCGGCGCATCGCGGATCGGCGAGCGAGTGGCCGCGGCCGATGAACTTGGCGCGGTCCGTCTCGTATTCCCCCGGTCCGACCGCCTCCGGTCCGGCATGCAGCAGATGCACGGCCCAGAGCGGCTTTTCTTCCTGCGAGCGAGGACGCCGCCAAGCGAGCAGCGCTCCGCTCGCGTCGTCCCGGGACGTCTGCACGAACAGCTTGCTGAACGCCGGATGCGCGTCGTCGACGGAGGGCGGCGCGAGCGCCAGCTCCACGTACGTGGTCACCTCGAGCAGACGCGTTTCGCGGCTTGCATTTTCCAGCGTCAGCGTCCGGATCTCAGCCGCATGCTCCGGAGCGACGACGATCGCCATCTCGCAGCTGACCCCGCCCTCGCTCCGCTTGAACTCCGCCCGGTCGAGCCGGAAGCTCGCGCTCGCTCCGCTCCCTTCGCTGCCGACCGGATAGAAGCTCGGCGACCAGAACAGGCCGCCGCTGAGGTCGCGGATGTAGACGGCCGGACCGTAGGCCGGCTCCAGCGCGTCCTCCCGCCAGCGCGTGAAGGACAAGCCGTCGCTCCGCAGCTGGCCCGAGCCGTCCGCCGTCACGAAGGACGTGAACGAGCCGTTGGAGAGCACGCAGACCTCCGGCACGGCCGTCACCGGATGCTCGAACGTCCGCGCGCCTCGGCTCTCCTCGGCCGGGGCCGTGCGGGAAGCTCCGGAGCGAAGCGCCTGCGGCGCGATGACCGTCGCCTTGTCCGGCAGCCGCTCCTGCAGCAGCAGCTCCGCCGCCTGAACGCGCGGATCGGCATGGAACCGGTCGACCATCGAATCGTCCAGCAGCAGGTTGCCGAGCGTCATCAGGCTCATGCCTTGATGATGCGCCATGAAGCTGTGCACGACCCGGAAGCCGTCGCCGTCCGGCAGCCGCGACGGCTGCAGGTCGACCGCCTCGTAGAAGCCGTACTTGCCCCTGGCTCCCATGCGTTCGAAGCGCTTCAGGTTGTCCATCCCTTCGACGGGGTCCCAAGGCAGCGCCATGACCGCCGCGTACGGGGCGAGCACGAGCTCCTTGTCCAGGCCGCGCTGGAAGCCGAGGCCCGGCACGCCGAACGCGCGGTACTGATAGTTCATGTCATAGTCGAAGGCGTAGTAGCCCGATTCGGAAATGCCGTACGGCACGTCCTTGGCCCGGGCATAGTCCTTTTGCCGCTGCACGACCGCCCGGTACGTGCTGTCCCACAGCGAGCCGCGGTACGTGCGCATGAGCAGCGCCGGCATCAAATACTCGAACATCGTGCCGGACCAGCTGAGCAGCGCCGGCCGGCGTCCGACCACCGTGAGCGAGCGGCCGAGGCGGAACCAGTGCGACGCGGGCAGCTGGCCCTGCGCGATCGCCAGGAAGCTCGCCTGGCGCGCCTCCGAGGCCAGCAGATCGTACAGGATATCGTCCCGGCGATCCTGATCGGCATGGTAGCCGAGCGCGAGCAGCTGCGCCTCGCTGTTGTAGAGCGGCCGGAAGTCCGTCTGCGCGGCAAAGGCGTCGAGCCGTTCCGCCAGACGGGCCCCCTGCTCCGTCCACGGTCCGCTTTCACGGGAAGCGTACTCCTCGACGCCGGCCTTGGCCGCGATCAGATAGGCGACGAGGTTGCCCGAATCGACCGTCGAGACGTAGCGCGGATGGAGCGGCTGCAGCGTCGACGTATCGTACCAGTTGAACAAATGCCCGTGCCAGCGCTCCATCCGTTCCAGCGAATCCATCGTGCGGCTCATGCGCTCGACCATCTCGCCGCTGGAGATGAAGCCGAAATCGCGTGCCGTCACCGTGCAGGCAAGCATGAGCCCGATGTTCGTCGGCGACGTGCGCCGCGCGACTCCCCGATCCGGCTCGAGCTGCACGTTGTCCGGCGGCAGCCAGTGGTCCTCCTCGCCGGCGAAGTCGGCGTAATAGCTCCAGATCGAGGCCGCGAGCGCCCGCAGCTCCTGGCGGTCCTCCGCCTGCAGCCTCGGCTGCTGCTCGGACGGACGGCCGTTCAGCAGCAGCGCGGCAAGCGGCGCGGCGAGCCATGCGGCGGCCAGAGCCGCGCTCAGCGCGAGCAGGCCCGCCGGAGCGGCGGCCAGCCATGCAACTGCCGGCACGAGCAGCGCCAGCAGCGAGCCGGACGCGCGGAACGCCAGCAGCCGGCGGTCGGACGCGCGCTCGATGTCGGCGGCGCTTTTCCACTCGAGCAGCCGGCGGCGGCTGATGCCGGTCCGGTAGAGCGTGCGCGCGATCGCATCGGCCATCAGCGCCGTCTGGTACGGAAGCAGGACGAGCAGCAGCGCGGACTGGAGCACCGCCGCTCCGAGCCGGCCCGGATGGCGCAGCACGTACGCCGGAGCGGCGAGCGCCTGCAGCACGGGCAGCAGCGCCGTCAGCAGCGCTGCGGCGAGCAGCGCCGCGCGGGAGCCTGCCGACAGCAGCGGAGCGAGCAGCGCGATCAGGTACAGCGCGGGCGGCGCGAGACTGCGGCGCAGGTTGTCGACGATCTGCCAGCGCGTGATCGGGCCGAGGTCGACCGGGCGCGGCGTGCCCGCGCAGTCGCGCACCTGTCGCTTCAGCCAGCAGAGCAGCTGCCAGTCGCCGCGCACCCAGCGGTGCAGGCGCAGCTGCCAGGCGCGCAGGCTCGCCGGATGGCTGTCGACGAGCTCGATGTCGGACAGCAGCCCTCCCCGCAGGAAGCCGCCCTCCAGCAGGTCGTGGCTGAGCACGGTATTGTCGGGGATGCGGTCGCTCAGCAGGCGGCGGAACAGCCCGGCATGGAAGATGCCTTTGCCGGTGAAGATGCCCTCGCCCACGCCGTCCTGGTACGGGTCCGACACGGCGAAGGCGTACGGATCGATGCCCGGCGTGCCCGCCCAGAGCGCGGCCAGCCGCGAGGACGAAGCGCTGTCGCTGCTGATCGCGACGCGTGGCTGCAGCACGGCATAGCCTTCCTTGACGCGGGTTCCGGCCGCGTTCAGGCGCGGCGCGTTGTACGGCAGATGCATCGTGCCGACCATGCGCTGCGCGCTGCCGATCGGCAGCTGCGTGTCCGCGTCGAGCGTGATGACGTAGGCGATGCGTCCATAGACGGACGCGTCGGACTCGCGATAAGCGTACGTCGTCCCGTCTTCGCCCGCGAGCAGGCGGGCGAGCTCGACGACTTTGCCGCGCTTGCGCTCCCAGCCCATCCAGACGCCCTCCGCCTCGTTCCACACGCGCCGGCGCTGCAGCAGATGGAACGTCGTGCCGCCGGCTCTGCCGTACTTGCGGTTCAGCCGCCGGATCTCCCCGGCGGCGAGCTCGACAAGACCGGCATCCTCGTCCGCATGCTCCTCGCCGGCATCGGGAAAGTCGCCCAGCAGCGCGAAGTGGAACCGGTCGTCCCGATTGGCGAGATAGTGCAGCTCCAGCCTGCGGGCAAGCTGGCGCACCTCCTCGCGGGTCGACCAGATGACCGGGATGACGATGAGCGTGGACGCCCCTTCCGCCACCCCCTCGGCAAAATCGTAGCGCAGCAGCGGCCGGGTCGGCATCGTCCGGCCGATCGTGCCGTGCAGCAGGGTGACTGCCCATTCCGATGCGGGCAGCAGGAGCAGCAGCGCCGCTCCCAGCCATGTCCATGCCGTCCAAGCCTCCATCGAAGCTCCGCGGACGAGCAGCAGCAGCACCGCCGCGCAGACGGCGAACAAGCCGGCCAGAAGCGCCAGGTAGACCGCGCTGCGGCGGCGCAGCAGGCCCGTCTCCGGCAAGCGCCGCGAGCGGACGGAGCTGCAGATTTCGCTGCACAGCCGATGCCGGCCTTCCGGCTCGAGCAAGTAGTAGGCGGAATAGGCCGCACGCGGCGGCAGGCCGGCGGCCGGGTCCTCCTGCCGCCCGAGCTGCGCCGCCGAAGCGGGCGGCGCCTCTGCGCCGGACGGCTCATGCGGCGCGTCGTCCGCCGGCAGCCTGCCGCCGCCCGCCGTCGCCGGACCCGCGCCGTCGCGGCCGGCCGGCCGGCCAAGCGCCTGAAGCTCGAGGCCCGCTCCCGCCGGCTGCTCCTGAGCCTGCGCCAGCGCCTCGCCCGCGAGCCGCACGGCATGCTCGGCCACGAGCTTCTCCGGCAGGCCGAGCCTCGCCGCCGTCCGGGCGGCCGCGCCGCGCAGCGTCGCGCGGCTCTCGGCGTCGAGCCGCGGATACATGCCGCTCGCCTCGCCGCGCAGCACGCGCTCGGTCACGCTGAGCTCCTCGAGCAGCCGCTCCCAAGGCGTGCGCTCGGCCGCACGCAGGCTGCCGATGAGACGGCCCGCCTGCATCTGGTAGCTCGCTTGCAGGCGCGTCTCGAAGGCGTTCAGGCGGGCAAGGCTGTCGCTGCCGTTGTCGAGCCGAAGCAGTAGCCAGCGCCGCACCTCCTCAGAATCGTCCGCCCACTCCCGCAGCCGGGATACGAGCTGCGCGACGACGGCCCCGGACAGCGCGATGTCGCGCCCGGCCCGGTCGAGCGCCTCGGTCACAGTCAGCGGATCGGGCCGGCCTGTGGCGGAGAGGGCGGCGCGCAGGATGCGTTCGGCCGCCATGCAGGCGTCATGCCGCTGCTCGACCTCGCGGAACACCTCCGAGAGGCGGCGGAACAGGCAGCAGCGCAGCGCGAGCGGCAGCGCCCACGTCTCGGCGATCGACAGCACGGATGCATCCTGATAGGCATCGAGATAAGTCCGAAAAGAAGCGGGATCGTACTGGCCCGAGACGGCGTCCAGATAGCCGTCGCAGACGGCTTCGGCTCGCGTATGGCCCGATCGCCGGATCCAGGGCAGCCGGCTCAGTCCCCCTTGCCGGAGCTCCTGCTCGGCATGATAGCCCTGCTCCTGGATGAATTCGGCATGGTCGAGTAGCCATTCCGCCGCAGGCTGGACGCAGCCGTCCTCCCCGCTCGCGCGGAGACGGTCCGCGAAGCCGGTCATCGAGGCGAGCTGCCGCCCGAGCGCCTTCCTCTGGCGGACGGGCGAGCGCCCTCTCGCCGTGTCGTGGGTCAAAGCAAGCTCCCGGGCCGCCTTGATTAT
The DNA here is from genome assembly GCF_012676905.1 of Paenibacillus albicereus. Classification (NCBI taxonomy): domain Bacteria; kingdom Bacillati; phylum Bacillota; class Bacilli; order Caryophanales; family Paenibacillaceae; genus Paenibacillus; species Paenibacillus albicereus. The sequence goes on along the minus strand of NZ_CP051428.1, from coordinate 1,680,347 downwards.
CAAATCCATAGTCGTCATGATTCCCCCTGGGTAGCCTGAAGTGTACTCCACTAAATATTCCCAAGGGGGGACGATTTTATAAAAAAAGATCCGGCGGCTACCGGATCTCGGACGGACTTTTGCCCGTGTACTGCTTGAACTGGCGGCTGAAGAAGAAGATGTCGCGGTAGCCGAGCGCGTCGGCCACCTCGGTCACGTTCATGCCGCCGTGCATGAGCAGATGCTGCGCGCGCTCGATGCGGGTGCGGATCATGTACGTCTGGACGGGGATGCCGATGATCTCCTTGAACTTGATGCTGAAATACCTCGGCGAAAGGCCGGCGCGGCCCGCCAAGTCCTCGACCCGATGAGAGATGCCGGGATTTTGGCGGATGTAGTTGGCGATCTCCTGGATCGCCTCCGTCAGCTGGTTGCTCGCCTTGCGCTCCACCGGCGCCTGCCGGTCGTATCGAAGCAGATGGATCATGAGCTGCTTGAGCAGCAGCCTCGCCTCCTCCTCGGCGGCGAACAGCTGGACGAGGAACAGCCGGACGTAGCGCGAGAGCAGGTATTCGAACTCGACCGTGTCGCCCAGGACGCGATGCCGCGCCGGCACCTCGCCGGCATCGCCCTCGACGTCGAAGTGGATGTACGTCAGCACGAGCGGCTTTTGGGGATTGTGGACGGCGCTCGTGTAGTCGCCGGGGCGGAACAGGAAGCAGCTGCCGGCTTCGAGCGGATACGGCTCGTTGTTGAGCAGCAGCTCGCCTTCCCCGCTCCACACGTAGAACAGGTCGTAGTTCGCCATCGGCTTGTCCCGGCGAGGCCATTTCCAGTTCGGCTCGCAGACGATCTTGGCGAAGGAAGGAAGCAGGACGAACGATGAGGGCGGTACGTGCAGCATGTAGACCTCCCGGGTTTCACGGTACGTTTTTCGTCATCATACCTTACCGGAGCGACCTGCGGCAAGAAGCAGAAAGAATGGTTTTTGTCCCTCCCCGGCAAGGTCAAATAATGGTATAATGACACCCGAACGCCAATGCCTGCCGGGACTGCGCCGACGCGGCCCGGACACATCGACCCCGGAAGGACGGAAGAGGAATCATGAATCCACTTGCCCAGCAGTTGAACGCCGCGCTGGAAAAAGGCAACGCCCATGTCTACGCCATGCTGTCCGGTCTTGGACGGCAGCTGTATTTCCCCAAGGAGGGCATCCTGAGCCAGTCCGCCGAGGCCAAGACCAAGGCCCGGAAGTTCAACGCTACGATCGGCATCGCCACGGAAAACGGCGTCCCGATGCATCTGAAGCTGATTCAGGACACGCTGTCCGCCTACGAGCCGAAGGATCTTTACGAATATGCTCCTCCTGCAGGCAAGCCCGAGCTGCGCTCCGCCTGGCGCGAGAAGATGCTCGTCGAGAATCCCTCGCTCCAGGGCCGCTCGTTCGGCAGCCCGATCGCGACGAACGCGCTGACGCACGGGCTGAGCATCGTCGCGGACCTGTTCGCGGACGACGGCGACGCCGTCGTCATTCCGGACAAGAACTGGGAGAACTACGAGCTGACCTTCGGCGTCCGCCGCGGCGCCGAGATCGTAGAATATCCGCTGTATGCCGAGGGCGGCCGCTTCAACGCCGACGGCCTGCGCGAGGCGCTGCTCGCGCAGCGGGACAAGGGCAAGGCGATCGTCATCCTCAACTTCCCGAACAATCCGACCGGCTACACGCCGGACCGCGAGGAGAGCGAGGCGATCACAGCCGCGCTTCTGGCCGCGGCAGAGGCGGGCATCCGCATCGTCGCCGTCACCGACGACGCCTATTTCGGCCTCTTCTTCGAGGACTCCGTCCACGAGTCGCTGTTCGGCCGCTTGGCAGGGCTGCATGAGCGCATCCTGCCGGTCAAGATCGACGGCGCGACCAAGGAAGAGTACGTCTGGGGCTTCCGCGTCGGCTTCATCACCTATGCTTCCGACTCCGCGGACGTGCTGGCCGCCCTCGAGCAAAAGACGCTCGGCATCATCCGCTCCACCATCTCCAGCGGACCGCATCCGTCGCAGACGTTCATCCTGCACGCGCTTCGGCATCCCGACTTCGAAGCCCAGAAGGCCGAGAAGTACGCCATCATGAAAAGCCGCGCCAACCGCGTCAAGGAGCTGCTCGACAGCGGCCGCTACGACGGCGCCTGGAGCTACTATCCGTTCAACTCCGGCTACTTCATGTGCCTGCGGCTCGAGGACGTCAGCGCCGAGGCCGTGCGCCAGCGCCTGCTCAACGCCTACGAGATCGGCACGATCGCGCTCGGCGAGACGGACCTGCGCGTCGCGTTCTCCTGCACCGAGGAATCCAACCTCGAAGAGCTGTTCGACTCGATCCATCAGGCAGTCCAGGACATCCGTCAAGGCATCACGACCTGATCGGAGCCGGGAAGCGTCAGCCGGACCGCGATAGGGATCAGCTGGCGGCAAGTTCAGCTCGGCAAATGAGAAAAGGCTGTCCCCTTGGAATCGGGGACAGCCTTTTCTCGTTCACTCCTCCTCTTCCTCGCGCTGCTGCCGCTTGAGCAGCCGCCGGGGACGAAGCCCCACGTAGACGGCCGCCAGCAAGGCCGCCGTGGCCGGCGCAAAGACGTGGCCCGCTGCAAGCAGCGGCACGCTGGCGGCGAGCCATAGCAGCGCCGCGACCGCCGTCAGGGCGCTCCGGTCGACGGCCGCCGCCGAGCGCAGGCGCCCGCTCTCCGGAAGCGGATAGACATGCCGCCAGACGACATGGCGATGCCAGCCCGTCAGCGCCGCCGACTGCAAGCCCGCGATCAGCAGGAACAGCAGCACGCAGGCGGCGGCCGCCCAGCCTTCCAGCCAGCCGCTGTCGCCGAGCCAGTAGCAGCAGAGCATGCCGAGCAGCGTCATCCGCAGCAGCATGCCGCCCAGCTCCGTGCGGGCGATGCTCAGGCTGTACAGGTAGGTGTAGGTGCTGCGCTTGCGCAGCGGGATCGCGGACGCGATCCAAGACAGCCACGGACGCGAATGCACGCTCGGCTGCAGCGAGGGCACCTCCGTGAACCAGCCGAAAAAGCGGATATAGCGGCTCGCGGTCCGCCTCTCCTCTTCGATCAGCCGCTCCCAAGGAAGCGGAAGCCGCTTCGGCAAACGGGAGGCCGCCCACCAGAGCAGCGCCGCCGGCGCGGACACGAGCGCCGCCGTCCCCGCCGGCTGCGTGAACCAGACGTAGAGCAGCCAGGCCGTGATCGCCAGCCGCAGCAGCTTTAGGGCGGAGCGGCTCGCTCTCCAGGCGATCTGGCGCTCCCGCCAGGCGGCGGCGCTCGCCAGCGCCTTGAGCGCGAGCACGGCCGCCAGAGCCGGCAGCAGCTCCGGCGTCCAGCCGGTCAGCCGGTCCGCCGGCACATGGGCGCGGATCGGCCAGTACAGCAGCAGCACAGCGGCGGCGAGCACGAGTCCGCCCGGCAGCGTATGCAGCCAGGAGCGGCGGAGATAGCTTTTCATCCCGGCTTCGCGGGGGAGGAGAAAGACGAGGTCGGCCGGCTGCAGCCACGTGCGCATCGGGCTCCAGTACAGTACCGGCGCCAGCAGCAGCGTGCCGAGCGCGGCCGCGGGAAAGTCGGCGGGGATGCGCTCGAGCAGCCCGGCATAGGAAGCCGATCCGACGATAATCAGCGCGAACAGCGCCAGCGGCAGGCCGCTCCGGGCCATGTCGCCCAGGAACGGCAGGCAGTCCTTGTAGAACGCCAGCGCCCGCCGGCGCCATTCGCGGTCAAGCGCCTCGTCCATCGGCGTCACTCTCCTCCACGACGCGGTAGAAGATGTCCTCGAGCGATTCTCCTTCCGCCCCGCGCGAACTCCGGACCTCGTCCATCGTGCCCATTTCCCGGATGCGCCCTCCGTGCAGCAGCATGAAGCGGTCGCAGTACGTCTCCACCGTCGACAGGATATGCGTGCTCATCAGGATCGCCGCACCCTTGGCGCGCTCCTCCACGAGCCGGTCGAGCAGGGAACGGATGCCGAGCGGATCCAGGCCGAGGAACGGCTCGTCGATGATGTACAGAGCCGGCCGGGCCAGCAGCGCGTTCATGAGCATCACCTTCTGCTTCATTCCCTTGGACAGATGGGCCGCCCGCGCCCCTCGCTTCGGCCCCATGCGGAACTCCTCCAGCAAGCGGTCGCGGCCTTCGGCATATTGCTTCTCGTCCAGGCCATAGGCCATCGCGGTCAGACGCAGATGCTCCTCCACCGTCAGCTCCTCGAACAGCACCGGCGCCTCCGGCACATAGGCGTAGGAGCTGCGGTAGCGGTCGGGATCGGCCTCCAGCGTCGTTCCGGCGATGCGGATCTCGCCGCGATGAGGAGCCATCAGCCCGAGCAGATGCTTGACCGTCGTGCTCTTGCCCGCGCCGTTGAGGCCGATCAAGCCCATCATCTCGCCTGCCCGGACCGTAAAGTCCAGCTCATGCAGCACCGGCCGGCGCGGGCTGTAGCCGCCGGTCAGTCCTTTCACCTGGAGCACCTCCGCTCCAGCCTGAAGCTCGCTCATCGAGCGCCGCCCCCCTTCGATCAGTTCTTCGGCGTATCGCCTTGCTCGCGCTTGGCTTTAAGCCATTTCGGCGCGCCTTTGTTCTTGTCCGCCTTCGCCGCGCGCGCCTTGGATTTGACCGGCTTGGCGGGGCTGGCTCCCTTGGCAGGACTCGCTGCCTTGGCAGGACTCGCTGCCTTGGCGGGAAGGGTCGGCTGGACGAAGCCTGACGGCTGAACCTGGGCGGCCGGCTTGGCCAAACTCGACGGCCGCACGGGATGGGACAGCTTGTCAGGACCAGCCCCGGCCGCCGGCTCGCGTCCCGCATCCGAGCTTGGCTTCGCTTGCCGGAACGACGCCTCTTGCGGCTTCACGGCGGCTTGCTTGGCCGCAGACGCCTTCCGCGTGTCCGCCGTGCCGTTGCCGCCGGCCGCAGCCGCTGCGCCCGCGCGGCGGTCCGCCGTCGCTCCCGCAGACGGCTTGACGCGCGCCGGCGCGCCGCCGCTTTTGCCGCGGGGAACTTCATGCGGATCCCACAGCTTGCCTTTGTAGAGCGCTTTCTCCTGCAGCTTGATGCCCAGCTTGCGCTCGTATTTCTCGATCAGGTACGTCTCGTTCGGAGCGGCCAGCGTCAGCACGACGCCCTCGCGCCCCATCCGGCCCGTCCGGCCGGAGCGGTGCACGTACTGGTCCGCGTCCGCAGGCGGCTCCAGGTTCATGACGAGCGGGAGCCCCGGGATGTCGAGGCCGCGTGCGGCCACATCGGTGGCGAGCAGCAGCTTCGTGCGCCCCTCGCGGAAACGGGCGAGCGTGGCGGCGCGCTTCTGCTTGTCGGCATCGCCGTAGATCGATTCCACGTCGAACCCCTCGAACGACAGCTTGGCCTCATAGTTCGCGATCAGGTCCGTATTGTTGATGAAGATCAACGCGGACTCCGGCTCCAGCAGCCGCAGCAGGCGGCGGGCGGTATCGGTCTTGTCGCGCCAGTCGCAGACGACATAATAGTGGGAGATCGTCTCCGACACGCGCTGCGCCGGCTCGATGTCGACGCGCAGCGGCTCCTTCATCCATCGCTTCTCCAGCGTCTTCATGACGTCGGGATGCGTGGCGCTGAAAAAGGCGAGCTGACGGTTCTTCGGCGTCGCCCACAGGATCGTCTCCACGTCGCTCGTCGAGCCGAGCGCGAACACCTGGTCCGCTTCGTCGACGATGACCGTCGCGACTTGCGTCAGCTTGAGCTTCTTGGCCTTGACGAGCTCGTGGATGCGCCCCGGCGTGCCGACGACCAGCTGCGGGTTCAGCTTGAGCTTCTCCAGCTGGCGCTTCATCGCCGCGCCGCCGATCAGCTGCTGGGCGCGGATGCCGAGCGGCTCTCCGTACTCCTGGGCGACGCGCATGATCTGCATCGCCAGCTCCTGCGTCGGCGACAGGATGACGGCTTGAATCGCCTTGCTGGAGGCGTCGATGCGCTGCAGCAGCGGAAGCAGATAGGCGAGCGTTTTGCCGGTGCCGGTCTGCGAGCCTGCCGACACGTCCTTGCCTGCGAGCAGAGGCGGAATCGCCTGCTGCTGGATCGGGGTCGGCTCCCCGATCCCGTTTGCTTCGAACCGTTCGAAAGCCGCCTCGGACAGGCCGAGGCGACTCCAGCTTTCATAAGTCATTTCGTTCGTACTCCTTCAGGTATGCCGCTATTTTTTGTTCAGCATCGGACCGGCGATCCGGCTGGCGATTCCGGGGAACAGCTGGTAGAGCCGGGTGCCTGCGGCAAGCAGCCAAGGCAGGTCCAGCTCGTCGCGAGGACGCTCGACCAGCCCCGCGATGCGGCGGGCGACCCGGTCGGGCTTCATCATGATCCAGCCGATGTTGCGCGCATAGTCGCCGTCCGGATCCGCCTGGTCGAAAAAGGGCGTGTTGATCGGCCCCGGATTGACCGCAGACACGGCGATGCCGCTGCCCGCCAGCTCCTGACGAAGCGCGTTCGTCAGCCCCAGCACGGCATGCTTGCTGGCCGAGTAGCCGCTCGACTTCGGGGTAGCCAGCTTCCCGGCGATCGACGCGACATTAATGATATGGCCGCGACCCTGCTTTTTCATCGCGGGCAGCGCGGCTTGCGTGCAGCGCACGATGCCCATATAGTTTGTCTCCATCATGGAACGGAATTCCTCGAGCGGAGTCTCGTCGAACCGCTTGAAGAGGCCGAATCCGGCGTTGTTGATCAGCACGTCGATCCGGCCGAACTCCTCGAGCACGGAGCGGAACGCCTCTTCGACGGAGCGATCGTCCGTCACGTCGAGCACCCGCACCGCGCTGCCGCCCCCGGCGGCGGCGGCCTGCCGCAGCCGCTCCTCGTTGCGGCCGCAGAGCACCGGCAGCGCTCCCGCGCGGGCGAGATGGCCCGCCGTCAGCGCTCCGATGCCGCTGGACGCTCCGGTCAGCACGACAATCTTATCTTTTACCATGGTCATCACCTGCCCCAAGTGTACTGCATCCGCGGACGGTTGGCAAAAAGCGGCTTGCCCCACGAAAAAAGCTCCCCGAAGGGAGCTTCTTCATGCTAGGACGCCAGCAGCACCTGTATATCCATCTGCCCGATGCCGTCCAAAATGACGGGTACCGTCAGCGCCTTGCGCGACTCCAGCAGCTGGAGCTGGGAGCCCTGGAGCAGCGCAGGAGGCGTGATGTCCACATGAACGCCCTGGCTGGACAGCTTGGTGGTCGCATTGCCGCTGATCATGTTGCTGAGCTCGGAGATGGCGCTCTTGCCCATGTCGTCGAGAGCCGAGAGCTGGAATCCGCCCATCATCGCGGACACGATCCGCAGGGCCGAGACCTCGCTCATGCCGAACACGATATCTCCGCTCACCTGACCGAACAGCTGAATCTGAATCCAAATGAAATCCGATTGACCTCGCAGCTCCTTAAGACCGATCGGTCCCGTCTGCGGCTTGATCTGGACGACCTGCTCCAAAACCATGACCGCAGATTCCAGGAAAGGATTGATAAATTCAGCTTTCATCCGCGTCAATACGCCCCTTATCCGTCAAGTATCTTCACCTTGAGTATATAGGAGCCATTATACTAAAGATCCTAGGACAAGTATACCAATTCTTGCATATCCGCGACTATTGTCCTATATTGTCAACCCTATGGAAGGTCTCATTTTGAATCAGATTCATCCCGGTCAGCCAGCGGTCAGTCCCGCCGCGTTCTCCCGCTTGCAGCGCATCCGGACGAGCCGCAGCCGGTCGTAGGCAAGCTCGATCTTCAAGCCGGACGAAGGCTCGGGACCGTATACCTTGTGCAGGATCGGCTTGAGGTACTTGTCTCCCTCCTGAGCGAGCGCCTGCCGGATGCGCGACAGCTCCTCCGTCGGCACGCCCTCCAGCTCGCGCGCGATGAGCGGCTCGAGATCGTAGCCCTCCTGGTCGAGCTGCTCGAGGCGCTCCATCAGCTCCCGGCGGGGCAGCCCGGTGGCGGCTTGCAGCTCCTCGAGCGTCTTGTCCGCGCGCACGCCCTCCAAGATCAGCCGGCTCGCCTGCTGGCGGTCGAGGCGGTTCTTGTACTTGTGCTCCTTCTGCTTGTACAGCCACTGGACGTACGCCTTGGAGTCGAGCGCCTCCTCGACCCAATCGAGCGGGAACGGCCTCGGTTGGGCCGCCTTTTCCGTCAAGGCCAGCACCTCGGCGGAATAGGAAGCTCCCTTGCCGGGACCCCAGCCGGGAATCGCCGCCAGCTCCTCCGCGGTCCGGGGCACGAACGCCGCGATCATGAGCAGCGTCCGGTTCGTCGCCACGAGGTAGGCCGACTTGCGGTCGGATGTCGCCCGCAGCCTGCGCCAGTCCCGCAGCTCCTCGTACAGCGCGGCGTCGGCATGGAGCTCCCCGTAGCACTGCAGGAGGCTCACCGCGCCGCCCCGAGCCGACGGCCGCTCGTCCAGCATGCCGTCCACAAGCGGAGCGAATCCTTCTCCCATGCGCACCGCCACGCCGTGCCGGAACGCGTTCATCATCTCCTCCCAGCTCGCTCCCTCGTACCACAGATCGGTCGACTCCGAGCTTCCGTGCCGGCTGCCGTTCCAGACGACCGACCACGTTCCCTGCTGCTCGCAGATGGTCAGCTGCGCCGTGTCCAGCCTTCCGTCTCCGAGCGGTTTTTCGAATGAATTCAAGAAAACGATCTGCATGATGGCTCGCACCTCCATAAAATAAGGCCGATAAGGGACGGAAAAGACAAAAAAAGCACCTCTCCCGCTCGCGTCTGCAAGCAAGAGAGGTGCTTCCTCCCGGTCCATCCTTATCTGGTAAATCCATCCTACCATAGGGACGAGGACTCGGCAATCGCTTTTTCCGCCGAGCCGCGAGGCGTGCAGCCCCCTTCCATGCTATACTAGCTCCATCCGCGCCGGACGCCGCCGGTTCAAGCAGGCAGCCGAGCCAGGCGCAAGGGGAGGAACGCATCATGGAGCTCAAAGACTACGATTTCATGTCGGACTCGACCGAGGAGACGTCGACCCGCTTCGTCACGATGATTACGCCCGGACTCAAGCGGTTCGATCTGGCAATCCTGGCGACCAGCCGCTTTTACGGCAAGAAGCTCGTCACCGACCTGCAGGGCGGCCGCACCGCGATCATCGGGCAGGACGACCTGGAGGAGGAAGGCTACCTCGAGCATGTGTTCAAGCTGACCGAGGAGGAGGCGTCCGAGCTGAGCGCGTTTTTGTCGCTCGTCGTGGGCGAAGTGAATTTTACCGACTGAGCGGGAAAAGCTACTACGGCACCCATACGGAGACAGGCTTGCCCAGCCGGTCCCATCCAAGGAGGCCGCCGCATGATGCCAGACCAGCCCGAGGACGGACGCTTTGTCGGCCGTCCCGACACCGACGACGCGACGGAAGAGTCCCGCCGCGAGAAGTACACGGATCTTTCGACCGTAGAGTCCAGCCGCAACGATCTGACCTTCGAGGAGTTCCCCGAAGGCCCTTACGGCGCGACGCTTCACCCCGAGGAGCCCGTCAAGGAGGAGCCTTGGCGGCCGGAGCAGCGCCAGCCCAACCGCTTCGGCTACGAGAACCGCCGCCTGCATGGCGAGCAGGAGCGCGACTATCCCGGCGACGACCGCAGCGGCGCCGGCAACGGCTCCGTGCCGGACGATACGCAGCAGGCTTGACCGACGCCCTCGCGGCCGCTGCCAGGAGGCTCGGGGCTTGGCCGCGGAGGCAAGCAAAAGGGACTGTTCCTGCCATTCGGCCTTGAGCCGGATGGAGGAAGCAGTCCCTTTTCAACGTGGCGGGAATTGTCGGGGAGAAGAGGCGGCTGGAGCTAGATCCAGCCGATCATCGTCAGCACGAGGCCGATCAGGAAGCCGCATACCGCGCCGTTGACGCGGATCCACTGCAGGTCGCTGCCGACCTTGGACTCGAGCATGTCGACGAGCTGCTTGTCGTCGAGCTTGTTGAGGTTGTCGCGGACGAGCAGGCCGATGCGGTAATGGTTGCCCTCGATCGCCTGCACGAGCAGGGACGACAGCCGCTCCTCCCAGCCGCGCACGAGCTCCGGCTCGCTCGACAGCCGGTCGCGGACGGCCTTCATCGCCGTCAGGACGAGGCGGCCGCCGCGGCGCTTGTCCTCCTCCAGCCAATCCAGCAGCTTGCCGCGCAGCTCCTCCGCCTTGGCGGAGACGAATTCGGCCGCCTCGGCCGACTCCAGCTTGAGCGCCGCCCATTCCTTGGCTTTGCCGAGGCTCTCGCCGTCCTCGGCCAGGCCGATGAGCCGCGAGCGCAGCTCCAGCAGCAGCGCGTCGCGCTGGCGACTGCCCGGCGTCGTCAGATCCTTCACGCCGGAGAGGAGCATATGCTGGAGCATCGCCCCCATCTTGTCCTCGTTCATGAAGCCGGCGAACGCCTGCACGGCGAAGCCCATGAAGCCGCCGACCTGGAGCTCCTGCAGCTTGGCCTGCGCCAGCTCGCCGAGCATCTTGCCGGTGGACGGCTTGGAGATCCAGTCGATCGCCTGATCCAGCGCGTAATCCAGCGCCTTCTCGTCCCAGCCCTCGCGGATGACGGCGCCCGCAGCCCGCTCCGCCAGCGGCTGCAGCTCCGCCCCCCTCGCATATCCCGCCGCTCCATGCAGGAGCGAGGAGGACAGCTTCTCCACAGGCAGTCTCTGGACGACGCCTTGAAGGGCAGTCAGCACCGCCTCGCGGTTTTTCCGCTTCGCCAGCATGCGGACGGCCTGCCGGCCGGCGCTCTGGATCAGGTTCAGCTTGCGCAGCCGGGCGCTGATGCTCTCTTTGTTGAGCAGCTCGTTCTCCAGCGAGGAGACGAGCGCGTTGATCAGCTTCGGCTTGTTCTTGAGCAGCAGGTTCGTGTGGGGAATTTTCAGCCCCAGCGGATGGCGGAACAGCGCCGACACCGCGAACCAGTCGGCGATGCCGCCGACGAGGCCGGCCTCGAAGCCGCCCTGCAGCAGCTCGACTGCGCGCCCGCCACCGTCGGCAAGCGCCGTCGTGACCGCGAATCCCGCCGCCATGACGCCCAGCGAGGCGGTTGCCGCATATCTCGTTTTCATGATGATCCCCCGATTCGGCAGTAAGCTACTCTATAGATTATAACCAAGTTGTCGGCGATGCGAAAATAGCGCGTCCGGAAATCAGGCCGATGAAAAAAAACGCAGCCTCGGGAAGCGGCGCGATGCCGCTTTCCGAGATTGCGTCCTGCAGGCTATGGACGAGGGTCCATCCGCGGCCTTCACTTCCTTTTTCAGCCCGCCGCGATCCAGTCGACCGTGCCGCTCGGAGCAGGTCCGAACCGGGTGCGGACGACAGCCAGCACCGCTTCGCCCGTCTCTTTCCTGCGAATGATGACGGAGCAGGATGGATGGTCGCAGCTGGCGGCAAGCGAGTAGGTCGCTTCGTCGAAGCTTTGGTCGAAGGCGATGCGCAGTTCGATTTCGGCGTCCGTCTCGCCAAAGGCGAAGGGCACGATTCCGTGCTTCGTTTGCGGACAGGCGGCCAGTCTTGCCTGCGCATGGGACAGAGCTGCCGCCGCATCCTGGACGTCCACCTGCAGCTTCTGGCAGAGAGCCTCGTTCCGGGCGAGCATGTTCTCCGTCGTCTGGCAGCGGGTTTTCCAGGCTTCCAGCTCAAGCGCCAGCTCCTGTCTTCCTGCTTCCGCCAGCTTCCGAAAATGGTCCAGCACGTCCTCGTTCAGGCTCGCGAGCTTGATCGAGCCCGGCTGAACATGACGGCCGTCCACCGCCCCGGCCGCGAGCTGATCGGGTCCGACCGCTCCGGACGCCAGCCGGCTCCGGTCCACTGCCCCGGCCGCCAGCTGCTCCAGTCCGACACAGCCAGCCTCCAGCTGATCGGGACCGACCGATCCGGACGCCAGTCGGCTCCGGTCCACCGCCCCGGCGGCCAACTGCGCCGTTCCGACGCTGCCCGCCTCCAGCTGATCGGGTCCGACCGCTCCGGACGCCAGCCGGCTCCGGTCCACCGCCCCGGCGGCAAGCTGCTCCGTTCCGACGCTGCCCGCCTCCAGCTGATCGGGTCCGACCGATCCGGACGCCAGCCGGCTCCGGTCCACCGCCCCGGCGGCCAACTGCGCCGTTCCGACGCTGCCCGCCTCCAGCTGATCGGCTCCGACCGATCCGGCGGCCAGTCGGCTCCGGTCCACCGCCCCGGCGGCCAGCTGCGCCGTTCCGACGCTGCCCGCCTCCAGCTGATCGGCTCCGACCGATCCGGCCGCCAGCCGGCTCCGGTCCACCGCTCCGGCCGCCAGCTGCTCCAGTCCGACGCAGCCAGCCTCCAGCTGACCGGCTCCGACCGCTCCGGGAGCCAGTCGGCTGCGGTCCACCGCCCCGGCGGCCAGCTTCTCCGTCCCGACGCTGCCGGCTTCCAGCTGGTCGGCTCCGACCGATCCGGGAGCCAATCGGCTCCGGTCCACCGCTCCTTCGGCCAGCTGCTCCGTTCCGACGCTGCCTGTTTCCAACTGGTCGGCTCCGACCGATCCTTCTGCCAGTCGGCTCCGGTCCACCGCTCCGGCGGCCAGCCGGCTTCGGTCCACCGCGCCGACCGCCAGCTGCTCCGTCCCCACGCTGCCCGCTTCCAGCTGCTTCGGTCCGACTGCTCCGGCCGCCAGTCGGCTCCGGTCCACCGCTCCGGGCGCCAGCTGCTCCGTCCCCACGCTGCCCGCTTCCAGCTGATCGGCTCCGACCGATCCGGCAGCCAGCCGGCTCCGGTCCACCGCTCCTTCCGCCAGCTGCTCCGTCCCGACGGCGCACGCCTCCAGCTGCTCCGATCCGACCGCCCCTTCGGCCAGCCGGCTCCGGTCTACCGCACCGGCGGCCAGCTGCTCCGTCCCGACGGCGCACGCCTCCAGCTGCTCCGTTCCGACCGATCCGGCTGCCAGCCGGCTCCGGTCCACCGCGCCGGCCGCCAGCTGCTCCGTTCCGACGCAGCCAGCCTCCAACTGGTCGGCTCCGACCGATCCGGCTGCCAGCCGGCTCCGGTCGACGGCCCCGGCCGCCAGCTGCGCCGTCCCGACGCTGCCCGCCTCCAGCTGGTCGGCTCCGACCGCTCCGGCTGCCAGCCGGCTCCGGTCCACCGCGCCGGCCGCCAGCTGCTCCGTTCCGACGCAGCCAGCCTCCAACTGGTCGGCTCCGACCGATCCGGCTGCCAGCCGGCTCCGGTCGACGGCCCCGGCCGCCAGCTGCTCCGTCCCCACGCTCCCCGGCTCCAGCTGGTCGGCTCCGACCGATCCGGACGCCAGCCGGCTCCGGTCCACCGCTCCGGCTGCCAGCTGCTCCGTCCCGACGCTCCCCGGCTCCAGCTGGTCGGCTCCGACCGATCCGGACGCCAGCCGGCTCCGGTCCACCGCTCCGGACGCCAGCTGCTCCGTCCCGACGCTGCCCTCCTCCAGCTGGTCGGTCCCGACCGCTCCGGACGCCAGCCGGCTCCGGTCCACCGCTCCGGCCGCCAGCTGCTCCGTCCCGACGCTGCCCGCTTCCAGCTGGTCGGCTCCGACCGCTCCGGCCGCCAGCCGGCTCCGGTCCACCGCGCCGGCCGCCAGCTGCTCCGTCCCCACGCTGCCCGCTTCCAGCTGATCGGTCCCGACCGCTCCGGCCGCCAATCGGCTCCGGTCCACCGCGCCAGCCGCCAGCTGCTCCGTCCCCACGCTGCCCGCTTCCAGCTGATCGGTCCCGACCGCTCCGGCCGCCAATCGGCTCCGCTCCACCGCGCCGGCCGCCAGCTGCTCCGGTCCGACGGCTGCTCGCTGCAGCTGCAGCCGTCCGACCGATTCCGGGGCCAGCTTGGAAGCGACGACGCTCTGCTCGGCCAGCTTGTCGGCCGTCACGGCTCCGGCAACAAGCTTATCCGTCGATACCGACTCGGGCGACAGCTTCAGCGAGCTGACCATATAATCGGCCAAGTGCCGGGCCGTCACCGAGCGTTCGGCCAGCACCCTGCCGTCGACCGCCCCGTCCCTAAGCTGAAGGCTTGCGACCGAACGCTCGGCCAGCGCCTCCAGCTCGACCGAGCCGGGAGCCAGATGGCGTGCCTCGACCGCATCATCGGCGAGCCGGGAGGCGTCGATCGCTTTTTCCGCGACATGCCGGAGGCAGACGGCTTGATCCGCCAAGTGGCTGCGGCCCACCGCGCCCGGAGCGAGCTGCTCCGGACCGACGCTGCCGTCCGCCAGATGGCGGCTCTCTACGGCTTCCACGCCCAGTTCGTCCGGACCGACCGCCTCCGCCGCAAGCTTGCTGCGCGACACCGCGCGGTCCGCCAGCTTATCCTCGGCGATCGAGCCTGCCGCGTAGTGGACACTCCCTACCGCTCCGGCCTGCAAGCTCGAAAAGCCGACGCTGCCTTCCCGAAGATGCTCCTGCCGGATGCTGCCGGCCTGCAGCTGGCCGGCTCCGACAACCCCCTCGCCCAGATGGAACTGGCGGATGGAGGCGGCGCCGATCTTGGAGCCGTCCACGCTGCCCGGCGCGAGATGACGGGCTTGCACCGTTTCGAATCCCAGCTTGGAGGAGCCGACGCTGCCGTCGGCCAGCTTGGCGGAGGTGACGGCATGATCCGACAGCTGCATCGTCGTCACGGCGTCGGGACGGAGCTTATCCGAGCTCACGCTGCCATCGGCCAGATGGCGGTTGCCCAGCGAGCCGTCCGCGAGATGGCGGCTCTCCACGCTGCCGGGAGCGAGCTGTCCGCTGCCGACCGAATTCAGCTGCAAGGCTTCCGGGCCGACGCTGCCCGGCGCAAGATGGCGAGCTTGCACCGATTCGTGTCCGAGCTTGGAGGAGGCGATGCTGCCGTCCGCCAGCTTGGCGGAGGTGACGGCATGATCCGACAGCTGCATGCTCGTGACGGCGTCGGCCTGCAGCTTCTCCGAGCTGACGCTGCCATCCGCCAGCTGGCGGTTGCCGACCGCGCCGTCCGCCAGGTGGCGGCTCTCCACGCTGCCGGGGGCAATCTGCCCGCTGCCGACCGACTCCGGCAGCAAGGCCTCCGGACCGACGCTGTCCGGCGCCAGCTCGCGGCTGCCGACCGCATGCTCCGCCAGCTGCTGCGACCCGACGCAACCGTCCTGAAGATGGCGGGACGCCACGACTCCTTCCTGCAGCTGGCCGGATCCGACCGAGCCTTCCGCCAGATGGCCTTGCTCGACGGCGCCGCTGGCGAGCTTGGCTGAAGTGACGGAGCCGTCGCGCAGCTTGGCGGAGGTGACCGCCTGCTCCCCGAGCTTGGCATTGTCGACGCTTCCCGCTGCCAGCGCCGGCGAGCCGACCGATTCCGGACCGTACAAGCGGCTCGTCAGGCTGCCGTCCGTCAGCGCCTCGGACGAGATCGTGCCCGGACGGATATGCCGACTCTCAATCGCGCCGTCCTCCAGCAGCGACCCCGGCAGGCTCCGAGCCGCCAGCTTCTCCGGCGTGACGCTGCCGTCCTGGAGCTTCGACGACGAGACCGCCCCATCGCGAAGCTTTCCGGAGCCGACGGAGCTGTCCGCCAGATGCTCCTCCAGCACCGCGCCGGGCGCGAGCTTTCCGGAGCCGACCGTCCCGTCCCGCAGCTTGATTCCGGTTACCGATCCGTCCGCAAGCGCCCTTTCGGTCACCGCTTCGTCGGCCAGCTTGCCGGCCGAGACGCTTCCGGGCGCGAGCTTCGCTTCCGATACGGAGCCCTCCGCCAGATCGGACCCGTAAACCGACGGCGCTGCCGCTTCTGGCCCGCGCCTTTCCTCCAGCAGCTGACGGAGCCGATCCTCCGCGCTTTCATCGGGCACAGAGGCGGACTCGGATGGAGCCGCAGCCTGCACGTCCTCCGCATCGGCGCCTTCCCGGACCTCCTCTCCATCCGCAGCCTCCTGGAGATCCTCCGCATCCGCGTCCGCTTGAACCTCCATCAGCGCTTCCGGCCGATCCGGAGCCTCTACCGCGCTCACCTGCAGCTGCTTATCGTCGCTATGCAGCTCATCGATCCAGCCGATCTCCGAAAATGCCGAATCCTCCACCTGCAGCACCTTCCTGCGCGGCTTGGACAGTCTTCCCTTCCGGTTGTTTGCCATCGCCCTCTCCTTTGGTTCCGACATCATCCGATCCACTATATGCGGAACCTTGGGCGAACTGACCGGTTTCGGGACAGCCGCTCGACAAAAAAAGCCCGTCCCCGCGCGAAAAGCACGGGAAACGGACCTAGCCTGAACGTCTCGGGCATGTGCCGGAGAGACCGGCGCGCTTAGCCTTCCTGCAGCCGGCTCATGAACTCCTCGACCGCGCTGTAGCCTTGCTGCTGCAAGTACCAGTTGTTGGCGGCGGCCTCGACGAGGCTTGCCACGTCGCGGCCCGGCTGCAGCTGGATCTGGATATGCGGGATGCGGACGCCCATGTAGTCGGTGTACCGCTCCTCGACCTCCAGCTCGTTGTTGAGCTCGTTGTCGCGCCACTTGGTCAGCTCGATGTCGAGCGCGATGCGCGTCTCCTCCTGAAAGGCCTTGCGTCCATACAGCCGCACGACGTTGATGAGGCCGATGCTGCGCAGCGCCAGGAACTCCTTGGTCTTGCCGTTATGCGTGCCGAGCAGCGTGCGCGGGCTCAGCTTCTTGAGCACGATCACGTCGTCGGCGACGAGCCGGTGCCCCCGGCGGATGAGCGAGTGCGCCGTCTCGCTCTTGCCGGCTCCGGACGAACCGCGCAGCAGGATGCCGATGCCGGAGACGTTGACGCATACGCCGTGGATGGCGATCTGCTCCGCCAGCTCCTTGACGAGGAAGGCGTCCATGACGGCGATGAATTCCGTCGTCGGCAGCGGCGTGCGCAGCAGCGGGATGCCCTCCTCCTCGCAGTAGCGCATCAGGTACTTGAGCCCTTCCTCCTGCTGGCCCGACGTGACGATGAAGCAAGGAGGATGATACTTGACGATGTTGCCGATGTGGAGGTTGCGCTCCAGATCGGTCAGCTTGTGCAGGTACGTGATTTCCTTGATGCCGAGCACCTGCACCCGTTCCATCGGGAAATAATCGAAATAGCCGACGAACTCAAGTCCCGGCCGATGGCCGCCCGGCTTGGTCACCTGACGATCCAGCCGCTCCTCGGCCGCCAGCACCTCGAGCTTGAAATGCTCGGCCAGCGCGCGGACCGACACCGCTCCCTTGCTCATGGTCCGTCCTCCTCTCCCGGCTGCTTGCCGATGATGCGCTCATAGACGGCGAAATGCCGCTCCTCCTCGTAGCCCTCGGACTCGTACAGCCTGCGCGCCGCCGCGTTGCCATGCGCGGTGGACAGCTGGATGTACGCCGCGCCGGTCTCCGCGCCGAGACGCTCCGCCTCCCGCAGCAGCTCGCGCGCGACGCCTCTGCCTCTCCAGGCGGGATCGACGAACAGATCGTTCAAGATCCAGGCCGGTCTCAGCGAGAGCGAAGAGAAGGAGGGATACAGCTGCATGAAGCCGACAGGAGTTCCCTCCTCCATGGCGGCAGCTACGACGGATTCGTTCCGGCTGAGCCGCTCCGTCAGAAAAGCCTCGGCGCGGGCGAGCTCCGCCTCGCTGTCGGGATAGCCGTAAAAAAGACGGTAGCGGTGGAACAGCCCGCTCAGCTCCCGCGCCATGGCGGGACTTGCTTGCACGATATCGATCGCCCATTCTCCTTTCGTCTTCCGTGATCGTCCGATACAGAGAGTCTAGCGCGCCCGAAGCCTATGCTCCATGGACAATCCGCCGGAAAGCATGGACTGCGGCCCGGCCCGGACGCGCGATCCCCCAGCCGGAGAAGCGACTCCCTCGACGAAAATGCCGTCCCGCTAGCGGGACGGCATCTGGAGGAATCAGCCTTCCGGACGGAAGCCTTCCTCGCGGAGGTATTCCTCCGCCTCGTCGAACGACTCGAACGCCATCTCCAGATTGAGGCCGGCGTACAGATACCACAGGTCATCCTCGCTGCGCAGCTCGAGCGCATTGCCGTCGCCGTCGACCCAGCGGCTCTTGGCCATCCGGCGGCGGCGCGCCGCCCGGCTTTGGCCCGGCTGGGCCGCCGGCGCCGACGGCGGGCGGGAGAGCGAGGCGATCGAGGCCGCCGTCAGCTGCCGCAGCTCCTCGGCGTCCAGGTCGCGGATGCTCGCGTAGCCTTTCTCATCCGTTTCGTACCCGTCCAGCAGCCCCGCATAAACATATCCCCCGCCGTTGGGGTGCAGGCGGAAGACGACGTTTTTCTTCTCATGCAGGCTGCCCTCGAACTGAAAGTTGACCCGCCCCATCGATACGTCGCTGCGCGTCAGCTGGGGAAAGCTCTGGAACAGCTCCAGCTTTTCTTCAAACGATAGCATAACATCCTCCGTCTCGGTCGCGTTGCCGCGTCAATAGTGATCCGCTCAGCCGATCAGGCTCATCAAACTGCGGAATTCGAGCTCCTCGAACTTGCGCTCGACCGCGTGGCGGTCGACCGCCCAGCAGCATTCGTGCATCGCGAGCAGCACCGGCGCCTCGCAGTGGATCGTCGCCAGGCGGCGGGACAGATGCAGCATGTCGAGATCAGCCTCGATCTTGGACCGCACCGATCCGGACAACGAGCCGAGATTGGCGAGGATGCCGTCGATCGAGCCGTGCTCCTGCACGAGCTTCAGCGCCGTCTTCTCGCCGATGCCCTTGACGCCGGGATAGTTGTCGCTCGCGTCGCCCATCAGGCCTTTGACGTCGATGATCTGCGGCGGCGTCAGCCCGCGCTCCTCCATCAGGCTCTCCGGCGTGTACACCATGTAGTTGCCGTGGCCCTTCTTCATGATGATGACGGAGACGCGCTCGTCGACGAGCTGCAGCAGGTCATGGTCGCCCGTCAGCACGAGCACCTCATGCTCCTGGCCATGCAGCCGCGCCAGCGTGCCGATGCAGTCGTCCGCCTCGTAGCCCGGCGCGCCGATGTTCGGCACGCCGAAGCTGGCGACGACCTCCTTGACGAGGTCGAACTGCGGGATCAGGTCATCCGGCGCGTCGGGGCGGTTCGCCTTGTACAGGGTGAACTCCTGCGTGCGGAACGTGCTGCTCCCGAGATCCCAGCAGACCGCCACATGACTCGGCTCGAAGCGCCGCACCGCGTCCATGAAGTAGCGCACGAAGCCGTGCACCGCGTTGACCGGCAGCCCCGAGCTCGTCCGCCGCACGCTGCCGCCGTAGGCGGTCGCGAAGTAGGCGCGGAACAGGATCGCCATGCCGTCGACGAGCAGCAGCCGCGAGCGCTTCGGCAGCTCCGCTTCTCCCGCCGCCTCCGGCAGCGGCTTGTCCTCGTTCCAGGTGAACAGGTCCATCGTTTCAGCCTCCTCCTCTTTGCAAATAGTCCGGCAGCCAGCGCGCGATGCGCGCCGCCGCCTCGATGAGCCGAGCCTCGTCCTCGACGAGCGCGATGCGGACGTAGCCTTCGCCCTCGCTGCCGAACGCGTCGCCCGGCACGACGGCGACGCCGGTCTCGGCCAGCAGCCGCTCGGCGAACCGGCGGCTGCTCGTCCGCCCGCCGTCAGCCGGCTGCGGCACGGCCGCCCACAGGAACATCGTGGCCGCCGGCGCCTCGACCGGCCAGCCTGCCTCGGCGAGCGCCCGCACGAGCGCGTCACGGCGGCTTTCATAGATGTGGCGGAAGCCGGCATAACCGGGCCCCATCGCCTCGTCCAGCGCTTCCGCCGCCGCTCGCTGCACCGCGCCGAACACGCCGTAGTCGATGTTCGCCTTGAGGCGGCGCAGCGCTCCGACCGCTTCGCGGCTCCCTGCAAGGAAGCCGAGGCGGCAGCCGGCCATATGGAAGCTTTTGGACATGGAGTGGAACTCGACCGCCACGTCAAGAGCGCCGGGTATCGCCAGCACGCTCATCGGCCGATAGGAGCCGTAGCCCATCTCCGAGTAGGCCAGATCATGCACGAGCACGACGCCGTGCCGCCGGCACTTGGCGACGAGCGCCTCCAGCAGCTCCCGGCTCGAAGCCGCGCCGATCGGATTGCCGGGAAGGCCGAGCAGGACGAAGCGCGCCCGCTCCCAGTCCTCTTCCGGCACGAGCTCCGGATCGGGCAGAAAGCCGTTCTCCGCCTTCAGCGGCAGCAGAATCGGGTCCGCGCCCGCCAGCGCGAGCGAAGCGGCATAGACCGGATAGCCCGGATCCGGCACGATCGCGGCGTCTCCCGGCTCGCACAGTGCCAGCGCCAGATGCGCGAGGCCGTCCTGCGAGCCCATGAGCGCCAGCAGCTCCTCGTCCGGGTCGAGCTCGACGCCGAACCGATGCTTCATCCATTCGGCCGCCTTGCGGCGAAACAGCTCACTCCCCTGCGAGGAAGGGTAGCGGTACGAGGCCGGATCGAGTGCCGCCTCGCTCAGCTTCCGCATGACCCGCTCGCTCGGAGGCAGGTCCGGGCTGCCGATGCTCAGGTCGATGACGTCGAGGCCGGCCGCCTCCGCACGGCTGCGCCACGAGGCGACCTCGGCGAATACCGAGGAGCCGAGGCGGCCGAGCTTGGCCGCTCCGACCGGCTTAGCCATGCGGCCAGGCCGCCTTGTAATCGTCCGGCTTGTAGCCGACGGTGGCGCGACTGCCGTCGGTGACGATCGGCCGCTTGAGCAGCATGCCGTTCGAGGCGAGCAGCTCCAGCTGCTCGCGCTCGCCCATGCTGCCGAGCTTGTCCTTCAGCCCAAGCTCCTTGTACACCTCGCCGGAGGTGTTGAAGAACTTCTTCAGCGGCAGTCCGCTGCGCTGCACGAGCTCGGCCAGCTCGTCCGCCGTCGGCGGCTGCTCGCGGATCGGCACCCGCTCGAGCTCCCAGCCCGCTTGCTCCAGCGCCTTGACCGCCATCCGGCAGGTGCCGCATTTGCTATATTCATAGATTGTCAGCTTCTTCTTGTTGTCCATCCGTTCGCTTCACGCCTTTCGTCATTCATCCATCCATCCAGTCGCCTGCACGAGCGCCTGCTCCAGCGCCCGCAGCTCCGGCGGAAGCGGAGCTGCGAAGCTCAGCTCCCGGCCCGTCATCGGGTGGTGGAAGCTCAGCTCCGCCGCATGCAGCGCCTGCCGTCCGGCCGCAAGCTCCCAGGCGGCCTCTCCGCCCCCGGCCGCGGCCGGCCCGTACATCCGGTCGCCGATCAGCGGACAGCCGATCCAGCCCGCGTGGACGCGGATCTGATGGGTCCGGCCGGTCTCCAGCCGCAGCCGCAGCTTGCTGGCGCGCCCGCCTCCATACGTCCGCTCCGTCTCGTAGCGGGTGGCCGAGGCATATCCCGCAGGCGTGACGATCCGGACATGCGGAGCCGACGGATCGCGGTCGATCGGCGCGTCGATCCGGCCGGATGCGATGGCGGGGCTGCCATACGCGAAGGCGACATAGCCTTTGCGGATGCGGCCGTCTCCGTGCTGCTCCGAGAGCTGCTGGTGCACGTACGGATTTTTGGCGATCAGCACGAGCCCCGACGTATCCTCGTCGAGCCGGTGCACGGGACGGAAGCGCACGTTCTCTCCCCGCTGCTGCCAGTGGTGGACCGCCGCGTTGGCGAGCGTGCCGGTGTAATGCCCGTGCGTCGGATGCACGACCATGCCGGCCGGCTTGGAAGCGAGCAGCAGCCAGTCGTCTTCAAAGACGATCTCGAGCGGCAGCGGCTGGGGCAGGATGTCCTCGGAACGCTCTTGCTCCATGCGGATCTCGCAGACGTCGCCTGTCGCGACGGGATCACCGGAGTAAGCCCGCGCGCCATTGATCGTCAGTCCCTTTTCGGTCAGCTTGAGCCGGGAGAGCAGCTTGCGCGAGACGCCGAGGCGGCGCTCCAGCAGCTTGGACAGGCGCCAGCCGTGCTCGGACTCGCCGGCGATGACGGCGATCGGCTCATAGTAGCCGTGCGGAGGGACGGACCCCTGCACGTAGCGCGGATCGGTTCTAGCGGTCGCCACGAAATACGTCCGCTCCCCTCGCATATTCCGTATCCGGCTGCCCGGCACGGAAGTTGGCCGCTCGGGCGGCCGCGAAAAAGTAATCCGAGAGGCGGTTCAAGTAAGCCCGCACCGGCGGATGAATCTGCCTCTCTCCCGCCAGCGTCACGACGCGCCGCTCCGCCCTCCGGCAGACGGTGCGGCACACGTGCAGCGCCGCCGCGAGGGGCGTGCCGCCCGGCAGGATGAAGCGCCGCAGCGGCGGGCACTCTGCATCCAGCTCGTCGATCCACCGCTCCAGCCGCTCGGCCATCTCCCCGTTCGTCTTGAGCTGCTCCGGGCGCGGACTGGCGTAGCTCAGATCAGAGCCGCAGTCGAACAGCTCCTGCTGGATCTCCTCCAGCATGTCCGCGAGCCGCTGCATGCCGGGCTCGGCGAGAGCGGCCGCGCGCGCGGCTCCCGCGAAGGCATTCAGCTCATCGATCGTTCCGTACGCCTCCACCTGCGCGTCGTCCTTGCCGACGCGGCCGCCGATCAGCGATGTCGAACCGTCATCTCCGGTCCTCGTATACAGCTTCATCCGATCGTTCCCTTCTTCTCTTGTCGATAGGCTCCATTATACCATATCGCGACCCGCCGCCGATTCCTTTCTCCTGCCGCCGAAGCAAAAAAACCGGGACCGATTTGCCCCGGCATGGACCGGCACCTCCTCGTGGAATGGGTGCTGAAACTGAACCCGGTACTTGTTTCGCGGACCAGAGAATTACTTCGCGAGGCGAGAAACGCCGGGACCAACCGCTTCGCATGGCGGCGGGACCGGACCGCTTCGCATGGCGGGGACTCGTTCCGATCTCCCTGGAGCCCAGATTCCTTTGATTCCATTCCTCAGCAGAGGTGGAATCCGGCCTCCAAGGGAACCGCTGCCGCTTCTCCACGAGTTCCCCGCCCCGCTTCGCTTCTGGTCCCTGCATGAAGCGCCGCTTCGCCGGCAACTCAGGCCGCACCGTCGCTTCGCGGCCGGAAACGAATTTACGCTCCAAAAGAAGTAGACTCGTCTCTTTTAATCGTGAACTTCATGCTCGCTGCTTGGCCACGCGACTCCGGAACCTCTCGATTTGCCAGCCGTTCCGCAATCAAGGGGTAAAAACGGATCTCGTTCTTAGGAGTCGGGGGCATCTTGGCTGCGACGCCTTTCCCATGGATGAAGAATTAATAGGGGACTGGTGGAAATGGCGGTATCGTCTAGGCTGGAGGGGGCCGTTTGTGTTGCCTGCTAGCCTGCTTGGTGGTCGGTCTGCTTGCTCACTCCCTGCCTGCAGTCGATATGTATCGACCGTACGCAGCACTGCCGTCTCCCCGTCATATGGGAGACGTCCACCCTCCATAAAAAGAGGGAGGAGAAAGCAGAGACAAGGCAAAGCGGAGCGAGCCGATGCCTTTCGGAGAAGCGGCAGCGGTCCTCTTGGAAGACGGATGGCCACCGAATAGGAGGCTAGGCGATCCGGGCATCCGGCTTCCAGTGGAATCGGAGAAAGGCTCGGCTCGCGCAGCGAGCTCCTTGTCCAGTAAAAGCGCTTCTCCGCCCAGAAAGGCTCGGCTCGCGCTACGGGCTCCTTGTCCCACAACAGCGCTTCTCCGGCTCGGTCCGAAGACGAAAAACTCTAAAGTCGAAAAAGGCTTCCGACCCGTCTCCGCCAGGAAGGCGGAAACGGTCCGGAAGCCTTGTGCGCAATGCGCATCGCATCATCCCTGTCCGAGCGCTCAGCTCAGCCGGCGATGCAGGAATTCATTGATCTTGACGTCAAGCTTCTGGCTGATCGCAAGAAGATGCTCCGACTGGAAGCCGATCCCCTGCTCGTAGGTCTGCTCCATCTCGCGGCGCAAGGCATCGATCTCGTCCGCAAGCTCTCGCAGCATCGGGGTCCAGCTGCCGGCCGGCAATGGCTTTGGGCGTGACGGGGACCATGCGCCGATATCCGTTCCTGTCGTCATACGGCATCCCTCCCGTTCAACTCGGCTGCAGCCGTCTTCGGAACCTGATCTTGCAGGAAAATGCCACCCCGTAATGGCCATCCGTTCAGCTCATTATACCAAAGCATGACGTCATTGCCTACAAGAAATGCCATTTCGTCCGGACTATCCCTGCGCGTCCAGCTTGTGCACGAACGCTCCCATGCGCTCGATCGCCTCCGTCAGCTGGGCGACGCTCGTCGCGTACGAGCAGCGGAGATGGCCCTCTCCGCCTAGGCCGAACACGTTGCCCGGCACGGCGGCGACGCCATGCTCCTGAACGAGCCGCTCGGCGAACGCCTCCGAAGACAGGCCGGTCGAAGCGATCGAAGGAAACGCGTAGAACGCGCCCTGCGGCTCATGGCAATCGAGCCCGATCTCGCGCAGGCCGCTGACGACAAGCCGGCGGCGCTGGTTGTACGACTCCATCATGCGGTGCATCTCGTCCATCCCGCTGGTCAACGCCTCGTAAGCCGCTACCTGCGCCATGTTGGAGGCGCACATGACCGTGTACTGGTGAATCTTGAGCATGGCGCCGATCAGCTCGTGATGGCCGCATGCGTAGCCGATGCGCCAGCCGGTCATGGCGAACGCCTTGGAAAAGCCGCTCACGAGGATCGTCCGGTCCTTCATGCCCGGCAGCGAGGCGAAGCTCACATGACGGCTGCCATACGTCAGCTCGGCGTAAATCTCGTCGGAGATGACGATCAGATCGCGCTCCTCGACGAGCTTGGCGATCGGCAGCCAGTCCTCGTAGGTCATGATGCCGCCGGTCGGATTGCTCGGGTAGCTGAGCACGAGCACCTTGGAGCGGGGCGTGAGCACGGCCCGCAGCGACTCCGCCTTGAGCTTGAAGGCGTCGCGGGCGAACGTCTCGATGCCGACGGGGACGCCGCCGGAGAGCGCCGTGATCGGCGAATATGAAATGTAGCTCGGCTCCGGGATCAGAATCTCGTCGCCGGGGCTGATGAGCGCCCGCAGCGCCAGGTCGATCGCCTCGCTGCCGCCGACCGTCACCAGAATCTCGCGGCCGGGATCGTAGTCGACGCCGAAGCCGTCGCTCAGGTACTGTCCGATCGCGCCGCGCAGCTCGATCGTGCCCGCGTTGGACGTATACTGCGTCTTGCCGGCCTCCAGGGCCGCCACGCAGGCGTCGCGCACATGCCACGGCGTGACGAAGTCGGGCTCGCCGACGCCAAGCGTGATGACGTCCTTGCGGCTGCTCGCCAGATCGAAGAAGCGGCGGATGCCGGAAGGCTTGATCGCCCTCGCCTGCGGCGAGAGATAGTCCGCCATGCTGCGGACAGCCGTTCGTTCGGGCTTAACGGATTCCTTGGATACGCTCATCTAGGACCACCCTCGTCACGGCGTGACCAGCAGCCGCTGATCGCCTTCGTTTTCTTCAAAGATAATGCCGTCCTGCTTGTATTTCTTGAGAATGAAGAACGTCTTGGTCGAGAGCACCGAGTCGATCGTCGACAGCTTGCTCGAGACGAACGAGGCGACATCGTTCAGCGTCCGGCCCTCCACCTCGACGAGCAGGTCGTAGGCGCCCGACATCAGGTACACCGTCTTGACTTCCGGATAGAGGTAGATGCGCTCGGCGATCCCCTCGAAGCCGCGCCCGCGCTCCGGCGTGATCTGCACTTCGATCAGGGCGGTCACTTTCTGGTCGTCCACTTTGCTCCAGTTGATGACGGGCGCGTATTTGACGATGACGTGCTCCTTTTCCATCTCCGCGATCGCCTGCTCCACCTCGTTCAGCGGTTGTCCAAGCATCGTCGCGATCAGCTGCGGGCTCCTGCGGGCGTCTTCCTTGAGCAGCTCGAGCACTTTGAGTTTCCTATCATCCATCGTCGTTTTTAACTCCCTTCCTGAAGCGGTATGAAGAACATTTTACAACGTAAACAAGGCGTTTGGAAAGGAAAAAGGGGAATCGTCTCCCTTTCGGAAAAAAGAAGGCGCGGCCGCTTCCCGGCATTTTCCAGGAGACGGCCGCGAAGGCGGACCGCCGAAGGGAACGGCGAAAAGGCCGGATGAAGGCATCCGGCCTTTGGGGAAGCACAGCGGAGCGAATCAGTTGTAGGCAGGCGCGCCCTGCTGCTGCTGGGACTGCTGCATGAACGGAGCGGCCTGGCCGGCCGTCCGCTGCTGGATGAACTGCTGCGTCTGCTGCTGCGTCTGCTGGTACGTCTGCAGCTGCTTCTGGATATCCTGGCGCAGCGCCGGCGAGGACGTATCGTACATGTTCGCCGCCTGCATCGCGTTGTACAGCTCGCCCTGCATCTGCAGGGTGCTGTTCGTCAGATCCGTGAACAGCTTGCGGATCTCCGGGCAGGTCGATTCCGTGGCGGCCGTCGCGTATTCGCGCACGACGCGCTTCAGGTCGGCAAGCACCGTATACGCCCAATCGGCGTCGGGCAGCTTGGGCTGCTGCATCTGGTTCTGCTGGTTCATCGTCTAGACCTCCCTGTTCGGATTGGGCTCAGTTCGTCTGCGGGCTCGTAGGAGCCAGCTGCTGATGCTGCTGCAGCGAGCTGAGCAGCGTCGCATAGTTTTGCTGGTGGACGGACGTCATGCGGCCCAGCACCTGGCTTACGCCCGGCACGCTGATGCTCGTCGAGGCGCAAGCGCATTGCTTGGCCAGCAGGTCTTCATTGGACATGGAATCGGCGATGTATTCCAGTTCCTTTCCGGAAATCGGCTGCATCGGATACCTCCATCGGTGAAAGGATGAGTTGCCTTGGAGTAGAATGCCCTTTGCCGGACGAGTTATGTATGCGAAGCGAAGGCGGATCGTTCCGCCCAGGCTTCTCGAGGAAAGCCGTTCCGCAACCCGCCTCCCTTCCCGCGGCGTCGCTACAGAAAGACCGCTTTCAGCGCGCGGACCGGCAGCAGCAGCTTGC
This sequence comes from Paenibacillus albicereus, assembly GCF_012676905.1. Taxonomy (NCBI): domain Bacteria; kingdom Bacillati; phylum Bacillota; class Bacilli; order Caryophanales; family Paenibacillaceae; genus Paenibacillus; species Paenibacillus albicereus. The sequence continues at coordinate 1,653,538 of NZ_CP051428.1, read as the reverse complement.
CTCCGTCCGCTTCGGTGATCGGCACGAAGCCGTCCTTGACCGGGCCGAGCACTCCCGCCACATCCGGATAGCCTCCCCGGCAAAGGACGGTCATCTCGCCCTCGAGCCGTTCCAGCTGCTGCTCGAAATGGCGCGACAGGCCGAGCGAGAGCGGACGGATCGGAAACTGCTCCGGCTTCAGCCGGTACGGGGAAAGCCCCGCCGGATAAGGAGAGAGCGCCTGCACATGCTCCAGCGGCAGCAGCACGGCTCCATGCAGCGGCGTGCAGAACAGCGCGAAATCGTTCATCACGCCGGCGAGGTAGCCGTGCAGCACATGCCGGGCCGACAGCCTCAGCTCGGCGAACGTTCCCTTCGCCTCGAGCAGCATCGCCCTGTAGCCCGTCGGCAGCACGGTCGCGCCTATACCGGCTTCGTCGCGGGGCTCGCTGCCGATCGTCCGTTCCGCCGACTCCCCGTCGCGTTCATGCGCTCCGTCCGGCTCGGCCGCGAAACTTCCCTTGAACCCTTTCACCTGATGCAGCGGAATGTAGATCCGCCTGCTCCGCAGCGGATCGTCCGCGACGAGCAGATCCCTCCGCCTCGCCCGCACGACCGCCTCGATCGCGCCGTCCTCCAGCTGCACCGTCGTCATCCTGCTTCGTTCCAGCTCGATCCCCTCCCGCAGCGGAGCGCGTCCAGCGCGTCCGCCTTCCGCTCTGCTGCATCCTATGCGGCCTGTCTGCCTTGCGCATGGGGACTTGCCGGGCCGTCCCGCCCGAAAGCCGCCCTAGAACCAACCCGGCGCGATCGGAATACGGTATGGCGTGGGCAGGAGCGGAGACGGGGGAAACAAAAAGGAGGCGGTGCGCGATGAGAGCCGGATTGGCGGTTCGATCCATTCGGATCAGCGCCCAGGCGCAAGCGGAACTCGCCAGCGACGTATGGAGCCGGCGGCATGTGCCGGTCCAGCTGACGGCGGGAGGCAGGACGGACGGCGCCAGGCTCCGCTATCGGGGAGGGCATACGAGAGAGTATCCGAAAAAGTCGTACGAGATCAGGCTCGACAGCGGTCTCGTGCTGCACTGGAACGCGGAGGCGGACGATCCGTCGATGATCCGCAACGCCCTCTCGTTCCGGTTCATGGAAGGCATCGGCGTGCCGGCGCCGCGCACCCGGCATGTGTGGCTGGACGTCAACGGAGAATGCCGGGGCTTGTACCTCGAGATCGAGGCGGTCAACTCCCGCTTCTTCGCCCTGCGCGGCATCCCTTACCGGTCGCTGCTGTACGCCGCCAACGACTCCGCCAACTTCGAGCGCGCGCTCTCCGAGAGCGGGCGCCGCAAGCGCGATCTGGCGGAGGGCTACGAGTTCATCGAGGGCGACGGCGATACGCTCCCCCGCCTCTGCTCCTTCATTCGCGGCATCCACCGCCTGAAAAACGGCAAGCTGCGCGAGCTGATCGAGGAGCGCGTCGACGTCCCCGCTTATTTGCGCTGGCTGTCGGGTGCGGTGCTGACCGGCAACTTCGACGGCTTCGAGCAGAATTACGCCTTGTACGAGGAGGCGTCCCGGCAGCGGTACGGCATCCTGCCTTGGGATTACGAGGGCACCTGGGGCCGCAACTGCTACGGCAAGCTCTGTCCGGCCGGCCTGGTCCGCGTGCAGGGCTACAACGGCTTGACGCGCCGGCTGATGCAGTTCGACGATTGGAAGAGGGCGTACGCCGAAGGGTTCGAACGGCTCCTCGAGGAGGACTTCACCGAGGAGCGGATCGACCGGCTGGTCGGGGAGCTGCACGGAAGCATCGCTGCCGCAGTCCGGCTCGACGCGAGCCGGGCCGCCACTCGGGGACTGTTCGGCGGAGAGCCCGAGGTCATCCGCCAGTACGTCCGGCAGCGCCGCGCAAGCGCGGGCAAGGAGCTCCGGCGCTGGGTCCGGGCTTCAGCCGCTCCCGCTGCCGTCCGGGTCCGCGTCCGCGGCACGGATGGCTGAGCCCGGCGGGCGGAGCCGGTTGCGGATGATGAACCAGCCGGCGATCGGAGCCGAGCCGAGCGCCAGCAGCAGCCAGGCGAACGACGGCGAGTCGGGAGCGGAGCGGCCGGCGACGGCGATGAAGGCCAGCACGCCGGCCAGCCGGCCCGTCGTCAGCGCGAGCTCCCGCAGCACGGTCAGCTCGACGCGGCTCGACGCCGCTTCTTCGCTGCGTCCCATCAGATCGAACACCGACGAGGTGATCGGGATGAGATATAGCGGCGAGAACAGCGCCGTGCCGATGCCGACGAGCAGCAGGCTGGCGTAGCTCATGCCGCCGAGCAGCGGCAGCAGCGCTGCGGCGAGCGCGAGCGTGCCGGCAAGCATGGCCGTCCGGCGGCGTTCCGGTCCGAGCTTGCGGCCGCATAGCCAGAAAGCGGCCATGCCGACGAGCGACGTGACGAGGTAATAGGTGCCGACCTTCTGCTCGGCCCCCGTGGAGGCATAGATCGCCAGTCCGAGCACGAACAGGAACACGCCGTCGCGCAGCCCTTGCAGCGCGATGGCCGGAGCGAAGCGGCGCCAAGGGCTTTCCGGCTGGCGCAGCTCGGCCGCCGGGAAGCTCCAGCGGTAGCGCCCCTGCGGCGGCCGCTTCTTGATTTTGGCGCTGAGCAGCGCGGCCGCGCCGAACAGCGCGAGCGACACGCTGAAGATGAGCGTATAGCCCGCGTTTCCTCCGCTGCCGGAGATGACGAGCCCCGACAGGAACGGAGCCGCCATGGCGACCGCGGAGCCGAGCAGGCCGGCCATGCCGTTGTACGCATCCCGGTTGTCCCTTTCGGTAATCTCGAAGTAGAGGACGTTGTAGGCGAGCCAGAAGAAGCCGCCCGCCGTCCCGCTCAGCAGGCCGAGCGGAGCCGCCCAGGAGGCCGCCTTGCTTCCGAGCAGCAGCACGGCCAGGTAAAAGGCGCCGGAGACGGCGATTCCCGTCCGCAGGGAGGCTACGAGACCTTTGCGCTTCGCCCACGATCCGGCGAGGTACGCGCACAGTCCGCCCGCCGCATATTGGAGCAGCGAGAACAAGCCGACGAGCGCGTAGGACTGGTTGGCTTTGAACAGATAGACCGGCACGAAAACGCCCGACAGCGCGTTCGCGCAGTTGTACAGCGTCAATACGGCGAGCAGCAGCAGCGGCTGGCCGTGCAGCGCCCCCTCGCGCGCGGGACGGAGCGCGCTTTCGCTTTTCACGGACATCACCTCCATTCGGGAGAGGGTTCCCTCCCCGGCAGGAGATGATGCGTGAGGCCGCATGCCGCGCCGGGAACGAACCTCTCTTTTCGATGCCGCTTCTCGCTCCGTCGTCCGAGGGCATGAAAACCGAAAAAGCCCCGCGCATAAGCGCGGAGCTTGAAGGCGGAGCCTGTCCAGCGGCAGGACGCCGCTGGCTTCGGCCGGATCAGCTTTCCTGATCCAGCACTTCCGCCAGGTAGGAGCGCGAGCCGAGGTCCAGCTTCGTGGACACCTCATGGCAGTTCGGGCAGACGTACAGCTGCAGCCGGATCGTCTCCGGAAGCAGCGGCTGCTGGAGGGACGGCGGCTCGGCCGGCGAGAACGAGCCCGCGCCCAGCATGTTCGTGCCTGCATGCAGCATGAATTCCCGGCAGGAAGGGCACTCCGGCACCTCTTCCTGGTTGTCGAGGATGCGCTGCACCTTCTCGTCGGCGCGCAGCCACGACTGCTGGCGGCCCGCTCCGGCCCAGCCGGTGTCGTCGCCCGCCTCCCAGTCGGCGTCCTCGTCCGCGCTGATCGGGGCGGCCGCTCCGGTCGTTCCAACGGCAGCCTCCGCACGGCCGGCCGGCTCGTCCCCGTCTTCTTGCTCGTCCGCATCGCCCTCCGCTCCGCCGACGCGGAGCGTCCGATACCCGCCCAGCTCATTGCTGCAATGCGGGCAGACTTCCTCGGGACCGATTTCCTCGTCCCATACTAGTTCGGAGTCGCACCACGGACAGATGTCCGTCGCGCGCTCCTGCTGCTGATGCTCCATCGCTGCAGCTCCTTTCTCCAACCTGCTGTCCGAACCCGATCATACCAGATATAAAATGCCGAGCACAAAGAACAGGACGGCCAGAACGGCCAGCGTGCCCCATAAGTACTTCATGTCCATCTCCTCCAAGCCGTCAGATCGTCGCTCCGATGACATACGAGATCGACACCGAGATCACCATCGCGATCAGGCCGACCGCCCGGTTGTCGCGCTGGATCTCGTCGTCGATGCGGAATACGGGCGTCATGAACTCGAACAGGAAGTAGGCGAGCAGCAGCACGACGAAGCCGAACGCCCCCCAGATCAAGCTTCCGTAGATGGAATCGCCGGCATTGGCCGAAAACCGGAATATGTTGCAGATGCCGAAAATCTTGCCGCCGGTGGCCATCGCGACCGCCACGTTGCCCTTGCGGATCTCGTCCCAGCACTTGTACTTGGCGACCCATTCGAACACGGTCAGGAACAGGACGAGGGCCATGACCGTCACCGCGACATAAATCAGGGAAGAGGCATAGGCATTGTCCAGCAGCCCGTCGATGATTCCGCTCACGCTAATCGCTTCCTCTCGGAATTACTTGAGCTCCGCGACCGTGACGCCCGCTCCCCCTTCGCCGTAGTTGCCGAGCCGATAGCTCTTCACATGCGAATGGCGGCGAAGGAAGTCCTGGATGCCGGCGCGAAGCACGCCGGTCCCCTTGCCGTGGATGATGTAGACTTGCCCCATGCCGGCCAGGAAGGATTCGTCCAGGAATCGGTCCACCTCGATGATGGATTCGTCCAGGTTCGAGCCGCGAAGATCCAATTCCATCTTTACGTTGTCGTCGCGTGTCCGTTTCAACGTCGCCGGCGCGGCCTTGGGTGCGGCCTTCGGCGCAGGCGCCGGCTTCAGCAGCTCGAGGTCGGCCAGCTTGACCTTCATCTTGAGAATGCCGAGCTGCACGGTCGCCTCCGAGCCGGACCGCTCGACGACGTGGCCGCGCTGGCCGAGGCTGTGCACCTTGACCTCGTCGCCGGCCTCGATCTCCCGCTCGGCCGCCGGACGCGCGCCTTGACGGCCCTGGACCAGCTGCGGGGAAGCCTTCTCCAGCCGCTTGCGCGCCTCGGTCAGCTTGTGGTCCTTGACCGCCGCGCCTTCCTCGCGCTGCAGCTGCCGCAGCTCCTGGATGATCTCGTCGGCTTCGCGGCGGGCCTTCTGCACCGCTTGGCGCGCTTCCTCCTGCGCCTTGGCGAGCAGGCGCTCGCGCTGCTCCTCGAAGCGGCGAAGCTCCTCCTCGTACAGGCTGCGCTCGTCCTCCAGCTCGCGGCGCAGCCGCTCGGCGCTGTCGCGCTCCTGCTCCGCGCTCTGGCGGTCGCGCTCGAGCGACTCGATCATGTTCTCGACCCGCAGGTCCTCCTCGCTGACCTCGCCGCGCGCCTGCTGGATGATCGCCTTGTCCAGGCCGAGCCGCTCGGCGATCGCGAACGCGTTGCTTCGTCCCGGCACGCCGACGAGCAGCCGGTACGTCGGACTGAGCGTCGCCACGTCGAATTCCATGCTGGCGTTGATGAGGCCGGGGCGGTTGTAGGCGTAGGCCTTGAGCTCGCTGTAGTGGGTCGTCGCCAGCAGGCGGCAGCCCATGCGGTGGATATGGTCGAGGATCGCGATCGCCAGCGCCGAGCCCTCGGCCGGATCGGTGCCCGCGCCGAGCTCGTCGAGCAGCACGAGGCTGCTCGGGGTCATGTCGCGCAGGATGCGGATGATGTTGGTCATATGGCTGGAGAACGTGCTGAGACTCTGCTCGATGCTCTGCTCGTCGCCGATGTCCGCATAGATCGCGTCGAACACGCACAGCTCCGTGCCGTCGTCCGCGGGCACGAACAAGCCGGACATCGCCATCAGGCTGAGCAGGCCGACCGTCTTGAGCGCGACCGTCTTGCCGCCGGTGTTCGGGCCGGTGACGATGATGCCGGTATGCGACGCTCCGAGCTCCAGGTGCAGCGGCACGGCCTTGGACCGGTCGAGCAGAGGGTGGAAGCCGCGCTTCAGCACGATCCGGCCCTCGTCGTTCATGAGCGGCAGCTCGGCTTTCATCGCATGCGCGAGCTGCGCCTTGGCGAAGGCGAAGTCGAGCTGGGCGAGGCCGTCATGGTTGATCGCCAGATCCTCCGCCGCCTCGGCGGCCAGCGCCGTCAGCTTCTGGAGGATGCGCTCGATCTCGCGCGCCTCGGCCGCCTTGACCTCCCGCAGCTTGTTGTTGAGCGCGACGACCGCCTCGGGCTCGATGAACAGCGTCGCGCCGGAGTTCGACTGGTCATGTACGATGCCGCCGAAATGGCTGCGGTACTCCTGCTTGACCGGAATGACGTACCGGTCGCCGCGCAGCGTGACGAGCGTGTCCTGCAGCATCTTTTGCACGGACGAGGAGCGCAGCATCTGCTCGAGCTTCTCGCGCACGCGGCCTTCGCCTTGACGCAGCTCGCGGCGGATGCGTCCCAGCTCTACGCTCGCGCCGTCGAGCACCTCCCCGCTTTCGTCGATGCAGGCGAAGATGTCGTCCTCCAGCTCGCGCCGAGGGTACATGCCTTCGGCCAGATGCGCCAGCAGCGGCATCGGCTGCTCGTCATGCAGATGCAGCACATGGCTGCGCACCCGCCTGGCTCCGCGCGCCGTGAGCGCGACCTCGAGCAGCTCGCCGGGGCTTAGGGTGCCGCCGATCGCCGCCCGCTTCAGATGGGCGCGGATGTCCGCCACGCCGCGAAACGGAGGATTGCCCTTGAGCCGGTAGGCGTTCGCCGCCTCCACCGTCGCCTGCAGCGAGCGGACGACATCGTCGAGCGCGGACGAAGGGGCGAGCTCCTCGGCCATCCGCAGGCCCATCGGAGTCGCTGTATGTTGAATCAATTGATGGATGATTTTGGAGTATTCAAGCGTGCTTAAAATTTTGCTGTCCACGAACGGTCCACAGCTCCTCTCTAGGGCCATTATAACGGATGGGCACGGCAGGCGCACGGGGCGAGAACTCTTCCTACATAAAATGCCCCGATTCCGGCCATGCTAGTGGCGTGCACCCGGCAAAACCGACGGCCTTCCTGCCGCACGGGAGACGGGAACAACTCGACTGGAGGGAACCTGCATGAACTTTCTCGGACATGTCGTCCGCTTCATCGTCTCGGCGATCGTCCTGATGCTCGTCGGATTCATCGTGCCGCAATTCACGGTCGGCGGCTTCTGGAGCGCGCTGATGCTGGCGCTTGTCATCGCGCTGCTCGGCTGGGTGGCCGAAGGCATCTTCGGCAAGAGGGTCACGCCGTTCGGCCGCGGCATCGTCGGCTTCGTCGCCAGCGTGATCGTCATCTACATCGCCCAGTTCATCGTCGGCGGCGTCGCCGTCACCTGGCTCGGCGCCATTCTCGCCGCGCTCGTCATCGGGATCATCGACCTGTTCATCCCGACTCCGTTCGATGCGGCCAAGCGCAAGGAAGAGCACTGAAAAGGCCGCCAAGCTCCCCTTTCGAGCCTGGCGGCTTACATAGATTGTCATCATTTGTTCAACCTTCCGCCGCCCGCCTCGTTTCGAACGCAGCCGGGATTCGGTATGATAAGGACAGCATGACCCGCTCGACTAGACCGACCATCCGAAAGGAGACTGAAATAGATGAACCGCTCCCAAATCCGCCGCATTCCGCTGATCGCCGCCGCGGCCGGCTTCCTGCTGATCTCCGCTGCATGCGGAAGCAGCTCCGCTCCAGCCTCGAACGGACCGTCCGCGGCCGTCGAGACGACGTCCGAGCCGACCCAGGATCTCGTCATCAAGGCGACCAACTACAAGTTCGACCAAGAGACGTATACGATCAAGAAAGGCGAGCCGCTGCGCATCAAGCTGGAGAGCGACGGCATCCACGGCATCCGCATCGCCAACACGTCGGTCAAGATGAACAAAGACGAAGAGAAGGTCTATTCCTTCAGCGAGGCAGGCGAGTATCAGATCGAGTGCAGCATTCCTTGCGGCCCCGGCCATGAGAAGATGATCTCGGTGCTGAAGGTCGTCTAGCTTTCCCTTGAAGCAAGTCGAAGGCCGTCCCCCGGCCGCTGCCTGAGCAGCGGCCGGGGGACGGCCTTTTTTCTTGCCGGCTCAGGGGGCCGGCAGCCTTGGCGCAACCGCGTCCATCCGCGCGGACTTCAACGCGCCCCGGTCGCAACCGGCCGGAGGCCATGCGCCGCGGCAAGCCGGGCCACCCGTTCCAGACGCTCGCCTTCGGGCATCCTTTTGCCCGCCAGCACCCGGCCGAGCAAGCGTTCGGCCTGCTCCAGCCGGTCGCCATCCGGGACGGCCGGCGCCGACTCGGCCTCCCGCAGCAGCCGCTCCAGTTCGCGGGCCGGAGCTTCCACCTCCCGGCTGTAGACGAGCGCGTCCCCCTCCTCGTTGCGCGTGCCGACCGCGACGGCGAGGCAGCCTTCGAGAAACGAGAGCATGCGGCGGCGGCGAATCCGATGCGCCAGCTCCTCCCGCTCGCCGTCTTCCTCCATCGCCAGCACGCGGAGAACGGTCCCAGCCGCCAGCCGCTTCAGTACGCCGCCCGGACCGGCCTCGACCGCCTCGCTCGCTCCGGCCGCCGCGAGCTTCGCCATGACCGCCGTCCAGCGCACGGGAGCGGTCAGCTGACGCTGCAGCAGCTCCGCCAGTCCGGACTCCGTGTCGGGCATGCGCTTCCCCGTGACGCTCGAAAGCACAGGCAGAAGCGGGGGAGCGAGCCGCACCGCGCTCAGCTCCTCGCCGAACGCCTCGCGGGCCGTCGCCATGAGCGGACTGTGGAACGCCCCGCCGACGGCGAGCCGCGCCGCGCTGCCCCCCGCCTCGCGCACGAGGCGCTCCGCCTCCTCCAGCGCCGGCAGCTGGCCCGACAGCACCGTCTGCGAGGCCGAGTTGTAATTGGCCGGAACGACGACGCCGAAGCGGCGCGACTCCGTCACCTCCCGGCAGATCGCCTCGGCCCGCTCCGGCGCGATTCCGAGCGCGGCGACCATGCCGCCGGGCTGCCGCCTCGCCGCCTCGGCCATGAGCCGGCCGCGCGCCTGAACGAGCCGGACCGCGTCGCCGAGCGCGAGCGCGCCGGCGCATGCGAGGGCGCTGAATTCACCGAGGCTGTGCCCCGCCAGCCAGCAGGGCGGCGGGCCTTGGAGGCTGCCTCGGTAGACGCGGTACGCCGCGACCGATACGGCAAGGATCGCCGGCTGCGCGAGCTCGGTCCGCGTCAGCTCCTCCATGGAGCCGTCCCGAAGCAGCCGGACCAGGTCCGTCCCGATCGCGTCGCCGGATTCCTCTATCGCCGCGCGGGCTTCGGGATGATGCTCCATCAGCTGCCGGCCCATGCCGGGATGCTGGGAGCCCTGTCCGGGGAACAGCAGCGCGGGAGCCAAACGTTTATTCATGGCGAGCTCCTCCTTTCCTCCATGCCGCCGATGCCAAGCCTCTCGCCGCCGTCGCCCGCAGCCAGCGGAGCCAAGGCGGCGGCCTCCTCGTCCGTCCCGATTCCCTCCAGGATGCGGCCGATCCGCCGGAGCAGCTCGGGATAGCGGTCCTGCGCGTAAAAATGCCCGCCGTCGAACCACTCGTATCGGCAGTCGGCCGCGAACCAGCGCCGCCACTGCTCCGGATCGGCGGAAAGCGTCGCGTCCTCCCTGCCGTTCAGCACGACGGCCGGCGTCTGCAACGGGGCCGCCTCGTCCTGGCGATACGTCTCCACGAGGCGGAAATCGGCCCGCAGCACGGGCAGGAACAAGCGCAGCAGCTCCGGGTGCCCGAACAGCTCGTCCGGGCTGCCTCCGAGTGCCCGCACCCGCTCCGCGAACGCCTCGTCGGGCAGCCCGTGGATCGGCTCTTCCTTGCGGGGGACATGGGGAGCATCCTTGGCCGAGAGAAACAGCGCCTCCGGCTGAAGCCCGCCCCGGCGCTGCAGCCGCACGGCCAGCTCATAGGCGATCAGCGCCCCCATGCTGTGCCCGAACAGCGCGTAGCGGCCGCCCTCCCGCAGCTCCAGCGCCTCGCGCAGCAGATCGTCCGCCGCCTCCTGCACGCTGCGGTAGAACGGCTCGCCCATCCGGCTGCCCCGCCCCGCCGGCTCCAGCGGGACGAGCTCCAGTCCCGCCGGCGCGGCGGACGCCCAGCGCCGGTACGCCTGCGCCGATCGGCCCGCATACGGCAGGCAGAGCAGCCGCAGCGGCCTCAAGCCTCCGCCGCGAGCCGGCTCCACAGCTCGCGCTCCCGCGCCAGCAGGCGCTCCGCCAGCTCCGTCTCGCGGGCGCGGCGGAAGCTGCCGTCCGCGAAGCGCTGCTTGAGCGTCGCCCAGCCCTCGCGGATGCGGGCGAGCTGCTCGTCCAGCTCGTCCAGCAGCTCTTCCTCCAGCAGCTGTCGCTCCCGCAGCAGGGCCAGCAAGCCCGCGTTCGCCTCGTGGCGGTTGACGATGATGGTGATGCCGACGAGGCCGTAGGTCAGCTGCTGCTCCCTTTTGGCCGCGTCCTGCTCCTCCACGAGCCACATGCCGTCCATATCGAACGATTCGAGCTCCTGCGACAGCCGGTCCGCATGCGCCGCGACCTCCTCCAGCGCAAGCTCGAACGGCCGGACGTCGGGCTGCAGATGATAGACGTAGTAGGCCGGTCCGCCATAGGACGGATCGATCTTGTACTCCGACTGCGCGAACGCCTCCAGCACCGTCGCCTCCGACACCTCATGCTCGCCGTAACCGGCGAGCGTGTCGTCGATGACATAGAAGACGCCCTTCTCTTCGTCAAAGCCGTTGAACAGCGAGTAATGGAACCAGTGGAACTTCTGCCACGCCATGCTGTCCGGCAGCCAGCCGAACAGGTCGACGTTCAGGCTCAGGCTCAGGCCGCTGCGCAGCACCTCGCGAAGCTCCTCCAGCATGCGGCTCTCGTCCCGAAAATGGCGGGGCTCGATCCGGCGGATGACGCCCGTCAGCGGAAACTTCTCCCACTCCGTATCGCTCATGTAATAAAGCGTGTCGATCGTCGGGTAGCGGAACTCGCGGTCGGTCGCCGCCTGCCAGCGGAAGTAGCGGTATAGATTCAGATAAGCCGCATCCCGGTAGCTCGGATGCACCGACTGGGCGATGCTGAACGCCTGGTTCAGCATGCAGTTCATCCAGAAATCGCGGAATGGCTTCCGTTCCAGCGTCAGCTTCATCCCCATGCCTCCTCCGTCTCCAGCTCGAATTCTTCCAACGGGCGAGTCCCGTCCTCGTCGGCGCAGAGCTGACGCACGATCTCCTCATAATGGCGGGCCATTCTCTCGATCGTATCCGGATCGAACAGATCGGCGGCATACTCGAACGTAATCGAGGTCACGCCGTCCCGCTGCACCGCCTCCAGCGTCAGGTCGAATTTGCTCACCCCCGGATCGAACGCGAGCGGCTCCAGCGACAGCTCCCCCGCCCGGATCGCCGGCTGATCCATGTTCTGCAGGATGAACATCGTGTCGAACAGTGGATTGCGGCCCGCCTCGGGCTGGATGCCGAGCCGCTCGACCAGCTGCTCGAACGGATAGTCCTGGCGGTCCAGCGCGTCGACGAGATCCTGCTGGATGCGACGCATGTACGCGCCCGATCCGAGTTCTGCCGCCGGACGAAGCCGCAGCGCGACCGTATGGACGAACATGCCGAGCAGCGGCTCCACGTCGGGATGCGTCCGCCCTGCCGCCGGCGTGCCGATGACGAGGTCCTCTTCTCCGGCATACTTGGACAGCAGGAGGCCGTAGGCGCCGAGCAGCACGGCGAACAGCGTCGCGCCGCGCCGCGCCGCGAGCCGCTCGGCGGCTGCCGTCAAGCCTCGGTCCAGGCGGCGCTCCAGCGTCGCGCCGCGGAAGCTAGGCGCGGCCGGCCGCGGACGGTCGAGCGGCAGCTCCAGCGCCGGAGGCTGCTCCTCGAAGAGGGCGAGCCAGTACGCTTCTTTTGCGAGCATCGCTTCCGATTGGAGCCGCTCCAGCTGCCAGACGGCGTAATCGCGGTAGCCGATGCGCGGCTCCGGGAGCGGGGCGCCCGTGTAGAGGGCTCCCAGCTCGCGGATGAGCAGCGCGGTGGAGACGCCGTCGGTCACGATATGGTGCAGATCGAGCAGCAGCAGGTGGCGCTCGGCGCCGAGCCGCAGCAGCGCGGCCCGCACGGCGGGCTCCCGATCCAAGGAGAACGGCCGGACGAACGCCTGCACGAGACGCTGTACGGGCAGCTCCCCGCTCGCGGACAGCCCGTCCGCCGCCTGCGCTTCCAGCGAGGCGCTCCTCTCCAGCCGGAAGCCGGACGGAGCATGGACCCGCTGCAGGAACTCGCCGTTCTCGTAATGGAACGTCGTCCGCAGGCTTTCCTGGCGGCGGGCCAGCTCGCCGAACGCCTGCTCCAGCCGCTGCGGGTCAAGCGTCCCGCGGATGTCGACCGCGAACGGCACGTGGTACATCGTCGCCTCGCCGGCCATCCACTGGAGCAGGTATTGACGGCGCTGGGCGGGCGACATCGGATAGCCCCGCACGGAATCCGGCTGGCGCGGTATCGGCTCGAGCCGGGCGGCGCTTCGTCCGACCAGCTCCGCCATCGCCGCCAGCGTGGAATGCTGGAACAGCTCCCGCAGCGGCACGTCGGCGCCGAACTCGCGGGCGATGCGGCTGGCCAGCGTCGCCGCCTTGAGGGAGTGTCCGCCGAGCTCGAAGAACCCGTCGCGGCGGCCGACGGCCTCCACCGTCAGCACGTCTCTCCACAGCGCGGCCAGCCGGATCTCCAGCTCTCCGGCCGGCGGCTCGAATGCCGCAGCGCCGCGCGCCTCCGGCCTAGGCAGCGCCTTGCGGTCCACCTTGCCCGTCGGCGTGAGCGGAATCCGCTCCAGCAGCATCCGATAGGCGGGAATCATGTATCCCGGCAGCCTTGCCGCCAGATGGGCCTGCAGCCGCTCCTCCGCTCCGTCCTCCCGGCCGGACTCCGGCACGGCATACAGGCACAGCGCCTGATCGCCCGCCTCCTCGTCCACGACCGTGACGACCGCCTCGCGGATGCCCGGCGCGGCCTGCGCCTGCTGCTCCACCTCGCCGAGCTCCACCCGGTGGCCCCGGATCTTCACCTGATGGTCGCGCCGCCCGGCGTAGACGAACTGCCCGCTCGCCAGGCGGCGGCCCAGGTCGCCCGTCCGGTACAAGCGCTCTCCGGGAAGGAGCGGATGCTCGGCAAAGGCGCCTTCGTTCCATTCCGGATGGCCGAGGTAGCCGCGGCCGACCCCTTCGCCGCCGATGCAGATTTCGCCGATGACGCCGGTCGGAACGAGTTTCAGCTTGTTGTTCAGCACGAGCATGTGGGCGCCGCCGATCGGCGTGCCGATCGTGATCGTCTCGCCGGAGGGCAAGGCGGTCACCTCCTGGACGGACGTCCACACCGTCGTTTCGGTCGGACCGTACAGATTGAAGATGCAGGCGTCGGTCGCCTCCCGCAGCTTGGCCAGCAGCGACGGCGCGAGCGGCTCGGCGCCGATCATGAGCACGGACAGCCGGCGCAGCGCGGCCGTCTGCCCTTCCTGGGCCGCCCACCACCGGAACCGGCTCGGCGTCAGCTGCAGCACGTCTACCTCATGGCGCTCCACCAGCCGGCCGAGCGACGCCGCGTCGCCCCTTTCTTCCTCGGAAGCAAGCACGACGCGCATGCCGATCGTCAGCGGCAGCAGCGTCTCCACGAGGAAGATGTCGAACGAGACGGCCGCCATCGCCAGCACCGCTTGTCCCGCAGCGAGCGGGAAGCGGGCGCGGAACTGCTTGAGGAAGCTCGCCAAGCCCCGATGCTCGATCATCGCGCCCTTCGGCCGGCCGGTCGAGCCGGACGTATACAGCACATAGGCGAGATGCTCCGGGCGGCTGACGGGCACCGGATCGCGGTCCGAGCGTCCTGCTCCGTCCTCCTCCAGCTCTTCGAGCGTCCACTCCGCGCTCGCGCCGGCGGCACGGCCGAGATAGGCCGCCTCCACGAGCGCCGGAGCGGAGCCGGCATCCTCCAGCATCCAGCGGATGCGCTCCTCGGGGTACGACGGATCGACGGCGACGAACGCCCCGCCCGCCTTCAGCACGCCGAGCAGCGCGACGAGCAGCCGCGGCGTCCGCGATGCCATGACGACGACCAGCTTCTCGGGGCCGACTCCTCTGGCGCGAAGCGCATGCGCCATCCGGTTCGCCCGGGCGTTCAGCTCTCCGTACGACCAGGTCTCCTCCCCCGCATGCACCGCTGGAGCATCCGGGCCCGACCGGGCCTGCCGCTCGAACTCGGCCATCATGCTGACCCAGCCTGCTTCCTCCGCCCCATCCGGCAGCGATGCCGGATCGGCCATCTCCTTGATCTCCATCGTTCCTTCTCTCCTCTCGCGAAGAGCGTCCGCCAGCAGCTCGCGGCGCTCCTCGCTGTCGATCATGCCCAGCTGCTCCAGCGGCAGCGCGGATGCCCCGGGCTGCAGCCATTCCTTCCATACCTGCGCATAGTGGCGGATGATCCGCCGCGCCGTCGCTTCCGCGAACAGCGCCGTGTCGTACTCCAGCTGGAAAACAAGGCGTCCGTCCCGACGCGCCGCCTCCAGCGTCAGGTCCGCCTTGGCGGAGCCCGCTTCCAGCGGCAGCATCACCGCCGTCAGGCCGCCTCCGGCGAGCTCCGGCAGCTCCATGTTCTGCAGCACGAACATGCAGTCGAACAGCGGCAGCCGCCCTTCCTCCGGCTGCACGCCCAGCGCCTCCAGCAAGTCCTCGAACGGACGGTCCTGATGCTCCAGCGCCTCCAGCGTCTCCTGCTGCAGCTGTTGCAGAAACGCGTCCAGGCGGCGCTCCGGAGCCGGAAACCCTCGCAGCGCCAGCGTATTCACGAACAGTCCGACGAGGCGCTCCGCATCGGGATGCGACCTGCCGGCGGCAGGCGAGCCGACGCGCACTTCAGGGACGTTGCCGTAGGCGGCCAGCAGCCTCATATAGGCGCCGAGAAGCGCCGTATACAGCGTCACGCCTTGTCCGCGCGCGAATCGGCCGATGTCCGCCGTCGTCTTCTCGTCGAATTCGAACTCCAGCCGGCGGCCCTCGCCGATCCGGACCGACGGACGCGGACGGTCGGTCGGCAGCTCCAGCGGCGGCAGCTCGCCCGCGAAGCGCTCCAGCCAGCGTGCGGGAGGCGGCTCCGACAGCCGCCCCTCCAGCCAGAGCGCATAGTCCCGGTATCGGATCGGCAGCGGCTCGAGCGCCTTGCCTTCGTAAAAGGCGAGCAGCTCGCGCACGAGTACCGGCATCGACAGCCCGTCCGCCGCCATATGGTGGAAATCGAGCAGCAGGACGCGGCAGGACGCGTCCGCTTCCAGCAGCAGCGCCCTCAGCAGCGGCGGCGCATCAAGCGCGAACGGCCGCAGCAGGCGCTCCAGCCTGCGGCTGACCGCCTCCTTCACGGCCGGCGCCCGCGAGTCGGCGAGCAGCAGCTCCGTCTCTTCCGCGCTCAAGGTTGCTTGCTCCAGATGGAACTCCGCCTGCGGCAGAATGAGCTGCCGGAACGACTCGTCCTCGTGGACAAACGCCGTCCGCAGCGATTCGTGGCGCTCGATCACGGAGCGGAAGGCCGCTTCGAGCCGCGCCGCATCCAGCTCGCCCCGGATGAGCAGCGCCAGCGGCACATGGTACGACGCCCCCCCTCCGCCGAGGCGCTCCAGCAGAAACATCCTGCGCTGAGCCCGCGACATCGGATAATGGGGCCGGTCCGCGGCGCGCGGAATTCGGGAGCCGGCTTGCGAGGCGGCCATGAGGGACGGCATGCTGCCGGCCTCATCGGACGCCGCTGCCGTCGACAGGACGGGACGAGCTCCAGCTCTCGTTGCCGGGAGGATGGCCTCGGCCCGGTCCGACTCGCCGGCCGACGCCCCTTGCGCATCCAGCCAGCCGGCCATGCCAGACAAGGTCGGGTGCTCGAACACGGCGCGCAGCGGCACTTCGATGCCGAACGACTGCCGGATGCGGCCGGCGAGCGCCGCCGCTTTGAGCGAGTGGCCGCCCCTTTCGAAAAAGTCGTCCTCCGGTCCGACGCGCTCCAGCCCGAGCGCTTCCTGCCATAGCTGCGCCAGCCGCCGCTCGCTTGGACTCAACGAAGCCGGCTCGGCCGCAGATTGCGCGCTCGGGAACGAAGGATCGGGCAGCGCCCGCCGGTCGACCTTGCCGCTGCGCGTGAGCGGGATCGCCGGCACGGGCAGGAGGAAGGCGGGCACCATCGCCTCGGGCAGCAGCGCCAGCAGCTCGGCCCGCAGCTCCTTCATGCCGCGCTCGCGGCCGAGCACCAGGTACGCGCACAGCACCCGGTCCCCCGCCGGTCCGAGGCGGGCGTCGACGACCGCCTCGGCTACGCCGTCCAGCTGCAACAGCCTCGCCTCGACTTCGCCGGGCTCGATGCGGACGCCTCGGATCTTGAGCTGCCGGTCGATGCGGCCTGCGTACATCGCCTGTCCGTCCGGCAGCCAGCGCGCAAGATCGCCGGTCCGGTACAGACGCTGGTCCGGACGCAGGGAATGGGGCGCGAACCGCTCCGCCGTCAGCTCCGGCAGTCCGAGATACCCGAGCGCCAGGTGGCTGCCCGCAATGCACAGCTCGCCGCCGACGCCGGGCGGAACCGGCTTGCCGCCGTACCCGAGCAGGAGCACCTCGGTGTCGTGCATCGGCCTGCCGATCGGCACGATCGCATCCGCCGGGCCGCCGGGACGGAACACATGGGCGGTCGCGCATACGGCCGCTTCGGTCGGCCCGTAGCCGTTGACGATCGCGATGCCCGGCAGGAGCGCGGCGAACCGCTCCAGCGCCCCGCTGCGGATCGGCTCGACGCCGACGAGCAGCTTGGACAGGACGGCTTCGACGCCACGCTCCGCCTGCCGCTCCAGCTCGGAGGCCACCTCGCCGAGCAGCGTCGGCGGCAGGTAGGCGAACGTGATCCGCTCTTCGGCGACGATCTGCGCCATCCGCAGCGGATCGAGCAGCGAGTCGTCGGGATAAAGGATGGCTGCCGCGCCGGCATGCAGCGGCAGGAACAGCTCGCAGACGCTGACGTCGAAGCTGAGGTTCGTCAGGCTGAGGCAGCGGTCCTCCGGCCCGATTCCGCCCAGCAGGCGGCTCATCGAAGCGGCGAACGAGTGGAACGCCCGATGCGGCACGACGACGCCCTTCGGCCGGCCGGTGGAGCCGGACGTATAGATGACGTACATCGGGTCCTCCGCAGACAGGCGGCCCGCGCCCTGCTCGCGCGCGGCGTCAGCCGCATCGTCAGCCGCAAGCAGCTGGCCGAGCTCGGCCAGCCGCAGCTCCCGGACGTCCCGCAGCGCCTCCCGCGACGGAGCAGGCTCCGGGAGCTCCGTCAGCGCAAGGAGCGCGCCGCTATCCTCCAGCATGTAGCGCAGCCGGTCGGGCGGAGCGGCCGGATCGAGCGGCAGGTAGGCCGCGCCGCTCTTCAGCGCGCCGACCATCGCGGCGAGCATCAGCGGCGTCCGGTCCGCCAGCACCGCGACTACGGAGCCGGCCCCCGTGCCTTCGCGGCGCAGCAGGCGGGCGATCTGATCCGCCTTGGCGTTCAGCTCGCGGTAGGTCCATGAGCCGTCCTTGCCGCTGACGGCCAGCGCGTCCGGCCGCGCAGCCGCCCAGGCTTCCACGAGCGCTTCCGCGCGCGCCGGCCGCAGCTCCAGCGACGGCCCTCGGCCGAAGCGCTCCAGCTGCTCCCGCTCGGCGGAGGACAGCATGTCCGCCTCGCCGAGCGGACGCTCCGGCTCGGCGAGCAGCGCTCCGATCAGGCGGACGTACCGGTCGATCAGCGAGCGCGCCGTCCGTTCGCGGAACAGCGAGACGGCATACTCCACGACGAGCCGCAGTCCGTGCGGACGCTCGACCGCCTGCACCATCAGGTCGTATTTGGAAGTGCCGTGCTCATAGCGCTGGTGGCGATAGGCGAGCCCCAGCTGCGAAAAGTCGGGGATGCGCAGGTTCTGCATGATGAACATCGTGTCGAACAGCGGGCTGCGGCTCGGATCGCGCCGGCCTTCCATCCGTACGAGCTCCTCGAACGGCACCTCGCCGCTCGCGAAGGCGTCCAGCACCGTTTCCTTGACCTCCCGCACGAACGTCGCGAAGCTCTTGGCCGCCTCGGGCCGGGCGCGCAGCGGGTGCGTTCCGACGAACATCCCGGCAAGGCGCTCGAGCCTCGGCGACGGACGCCCGGCGACAGGCGTGCCGACCGCGATGTCCTCCGCGCCGGTATGCTTGGCGAGCAGCACGTAATAGGCGGCCAGCAGCACGACGAACGGCGTGCAGCCGCTGGCGGCGGCATGCCGCCGGACGGCGGCGGACAGGCCGGCATCCAGGTCGAGCTCGAAGGTCGCTCCCCTGCCGTCCTTGACGGGCGGACGGGCGAAGTCCGCCGGCAGCTCCAGCACCGGCCACTCGTCCTGCAGCCTTTCCCGCCACCAGGCCCGCTGCCTGTCCATCCGCTCGGAGGCGAGCGTGCGCTGCTGCCACTCGGCATAGTCCCGGTAGCGGAGCGGGAGCGGCGGCAGCGAGCCGCCGGAATAGAGCGTCAGCAGCTCCTGCAGCAGGATGCCGGCGGACATGCCGTCGGAGGCGATGTGATGCAGGTCGAGGAACAGCACCTGAGCGCGCGGACCGGTCGAGACGAGCGCCGCCCGCAGCTGCGGGGCGCGGGAGAGGGCAAACGGCATGGACAGCGAGCGCAGCGTCCCGTCGAGCTCGTCCTCCGCGCATGACAGCCGCTGAAGCCCGAACGGAACGTCACCGTGGATGAACTGCCGGACCTCGCCGTCCACGACGGCGAAGGAAGAGCGCAGCGGCTCATGGCGCCGGATCAGGCTGCGGATCGCGGACTCGAGCCGGTCGGCGTCGACATCGCCGGACAGATGCAGCAGCTCCGGCAGGTTGTAGCTGCGGTCGTCCGGCTGCGCCTGCTGCTGCAGGTACATCTGGCGCTGCGACGAGGAAACCGCGTAATGGGGCTGCTCGGCGGTACGCGGGATGAGCGGCGCGAGGCCGTCCGCATCACGACCGGCATCGAAGCCGGAGGCGACGCCCGCTTCGGCGGCCTCATCACGACCGGCCTCGAAGCCGGGGGCGACGTCCGCTTCCGCGGCCTCAGCCTGCGGCGACGCGTCGGCGACTCGCCCTGCCGCCGCTTCGCGGCTCGCCGCGCTCGCCGACGCCAGCTTCCGCCGCAGCACGGAAGCGAACGCCTCCAGCACCGGCGCGGCCAGCAGCTCATGCACGGCGATGTCCGCGCCGAACCGCTTGGACAGCAGGCCGACCGCGCGCAGCGCCAGGATCGAGTCGCCGCCCAGCTCGTAAAATCCGGCATCCGGACTCAGCTCGTCGTATCCGAGCACCTCGCCCCAGGCATCGGCGGCCGCCTGCAGCGCCTCGTCCGGCTCGGCCGTGCTTGACGTCCCGGTCTCCTCGGCCGACTGCAAAGGCATTCCCCCGAAGCCTGCCGAATCCGCGCGGCCGCCCCCTTCCAGCAGCCGAACCCGTCTGGCTCGGTTCGGCTTCCCTTCCTCCCCGTCTTCGAGACGCTGCAGTCGGCCAAGCAAAGGCTCGAGCTGCTGCCGCAGCTCCGGCGGCAGCAGCTCGAGCGCGGACGCGAGCGCTTCGGGCGGCACGGCGGACGGGATGTCCCGCCGGGCCGCAGCGGCGTGCGCGCCCGGCGCGGGGCGCGACGGCTGCAGCCAGCAGCGCCGCAGCTCGAACGGAGCCCCCGGCAGCGGCGCGCGCTTCAACGAGCCCGGCGGATGCAGCCTCGTCCAGGCCGGCTCTCCGCCGGACGCGTACAGCCGCGCCGCAGCGTCCAGGCTGGGCGAAGCTTCCGCCGCGTCAACTTCCTGCGCCATGGCCGCGTTGGGCTGAACTCGGCCGGCGTATGCCGCCGATCCGGCGGCCAGTCCCCTTGCCGCCAGCCGGAAGCAAGCCCCCTCCGGCGTCCAGGCGGCTTCGCTTGCCGCAGCGGAGCCGGGCTGCAGGGCGGCCGCTTCGCCGAGCGGGACCGCACCCGCGTGCAGCGCTTCCTCCAGCGCAAGCGCCAGCTCCCGCCGCGTCCGGCAGACGATCGCCAGCCGATGCGGGCCATGGGACCGCCCGCATGCAGCCGTCGCGCACATCGCCGCGAGCGGGCTCGCGGCCGCCTCGTCCGTCTTCAGCCACTCCCGCATGCGGGCCGCGGACGCGGCCAGGCCTTCCGGCGAGCGGGCCGACAGCACGAACAGGGCCGGAGCCTCCGTCTCCGCCGCCGCCGATTCGCGCGCCGGAGCCTCCTCGAGCACGACATGCGCGTTGGTGCCGCTCATGCCGAAGGCGCTGACGCCCATGCGGCGCGGACCGGCTCCCTTGGGCCACGGACTCGGCTCGACGTTCACGTACAGCGGCGATCCGATGAAGTCGATGCTGCGGTTCGGACGGCGAAAATGCACGTTCGGCGGCAGCATGCCCCGCTTCAGGGCGAGCAGGCCCCTCAGCACGCCGGCGATACCTGCGGCATGGTCGAGATGGCCGATCTGGCTTTTGGCGGAGCCGATCGCGCAGAACTGCCGCTTGTCGGTATGCCGGCGGAACGCCCTCGTCAGCCCGTCGATCTCGATCGGATCGCCGAGCGACGTTCCGGTGCCGTGCGCCTCGATATAGGAGATCGTCTCCGGATCGACGTCGGCGTCCTGCCAGGCGCGCGCGATGACGTCCTCCTGCGCGAGCGCATTCGGCGCCGTGATGCCCGCCGAGCTGCCGTCCTGTCCGACCGCGCTGCCTTTGATGACGCCATGGATGAAATCTCCGTCCCGCTTCGCCTTGGCGAGCGGCTTGAGCAGCAGGGCAACCGCTCCGTCGCCCATGCCGGTGCCGTCGGCCGCGTCGTCAAACGGCTTGGCGCGTCCGTCTCCGGCCTCCATGCCGAGCCGGACGCCATGGTCCAGAGGCAGCAGGTTGATCTTGACGCTGCCCGCGACCGCGGCGTCGCATTCGCCGGAGCGGATGGCCTGACAGGCCAGGTGCAAGGCGACGAGCGAGGAGGAGCAGGCGGTATCGACCTGCAGGGCGGGGCCGTGCAGGTCGAGCAGGTAGGCGACGCGGCCGGCGATCATCGAGCTGAGGTTGCCGGGCGCGGCGGAGCCGAGCTCCTCCGGGCACAGCGCCTCGATCATGCGCTTGTAGTCGTGCAGGGCGTCGCCGTTGTACCCGACGTATACGCCGGTACGGGAGCCGGCCAGGCCAGCGCCGCCGTAACCCGCATGCTCGATCGCCTGCCAGGCGGCCATCAGGAACAGCCGCTGGTTCGGATTCATCAGGGCGGCCTCCTTCGGCGACAGGCGGAAAAGCGCCGGATCGAAGGAGGCGATGTCGTCGAGGAACGCGCCTTCGAAAAATTCCGCTTCGTCCGGGTCCACGCCCAGATGCCTTAGGAACGGCTCGGCATCGTCCCGGCGGCCGGACGGAAACGGACCGATGCGGTCCTCCGCCCCGCCAAGCAGTTCGGCCAGCTCGGCCGGCTGCGAGGCGCTGCCGATCCGGCCGGCGAAGCCGATGATCGCCACCTCATGCGTGGCGGAAGAATCCGTCACGGCGGCCCGGGCGGCAGGCGCCGGAGCTTGTCCGCCCGCAGGCGGCACCGGCTTGCCGGTCAGCTTGCTCAGTTGAAACATCGGGTTGTCCCCCTTTTCCATGGCTCACGGTCACTGGGTCGAATGAAGCTGGCCGACGCGGCGCTCGCGCGGCGTCAGCCGCGAGCCTGCGCCTCGGCGGCGGCCCTCCGATGCCGGCTGGGGCGACGGCGCCTGCCGAGCGTCGCCGCCAGATGAAGCGCCAGTGCTGCGGCGCTGGCGCTGCTGACGGCAAGCAGCAGGCCGGACGGCGCGTCCTGGAGCAGCTTGCCCCCGGCATAAACGGCCGAAGTGCTGAGCAGATGCGCGAGCAGCGAGATCCAAAGCGATCCGCCCGCCGCCCGCAGCAGGCCGTACACAAGCGCGCCGAGCGCCGCGAACAGTCCGGTCTGCACATTCAGGAAGACCGCTCCGAACAGCAGCGCCTGCAGCAGGACGGACACGGAGGGACCGAAGCGCAGGCGGAACGCTCGCAGCAGCATGCCGCGGAACAGCAGCTCCTCCAGCAGGGAGCCGAGCAGCAGGCTGCCCAGCAAAAAGACGGGCAGGCTGCCGCCGGCGACGAAGGAGGCGAGGCCGGCGATCGCGGGCAGCTCCTCCTGCACGAGCGGCAGGCGCGTGAAGGAAGCGATGAACAGCCCCAGCCAGACGCCGGCCAGCGCGAGAGCGAGCCAGCCCCTCGGCGGCGCGCCGAGGCCGAGCTCGCGGGCGCTGACCCGCTGCAGCCGCAGCAGGACCAGATAGAGAAGCAGCACGACGGGGTTGACGAGCAGCAGCAGGCCGTTCGGATTGGCCTCCAGCCACCCGCGCAGCCCAGGCGGTGAGCCTTCGCCGTACAGATACCCGCTGGCGGCGGTCAAGATACCCGCATACAGCCCGACGTACAGCAGCGCCAGTCCAAGCGCGCGCAGCGTCCTCATGCCCGTGCCGTCCGTACCGCCGGCGCCGGCGGTACGCGCCGCTTGCGGGAGGCGAGCAGCACGCCGGAGACGATCATCGCCAGCGCGGCCGCCATGATCGCGGCGAGCGTCCCTTCGCCGCCAAGGTCAGGCGCATAGCGCCAGAGCGCGTATTGCAGCCCCTGGCAAGCGATCTGCGCGGCGATCGGCGCCCAGATCGAGTCGAACCAGACGTACAGCAGGCCGAACAGCACGGCTCCCAGGAAGCCGTACAGCGACAGCGGGACGTCGCCGAGGAAGAACAGCGCGCCGTACAGCACGCCCTGCAGGGCGATCGCGGCCCATACCGGCATGAGCAGGCGGAAGCTGTTCAGCAGCATGCCCCGGAACAGCGTCTCCTTGTAGACGTTGCCGAGCAGCAGGAAGCCGAGGAACACATACCAGTCGGCGCGGTTGATGTAGTCGAACAGCGTCTGGAACTGGTAGTCCGACGAGCGGATGAAAGGCAGCTGCGAGAACGCCGCCGTGAACAGCCCCGCGCCGAGCCCGATCCACAGGCAGATGGCGACGGAAGGGCCTTGCATGCGGCGGAACCTGGCCTCGGCGAACAGGTTCTGGCGGAACAGCAGCCAGATTGCCGCGATCATGAGCGGCAGGCCGACGATGTCGTTCAGGAGGATCGTGACGAGCGTGTTGGTCCGGAACCATTCGGTATCCTGATAGACGTAGGCGAAGAACAGCCTGGTGACCGTGAAGAACCAGGCGAAGTAGACCGCGATGATGACGAGCGGCCGCAGCAGGCCGTTTTTCCAGTTGAGCTTCATCCGTGGACCGTCCTTTCCGATCGGACCGCCGGGCGCGAATCATCCGGCAGTCGGTGCGAGGCATAATGGCGCCACAGCCAGCCCGCAGCCGCAACCATCAGCAGCAGGCTGACGACGGCGATGCCGAGCGCGCCGGCGTCGCCGAGCGCGCCGACCGCCTCGTAGGCGCCGAGCGGCCGCGCGGCGAAGATCAGGCTCATCGCCGTGATCTGCACGAGGATCGGCGCCCACAGCGAGTTCAGGGCGAGCCGCAGGATGCCGTACAGCAGCCCCGAGCCGAAGCCGATGAACGAAAGCGCCAGGCTCGGCTGGAAATACGCGTAGGCGAGCGCCTGCAGGAGCAGCGCCGCCGCCAGCGGCAGGAAGCCTCTCAGCTCGCGGAGGATCAAGCCCCGGAACAGCAGCTCCTCGTACGCCGGAGCGATGAGCCCCGCGCCGAGGATGGCGAGCAACAGGTGGTCGCCGCGCAGCAGATCGTCGACCAGCGCCGGGATGGACGGAAAGCGGGACGCCACCGCCTCCGTCTCGATAAGGCCGATGCTGAACAGGCAGCCGAGCGCTCCGATCAGGATGCAGGCCAGCGCCGCTCCCGCCGGGAGCCGGCGCAGTCCCGCCGCTTCGGCCAGCGAAGGCGAGCGGCCGCGCGTCCCGAGGCGGACGGCTGCGAAGCCGAGCGCATAGACGGCTGTGATGGAGGCGAACAGCACCGCCATGAACATCGCCGGATTGCGGCCGAGGAATTCGACGAACGGCGCGGCGGCGTCGATCCTGTACAGATGGTTGAGCAAGTACAGCATGGCGTAGAACACGCCTAGATAGAGGGCGATGCGGACAATCGCAAGCGCGGTTTTTCTCATGGAGGAGACGGTCTCCTTTCGGGTGTGTGGCTAGTGGGAATCGGCCGGTCCTGCCGCCGCTTCCTGATACAGGCTTGCCGCGCCGCGCAGCAGCTCGGCATAGGCTGCGGCCCATCCGGCGGCAAGCTCCGCCGGATGGGACCATGCCGCATAGGTCCAGACGCAGCGCAGCGGCTCTCCCGGAGCGGTCGCCAAGACGGTCAGCTGGTGGTCGAAGCGGTCCAGCAGCTCGCCCTCCGGCGGCAGCGAAGCGCCTGCGGCGCCGGCCCGGAACAGCGGGGCGGCGGTCCAGCCTGCCTCCGGCGCTCGCTGGCGGCGAACGTTGCCCGGCCGGCAGCCTCCGCCGGCGGATAGCGCTGCGGCGGCGGCATCGAGCAGCTGCTCCATGCCAGGCACGTCCGCGAAATCGACGGCGGCCTCGGCGATGCGGCCGGCGCCTGCGGCCAAGGCGACCGAGACCGCGCTCGCGCCGGAGGCCTGGCTCCAAGCCAGCAGGAACAGGCCGAGCAGGACGCTGTCGGGCCCGGTGCCCCGCTCGGCGGCCATCGCCTCCAAGGCGCGGGCGACGGAAGGCTCCAGCTCGATGTCGAGCCGCCCCTCCCTGGGCCCGGAACGGACCGCCGGCGGAGCATCGCCCGGAAGCGGGATGCCGGTCCAGCTCCAGACGCGCTCCTCGTGACCGGCCGCGCTGTCGATCCGGGCGGCCAGCTTGCGCACCGTCGGATAGCTGAACAGATCGGCCACTTGGAGCGCGCCAGGCCAGCGCTGATCCAGCTGCTGGTGAAGCCGCAGCAGCAGCAGCGAGTCCGCTCCGGCTTCGAAGAAGCTGCGCTCGGCGTCCGCCTCGCCTCCGCCGAGCAGCGAGCTCAGCCGCGACGCGACCAGCCGCTCCGTCTCCGTTCGCGCCGAAGCATGCGGGCCTGAAGCCGGCGCGGCCGGCTGCGGATCAGGCAGCGCCCGGCGGTCGGTCTTGCCGCTCGGCGAGAGCGGCATCGCTTCCAGCCGGACGAAGGCGGCCGGGATCATGTAATCGGGCAGCTCGCGGGCCAGCGCCTCGCGCAGCTGCGATTCGTCCAGCGGCGCGGCTGCCGTGTAATAAGCGCATAGATACTCCGCGGCCTCGGCGCCGAAGCGGCTGCGCTTCAGCACGACCGCTTCGCCGATGCGGCCGTCGCGACGGAGGGCCGCCTCGATCTCGCCGCACTCGATCCGGTAGCCGCGAAGCTTGACCTGATGGTCCAGCCGACCGAGGTACTCGAGCTGGCCGTCCGGCAGCCAGCGGGCCAGGTCGCCGGTGCGGTACAGCCGGCCGCCGTCCCGGTACGGATTGGGCACGAACGCCTGGCGCGTCAGCTCTTCGCGGCCGAGATAGCCCCGCGCGAGGCCGACGCCGGCGATGCACAGCTCGCCCGGCACGCCCGGCGGCTGCATCCGCAGGCCGTCGCTCAAGACGTACAGCGCCGTCCGGTCGATCGGGCGGCCGATCGGCACGGATTTCCCCCTCCGCCCCTCACGGCTGCAATTGTAGAAGCTGACGTCGACCGTCGCCTCCGTCGGACCGTACAGATTGACCAGCTCCGCCCCCGAGCGGCCCGCGACAATCGCCTCGAACCGGTCGGCATGGCTGGCGGCCAGCGCCTCGCCGCTCGCGAACACCGTGCGCAGCGGAGCGAGGGAGCCCTCCTCGGCCGCCGCGCGGACGGCGGCGTCCTCCAGGAACAGATGGAGCATGGACGGCACGAAGTGCATCGTCGTGACGCCAGCTTCGGCGACAGCCCGCGCGATCGCGGCCGGGTCCTTCTCGCCGCCCGGCTCCAGCAGGAAGACGGACGCGCCGGCGAAGCTCCACCACATGAGCTCCCATACCGAAACGTCGAAGGTGATCGGCGTTTTGTGCAGGATGACGTCGGACGCGGCAAGCGGATAGGCCCGCTGCATCCAGCGCAGCCGGTTGAGGACGGAGCGATGCTCGATCATGACGCCCTTGGGCCGTCCCGTGGAGCCGGAGGTGTACAGCACGTAAGCGAGGCTGCTTCCGTCATGCCCGGCTGCCTGCGGAGCGCGGTCCAGCCGGCTCCGCACGGCTTCCGCCACGCCGAGCCGGGGCAGCTCGCGCACCGCCGGCGCCGGATCGGACTCCGAAGCGGTCAGCACGAGCGCCGCTCCGCAGTCGTCCAGCATGTACGACAGGCGCTCCGGCGGCAGGGACGGCGCCAACGGCACATAGGCGGCTCCGGCCTTGAAGATGCCGTAGATCGCCACGATCAGCTCCGGGCAGCGCTCCATGCAGACGGCGACGAGCGAGTCCCGCCCGATGCCGCGCTGCCGGAGCTCCCCTGCCAGCCGCTCCGACGCCTCGTCCAGCTCCCGGTAGGTGAGCGAGCCGGATCGGCTGCGGACGGCGACCGCCTCCGGCGTCAGCCGGGCTTGCCGCGTGAGCTCGGCGTCCAGCGTAGCGGGCTCCGGGAGAGCGCCGGCAGTTGAATCGAGATGCGTCGCCTCTTCTCGTGGGGACGAAGCCCGATCCCATCGTCCGGGGTGGAAAAGAAGCTCCTGCTCCCTCTCCTGCTCCGCCGTCAGCAGCGGAAGCTCCCGGATCGGGCCGGCCGCATCGGCGCACGCCGCATCGAGCAGCGTCGCATACCAGCCGGCCATGCGCCTCGCCGCCTCCGCGTCCATCAGCGCGGAGGCGTACTCCACCGTCAGCTCGATGCCGCCGCCGCGCTCGGCCAGCTCGAAGGTCAGGTCCAGCTTGGACGCCGGATGCTCCAGGCGGAACGGCTCCAGGCGCAGTCCGCCCGCCTCGCCGGCCGGCGGATCCATGCTCTGCCAGACGAACATCGTGTCGAACACCGGGTTCCGGCCCGGATCGCGCCCCGCGCCAAGCGAGGCGGCGAGCAGCTCGAACGGCAGCTGCCCCTGGTCCAGCGCCTCGACGGAGGTACGGCGCGCCTCGTCGACCAGCTGGCCGAAGCTCGCTTCTCCCGGCGCGCAGATGCGGAGCGGGAGCGTCTGCACGAACATGCCGACGACCGGCTCCAGATCGGGATGGAAGCGTCCGCTCGCCGGCGTGCCGACGATCAGGTCCTCCTCGCGCGTCATCCGGTGCAGCAGCGCCGCGTATGCGGCGAGCAGCACGTGGTAGGGCGTCGCTTCCAGCGCGCTGGCGAGCCGGCGCACCGCGCCGACGAGCGGGTCCGGCAGCCGCAGCCGCACGTGTCCGCCCCGGCCGTCCGGCCGCTCCGGACGCGGTCCGGAGAGCGGCAGGTCGAGCGCCGGCAGCGGACCGGCGAGCCGGGAGCGCCAGTAGGCTTCCTGCTGCTGCCGCTCCGGCTCCTCCAGCCAGCGCTCCTGCCAGACGGCGGCGTCGACGAGCCGCAGCGGCAGCGGCGCCAGCTCCCGCCCTTCGTACAGGGCGGCAAAATCGGCGGCCAGCGCGTTCAGGCTGACGCCGTCGGAGACGATGTGATGCAGATCCAGCAGCAGCGCGGCTCCCTGCCCGTCGCGGACGAGAGCGGCGCGCATCAGCGGAGCCCGGCTCAGGTCGAACGGACGGACGAACCTCGCGGCCGCCTCCTCCCTCGGCCCATCCATCGTCTCCGCCTGAATGACGGCGTCCGGCTCGATGATCTGAACCGGCTTGCCGCCCTCCCACCCGAACCGTGTCCGCAGCGCTTCATGCCGACGGGACAGCCGCCGCAGCGCCAGCTGCAGGCGCTTCTCGTCCAGCTCGCCTTCCAGCGCGAGTCCGAGCGGCAGATTGTAGGCGGTGCTCTGCGGATCGAGCTGATGGAGGATGAACAGCCGGTTCTGGGCCGGCGTCAGCGGATAATGCGGCCGTTCTCCTGCGGAAGGAAGGGACGGGGAACCGTCTGCGGACGGAGCCGCATCGATCCGTGCCGCCATCTCCTCCAGGACAGGGAACTCGAACACCTCCCTCAGCGAAAAGCGCTTCCCGAACGTCCGCTCGACCGCCGCGGCCAATTGGGCCGCACGCAGCGAATGGCCGCCGGAGCGGAAGAAATTCGCCTCCGCCGTCAAGCCGGACGCTCCGAGCAGCGCCGACCACAGCTCGGCGAGCTTGCGCTCGGACGCCGTCTCGGGCTGGCGGCCGCATGCGTCCGCGCCTGCGGTCCAGTCCGGCGCAGGCAGCCGCTTGCGGTCCGTCTTGCCGCTCGGCGTGAGCGGAAAAGCGGGCAGCGCGACGACGCGCGCGGGCAGCATGTAGTCCGGCAGCCGCCGCGCCAGCGCGCCCGGCAGCCGGGCGGCCAGCTCCGTCCGCTGCGCCTCCGGCAAGCCGCTGGCGACATACAGGCATAAAGCCGGCTCGCCCAGCGGATCGTCCACGAGCATCGCCACGGCGTCCTGCACGCCTGCCGCCGCCATCGCCGCCTGCTCGATCTCGCCGCATTCGATGCGCTGGCCGCGGAGCTTGACCTGATGGTCGAAGCGGCCCAGGTACTCCAGCTGGCCGTCCGCGTTCCAGCGCGCCTCGTCTCCCGTCCGATAGAGGCGCGTGCCGTCCGGCAGGGATGCGAACTTCTCCGCCGTCAGCTCCGGACGGTTCAGATACCCGCGCGCCAGTCCGACCCCGGATATGCACAGCTCCCCGGAGGCGCCCGGCGGCAGCGGCCGCAGGCGATCGTCCAGCACATGCAGCCCGATGTTGGCGATCGGCCGGCCGATCGGCAGCGGACCGCCCTCGTAGCCGGCGCAATCATAATAGCTGACGTCGACGGCCGCTTCCGTCGGCCCGTAAAGGTTGACCAGCAGCGGCAGCGCCCGGCCCTCCCCGCGAAGCTCGGCGAACCGGGCGGCATGCGCCGGCTTCAGCGCCTCGCCGCTCGCGAACACCGCCTTCAGCCCGGCAAGCGGCTTGTCGATCCCGCTGTCGGCGGCATAGGGAAGGAACGCGCCGAGCATCGACGGCACGAAGTGCATCGTCGTCACGCCTTCTTCGCGGATCACCCGCAGCAGCGCGGCAGGATCCTTCTCCCCGCCCGGCTCCAGCAGGCGCACCGAAGCTCCGGCAAGGCTCCACCAGAACAGCTCCCACACCGACACGTCGAACGTGACGGGCGTCTTTTGCAAAATGACATCGTCCTCCGTCAGCGGATAGGCATCCTGCATCCACCGCAGCCGGTTGACGATCGCCCGATGCTCGACGAGCACGCCCTTCGGACGGCCGGTCGAGCCGGACGTATAGATGACGTAGGCCAGCGAGTCCGGATCGGCCTGCTGCGGACCTGCCGGCAGCGGGAGCGCCTCGCCGGGAGCCGCCGCTTCGTCCGCCAGCGCCCGCTCGACCAGCGCCTCCAGCTCCAGGCGGACGACGGCCGGACCTGCCGGCGTCCCGTCGGCGTCTCGCGCCGCAAGCAGCAGGCGGCACCCGCTGTCGTCCACGATGTCCGCCAGCCGCTCCCGGGGCTGATCCGGGTCCAGCGGCAAGTACGCGGCTCCGGCTTTCAGCACCGCCATCACTCCCGCCATCATCGCCAAGGAGCGGCGGGCCGCGATCGCGACGATGCCGTCGCGTCCCGCGCCAGCGGAACGAAGCGCATCCGCCATGCGCGACGAGATGCGGTCCAGCTCGCGGTACGTCCAGCCGCCTTCGGACGAGTGGACCGCGAGCCGGTCCGGAGACCGCAGCGCCTGCTCCGCGAACAGGCCGTGCAGCGTGCTTGCCGCAGGATAAGCCTTCGCAGTGCCGTTCCACGCTTCCAGCTGCGCCAGCTCCGCAGCGGTCGGCCGCAGCAGCTCATCGAGCGTAGCCTGCGGCTCCGCTGCCGCCCGCTGCAGCAGCTCGATCCACGTATCCGCCAGCCGCTGGACGGTAGACGGCCGCAGCAGCCGGGAGGCGTATTCGAGCTCGCCTCTCAGCCCGTGCGGGCCGTCGCCGTACAGATCCAGCTTGAGGTCCAGCTTGGAGGTGCGGCTGCCGCCGATCCGCACGGGCTCGAGCGAGAACCGCTCTCCACGGACGGACGGCTCGCCGCCGAGCTGGCTGTGCAGGATGAGCATCGTGTCGAACAGCGCGTTACGCGCCGGATCGAACGGCCCTCCGGCCAGCTCCAGCAGCCGTTCGAACGGCACCTCCTGATGCTCGTAGGCGGACAAGAGACGCTCCTGCATGTCCTGCGCCGCCTGCTTCAGCGCCAGGCCGCGCGGGAACGATGTCCGGATCGGAAGGAAGCCGTTGAACATGCCGACCATCGCCCCCGTGTCGGGATGGCCGCGTCCGGCGCTGAGCGTGCCGATCACCCGCTCTTCGGCGCCGCTCCAGCGAGCGAGCAGCGCTCCGTACAGCGTGAACAGCAGGCTGTTCATCGTGACGCTCCAGCTCCCGGCGAGCTTCTCCAGCGCTTCGGTCAGGCCGTTCGGAAAATCAAAGGCCAGCGTGCGCCCCTCGAACGAGCGCCTGTCGCCGCGCGGCCGGTCCAGCGGCAGCTCGGGCTGCGGCAGCGGCGCGGCAAGCTGCTCCCGCCACCAGGCGAGGGCGGCCTCGGAAGGCTCGGCGCCTCCGGCTTCTAGCCAGATTGCGTAATCCTTGTGCTGGACGTCCGGGATCGGCTCGGGAGCCGCTCCTTCCAGCAGCCGGACCAGCTCCTCCAGCAGCAGCCCGACGGAGATGCCGTCGGCCGCGATATGGTGCAGGTTCAGCAGCAGGTAACGCTCGTCCTCCGCTTCCGTTTCGACGTAGCACGCAGCCAGCAGCGGAGCCCGGTCCAGCGGCAGCGGCCTCAAGAACGCGCTCATCGCCTCCGCCAGCCCCGCCGGGCCGGCGATGTCCATCCGCCCCAGCTCGACCTTTGCGGCCGGAGCCACGACAGCGCGCGGCTCCGCTCCGCTCAGCCGCACCGTCGTGCGCAGCGGCTCGTGGCGGTCGACCAGCGCTTGCAGCGCAGCCTGGACCGCCTCTGCGGAAGGAGCGCCGCCAAGCCGCAGCGCCAGCGGCACGTGATAGGCAAGGCCGATGCCCTCCTGCCGCTCCAGCAGCGCGAGGCGCGCCTGAGCGGGACTGAGCGGATACGACTCCGCCGGCGGCGCCGGCCGCAGCCGCTCGCGCCCGGCGCGCTCGGCCTGGTCCAGCCAAGACGCCTGGCCGCGCACCGTCGGCCGCGCGAACACCTCGCGGACGGGCATCGGCACGCCGAAGCGGCGATGGATCTCGCCGGTCAGCGCGGCCGCGGTCAGCGAATGTCCTCCCAGCTCGAAAAAGGAGTCCGTCACGCCTAGTTCCGGCCGCTTGAGCACCTTTTGCCACAGCCCGGCGAGCTCCCGCTCCGTCTCCGTCGCAGGCCGCTCGCGAGCCGCCGAAGCAGCCGCCTCCGGGGCCGGCAGCGCCCTGCGGTCGACCTTGCCGGTCGGCCCGAGCGGCAGGCGCTCCAGGCTGACGATGAACGCCGGCTGCATGAAGGCCGGCAGGCCTTGCGCCAGCCAGCTCCTCAGCGCCGCTTCGTCCAGGCCGGCGGCGGAAGGCACGACATAGGCGCACAGCGCCGCCTCCGCGCCTTCGCCGACCACGCCGGCATGCGCCTCCCGCACCTGTCCGCTTGCCAGCGCGCGCGCCTCGATCTCGCCGAGCTCGATGCGGAATCCGCGCAGCTTGACCTGCTGATCCAGCCGGTCGAGAAAGACGAGGCTGCCGTCATGCAGCCTTCTTACCCGATCTCCCGTGCGGTACATGCGCGCTCCCGGACGGTACGGATGGGGGCGGAAGCGCTCCTCCGTCTCGCGAGGCAGGCCGACATATCCTTCGGCGACGCCGCTGCCCGCGACATGCAGCTCGCCCGGCACGAGATCGGGGACGAGCCGCCCCGACGCATCGAGCACCATCGTCTCCGTGCCGTCGATCGGCCGGCCGATCGGCAGCGCCGAAGCTCCCGGCTCCAGCTCCGCCACCGGCCAGGCGGTGGCGAACACGGTCGTTTCGGTCGGTCCGTACACGTGCAGCAGCGAGCCCGGCCCGAGCGACGCCAGCGCCAGCCGGGCATGAGGGACGGAAGCCCGCTCTCCGCCGAACAGCACGCGCCTCAGCCGGGGAAGGCCGTCCAGCCCGTAAGCGGCCAGCGTGTTGAACAGCGCGGTCGTCGCGAACAGCACGGTCACGCCATCCTCGCGCAGGCGGCGGACAAGCGCAGGCGCATCCATCGCCTCGTCACCGTCGGCCAGAACGAGACGCGCTCCGTTGGTCAAAGCGCCGTAGATGTCGAACGTCGATCCGTCGAACGCAAGGCTCGACAGCTGCAGCAGCGCGTCGTCCGGGCCGAGCTCGACATAGCCGGGACGATAAACGACGCGCGCGACGTTGCGATGGGTCGTGCGGATGCCTTTGGGCGTGCCCGTGGAGCCTGAAGTATACAAGATGTACGCCAGATCGTCCGGCGAGGACAGAGAGTCCCGCCGCTCCGCCTGATCTTCGGCGGCTGCATGAGCCGTCGATGCGGCCCCCGTCCCGTCAAACGCCTCGGCCCTTGCTTCCGCGGCAGCCCCCCGCTCCCGCATCCATGCCTCCGCGTCGAGCCGCTTGACCGGTCGGCCGCAAGCTGCCGCCGCCTGCTCGAGCAGGTCCAGCGCCGACGCGTCGGCCACCGCCGCATCGACCTCGGCGTCGCGCAGCATGAACGCGGCCCGCTCGGCGGGATAGTTCGGGTCGATCGGCACGTACGCCCCGCCGAGCCGCAGCGCCGCGATCAGCGCGGCCAGCTGCAACGGCGAGCGCTTCATCGCGATCGCAATCCGCGAGCCGCGGGCCGCGCCAAGTTCGGCCAGTCCGGCGGCCAGGCGGCCCGATGCGTCCCACAGCTCGCCGTAGCTCCAGCTGCCGCCGGCGAACGAGAGCGCGATCCGGTCCGGTCCTTCCTCCGCCTGTCGGCGGATCAGCTCCTGCAGCGGAGCCGCCTCCTGCTCCGGCCATCGGCTCACGCCGCTCCGCAGCGTCTGCTCCCGTTCATCGCCGATCAGCGTCTCCAGCGAAGCGGCGGCGCGTTCCGGAGCGGCGGCCGCTTGACGGGCCAGCGTTTCGTAGTGGCGGAGCAGCTGTCGGGCCGTTTCGGGGCCGAACAGATCGTCCGCGTATTCGAGCCGGATCGCGACGCCGTCCGGATGCGCTTCGCATTCCCAGAACAGATCGAACTTGCAGGAGCCCGTCGGAATCGCGTCCGGCGTCAGGCGCAGCTCGTCGGTCCGGAACTGCGGCAGCTCCAGGTTCTGAAGGGTGAAGGCGGTGTCGAACAGCGCGCTGCGTCCCGCCTCGCGCGAGGCTCCGGCCAGCTCGGCGATCGCCTCGTAGCCGATGTCGCCGTGCTCGATCGCGGCTGCGGACGTCTCCCCGACCTCCCGCACCCACTCCAGCACGGTGCGCTGCCTGCTGCCCCTCAGCCGCAGCGGCAGCAGCGTCGCGAGCAAGCCGACGGTGCCGAGCGTCTCGCGGCGGACGCGGCGCGCATAGGCGGTTCCGACGACGACGTCGTCCGCGCCGGCATACCGCTCCAGCAGCAAGCCGTATACGGCGAGCAGCGCCGCGTACAGCGTCGTGCCGGCGCTGCGGCCCAGCTGCGCCAGACGCTCCGACAGCTCGCGGTCGAGCTGGAGCCGCTCCACCCCGCCCCGGAAGGTCGGCAAGAGCGGCCGAGGACGATCCGCCGGCAGCGGCGCCGACGGAATTCCATCGGCGAACTGAGCCTTCCAATACCGTTCTGCCGAGCGCGTCGCCCCCGAGACGGCGGCGTCAAGCTCCTGCAGCGCGATATCGCCGACGCCCGGCGAGGGCTCCGGCAAGGGGCGTCCGTCGTACAAGGCCGCCAGATCGTGCATCAGCACCCCCATCGAGCTGCCGTCGGTGACGAGGTGATGCGCGTCGAGCATCAGCGCATGGCGCCCGCCCGGCAGCTGCAGCAGCTCCAGCCGCAGCAGCGGAGCGCGCTCCAGATCCATCGGCCGCAAAAACGATCTCCGGCGCGAAGCGGCCGCTGCAGCGGCCTCATCGGGAGCCAGAGCGCGCAGATCGGTCATCGCGAGGGGCAGCTCCACCCTCGTCGCGATCTCCGCGACCAACTCCCCCTCCACGAGCCTGAACGACGTGCGCAGCGCGTCATGCCGCTCGGCGAGCGCTTCCCAGACGGCCGCAAGCCGGGCCATATCCAGCGGACCTTCGATGCCGACCTCGTAGGGAAGCCGGTAGCTGAGCGTACCGGGATACAGCTCCTCATGCAGATGGAGCCGCCGCTGCGCAGGCGTAGCCGGATAGGAGCCGCGGTCGGCGCGGACGAGCGGCGCGGACGCCGGAGCCGTCCGGACTCCCTCGGCCAGCCGCTGCTCGACATAGGCCGCGAGCGCGCGCGCCGTGTCATGGCGCAGCAGCTCCGCCAGCGACAGGGGGGCTTCCAGCTCCTCCTGGATGCGGGCCGCGGCGCGCGCGGCGCGCAGCGAATTGCCGCCATGCTCCAGGAACGAGTCGTTCGGACCGAGCCGCTCCGTCCCGAGAATCTCCATCCAGATATCCAGCAGCCGGCTCTCGATCGCGGTCGGTCCACCGGCCGCTCCCGCCTCGTCCTTCGGAACGGAGACGGCAGACCGCACGTTTCGGCTGTCCGCCAAGCGTCCAGTCGATGATGCGGCCTCCTCTGTCGGAGAAAGCGGACCCGCCGCCGCGGCTCCCTCGTTCAGGCTAGTCTTGTCCGCTTCAGGGGCAAGCAGCGCTTCCTGCGCGGCCGCGGCCGCTTCGGCCGCATCCAGCAGCTCGAGCGCGGCGGCGAACTGCCCGGCCAGCAGCTCGTCCGCCAGCTCGAAGCGCTTGATTTTACCGGACGTCGTTTTGGGAATCCGCTTCACGGGCACGACGGGGCCGGCTTCTAGACCGGCGCGGCGGCTGAGGAGCACGCGCACCTGGCGCCGGATGGCCAGAAACGCTTCCGGTTTGCCGCGGTGCTGCACGAAAACCGCAGCGATGTCGGAGCCTGTCCGCGGGTCCGAGACGGCGCTGACCGCAGCCTTGCCGGCCGCGCAGGCCGGCAGCTCGGCCAGCAGCTCCTCCAGGTCATGCGGATAGTAGTTCTGGCCGTTGACGAACAGGATGTCCTTCATCCTTCCCGTCAAATAGAGGCGGCCTTCGTGGAAGAAGCCGATGTCGCCGGTGTTCAGCCAGCCGTCGCGGATGAGCTCCCGGTTGGCGTCCGGCCGGTTGAAATACCCTCGGGTCACGTTGGCTCCCCGGATGCAGACGAGTCCGGCCTCGCTCTCGCCCAGCCGCTTGCCTGCCCCGTCGAACAGGGCAGCCTCGCAGCCGGCGACCGGCGTGCCGAGCTCGACGAGCTCCATCGCTTGCAGGTCGCCCGCCTCCGCCAGCGGCACGGCTTCTCCCGGACGCAGCCGTCCGCGGCGGACATGTACGGTGCGCAGCGGCTCGTCCGGATCGGGGAAGGTGACGGCAAGGCAAGCCTCCGCAAGGCCGTAGACCGGGAACAGGCTTTGCGGGCGCAGGCCGAAAGGATTCAGCAGCTCCAGGAAGGCGCGGCAGGCCTCTGCCGAGATCGGCTCCGCACCGTTGAACAGCAGCCTCACCGCGGACAGGTCCCACGAACCGGCCTGATCCGGCTTGAAATGCTGCATCAGATGAAGGAGCCCGAAATTGGGCGAGGCGAGGCAGGTGATGTGCTCGCGGCTCGCCAGCTCCAGCCAGCTCATCGGCCGCAGCACGAACTGCGACGTCGGCATGAGCCACTGGTTCATGCCGGCCAGCAGCGGCGAGAGGTGGAAGCCGATCAGCCCCATGTCATGGGTCAAGGGAAGCCAGCTCAGCGAGGAGTCTATCGGCCCGGAGCGCGCTCCGCGGACGATGGCGCGCATGTTGGCCAGCAGGTTTGCGTGCGTCAGGACGACGCCTTTGGGATCGCCCGTAGAGCCGGAGGTGAACTGGATGAAGGCCGGCTCGTCCGGATCGGCGGCGTGCAGCCGGATCGGCGGCTCGTCCGCAAGCACCGCCGGCTCGGCGCGTTCGAGCAAGGCTTCGAGGGCCGGATACGGAACGACGCCGGCCTGATTCCCGGCAGCATCGGCCAGCTCGGCGTCGGCCAGGACGAGCGGATCCGGCAGCTGGGCGCGCACGGCGGCCAGCTTGCGCTTCTGCTCGTCCGTGCGGGCGGCGGCCAAGGGCACCGGAACCGCTCCTCCGAGCAGGCAGGCCCAGAACAGGAGCGCGAAGCGCTCGTTGCTCTCCGTCTGGAGCACCGCATGGCGCCCGGGCCGGAGTCCGTGGCGGACCAGCGGGCCGAGCAGCTCCGTTGCCCGGCGTTCCAGCTCGCCGTAGGTCACGAAGCGCTCTCCGGACGGCTCGGCAAAGGTGATGCCGGCCTCGCTGGAGCGCCTGGAGGCGAGCAGGCCGGTCAAGGTAGTGCAAGCATCCATCGCGGCGTCTCCCTTCAAATCATCGTGGAGTGCAGCTCGCGGTAGGAGGCGGCTGCGATCCGGTTGTCCGCATCCATGACGATGACTTTGGGGACGTAGCCGCGCGCTTCCTCCTCGGCCATCATCGCGTAGGACATGATGATGACGAGATCGCCGGGCTGGGCATGGCGGGCCGCGGCGCCGTTCAGGCAGATGACGCCGGAGCCTCTCGGGCCGGGGATGACATAGGTTTCCAGGCGAGCGCCGTTGTTGATGTTGACGATCTGCACCTTCTCGTTCTCCCAGATGTCGGTTGCATCGAGCAGTTCCTGATCGATCGTGACGCTGCCGACATAGTTGAGGTTCGCCTCGGTGACGACGGCGCGGTGGATTTTGGATTTGTGGATTTCTCGGAACATTAGGACACTCTCCTCTTCGGAATGGTAGAGACGGTTCGGGAGCTCTGGCTCATCGCAGCTGCAAGCTGCGGAATGGAGGCACCGCCTTTCGTCAGAGTAAAGGGTTAGCGAAGGAAAGGATTAATTGGGTAAAGGATAACCGCGCAAAGCGGCGCGAAGCTCTCGGTGCCGGGGGTCTTGGGGAGAAAAACCTGCACGCCGCAAGGAGAATGCGCATAGGCGTTAGGGCTCAGCGTGCAGAGAGGAGACGATATTCGACAAGGATGAAATGCGTCCGATCTAGGTATAAATTCCTTATATTTACAGTTTTCAAAGAGCGGAGAAGGTCTATTTCACCTAAATACTAGATGATTCAGGGAGTCGGCGACAGGGAGAAAAGTACTTTAGCACTGGGGGATTTTTCTATTCCAACTCCTACTATAGGATTAAAAAAAAGCCTTGCGGTCACCGTTTCCGGTCCGCAAGGCTCCGCAAGGCGGATCGCCCGCCGCTCGGGCTGCTGCGCTTGCATGCGTCAGCTCTGCTCGATCAGCTCGATCCATTCGTTGTATTCCGTCTGCAGCTTGGAATATTCCGTGCGCAGCAGCTCGAACTCCGTCCGCAGCTTGTCGTAGGCTGCCGTCAGACGCTCGTTGTCGCGCTGCAGCTCGCCCAAATCCTGACGGCTGTCCAAGCGCTCCTCCTCGAGCTGCCGCATCGCATCCTCCAAGCGCTCGACCGCGCTGCCGGAGACGGCGGCCTCCTGATGCGAGAGCTCCAGCTGACGACGCAGCTCCTGCTCGGCCTCGGCGCGGTCCGCCGCCTGGCGGGTCTGCTGCTCGAGCCGCTCTTCCAGACCGGCGGCAAGCCCGCTCAAGCGCTCCCGCTCGGCGGCGGCTTCGTCCAGCCGGCGCTGCCAGTCCCGCTCGGACTGCTCGCGCAGCGCTTCGGCCTGGCCCGCGGTCTCCGACAAGCGGCGCTCCAGCGCTTCCCGAGCCGATTCGGACGCGGCAAGCTTCTCGCGCAGGGCGGACTCCGCCTCGTCGCGGGACGAGAGCGCCTCTTGCAGGCGGCTCGCCGACTCGCGCAGCCGGGCATCCAGCTCGGCCGTCCGCTGCCGGGACAGCTCGAGCTCCTCCTGGGTCGATCTCAGCATGCGCTGGGATTCCTCCAGCAGCCGGCCGCGCGCCTCCTCCTGCTCCATGACGAGCAGCAGATGCTCTTCGGCATCGGCGATCCGCTTGGACCAGTCGGAGCGCGCCTCCGCCAGCTCGCGCCGGGCCGCATCGCGCTCCTGCTCCAAGCCGGACCGCTCCTGCCTCCGCGCCTCGCTCTCTCCGGCAAGGCGGCGCTCCGCCTCCTCGGCCCGGCTGGCTTCGCCGGACGCCCGCTCCTCCAGGACGCGCAGGCGCTCCGCGCCGCCGGCACGCTCGGCCTCGGCTTCGGCGCGGAGCCGCTCCAGCTCCTCGGCATGGGCGGCGACGAGCCGCTCGGAATCCTCTTGCGCCGCAAGCCGCGCGAGCTCCAGCTCTTCACCGGCTTCGCGGCGCAGCCGCTCCGCTTGCTCCGCGGCAGACGCCTGCAGCGCCTCTGCGCGCCGCTCTGCCCCGCGGACCTGCTCGGCCGCCTCGGCCTGCGCCTGCTCGCGCGCATGGCCGATCTCGTCCGCCGCGCGCTCCAGCGCCTCGCGCAGCTCGGTCGCCGCCGCCTCGCGCTCGGCCGCGGACGCGGCGCGCAGCCGCTCCAGCTCCGCCTCGAGCGCGGCGGCACGGCCGGTCTGAGCCTCCAGCTGGCGGCGCGAAGCCTCCAGCCGCTCCTCGGAGCGGCCCAGCTGCTCGCGCGCCTCCGCCTCGCCGCGCTCCAGCGCCTCGGCCCGCTCGCCGGCCTCGGCGAACAGCCGCTCCGCCTCCTCGCGTCCTGTCCGCTCGGCGGCAAGCTTCAGCTCCAGCCGGCCGCTGCGCTCGCGCTCCGCCTGCAGCGCCTGCTGCTGCTCCTGCAGCGCCTGCTCCTGCTCCTGCCGAAGCTCCTGCAGCACATGCAGCTGCTCCTCCTGCAGCTCCTGCAGCCGCTGCTGCTGCTCCCGCTGCTGCTCCTGCAGGCGCTGCTCCAGCGCCGCAAGCCGCCGGCGCGCCTCCTCCAGCGCGGAAGCGCTCTCCGTCAGCTGCGACTGCAAGCCGGACTCCGCCTCCTGCGCCAGCTCCAGCGCCTCGGCGAGCTGCAGCTCGTGCTCCGCACGCAGCCGCTCCAGCTCGCCGCGGTGCTCGGCATCGCGGCCCGCGAGCGCGCCCTCCAGCTCCGCCCGCTGCTGCGATCGAAGCGCCGCCAGGCTCTGCTCGCCTTGCTGCCGCGCCTCGCGCAGCTGCTCCTCCAGCTCTCCGGCGCGCAGCAAATGGCGCGCCTCGAGCGTCTCGAGCTCCGCCCGCTGGGCCTCGAGCAGCGTCGACCGCTCCTGCTCGCGCTCCCGGCACTCCGCTTCGTAGAGCTGCTCCAGCTCCGCCCGCTCGCGCTCCCGCGCCTCGGCTTCCCCGGCATGCAGCGCCTCCAGCTCGTGGACGCGCTCCAGCAGGCGCGTCTCCAGCTCCGCGAGCTGGGAGGCGAACGCCTCCTCGCGCGCGGCGAGCTCGGCCGCATGCGCCGCCTCGAGCTCCGCCCGCTGGCTCTCGAACACGGCTGCGGCCTCGGCGCGCTCCTCCTCGAGCCGCCGCTCCAGCTCCGCGCGGCTCTCCTCCAGCTGTACGGCCAGCCGGCGCCGCTCCCGCTCGAGCTGCTCGCGCGCGGACGCCTGCTCCGCCTCATGGCGGCGCGCCGCTTCCGCCATCGCCTCGGCATGACGCGACTCGCGCTCGCTTGCTTCCGCCTCGTAGAGCCGCTCCCACTCCTGCCGCTCCGACTCCAGCATCTGCGCGGCCTCGCCGCGCTCCGCCTCATGCCGGCGCTCCAGCTCCTCGGCGCGGACGCGGTCCTCCTCGATCAGGCGCCGCTTCTCCTCGCCCCAGCGCCGCTCCAGCTCGGACGCCGCAGCGGCTGCCTGCCGCTCCAGCCGCTGCGACTCCTCCTTGACCGCCTCCTGCACGGCGGCCAGCCGCTCTTCGGCCTCGGCGCGCAGGGCGGACTCCGCCGCCTCCCGCTCTCCGAGCAGCCGCTCCAGCTCCTCCGCCGTCCGCCGCTCGCGGAGCTCCAGCTCCTCGCGCGCCTGCTCCGCCGCGGACTGCGCCTTGTCGAGCTCGCCCATCAGCGTCTTGCGGATGCTCTGCTCCTCCTTGAGCAGCTCGCTGTCCTGCCGCAGGCGGAACACGTCCTCCGCCATATGCACGGCCGCAAGCACCGCCAGCCTCGGCATGTCCAGCCTCGGGTAGCCCTTGGCCAGCTTGTGCATGTTCTCGTCGACCAGCTGCGCGACCCGCCGGATATAATCCGAGCTGCTGTGTCCCGTCAACCGGTATTGATGTCCGTATATATCGACCGTTACTCTCAAGCGATCGGCTTCCTTCAAGGCGGTATCCTCCCGTTGCTCGTTGAGCTGCTCTCCTGCTGCCTGTCTATTTTGGATCGCCCGTCCCAGGGCGGAAAAGTCCATGTGGATAAGAACGATTCAGGGGCCTTTCCGGCTTCGCCAAGCCCCCTCAGACAAGGAAAAGCCGCATCGGCAGCTCCCTCGCGGGATTACTTCGATGCGGCTTCCTGCGTTTCCTGCCTATTTCCTCAATTCCGCGGAGAAAGATTGCTCCAGCGCGGCCACCGCCGCGGCATGCGCCGCCGCGACCTCCTCGTCGGTCAGCGTGCGCTCCGCATGGCGGTACACGAGCGCCAGCGCGACGCTCTTGCGGCCCGCCCCGAGCTTCTCTCCGGTGTAGACGTCGAACACCTGGACCGACTCCAGCAGCTCGCCGGCCGCCCCGCGGACGGCGGCGGCCAGAGCGGCCGCCGGCACCGACTCCTCCACCGTCACCGCGATGTCGCGGTCGGCCGCCGGATAGCGCGGCAGCGTGCGGTAGACGATGTCGCGGTCGACCGCGTCGTACACCGCGCCAAGCTCCAGCTCGGCCACGTAGACGTCGTCGAGTCCGAGCTCCTGCTGCAGCTCCGGATGCAGCTGGCCGACGTAGCCGATCGTCTCGGCTCCGCGCTCTCCGTCCAGCTTGACGGCGGCCGTGCGGCCCGGGTGCAGGCCGGCCGGAGCGGATGCCTCGTACGAGACCGAGCCGCCGAGGCCGAGCGTGGCGAAGATCGTCTCGAGCACGCCCTTGGCGTCGTAGAAGTCCGTCTTCTCCGCCTTGCGGTTCCACGCGGCGGCGCGGCGGGCTCCGGTCAGCAGCAGCGCGAAGCGATGCTTTTCCTGCGGCAGCCGCGTCAGCGTCTCTTCGTCGGTGTGGAACACCGTGCCGATCTCGAACAGCGCCAGATCATGGTTCTTGCGGTTGCGGTTGTACGCCGCCGTCTCCAGCAGCTGCGGCAGCAGCGTCGTGCGAAGCACGCTGCGCTCCTCGCTCATCGGCATCGCCAGGCGGATCGGCTTGGCGTCCGGCGCGAGATCCGGGAACAGCCCCGTGCGCTCCGGAGCCGTGAACGAGTAGCTGATGACCTCGTGCAGGCCGGCGTCCGACAGGCGCCGGCGCAGCTCGCGGCGCACCGCCTGCGGCGCGGTCAGCGAGCCGGGCGTCGTCTCGCCGACGATCGGCGTCGTCGGGATGTTGTCGTAGCCGTACAGGCGGGCGACCTCCTCGATCAGGTCGACGTCGCGGGAGATGTCGCCGCGGCGCGTCGGCACCTGCACGCGGATCGAGCCGTCGCCGACCTCGGAGTCGAAGCCGAGGCGGCCGAAGATCGCCTGCGCCTCCAGCTTGGAGATGTCCGCGCCGAGGTAGCCGGAGATGCGCTCCAGGGACACCTCGATGACGGCCGGCTCGTACGTGCGCGCCACGTCCTCGGCGATGCCTTCCGTGACGAGGCCGCTGCCGAGCTTCGCGATCAGCGAGGCCGCGCGGTCGAGCGCCGGGATGACGCGCGCCGGATCGACTTCCTTCTCGAAGCGCAGGCTCGCCTCCGAGCGCAGGCCGAGCTGGCGGGACGTGCGGCGCACGACGGAGCCGTCGAACTTGGCGGATTCGAGGATGACGTTCGTCGTGTCGCCGTCCACCTCGGAGTTCGCCCCGCCCATGACGCCGGCGAGGCCGATCGCCCGATCGCCGTCCGCGATAACCAGCATGTGCGGCTGCAGCTTGCGCAGCTGGCCGTCCAGCGTCTCCAGCTCCTCGCCCTCGCGGGCGAAGCGCACGACGATGCTGCCGCCGGCGACCCGGTCCGCGTCGAAGGCGTGAAGCGGCTGGCCGTACTCCAGCATGACGTAGTTCGTCACGTCGACGATGTTGTTGATCGGCCGGATGCCGGCCGCCATCAGCCGGTTCTGCAGCCAGAGCGGCGACGGAGCGACCTGCACGCCGCGGATGTAGCGGGCGCTGTAGTGCGCGCACGCCTCGCGGGCGTCGATGCGCACCGACAGGCGGTCCGCCGTCTTGTCCGCCGCGCCGAACACGGCGCTCTCCGGCAGCTTGACCGGACGGCCCGTCAGCGCGCCGATCTCGTAGGCGACGCCGAGGTAGCTGAGCGCGTCGGATCGGTTCGGCGTCAGGTCGAGCTCCAGCACATGGGAGCTGAGGTCGAGGACCTCGCCGATCGGCTTGCCGAGCTCCAGCTTCGGCAGGACGAGGATGCCCTCCTGCAGCTCCTTGGGCAGCAGCTTGTCGTTCAGCCCGAGCTCGCGCGCCGAGCAGATCATGCCCTGCGACTCGACGCCGCGCAGCTTGGCGCGCTTGATCGCGAGGCCGCCCGGCAGCTTGGCGCCGACGGTCGCGACCGGCACATGCTGGCCGGCGTCCACGTTGGCCGCGCCGCAGACGATCTGCAGGTCTTCGCCGGCGCCGACGTCCACCTTGCAGACGTTCAGCTTGTCGGCGTCGGGATGCTTCGTCTTTTCCTTGACGTAGCCGACGACGACGCCGGTCACGCCTTTGTCCATCGCCTCGACGGCGTCGATCTCGATGCCGCCGGACGTCATCTTCTCCGCGATCTCCTGCGGCGTCAGCCCTTCGAGGCTGATGTAGTCCGCGAGCCAGTTCGTCGATATTTTCATGGCGCTAGTCCCCTCTCTTTCCTTACATCCGCTCGAACTGGCTCAGGAAGCGCAGGTCGTTGGCGTAGAAGTGGCGAATGTCGTCGATGCCGTACTTGAGCAGCGCGATCCGCTCGATGCCCATGCCGAAGGCGAAGCCGGTCACTTCCTCGGGATCGTAGCCGCCGGCCTCGAGCACCTTGGGGTGAACCATGCCGCAGCCGAGAATCTCGAGCCAGCCGGTCTGCTTGCACATCCGGCAGCCGCTGCCGCCGCACTGCGAGCAGGTGACGTCGACCTCGGCGCTCGGCTCGGTGAACGGGAAGAAGCTCGGGCGCAGCCGGATGCGCGCCTGCTTGCCGAACATCTCCTGCACGAACTGCAGCAGCGTGCCCTTCAGGTCGCTCATGCGGATGCCTTTGCCGACGACGAGCCCCTCGACCTGGTTGAACTGGAACGAGTGCGTCGCGTCGTCGTCGTCGCGGCGGTACACCTTGCCGGGACAGATGACCTTGAGCGGCGACTTGCCGTTCATCGCCTTCATGGCGCGGATCTGCACGGGGGATGTCTGCGTGCGCATGAGGATCTCGTCGGTGATGTAGAACGAGTCCTGCATGTCGCGGGCCGGGTGGTTCTTGGGCAGGTTGAGCGCCTCGAAGTTGTAGTAGTCGGTCTCGACCTCGGGGCCTTCGGCGATCGTGTAGCCGAGGCCGATGAAGATGTCCTCGATCTCCTGCGCGACCTTGTTCAGCGGATGGACCGCTCCGGTCGGCAGCGCGCTGCCGGGCAGCGTCACGTCGATCGTCTCCGAGCGCAGCCGCAGCTCGGTCTCGGCGCGGCGGTAGCCCTCCGCCTTGTCCTCGATGACGGCCTCGATCGCCCCGCGCACGCGGTTGGCCACCTCGCCGATGACCGGACGCTCCTCGGCGCTCAGCGCGCCCATGCCGCGCAGAATTTCGGTCAGCGCGCCTTTCTTGCCCAGATACTTGACGCGGAGCTCGCCGAGCTCCTGCGGTCCGGCGACTCCTTGCAGCTCCTGCAGCGCCTCCGCCTGCAAAGCCTCCAAACGTTCCTTCATCGCTTACGCCTCCTTCGAACTTGGCCCCGGCTGCCGCCGGAATGCCGCTGTGAAAAAACAAAAAGGCCCTATCTCCGCAAGGGACGAAAGGACCGTGGTACCACCCTGATTCCAGCCGGGGGGCGGGGCATCTCCTGAAGGCGGGAACCCCGCCGGAAAGCCGCTCGTCCCTGGCGCGGATGCGCCGGGCTGCTTGAAGGCCGGATAACGGACGGCTGCCCGCGAGCCTCTACAGGCGTCCTGGCGGACGCGTTCAAGGCTCGAGCTCCGGAGTGAATTCGGCCGGCTGGCTGCCGGGGACCGCTCTCAAT
The DNA here is from genome assembly GCF_012676905.1 of Paenibacillus albicereus. Classification (NCBI taxonomy): domain Bacteria; kingdom Bacillati; phylum Bacillota; class Bacilli; order Caryophanales; family Paenibacillaceae; genus Paenibacillus; species Paenibacillus albicereus. Next base: position 1,609,022 of record NZ_CP051428.1, on the reverse strand, counting down.
CGGCGGCGGTCCCTCCCTGTCGGGCCAGGCACGGCGTACTGGTCTCCATCGATGCTGGTGGATATCTTGGCTCATTATATCCAGAGCGAATGGAAAATGCAACTCAAGAGGCGCCGTCCGACCGGCCTCAGCGCCAGTACGTGGGATAGCGGCGGCCGGGAAGCGCGTTGTTGTACAGCAGCGCCACGAGGACGATCAGCAGGCTTCCCGAGAGCACCGGCTGCAGCAGGAAGCTCCAGTCCGGCTGCGCGGCCAGGATGAGCAGCGGATCGGCGCCGGCGGGCGGATGCAGCGTTTTGGTCAGCACCATCAGAAACATGGCTGTCGCGACGGCGGCCGCCATCTGCCACGGGCCGCTGCCCGCGAGCTTGAGCCACAGCAAGGCGGAGGCCGAAGAGATCAGATGGCCGCCCACGATGCTGCGGGGCTGCGAGAGCGGCGCGTCCCACGCGTAAAAGGCGAGCACGCAGCTCGCTCCCAGCGGCGCCATCAGCCACGGCTTGGACGTCCACCGGGTCAGCAGCGCGAGCGCGAGGACGGCTGCGAAGCCTCCCGCGGCTCCTAGCAATGCCTGCCTGGGGCTGTTCCGAAGCGGATTGGTTCCGCCTCCGGCCATTTTGGCGACGTACCTCCGCCAATGCGGCGCGGCAGCCGCCGCTTCCGGCTCGGGAGAGAATCCTTGAGTCACGGCCGCGTGGCCGGGCGTCGCAGTCCCGATCGGCCTCGGCCCCTTTTCATGTTCATCCATCGGCGGCATCCATTCCTTCCCTCGTCACGTCAAGCTGTTCATCGGCATCCAGGCCAATGAGGGGCAATTAAAGCCCCGGCCGCATCGAGAAGCTCGATCCGTCCGGAGTCCGCCTGCGGCTTGAAGCCGCGCTGAGGCGCTGCCGGGCATGGATGTCGATTCCCTCCTGCGGAACGATTGTTCCCCGCTTTTATTTTACTAGTATAAGATTGCATCCGGCAACGGACATGACTCGAAAGGGCTACGATCAGGGCGGAAATGAAAACGGCGGTCGGTCCGCATCCCCATGGATGACGAGCCGCCGCCGAGGCCGATCCTCTCGCACCGTTCAGCTTGCGCCCGGGCCGCGATTCATAAGCCCGTTCTCGAACGCGTAACGCGCGAGCTGCACCCGATTGTCGAGATGGAGCTTCTGCAGGATGTTCTTGAGATGGTTCTTGACCGTATTCTCCGATATGCCGAGCGCAGCCGCCGCCTCGCGGTTGGAGTCGCCGCGCGCGACCCGCTCCAGGATTTCTTTTTCCCGCTCGGTGAGCGGCGACAGCGCCGACGCGGCCGAACGGGAAACGGACGACGGCGATGCCTGCGGGTCCGCGGCGCCGGACGACCTTCCTCCCGGCAGAAATTCATGCAGGATGCGCGTGGCGAGCTCCCGGCTCATCGGAGCCTGATCGAGCGAGACGGCCCGCAGGTAATCCAGCCAGGCGGAAGGAGAGAGGTTCTTGAGCAGATAGCCCTGGGCTCCCCGCTTGATCGCCTCGAACAGGTCGGCGATGTCGTCGGACACCGTCACCATGACGATCTTGACGGACGGCAGCAGCGCCTTGATGCGGGAGGTCGCCTCCAGTCCCCCGACGCCCGGCATGCGGATGTCCATCAGGATGAGGTCCGGCTGCAGCTCCTCGGCCCGCGCGACGGCCTCCTCTCCTCCCGACGCTTCTCCGGCGATCTCGAAGAAAGGGTCCTCCGAAAGGATGATCCTCATCCCCTCGCGCCCGTGCGGATGGTCGTCGACCAGCAGCACCCGCACCGGCTCGTTCCGTTCGGCAGCGTTCATCTATTCTCCTCCTCGGTAGTCATGGCTTCGATTTTTTGTGGGACGGCTGACGAGCGACTTCGACAAGCGTGCTTGTTCCCGCCTCCGTGCCGGGGCTCTGGAAGCGGAAGCTCCAGCCCGCTCCTTCCGCTCGATCGCGCATCATGCGCACGCCGTAGTGGCCCTTGGCCGACTCGGCTCCGGGCGGGGCGCCCGCTCCGTTGTCGGCGACGGCGCAGCGGAAGCCGTCCGCTCCCTCCTGCCGGCAGACGACGCGGACGAACGAGGCGGAGGCATGCTTGCGCACGTTCATGAGCGCCTCGCGCACGATCGCGAGCAGCTCGACCTTTTCCCGGCTCGTCAGGAGCAGGTCGGGCAGCTGCCAGTCGATCTCCGTCCGCGTCCCCGACTCCTCCAGCTCCGCCGCGGCATCATGCAGCGGCTGCAGCCACGGCATCCCGCTCTCCGCCGCCGTATCCGCCGAACGCAGGCTGGCGATCGCTTCCCTCACATCCTCGTATACATGCCGCACCGTCCCGCGAATCTGCTCGCTCGCCTGCTTGACCTCCTCGGGCGATTCCGCCCGGTCGAGGCGATCCAGCTTGACCGACAGCAGGAACAGCGACTGCGAGATGCCGTCATGCAGCTCCCTCGCCATCTGGTCCCTTTCCTGAACCGCCGCCTTCACCGCCTGCTCGCGCCGCAGCTCCTCCTGCACGTTCTCCAGCATGGCGAACAGCTTGGAGAGCAGGGTCACCGTGACGAGAAAGACGAGGATCGGACTGATGAGGTTGCCCGTGTCCATGGACACGTAGGGCAGCAGGAACGTATGGCGGGCATATTCCCATGCCGCCGTCAGGACGGTCGGCGTCCACAGGATGAGCCTTTTGATCGTGCTTGCCTTCATCGTCCACCTCCTCTCTCGTGCCGGCAGGCCGTGCCCGCCCGCTGCGACCGCCCGGCGTCAGTAGTTGCGGAAGCCGAGCCGCTCGACCCGTTCGTCGTCGTTCTTATCCATCACGCGGACCTCGGCCGTCCAGCGGCCTGCGAACGGCAAGTACGTGCCGCTGGCGCGGTAGGCCGTCTTGGTATACCCTTCGAACGTGCTGATCTCGTCGTCCTCGAACTTCTCCAGCGGAATCTCGATCGCGCCGAGCTCCGGCTTGTCCTCGGACTGAAGGCGCAGCTTGACCGATTTCGGATCGCCCAGGCTCTGGTGCATCCAGATGCGGACCGCGAACTCGTTGTCGCCGGGCACGTTGGGAGTGATCCGGATCGACACGTGCATCTCGCTGCCCATCTTGTGCCAGCCGACCGGCTCGTTGGCCGGCAGCGGGCTGATGTAGGTGAAGACGCCGACGATGACGAGGATGAGTGCCATGAGCGCGCCGTCCGCCTTGAGCAGCGCGCCGCTCGGGAAGCCGGACCGCTTCATGCGGCTGCGCAGGAAGAATCCGACGCCGGCGACGAGCACGACCAGCCCGGTCTTGACGAGCAGCAGGATGCCCCACGGCGTCAGCAGCAGATACTCCGGCTTGGTCATGTACAGAAGCGTCAGGCCGATGCCCGACAGCGTCAGAGCGACGATGCTGATCCACGCCATGCGCGAGAAGCGTGCGGCGAAGCGTCCGGCTTCCTTGCGCTCGGCGGACCAGAGGAAGAGCAGCAGCATGAGGCCGCCTGCCCACAGCGCCGCGAAGACGAGATGGACATAATCGAGCGCGAGCGCCGCCCAGCGCGGAGCGGCTGCGGCCGCATGGCCGCTCCACGCCTCCGTCGCGAGCAGCAGCAGCGCCCAGACGAAGCGCAGCGCGCCGCGGCCGGCCGGCAGCGCGAGGCCGACGAAGGCGAGCAGCAGCAGCGCCAGGTAGCTCTGGCCGACGCTTGTCGCCGTAAACAGCCGGATCCATTCGGAGGTCGGCTGGCCTTCCATGAGCAGCTGCGTCTCGACGAAGACGTAGAGCAGCGCGACGAGCACGAGCGCTTGCTGCGGCATCCGCTCGAGCCGTCCGCGCAGCGGATCGGCGATGCGGGACCACCCTTGCCGGTACAAGAGCGGCCAAAGCGCCGCGCCGGCGGCAAGCATGAGCGCGGCATAATAAAGGAAACGCGCGGCGTACTGGATGAGGCTGGCCGTCGTCAGCCCGCCTTCGGCGTGGTTGGCATGGCCGAGCTGCGCATGGACGTCGAACGTCGAGGCGTCCCGCGCCGCAGGCGGGTCTCCGATGACGAACACGTAAGAGCCGCCGATCGGATGGCCGTCCTCGGAAACGATGCGGTAGCTGACCGTGTAGACGCCCTGGTCCAGCTCGGGCAGCGGCAGCGTCAGCGCCAGCCCGTCCTCGCTCAGCTTCGCCCGCTCGGCGGTCACGGGGTCGGAGCTGCCGTCCAGCACCTCGAGCGCTCCGACGGCGCCTTCGACGCGTTCGTTGAAGACGAGCTTCACCTCGGCCGGCGCCGCCTCGAGCCGCGCCCCCGCCGCCGGGCTCGCTTCGAGCAGCGAGGCATGCGCTGCCGCCTGCTGCGGGAGGCCGAGCAGCAGCGAGAGCAGCGCCAGGACGCCGAGCAGCGCGGCGGCCATCCGGCGCAGCGCCAGGCGCGCGGCGCGCGGCGCTCTTGGCCGCTGGGGCAGCGCAGAGCGGAGCCGCTGGGGCGGCGCAGAGCGGAGCCGCTGGAGCAGCGCTGAGCGAAGCCGCTGGGACGGCGCAGAGCGGAGCCGCTGGGGCAGCGCTGAGCGAAGCCGCTGGGGCGGCGCTGAGCGAGCGCAAGGCGGGGACCCAGCGGCGGCGTGGAGGCCGGCGGCCAAGGCCGGCTTGGCCGAGGCGGTTGGCCGCTTCGCGGAAAGTTCGCTATGGCAAGCGGCCAGGGACCGCTCCGTAGCCGTTTCCTTTCGGACAGAGTCCGATAGGATTTCGTTGCGTAGAATGGCGTTCATGCGCTCGGGGCACTCCCTTTCGTTCCTTCCTCTTGCCCTCTAGTTTACTTGATGCGCTCCATCTCGACCAAGCCGGAATGTGAACATTTGGGGGAGGCATCGCCAGACCGTCGTTGCGGCTGAGGCTGCCGCTGGTGGAAGCAGAGGACGATGGCTCGAATTGCTCGGTTTTTCCGCGCAACTTCGACGTTCAGCCTCTCTCACACCCGAGTTGCTCGGTTTTTTCGCCTAACTCCGATCGTCCTGCCCCTCTCACACCTGAATTGCTCGGTTTTTCCGCGCAACTCCGATCGTCCTGCCCCTCTCACACCCGAATTGCTCGGTTTTTCCGCGCATCTCCGATCGTCCTGCCTCTCTCACACCCGAGTTGCTCGGTTTTTCCGCGCATCTCCGATCATTCAGCCACTTCCCTCGCCCGAGTTGCTCCGAGCCACTCGATATGATCGAGCCAAGCCCTGAAGATGCCGCCAGGTCGTCAATTCAGTGGGCCGACGGGCGGATCGTGAGCGTCGTTCCCTTCGAGCGGCTTCCGCTCAAAGCTCCGCTTTTTCGGTTCCCTTTATCTGGATAAAGATGCGGCGGAGAGCGAACGCTACAAAGAGGAGGTGAACGCAGATGAGCAAATCCCAGCCCTTCGAGCCGTACCGATATGCCGAGCTCCCCCTCGCCGACGTAGAAAGAATCCGGGAGCTGGAGCAGTCGCTGACGGACGAAGGCGGCCGCAAGGTAACGCTGATCGCTTTCGAGCCCGAGCCGCCGAATCGCCAGGTCCCGAACGCCTAGTCCCCCCTTGCCGGCAAGGCTGGACGAAAACAGCTCAAGAACAAACCGCCTCGTTCGTAAAGCTCGGGCGGGACGTTCTTGAGCCTATTCCGGTTCGCCCGACTTCGACTCCGGGACGCTCCCGGGAGGCCAGATGTCGCTCAGCAGATCGGAGCAGCCGCGGTCGCTCGGCCACACATAGATCCAGCCCTGACGATCCGGATCGTCGAGATCCCGGGTCCAAATCCGCTCGTAATCATTGGCCTCCTCCGGGCCGAAAAAGTCCTCCAGCCGATCGCAAGCAGCCAAACCATCGCGCTCCAGCTTCAGCCACCAGCCTCGGACGGCTCGGTCTACAGGAGAAAGCTCGCGGACGAGCGCCGGATAACGGCCGTTCGCCGCGTCGACGAGACGTCCCCGCACGTGTCCCGGCTGCCGTGCAAGGACGAACGGGGCTGCGACGGCGAAGTTGCTTTGTCCTGGCTGAAGCGTCCCGTAGACAAACACCCAGACGGGGAATGCAGCAGACGGCGGACAGGCCGGCGGCGTGGCTGAGACGGCCGGAGCCGACGACGCGGTCGGGACGTGACGCGTGTCCGAGCGGCCGCTCATGGCTGCCAAGGCGAGGCGACGGCGACTCCGGCCGACTCCAGACCGGCGCGGATGAGCGCGGCCAGCTCGGCCGCTCGCGGTCCGTCGCCGTGCAGGCAAAGCGTTCGGACCGCCACCGGGACGAAGCCCCCGCCCAAGGCCGGGGCCTCCCCTCGCTGCGCGATCGCGAGCGACTGCGCCAAGGCTCGGGACGGTTCGTCATGCACGGCGCCAGGCCGATCCCTGCCGGCGAGCGAGCCGTCCGGCAAGTAGGCGCGGTCGGCGAAGCCTTCGGCCGCGAAAGGCAGCCCCGCCGAAAGGGCCGCGCGCTCCAGCGCTCCTCCCGGGGGACCGTATAAGGCGAGCCCGCCCAGCGCGACGGCAGCTTTCGCGACGGCATCCGCATGGTCCAAGCTGGCGTCGCAGCGATGGTACATCGCGCCATGCGGCTTGATGTGGCGCAGCTCGCCGCCGGCCGCATGCACGAACGCCTGCAGCGCGCCGGTCTGATAAAGGACCGCCTCATAGACGTCCTCGGCATCCAGCGCCATCGCGCGGCGGCCGAAGCCCTGCCGGTCCGGATAGCCCGGATGGGCGCCGACCGCCACCCCCGCGCGCAGGCAGCGTTCGACCGCCGTCCGCATCGTGCGGGCGTCTCCGGCATGCCACCCGCAGGCGATGCTCGCGCTCGTGATGGAGCCGAGCAGCGCTTCGTCCGCGCCGAAGTCGTACATGCCGAACCCTTCGCCGAAATCGGCGTTCAGGTCGATCGTCGGTATTCGCATGGTTAGGGCCTCCTTATGCCGTTATTGAGGGGGAAGGATGCGGATCTCGTCGCCGAACGCGATGCGGCCGGGACGCTCGACCGAGCAGACGATGCCGCGCCGGCCGCGCGCGGCCTTCACGAAGGCTTGCGGCAAGCGCTCCTTGGGCCGGACATGTCGCTCGATTTCCTTGCCGGCGTCAGTGCACGGATGGTTCTCGCCTTCGCAGACGAGGCCGGCCCCGCTCGGGAAAAGCAGCCTCGATCCGGCAGGCAGCTGCGTCAAGCCGGGATAGCCGGAGAGCAGCAGGTTGCCTCCGATCCATTCCGGATCGAGGGCCTCGATGCCCATGCGCTCCCTCGTTTCCTCCAGCTCCTCGCGAGAGAGGATGCTGATCTGACGGCGGTTGAGGATTTCGGCTCCGCGCGGGTACATCGGCTGCCGGCTGTCCGCGCGGGACGTCACGCCGAAATGGCGGTCGCCGCGGATTCCGCCGAACTCCAGCTCCGCCTCGGCCAGCTCTCGGGTGACGAAGCTGCCCGGAGCATCCGCCGTATAGAGCCCGGCTACGTAGGCCGGCGCTCCTCGCCTCTTACCGGACTTAGCGCGGCTTGAGGCCAGAGCGGCAGCGGCCGATTGGTCTTCATTCATATCTGGATCTTCCCTTCGCGATTGGTTGAAATTCGTCTCTCAGCGTCTGCTCCCGCGGTGCCGCTCCTGCAAGAAACGCTCGGTCCGAAGCCGCAGGGCGGCTTCCAGCCGGTCCAGCTCCCGCTGCTGCCGTAGCAGGAGGCGCTGCGCCTCCTCGAGCTCCACGCGGGAGAAGCGAATCTCGTCGCCGGGCCGCAGCTGGCCGAGCCGGGGCAGATCCGCCGCGATAACGTGCAGGATGACGGGATAGCCGCCCGTCGTCTGGCAGCCTGCCGCCAGCACGACGGGATGGCCTCCGGGCGGCAGCTGCACCGCGCCCGGCAGCACGCCGTGCGAGCGCAGCTCCGCGCGGCGCTCCAGCTCGATCGGATGGGCGTCCGGAACGAGCCGGACGCCCATCCGATCGCTGGCGGGAGAGGCGGCAAGCCGCTCCCGCCACAGCCGCTGCCGGGCCGCCTGCGCCAGCTGCCCGTAAGCGGCTCCCGGCACCGCGCGCAGCACGGTGCCGGAGCCTGCGCCGCCGCGCGCCACGAGGCGCGGCGCGAGCCAAGGCGCGGCGGCCGTCGGCACGCCGCCGCCAGCCTCGGCGGCGCGCTCCGCGAGCGCCGCCAGCAGCGCTGCGCCGCGCGCCGTAGGCTCGCTGCGGCGAAGCGCCTCGCCGGCGGCAAGACGCCGGCCGATGCCGCCGGCGCTCCCAGCCTCGCCGGCGGCGCGGCTGTCCGCCGGCGCGGCAAAGCCGCCGGCGACAGCCAGGTAGGCGCGGCAGCCGGAGCGCGCCGCGCCGAGCGAAATCGTGCCGCCAGAAGGCACATAGACCGCGCGGCGCGAAGGCAGCGGCACGCCGTCCAGGTCGGCGGGCATGTCGGCGCCGCAGATCGCGGCGAGCAGGCCTTCCGGCGCGTCGACGCGCAGGCGGGCGCCTCCGAGCGCCAGCTCCAGCGCGGGAGCGCCGCGTTCGTTGCCGCAGAGCAGGTTGGCCGCCTGCAGCGACAGCGCGTCCATCGCGCCCCCTGCCGGCATGCCCTGCCCGCGCAGCCCGGGACGGCCGAGATGCTGCAGCTCCGCGCCGAATCCGGTCCGAACGATCGTAATGGCCGCTTCCTGCATCCCGAGCCCTCCCTTTGTCCGAAGTCATGGCTTCCATTGTAGCTCAAGGCGAATCAAACTCGCCATCCCGCGCATCCGCGCCGCCTGAAGATCGGCCTCAGGGCGCGGGTCCGACCGGGCTTCGCCGCCGGGAGCTCCTTCGCTGCTGCGGTACGTTGGAGGGCTGACTCTGTGCGGTACCACGTTCCGATGAACCGAATCCGCTCAACCGCCACGCGGCTCTCCCATCAGCCTCCGCATCTTGCGGTCCGTCCCCGTCTCCGGAGCGGGCGTGTAGACGCTGACGCGCAGATCCCGCTCTCCGTGCGCCTGCAGGCTCGTCAGCTGAAACTGCATCTTGCCTGCGCGGGCATGGCGGAACTCGAGGATGACCTCCGGAGCGGCGCTGACGCGGCTCTCCTCCCACAGCGGGGCGAAACGCGCGTCGCGGCGCTCCATCTCCTCGATATAGCCGGAGTACCAGTCGTCCTCCGCATATTGGCCGTAGTAGTAGCGGAACAGCGCCAGATAGCCCCGGACGAACTGCTCCCAGTTGACGGCGAGCCGCTGGAGCTCCGGCCGGGTGAACAGCAGCGAGATCATGTTGCGTTCTCCGGGCGGTACCGCTCCGAAGTCGAGAAAGACCCGGGCGGCCGCTTCGTTCCAGCCGGCGATCCGGCAGCGGCGGTCCGATACGATGGCGGGACAGCCGTCCAGCTCGCCCAGAATCCGCTGGAGCGGCGCGGGCAGCGCCTCCGGCTCGCCGGAGGCGCCGCGCTCCGGATCTCCGCCCTCTGCCGCATCGCCCGCCAGCGAGGCCATGTACCGCTTCTCGTCGGCATTCAGCCGCAGCGCCTTGGCCACAGCATCGAGCACCGAGGCGGAGACGCGGATGTCCCGTCCCTGCTCCAGCCACGTATACCAGGTCGGGCTGACTCCCGCGAGCAGCGCCACCTCTTCCCTTCTCAGGCCCGGCGTCCGCCTCCGGCCTCCTGCCGGGAATCCATGTTCTTCCGGCCTGAGCGCCATCCGGCGGGAGCGCAGGAATTCCGATAAAGCCTTGAGCCTCGCCTGACGGTTCATGCCGCCCCTCCTTTATCCCGTTACCTTTTATCCTAGTATAAACGACAACTTGTACCAGCATAAGAGCTGTGCCAAACTTCCTCTATCCCCCTATTGCGAAGGAGATGAAGCACATGCTGCTGCACCGCAAGGAATCCGCTGCATTCAAGGAGCACCGCGTCGTCATCACGGGCATGGGCGCCGTCAGTCCGTTCGGAGCCGGCGCGGAGACGCTCTGGAGCGCCCAGGCGCAAGGCCGATCCGGCATCCGGCGCATCCGGGAAAGCGACTGGCCGGAAGAATGGCTGGAGCAGGCCGACCCGCAGGCGATCGCCGGGTTCGTGCCCGATTGGGACGGAGAAGTCCGCTTCGGCCGCAAGGAAGCCCGCAAGATGGACCGCTTCGTCCAGTTCGCGCTCGCCGCAGCCGAAGAAGCGCTCGCCCAGTCGGGACTCGGCGAAGGCCGGCTCGTTGCGGATCGGACCGCCGTCTACGTCGGCTCCGGCATCGGCGGGCTCGGCACGCTGATGGAGCAGGCGCGCGTGCTCGGCAGCCGCGGCCATGGCCGCGTCAGTCCGACGCTCGTGCCGATGATGATCGCCAACATGGCCGCAGCGGAAATCAGCATCCGCTACGGCTTGACCGGGCCGGCGCTGGCGCCGGTGACCGCCTGCTCGATCGGCAATACGGCGATCGGAGAAGCGACGCGCCTGCTGCGGGCCGGCATCGCCGATGTCGCCATCGCCGGCGGAACGGAAGCCGCCGTCGTCCCGATCGGGGTCGCCAGCTTCGACAACGCGACCGCTCTCGCCTCGTTCGACGGCGATCCCACGGCAGCCAGCCGTCCTTTCGGCCGCAGCCGCACCGGGTTCGTCATGGCTGAGGGAGCCGGCATCGTCGTGCTCGAGACGCTCGCCCATGCGCTCGCGCGCGGGGCCGAGCCGCTGGCCGAGGTGCTCGGCTACGGCGCGTCCTCCGACGCGTACCATCGGGTCGCCACCGAGCCGACCGGGCGCGGCGCGGCGGCCGCCATGCGGCTTGCGCTCGCCGATGCCGGGCTGGAGGCGGAGCGCGTCGACATCGTCTGCGCGCATGCGACCGGCACGCCGGCCGGCGATCTGTCGGAGAGCCGGGCGATCCTCGGCGCGCTCGGCGATCGCGGCGGGATCGTGCCCGTATTCGCAGGCAAGTCGATGACCGGCCACATGCTTGGCGCGGCGGGAGGCGCGCAGGCGATCACGCTCGTCCGCATGCTGCGCGAAGGGCTGATCGCGCCGACGCTCAATCAGGATGAGCCCGACCCGGATTGCGGACTCCGCGTCCTTGCCGCCACGCGGCGCGAGAAGCTCGAGGTCGGGCTGTCCAACTCGTTCGGCTTCGGCGGACATAACGCCGTTCTCGCGCTCGGCCGGATCGAAGCCGTCTGAGCGGCGCTCTTGCCCGTCGGCGGGGAAAGCAAAAAAAAGCGGCATCAGGGCTCTCGCGCCTGATGCCGCTTTTGCCGGAAAGGGCCGCTTCCAGCCCTATCCCGCTGCAACCACTTACTCCATGTCGTCCTGAACTGTGGACAGCAAGCGCTCCGAGCCATCCTCCTCGCGCGCCGACTCATGCGAGACGGACGCCTCCATGACGGCGCCGAAGGCCCAGTGGCCGAGCGGCATGTCCGCGAACAGCGGCTGCGCCCCATGAAGCGGGCCGCGCCGCAGCATTCCGTTGATGAGGGAGACCGCCTCGTCGCGGCGGATCGGCTGGTTCGGACGGAAGCTGCCGTCCGGATAGCCGTTCAAATACTTGCCGACGCGCATCGCCTCGATCTCTTTTACGGCCCAGTGGCCCGACGTATCCGTGAAGCGGCTGCCCGTCGGCTCGCCCGGCTCGAGTCCGAGGAAGCGGGACAGGACCGCGACCAGCTCGGCGCGGGTCACCGGCGCGTCCGCCCGGAAGCGGCCGTTCGCATCGCCGTTGAAAAAGCCCTTGGCCGACGCTTCGGCGATGTACCCGCTCGCCCAGTGGCCCGGGCGGACGTCGCCGAACGATGCCGGAGCCGCAGCCGCCGTGCCGTCCGACAGGCGGGCGACGATCGCCGCGACCTCCGCCCTCGTCAGCGTCTGCCCCGGCTTGAAGCCGCCATCCGGATAGCCGCGGATGTAGCGCTCGTGGGCCAGCGGCTCAAAGCGGTCGGAGTAGAGCTTGAACTTGGCGACGGAGCGGGCCGTGCCGCCGCCGGCGGCAAAGGTCGCGCTCACGTCGGCGTCGCGCTCCTTGGCGTCCAGACGCGGCCAGCGGACGGTCAGCCTGCGCTCGCCCGACTGCCCCGCGTTCAGCCCCTCCACGCTCCAGACGGCTTTGCCGCCCTCGATCGTCGCGCCTTCGGCGAGGACGACAACGGCGCCTTCCGGCAGCGCGACGTCCAGCTTTCCGCCGGACAGCCACGCCGTGCCCACGTTTTTGTACGCGACGGTAAGCACCGTCTCGCTCTCCTCGCGCACGACCATCTGCGCGGCGGATACTTCTACGGCCAGACGCGGCTCGGGCAGCGAAACGGGCATCTCGAGCGGCTTCAGCTGCACGTCATGCTTGACGATGTCCCACTCGACCGGAATCACCGGACTGCGGTACGGTTCGTAATTGTCCTTGGTGACGGTCAGGTAGTAATCCGTCTCGGGGTAGACCATGTAGGCATAGAATCCGTGCGGATCGGTCGCCTGCCGCGGGCTGGCGTTGTCGTTCGGCTCGAAGCCGTCCAGCTTCGGCAGGACGACGCCTTCGCCCGGCGTCCGGCCGGCAGCGCGGTTGCGCGCGCTGTCGGCGTAATGCAGCGAGACGGCCGCGCCTTCGATGGCGGCTCCGGTCGCGCTGCTGGTCACCGTTCCGTACGGATCGACGAGCTGCGCGAGCAGATTGAGCTCGCCGTCTGCTTTGACGTAAGCCTCGCCTTTGGTCAGCACCGCCTGCACGCCCGGCTCGATCTCGTAGCGGACCTCGAACGTATAGGCGCCGACCGGAAGCCCGGCCGCCGAGAACACGCCGTCGCTACCGAGCGGCTGAGCGATCGGCTTGCCGTCGCCGCCGGTCATGTAGCGTCCCTGGCTGTCCTTGAAATAGACGCTCGAGCGGCCCGCCGCCGCTGCGGGCAGCTTCGCCGTCCCGCCGTCCGGACGCTTCAGCAGGACGATGCCGCTTACCGTCTTTTCGGATTCAAAGGACTGCTCGCCGCTCCCGTCGGCGCTGCCGACGACGGCCTTCTGCTTATACGTGATCGGCGTCGCCACGCCGCCGACCTCGATCGTCTGCGTGACGGCGAGCTCGTAGACGGCATCGCCTTTGGGCACCGGGATCGCGTATTCTCCCCGCTCGTTCGTCATCGTCGTCGCTTCAAAATCAACGCCCGGCTCGATGACGCCGTCGCCGTCCAGGTCGAGCGTCGCCCGCACGACGGCGCCGGCGACCGGCGCATTGGAGCGCCCGGCCGTCAGCACCCCCTGGATGCGGGCAGGCAAATACGTCAGCTCGACGGACGCCTCGGCCGCGAGCCCTTTGGCCGGGTCAAGCACGGCCGCCGTCACGGCGACGCGTTGCTCGTCCGTGCCGGACATGGCGGCGGAGCGATAGAGGACCGTTGCCTTGCCGTCCGCCCCGGTCGTCGCCTCGGCCCCGTCGGGGAACGATCCGGCGCCGGCCGAGAAGACGACGGCGACGCCGCTCACCGGCAAGCCTTGCCCGTCCGTCACGACGGCGGTCAGCTCCGTTTGGGAGCGGCCGTCGCCGACGATCCGGTCCGGATCAGCCTTCAAGGCGACCTTCGTGGCCAGCACGCGCACCCAGTTGTCGGCCCGGCGCGTCCCATCCTCGCCAAGCGGCGTACCGTGAATGCCGAAAGCGGTGAAGACCGCTTCATAGTCGCCCGCGTCCGCTTGCGGCAGCAGGAAGCCGGCTTTTTCCCAGCGCTTGTACCCTTCCGCCGCGCTCGTCGCCGGATTGATCCAGACGAGGTCCGTCTCCGCGCCCGCCAGCGTCGCGCTCACGCGCTCCGCCGCCAGGGAAGAGACCGCCGACAGCCGGACGGGATGTCCCGGCAGCGCCGTCAAGCGGGCCGGATCCCCCTGGGCCTTGTCCCCAGCCCATCCGTCAAGCGCCTTGTGGATGACGACGAGATAGGTCGCGGGCTCGCTCTCCTGCCCGGCCTCGTCTACCGCGACATACTGGAACCGGTCCGTACCGCCGACGAAGCCGGCATCCGGCTCGTAGATCCAGCCGCTGCCGTCCGCGCCTTCCGCAGGGCGGAGAGTACCGCGCTGCGGGCCGGAATCCGGGAGCAGCCGGTAGACGAGCCCGGTCACCGACTCGCGGTCGGAGCCCGACAGCGTCAGCCGGATGGAAGAGACGCCTTCGTCGGCAGAGACCGACAGCCAATCCGCCGTCGGAATGCCGTCATAGGCGATCCGCACCCGCGCCGGCTGCTCGGCCAGCTGCTTGCCGTCGGTCGGCAGCCACGGAATCTCGACGAGCGCTCCGTTGCCGAGGTCCGCCGCAGGAACGAAGCGCAGCGAAGACAACGCGAGCGCCGGCACGAGCGTGCGCTGGCCCGGCTCGGCATAGACCGTTTCGGTCGTGGCCGGGTCGATGTAGCTCAGCGTGCCGCTCGCCGCGAAGCCGGCCGGCAGGTCGAACGCGGCTCCCCGCATGGCGTCGCCGTCCGCATCTTGATACAGAGCGTCGAAGCGGCTGCCTCCGCCTGGAGCCGCGAACTCGATCGGCGCTCCCATCGGTCCGGTCCGGCTCGAGTCGAGCGCCGTCGGAGGCGTATTAATGCGGATATGCACCTGCCGGTCGGCAGCCGCGAACAGCTCGCCGTCGCTGCCGTTCCAGCGGAAGGCGACTGTGCCCGTGGCGCCCGGCTCAGGCTGGAAGACGAGCCGGTCCAGATCGGCGGCCGCAATTGCCGCGCCGGCTTGTACCGCCGTCCACGGCGCATCGGTCCGCTTCAGGTAGAGCTTGCCGAGTGCCGGGTCGGGCAGCTCGGAGATGCGAACCTCGGCGAGCGGCGAGCCTTCCGGATCGGCATAGGCGGAAGGCTGGGCAAAATCGCTAGGCGAGAATGCCAGCAGCACGTTTTTGAGCGCTTGCTTGCTCACCGTATCCACGATGGGAGCACGGTTGACCGCAAAGCTCGCCTGAGCCGGATCGGCGGCATATTTGCCTTCGGCGAACCCTGTCCAGCCGAACTCGGCTTGGCCGTCGGTCGTCGATACGGGACGGAAGCCGAGCTTGGCCGTGTCGGCCAGCGCGATTTCCCTGCCGATGTCCGCGCTGCCCAGCGGCGCGCCGTCCAGCAGCAGCTGTCCGTCCTGCGGGTCCGGCAGCGACGTGATCCGGATCTTTTCGAGATTGGTGCCGTTCGCCAGCGTTACGCCGCCTTCGACGCCGTTCGTCTTGTAGAACTTGGAGCTGAAGTCGGCCGGCGCGAACGACGCCGACGGCTTGGAGAAGTCTTCGTTGAGCATGAGGATCTGCGCGGTCGGGATGTCCAGCAGATGCTGGACCTTGCCCGGATCCGGATTCGATCCGTTCCTGCCCCGATCCTCGAACAGGATCAGGTTGACGCGATAATTCTGGCCGGGGGTGATGGTCGCATCGGTCAACTCGACGGTCCAGCCGGCAGACGCTCCCGGCGCGAGGCTCGGAACGAGCTTGGCGTTGAGATCGAGATTGACCTCCCGCACCGTGCCGTCGGCGTCTTTCGTCTCCTGGATGACGTTGGCTTCCATGGAGAAGCTGCGGCTGCCGCTGTTCTGCACAGAGGCCAGGAACGACGCGTCGACGGAGATTCTGCCCGGCTTGACCGTGATGCCCGCGCTCGTGAACTCGGCCTTGTCGCGAATGCCGCCGTCCACGACGAGCTGCGCCCAGTCGATTTCGGTGACCCAGCCGGTGTTGAGATTGGAGGACTTGAAATACTGATGGATCGATACGCCGACGTACTGATCGCCGAGACGGATGCGCTCCGGATCGAGCTCGAGCACGGTCGTGTTCCATTTCTCGTTCGCCCCTGAAAGGGCGCCAACATGCGCCGCCTGCGCGAACTCCCGCTTGTAGGCTGCCGTCGCCCCGCTCCAGTTGCCCGCCGTCGGCCATTCCGTATACGGAGGGCCGAGGACGATGTCCTCCGGACGGTCCGACAGGTATACCCGGTCCCACTCGCCCGTGCCCGAACTCTGCGAGCCGTCGAATTCATCGACGTCGTAGGCGCGAACGAGCAGGCGCGCGCTCTCGGCGGGCCGCTTGTCCACCCCGGCGATCTTGAGCTCGATCGGGTACAGGGCGTGGCCGTTGGAGATGCGGCTTGCAGATTGGTCCAGGTCGCCGTCCGCCTCGGTTCCGGCCGCTCCTCCACCCCAATTGTCGGTGTCGGTGAAGTACGTGCCGCCACCGGCGCCGCCCTCGACGCTTGCGCCGGCAGACGCCGGCAGCGATGCCGCTCCGAGCAGCATCGCCGCAGCAGTCACGCCGGCGAGCCGCGATTTCCCATTTTTTAGTTTGATTCGAATCGACTTCTCCCCCTGTTCGTTCGTCCTTCCCGATTTTTATCGGGATCGGGATCGAAAAAATGAAGGTCCAGCCGAAATTCATAGCCCTTTTTGCCCATATCCAGTCAAAGTCGAAAGTCCTAGATCGGAACGAACCGCAGCCGGTCTCCGGCAGCGAGCAGCGCAGGGCGCTGACGCGCGGGATCGAACAGCGGGAGGTCGGTCCGGCCGATCAGCTGCCAGCCTCCCGGCGACTCCGACGGGTAGATGCCGGTCTGCCCGCCGCCGATGCCGACAGAGCCTGCCGGCACGCGCGGCCTCGGCGAGTCCAGGCGCGGCTGCGCCAGGGCGGGAGGCAAGCCGTCGAGATACGGGAAGCCCGGCAGGAAGCCGAGCATGACGACCCGATAAAGCGGCTTGGAATGCGCCTCGACGAACGCCTCGGCCGACATGCCGCTGCGCCGGGCCGACGCGGCCAGATCTGGCCCCGCTGCGCCGCCGTACCGGACGGGAATCTCGATGATCGTCCGCGACTCCTCCTCCGGCAGCGGCGGCAGCGCGGCGAGCCGCTCTTCGAGCCGGCCGATCGCGAGCCGCCACGGCGCCTGCTCCTCCCCGGCCTCCCCGCCTGAACCGCAGCCGCGGCTCCTCCACAGCTTGACCGGATCGTAGACGGCGAGCACCGACTCGTACGACGGCATCGCATCCTCCAGCCAGTCCCAGCCCGCCTCCTCCAGCCAGCGCGCGGCATGCGCGAGCCGCCGCTGCAGCTCCTCGTCCGCCATGCCGGCCCAACCGGAGCCGCCCTTAGCCGGTGCGATTCGGACCGCCCGGTCTCCGTACGGCTCGCCCGTCAGAGGATGAGCCGTTCCTTCCCTATCCATGCGCGTTCCCCCTCGCGTTTTCTCTCCTTATTTGACGTCTGAGCGAGCTTGTCAACCGCCCCCCGCAGGCCGCGAAGCGGCGCGGCAGGGCGGCGGATGGTATACTGCTGGTATCAAGAAACTTTTTGCGCGAGGCAGTCGTCGATTGCACAGGAGGCTCACATCTACATGCTAACCGCTTGCAAGCTGGGAAAACAATACAAGACGGGCTGGGCGCTGCGCCCGCTGTCGCTGGAGCTCGGTCCCGGCCTCCACGGCCTGCTCGGCCCGAACGGAGCCGGCAAGTCGACGCTGCTCCGGCTGCTCGCCGGGATGGTTGCGCCGACGACCGGCGACGCGCTGCTGCGCGGCAGCTCGGTCCGCGACTTTCGCCGCAGCGGCAGCCGCATCGGCTACCTGCCGCAGAACATCCGCGTGCTGCCGCAATTCTCCGCCCGACAGTGGCTGCTGCATGCCGCGTCGCTTCAAGGCGGAGAGTCCGCGGCCGAACGCCGGCGCAAGGTCGACGAGGTGCTCGAGCAGGTGAACCTGCTCGGCGAGGCCGACCTGCCGGCCCGGCACTATTCCTACGGCATGACCAAAAGGCTCGGCGTGGCGCAGGCGCTGCTGTCTGCCGGCGATCTGCTGATCGTCGACGAGCCGACCGCGGGACTTGATCCCGAGGAGCGCATCCGCCTGCGGCGGGTGCTTGCCGAGGCCGCGGCGACGCGCGTCGTCCTGCTGTCGACGCATGTGCTGGGCGACATCGGAGCCAGCTGCAGCGAGGTCATCGTGCTCGGCGAAGGGCGGCTGCTGTACCACGGCAGCACGCAAGGGCTGGCCGGCTTCGCCGAGGACCGCACCTGGGCCTGGGAGACGTCGGAGAACGAATGGCGGCGCATGCCGCTCGGCGGGCTGCTCAGCGCGCGGCGCACGGAGGAGGGCATCCTCTGCCGCGCGCTGAGCGACCGCCCGCCGTCTCCGTTCGCGGAGCGGGTCGAGCCGACGCTCGAGGAAGGCTACCTGATGCTCATGAACCGCCAGCCTTCCGGAGGTCCGGGATGATCCGAGGAGTGCTCCGCCAAGCGGCGATGGAGCTGCGCTCCCTGCTGCTGCTGCGCTGGACGCTGCTGCTGCCGGCCGCGGCCTCCGTCTGGATGCTGCTGCATACGTGGCGGCTGCGTCCGGAGTCGTCGCAGGACGTCAATCTGTACGCCTCCGACACGCATCAGATGCTGCTCATGCTGACGACCGCCATCCCGCTGCTGCTCGGCGTGCTGCTCATGCGGCGCGACCTGCTTCATCCTTCGGCCGAGTGGCTGTTCCGGCTGCCGCTGTCCGCCGGGAGCTGGATGGCCGCCAAATGGCTGGCCGGACTGGCTTACATGACGCTCTACGCCGCCGCTGTCGGAGCGGCGTACGCCGCCTCGGCGCTGCGGCACGGACTGGCCTTCTCCTCGATGTGGAGGCACATCGCTTTGTATGGCTTGCTGTACGAGCATGCCTTCGCCCTTTCGCTGGCGCTCGGCCTGTTCCTCGGCGTGCTGCTGCCGCTCCGCTTCTCGCTGCCGGCCGCCTTCTGCGCCTGGGTGTTCGGCTCGCTGTTCCTGCAGGCTTACATCCGGCCGGTCTACGAGTGGAGCTGGCTCAAGGCGTTCTACCTGCAGCCGCTGTTCGAGAACAGCCTGCTCGGCAACGAGGTCTGGTCCTGGCCGCTCGCCCGTGGCGAGCTGCTGCGCATCATGGGCTTCGGAGCCGCCTTCTCGCTCTTTCTGCTCGTCGCCGGAGCGGCGCTGCTCGGCCGCCACAAGCCGCCGCTGAACCGTCGCCGTCCGTGGCTGCTGGCGATCGTCGCGATGCTGACCGCAGCAGCGGCATTCGCGCCGTTCGCCTCCCTGGAGGCAGCCCGCGACGTTCATCGCGCCCAGCTGGAACAGATGGCGGCCGCGCCGGACGAGCGGCTCGATCCCGCCTCCTACCGGTTTCGGCTGGAGCGGATGGACCTGCAGGTCGAGCTTGCCGGCCGCGCCGGGCTCGAGGTCGAGGCGACGCTGGAGCTGCCGACCGAAAAGGGGCGGCTGCTGCCCGCGGAGCCGGGGCGGGAGCTGCGCTACAAGGATCCCGGCATCGTGTCGCTGCTGCTTTACCCGTCGCTGCAGGTGCGGTCGGTCCAGCTGAACGGCGTGCCCGTCGCCTGGGAGCGCAAAGGGGACAGCATCCGCTTTCCGGAGCTCATGCTCGATGCCGACCGGTCCGTCCAAAAGATCGAAATCCGCTACGGCGGAGCGCTGGACGAATGGCTGAGCGGACCGGGCGGGAGCGAGAGCTACCTGGCCTTTCTCCGCTCCGAGGCGCTCTACCTGCCCGCTTCGCTCGGCTGGTATCCGCTGCCCGGCGGCGATACGCTGCTCGCGCTGGACGAAGACGGCCGGCTGCTCGACCGCCCGGCGTCCGCGCTGACGCCGGATGCGGCATACACCGTCGTCGTGTCCGGCTTTCGGGCCCCGCTGTTCGGCACGCTGCCGGATAAGCCCGGCTCGGACGGGACCATGCGCTTCCAAGGCGTCTCCGGCGCAGGCCTGACGCTCGTCGGAGGCCGCTTCGAGACGGTCCGTCGCGACGGCGAGCCGATCCGGGTCGTGACGACGCCGGGCAACCGGGACGAGGCGGAAGCGTTCCTGGAGCGCTTCGAGCTGCGCCGCGAGGGGCTGGAGGAGCTGGCCGCTTCCCCGCTGAACGCGGTGCGGCAGGTGTTCTTCTTCCCCATGCACCTGATCGGCGCGCCGGTCGAGGCGCCGAGCGTGAACCGCTCCTGGCATGCGGAGAACGACACGCTGTTCATCCCGCAGACGGAGCACCGCAATCTGGACGGCTACGCCGAGGACGCGCTGAGCGACCTGCTGCTGTTCGGCGATGTCGGGCGCGGCGAGACGATGGCCAAGGAGAACGCGCTGGAGGATCCTTCCGGCGGCGAGTCCGTTGCCTTGGCGATCCGCTCGGCTTATGCTTATCTCTATAACAAGCAGCGCGGTCCGGATGAGCCTTACCGCGTCGAGGCGGAAGGGCTTCCGGCATGGAAATCGATGCGCTCGCTCGTCCAAACGGCGTACGAACGAGGGGACGCGCCGCTCGTGCGCGAGGTGCTGGAGCATTTCCGCGGCCATGGACTGACGCTGCCGGAGCCGCCTCGCAGCGGTGCCGGCGAGCGGCTGGCCGCCGACTCTCCGCCGTTTGTGACGGTGAAGGATTTCATGAGGGAATGGCGCGAGCGCATGCCGGACGACCGCTGGCCGAGGATGACGGATGATGAAGGAGGATGACCGCGTGACGGTGACGGATGAAGAATTGGTCCAGGGAATGATGGACGGGGACCAGGCGAGCTTCGAGGCGCTGGTCCACCGCTACCATGCTCCGCTCTCGGGCTTCCTGCAGCGCCAGCTGAAGGATCCCGGGCGTGCGGAGGATGTCGTGCAGGAGACGTTCCTGAAGCTGCTCCGCCAGCTCAAGGACCGGCGCAGTCCGGACAACGTGCAGGCCTGGCTGTACCGGGTGGCGATGAACCAGTGCCGCGATTATTGGAAGAGCTCCGGCTACCAGACCGACCGCAACCGCTTCGGCGAGCCGCCGGAGCGCAAGGACGAGCGGCCCTCGGTCGTGGAGATGGCCGAGCGCTCGGAGACGAGGCGCGAGATCCGGCAGACGCTCGAGGAGCTGCCGCAGGTGCAGCGCGAGGTCGTGCTGCTCCGCTTTTACCAGGATCTCAAGCTGCAGGACATCGCCGACGCGCTGCAGCTGCCGCTCGGTTCGGTGAAGACGCATCTATACAAGGCTCTGCGCAGGCTCAAGACGAAGCTCGGCAAGGAGCAGGAAGCCCCGAAGCGGGCGGAAGGAGGGGAAGCGGATGGAATCGCCGAACGATAAGGAATTGAAGCAGCTCGAAGAAGAGCTACGCGGTCCCCTGGCTTCGCTGCAGGTTCGGCCCGTGACGGCCTCGGATACGGCGCGCCTGCTGGTATCGCTGCAGCCGGCCTTCGACTCTCTGCGCCCGGAGCTGGCCGGCAGAGGCGTGCCGGACTGGATGGGAGGCAGCGTGCCGGATGCCCGGCGTCCGACGCTGCTGAAGCTGCTGCGCACCCAGCTCGGCGCGTATTCGCGGGCCTACTGGCTCGCCAGCCTGGGCGTGTTCCTCATGCTGATGTACATTCTGCCTTACGGCTCCGGCGAGGAAGGCTCGTCGATGCTGAGCGAGGTGAGTGCAAAGCTGTCGCTGTTCCTGCCGATGATGTTCCTCTCCGGCCTGATGTACAGCTTCCGCAGCTGGAACCGCGAGATGCGCACGATCGAGAGCATCACGCCGTATCCGCCGGCGCTGCTGCTGATGGCCCGGGTCATGATCGTCGGCGGCCTCAACGTGCTGTTCGGCGTAGCGGCCTCGCTCTATCTGGCGACGCGCATGGAGCAGTTCCCGGTGCTGCCGTTCATCCTCCAGTGGATGTCGCTCATCCTGCTCATCGCCGGAGGCGCGGCCTACGTCATGCTGCGGGCCGGGGTCAAAAGCTCGTTCGTCATCGGCTCGCTGTTCTGGATGGCGTGGAACATCATGGAGTACGTGCTGCGCATGCCGGAAAGCGGCAGCTCCGCGCCGGAAGCGATCCGCACCGCCATCTACTGGCTCTGCCTCGGGGCCGGCGCGCTCATGATCTCGATGGCGTACCGCCGCAGCCTCGTCATCAAGCGGGTCGTCTAAGGAGGCCCGCCGATGATCGAGCTGAGCGGCGTGCGCTGGGAGCGGCGGGCCGGCGCGTTCACGCTGGACGTGCCCCGGCTGCTGCTGCGCGAAGGCATCACCGTCATGGCCGGCGCCAACGGCTCCGGCAAGTCTTCCCTGCTGCAGCTGCTGGCGACGGCCGAATTCCCCGACAAAGGCGGCATCCGGTACGGCATCATGAGCGGCGACCGCGATCTGGCGGCGATCCGCGCATCGATCGGCTACGTGCCGACGGGTCTGGAGCTGTACGAGGACATGCGGATGGAGCGGCTGCTCCGCTATCTGTCCGAGCTCAAGGGCGAGGCCGGCCGCGCGGAGACCGACCGCGTCATCGGGCTGTTCCAGCTGGAGCCGTACCGCAGGCGCGCGATCAAGACGCTGCCGCAGGGCATCCGTCAGCGGATCGCGCTCGCCCAGTCCGTCATCGGCTCGCCGGACTACCTGTTTCTGGACGAGCCGCTCAACGCGCTGGATTCGCTCGAGCGGCTGCGGCTGATCCGCTTTCTCGCCTCGTATGCCCGCGGCAGAGCGGTCGTCGTCTCGACGCATGAGCTGAACGAATGGGAAGCCTGGGCGTCCCGCATCCTATGGCTCGCGGACGGCAAGCCGCAGTTCCACGGCACGCCGCAGGCATGGACGTCCTCCCTGCCCGGCTCGGTATGGGGCGGCTCGGTCTCGCCGGAGCGCTACCGGGAGCTGCCGGGAGGCAATCTGCTCCAGGTTCGGCCGGAGCTGGACTGCTTGAGCGTCCGGCTGCTCGCGCCGGACTGTCCCGGTCCGGAGTTCTCCGTCCAGGAGCCGACGCTCGAGGACGCCTACTTCCTGCGCTCGCGGGCGCGGCTTCGAAACTAATCGATTCCAGGCAAAAAAGGGCTGTCCCGTTCGATTCGGCTTCACGCCGGCATCGATGGGACAGCCCTTTTGCTTTTGTTACCTGGAGCCCGCTTGGTCGATCAGTCCGGCGGCGACGAGCAGCCGCTGCGCGAGCGCAGCCGTCTCCGCCCGGGTGATGGGCCGCTTCGGCTCCAAGCCTTTATCGGAGCCTTGGACGAGTCCGTGGCGCAAGGCGGCCGCGAACGCATCCTGCGCCCAGGCGCTGACCTGCCCGCCATCCCTGTGCGCAGCGAGGGAATCGGGGCCGGCGGGTGATCCGGCCGCATCCAAGCCGGCCAGCGTCATCGCACGGGCCAGCATCGTCAGCGCTTCCTCGCGGGTCACGCTGCGGCTCGGACCGAACGAGCCTTGACCGTCGCCTTGGACCAGGCCATAGGCCGCTGCCGCCGTGACCGAGCCCGCATGCCAGGCTGCCGGGTCGATGTCAGCGAAAGGCGAGGCTGCGGAGCTCGGGCCGAGGCCGAGCGCCCGCACGAGAATCGCGGCGAATTCGGCGCGGGTGACCGCCGCGTCCGGACGATAATGGTCCGCGTCCGCTCCGCTCACGACCATCCGCGAGGCCAGGTCGTTCACCGCCCGCTCCGACCAATGCCCTGCGACATCGCCGAAGGAGGCCGGATGGTAGATGAGCGTGTAGTCGCTGTTCGTCAAGCTGTTGACGATCGCAACATGCGAGTCGCCCCGCTTCTCGATAAAGGTCGGCACATGCCGGACCGTGCCGTCCTTGCCGATGACGACGGCGGTCGTAATCTTGGCCGGGTCCGCGCCTTGCGGCAGCGGAATCCCGCGCTTCACATAGGAGCTGAAGCGGTCGACGGAAATGGTCTTGCCGCCGTAGGTCGCCGTGACGGCGAACTCGACCGGCGCCGCCGCCACGCGGAAGCCTTGGCGGAGCCCGGCCTGCCGCGCCAGCTCCGCAGTCGCGGCGTCGCTCGGCACGACCTGGATGCGGAGGGCGATCTCGGAAAGACGCTCGCCCGCTCCCAGCTCAGCCGCCAGGCGCGCGATATCGATCTGCGCCGCCGGCAGCGCGTAGCTGCCGCCCGGCGCCTGCACGTCCAGTACGGCCCGGCGCGCGCCCATCGCTTGAGCGACGTCTCCGGTCAGCAGGACGGAGACGCCGTCGACAGGCTCGCCCGCAGCGGGAATGACCATCACGGCCCCGTCGCCCGCAGCCGCCAGCTGCGCCAGCAATTTCGCGCTGTCGACGGACGCGACGAGGATCGTCTGCCCGTTCGCCTGCTCCGTCGCTGTCTGCACCAGCCGCTCCTTCGGCTGGCCGTTCACCGTCATGCTCAGGCCGGAGGTCGGCGTCGATGTAGGTGCCGGGGTTTCGCTCGGTGTCGGTCTCGGCGTTTCGGTCGGCTTCGGGGACGGTTCCTCCGTCGGTGTCGGAGTTTCGCTCGGTTTCGGCGTCTCCGTCGGCTCCGCCGATGGCTCGGCCGGCTTGTCGGACGGCGTCGGCGTCGGGACTGCCGCTCTCCGCACGCTCACCGTGTAGACGGCCTTGCTGCCGTCCTGCGCCGTCACCGTCACTTCGATGAGGTTGTCGCCCTCCGCCAGAGGCAGCGCGGGCGAAGAAGCCGCGCCGCTCCACACATGCGGGCCGCCGGCCAGGCGGCCTGCGCCGTCATAGACGCTGACGGCTACCGTGGCGTAGACCGCGTCCGCCACGCTAGGCGACACCGTCAAGCTGGAGACATCGCTGGACACATCCGCCGTGTAATGCAGCGTGCCGCTCGCGAATGTCGGATTCATTGCGCCTGCCGACAGCGACAAGGCTTGCAGATCGGCATTGCTGGACATCGGCATCGCGATCGTGTAGGAGAAGTCCGCCACGGCGCTGTCGACCAGGCCCGGGCCTGCGGCGATCGCCCTCACCGTCACGGTCTCTCCCGGCGCGCCGCTGATGGCGACGGTCGTGCCGGAAGCGCTCGCTGTCGTCGGCATCGTGCCGTCCGTCGTGGCGTGGATCGCCGCGCCGGCTGTCGCCGTGGACAGAGCGATGACGCTGCCGTCCGGCAGGACGGAGCCGCTGGCCGGATCAGCCGTCGGCGCCGCCGCCTGCCTTTTTACGGTGACTTGGATCGTGCGGGAAGCGGTGCCGCCCGCTCCGTCGCTCACCGCGACCGTGAACCGGTCCGCGCCGTAGTAGCCCGCGCTTGGCTGATAGCGGATTCCGCCGGCCGGAGCCAGCCCCGAGCCGCCGCTTGCGGCCGTCGCTAGTCCCAAGCTCACGGTACCGTGCGCCGGAGCTGACGTCACCGTCCAGCTCAGCGTCTGGCCGCTGTCGCTGTCGGTGACGCTCAGCTGCGTCGTAAGGTCCGTGGCTAGCGAGTCCTGCGCGACGGTCAGCGTCGTCTGGCTGCCGTCGAACGTCGGCACGACGTTCTGGCCGAGCGTCTTTACGAATCTGCCCTGAGCGTCGAACATCAGGATCGACCTGTAGTTGTCGCTCACATAGACGTTGCCGTCGCGGTCCGTCGTCACCTGGTACGGATTGGTCAGGGTTGGATCCGTCAGCGTCATGCGGTAGCTGCCGTCGCTGTTGTATACCTGCACGCGCTTGTTGCCGCCGTCGACGACGTGCAGTCGATCGCTGCGGTCGACATGCGCCCCCCAGAGCTTGTTGAAATGGGCGTTGTCGGTTCCGGGCACGTTCTTCTCCCCGAGCGTCTTTGTCAGGGCATACGTGTCTTGAGCGCTGTTGTAGCTATAGACAAGCACCGTATGCGTGAAATATTGCGTGATGTACACGTTGCCCTTGGAATCCGCCGCGATTCCCATCGGGCGATCGGTCATCGGCGGCGAGTTCGCGATCTGCTTGTACCCGGTGCCGTCCGTATTCATCCGATAGACCAGGTAATTCTGATCGGAGACGAACAGATGCCCTTTGCCGTCCAGCGCCATCGCCTCTGGAGCCGGATTGGGCGAAGGACCCAACGGAAGGCTGCGAAGCCAGCTTCCTTGGCTGCTGAAGACCTGAATCCGACGATTGACATAGTTCTCCAGGACGTAGATTTCCTCCGTCGACGGATCGACGGCGACCGCCAGAGGCGTATTCAGATGAGCGTTGTCCGAGCCCGGTACGCCCGATTCTCCTATCGTCATCGCCAGGCTTTCGTCGCGATTGTACACCTGGACGCGATGATTGCCCGTATCCGTCACATAGATGCGTCCGCTGCTGTCCGTCGCTATGCCGCGCGGACTTTTCAGGTCCCAGCCCGTGCGGACAGCTCCGAATGCCGTCGGCACGATCGTGAAGAGCATCGTGATCGCGACCAGCAGCGATCCCCATTTTTTCATTGTTCCTCCACCTTCTCCGGATAGTGATGCTGCGCTTGCTTGGCCCAGCGTACCACGCCCCTTCTCAACACTTTCACAACATCGCTGTCAAAAACCGACAAAAAAGGCGGTCGGGAACGAATTCCCGACCGCCTTTCGCGTTTTCATCCGGCCATCTGGCGCTAGCCTTCTTCCAGCTTGTTTTTTTCCTTGAGCGCCAGCACCTGGCGCGCGCCACCCGCATCGCCGGCCTGCTCATGCGCTTCGGCCAGCCGGTCGTAATGCTCGCTTCTGCCCGGCTCCAGCTCGATGAGCTTGCGTAGCAGGGACGTCCGCAGCTCGATGTCCCCACCGGGGATGGCGGATTTCAGCGCTGCGGCTGCCGTCGAGCGCAGCTCGATGCGGAACGCGTCCGCCCACGGATAATGCTCCGTTTCCAGGTAATCGCCTCGGTACAGAGCCATCGCCTGCCGTCCGTCCTCTGCGGACAGGCCCCCCTTCACCCTCTCCAGCAGCACCTCCAGATCGCTTCGGATGGCGGACGGGTCGATCCAATAGCGCTCGTCGCCGTAGCGGACGATCTCTCCGCAGCCTTCCGCTTTGAGCAGGCTGCGCAAGTAATACAGCGACGTATGCAGCAGCTTCTGCGCCCGGTCGCCGGGATCATCCGGCCATAGGTGCTCCAGAATGGCGTACTTGTAGACCGGCTGTCCGCGGTGATGCCATAAAAACGCGAACAGCTCCTTGGTCTTGCGGGTGCGCCAGGTCAGCAAGCGGCCGTCCGCGCTGTACAGCTCCATGCTGCCGAGCACCTTCAGCGTCAGCGGAGGCGGAGCGCCGTCCTCGGCGCTCGACAAGCTTGCCGGACCGGCCGGGGGATCCATATAGCCCGTGACGCCCGGAGCGACATACCGGCGGATGCCGCGCCGGTCTTGCAGGCTCTTGTAGCGGGCCAGCGCCTGCAGCAGTTTGTCCTTGGCGACCGGCTTGAGCAGGTAGCCGATCGCCGCCGTGCCGAAGGCGTCCACCGCGTAGTGGTGGTAAGCCGTCACATAGATCACCTCGACGTCCGGACAGATGCCGCGCAGCGCCTCGGCGGCCTCCAGCCCGTTCATCCCCGGCATCTCGATGTCGAGGAAGACAAGCTCCGGACGCAGCGTCCCGCAGCGCGCGAGCGCGTCCGCCACTTGCTGGAACTTGCCGACGACGTCGACCCCGCCGGCCTCGTTCAGGCGGATCTCCAGCACGTCGAGCGCCATTTCCTCATCGTCGATCAGAATCGCCCTCACGGCAGCCTCTCCTCTGTCAGTGTCATCGTTATCCTGGTGCCGGCTCCCGGCTCGCTGACGATGGCGAGCCGCCGCCCGTACTTCATCTGCAGCCGCCGGTTCACGTTGCCGATGCCGATGCCGCCGGCTTGTCCTGCCTCCAGCCGCGCCAGCATGTCCGCGTCCATGCCGACTCCGTCATCCTCGACGCTGATCTCGACCGCGCCGGGCGTCTTGCGGATCTCGATCCTTACCGTGCCTCCCTCGGGCTTGGGCCCGATGCCGTGGCGGACGGCGTTCTCTACGATCGGCTGAAGCGTCAGCGGCGGCAGCAGCGCATGCGCCTCCTCGTCGGCAACCACCTCCACCTGCAGCCGCTGGCCGAAGCGCAGCTGCTCGATCGCCAGGTACGCCCGGGCCAGCTCCAGCTCCCTCTCCAGCGGCACGGCTTCGCCCAGCAGGACAAACGTGAACTTGGCGCGCAGATAGGTCGTCAGATGCTGGATCGTGTCCCGCAGCCGGTCCACGTCCTTGTAGCTCAGCCCGATCAGAGCGTTCAGCGTGTTGTACAGGAAATGCGGCGTGATCTGGGCCTGCAGGAAGTCCATCTCCCGGCGCACCGCCTGCTCCGAAGAGCTCTTCATCGCCAGCAGCGACTGGACGCGGGCTCTCAGCTCGGCCAGCTCGAACGGCTTTTGCAGGATGTCGTTGGCGCCGGCGGCGAAGGCGGCGAGGATGTCCCCCGTCTGGCCCGACGCGGTCAGCATGAGCACCGGCAGCTCGGCCAAGCCATGCCGCGAGCGAATGTCCCGGCAGATGTCCAGGCCGGACACGCCGGGCATCATCAGGTCGAGCAGTACGAGATCCGGCTGCGTCCTCCGCAGCGCCTCGATCCCTTCCGCCCCGCTGCCGGCCGCCGTGAAGCGATGTCCCAGCGAGGCGACCGCGTCGGTGGCGATCTTCAGATTGGATGGCTCGTCGTCGACGACGAGGATGTGGAAAGCCTTTGAAAACCCGGCTCCCTCGTTCCCCGGGGCGGCAGGCGGCAGGACGGCGAGTCCGTGCGCCATATCGCCATCCCGGCCTTCGGCCGGGGAGACGTCCGCAGCCTCCGACGCGAAGGCAGCCCCGGCGGCACCTCCAGCTACTGCAAAAGCTGCCGCCTCCTGCGCCGAGGCTTCTCCGGCCACCGGGAGCGTGAACGTGAACCGGGAGCCGCGGCCGAGCTCCGACTCCAGCGACATCATCCCGCCCTGCAGCTCCACCAGCTGCTTGGCGATGCTCAGGCCCAGCCCGATGCCTTCGCGCGAGCCGGCTCCTGCTTCGCGGCCATGCACGAAGGGCAGGAACAGCTCGTCCCGCTGGTCCTGCGGGATGCCTCTACCCGTGTCGCCGACGGTAATCGCCAGCATGTCGCCCTGGCGTTCGGCGGAAAGGGACACCGTTCCACGGTCGGTGTATTTAAGTCCGTTTTCCAGCAAGTTGTGCAGAATCTGGCGCAGCCGGTTCTCGTCCGCCAGGACGAGCGGCAGCCCCTCCGGCAGCTCGTCGAGCAGCCGGATGCCGGGACGAATGGGCGCGATCGACAGCGTCTCCCACACGATTTCGGCGGAGACCCGGACATCCACCGGCCTAATCTGCACGGCCAGCTCCCCGTAGCGGATCCGGTTGAGGTCGAGGATATCGTTGACCAGCCCGGCGAGCCGCCTCCCGAGCCGGTTCAGCAGCAGGATGTTGTCGCGATGGTCCGGGAGAAGCGGCGCCTGCTCCTGGTCCAGCAGCGACTGGGACAGGTTGACGATGCCGTGCAGCGGCGTGCGCAGCTCATGCGACGTCTTGGCGAGGAACTCGTCCTTTTGCCGATCCTGAACCAACAGCTTGCTGGCGAGCCGCTCGCTCTGCCGATAGGCGGAGCGCAGCCGGTCCGTCATCAGGAACGATTGGGACAGCACGACGAGCAGCAGCGTGACGATCATGTAGTATGGGCTGTCCAGCGCCAGCTGATAGCGCGTCTGGGCGAACACCCAGCTGATGATGAGGAAGAACGTCCCGAGCAGGATGTAGTAGACTCTCACGCCCAGATGCCGGTTGCGGAAGATCGACGTGAAGATGAAGACGAACGCCAGCATCTGCATGAGGATGCCTGGCCACAGGATCGGGACCAGGCCCTCGTTGGGGATGAGGATCAGGACCGCCAGATAGCCGTAGCTGGCCCCGAGGAACGCCTTGAGCCGCCTGCTGGGCTTGTCGCCCAGGTACAGCCGGACGTAATGGATGAAGAACAGGATCGACAGCGAAGGCAGGATGAACAGCAGCTTCTGCAGCAGCAGGAACGAGATCGACGGCAGCAGCGAGGCGAGCACGATCTCGTTGTCGAGACTGAAGAACATCCCCAGCGTCAGACAGAACAGGCTGAAGTAGAACAGGTACGGCTCCCGTCTCCACTGCCTGAACATCCCGGTGAAATAGATGCCGAAAGCGAGCAGCGTCGTGACGAGGATCATGTCCGCCATGCGCGAGATGTCCCGCTTGTCCGCCACGTCTTCGGCCAAGCCGAATTCCGGTGGCTGCACCAGCCCGCCCTGCAGATAGCGGTAGCTGGCCGCCTGGATGACGATGTCGATCGTGCGGCTCTCCGCCTTGGCCGTGCCGAAAACCGGGAGGTTGCTGGCCACGAAGCTCTGCGGATCCAGATCGGGAGAGCCGCTGCCGCCGATCTCGTCGCCGGCCATGTAGATCCGGCTGGACAGGCGGATCTTCTTCGCCCGCAGGCTGTAATAATCGGCTTCGCCCACCTCGATGCGGAGCCGGTACGTCCCCGCTCCGAAGCCGTCGCCCTTCCAGCTTCCGGGCACGCTCAGCAGGCTGCGGCCGCTTTGCAGCTCATCGCTGTTGCGGGCGAAATCGGCCGGGGCGAGGAGCTTGTCCTTGTAGAATTCCCATTCCCCTCGCAGCGGGATGATTCCCTGCTTCGAGAAGTCCCACCCTCTGGCGTCCAGCACGCCTTCCTTTGCCTCGGGATAGCTTTCTTCCGGCTGGAGCCAGGCATAGACGATCCAGGCCGCGGCGGCGAGGAAGGTCAGGACCAGGGCGATGAGCAGCAGCGATTGTTTCTTCATGAGGAGTCCTTCCTGGTGCAAGTTCCGGCTGCGGGACCGCCTTTTCGCGGATCGGCCTGGGGGTTCGTGAGTGACGTGGAATCCGCCGTTGCCGTTGCAAGAGACGTCGGCCGTTAATTAGTTATCGGTACGTGCTTCAGAAATGCTGAACAGCCTGACTGCGGCCGATGGCCGAAATCAGGCTGCTGCTGCGGCAGCCCTGCGAGGGGCTGCTGCTTCGTATGGCGGCTGGCTTAGACCGAATCCCTTACAGGCCTGGCAAGAGCCGCCGTCCCGTCCATGCGCGCGTTCGCCAAGACAAGGTCAAGCTTCTCCCCCCGCGTACCGGGAGATGAGATCGACGAGCAGATCGTTCAGCGGCAGGATTTGCGGCTCGACGCCCTCCGGCTTCTTGTGGCCGTTGCCGATGCCGCTGTCGTCGGTCAGAAACACGTAGCTGCCCCCGGTCGCGACGGCCAGCGTGCGCATCAGCAGCTCCGTCTCGAGATCGGTGCCGCTCGCGGCGATCGGCACGATGCGGATGCCCTGCTTCGCAGCTTCGGCGGCTGCAAGCTGGATGCTCTCCCGCTCCTGCTCCCCTTGATGCGGCGGCGCGTCAAGCACGAGCAGCATCAGTCTCGCCTTCGCGCTGCGGCTCCAGTCATGCTCCAGCACGGCGTCGGTCAGCGCTTCGGCGACCGCCTCCGGATAATCCTGTCCGCCGTCGGCCTCTTGCCGGGCGATATGAGCCTGCGCCTTGACGGCATCCTCCAGGAACGGGAACGAGCGGACGACATACTCGTCCTTGCGGTCGCGATAGAAGTTCGGACTGATGCGGACGGTCAGGTCCTGCCCGATGTTCTTCTTGACGCGGGAGACGACGTTTGTCAGCTCCGTGGACAAGTAATCCAGCTCGTCGGCCATCGAGCCGGTCGTATCGATCATGAGCAACAGATCGAGCACGGCATCCGGCTGCGGCGCCTCTCGTTCCGTCTCGAGCTTCATGACGCGCCCGGCCCAGTCCTTTGTCTCTGCGTCGCGCACGATCAGCCCGTGGCCTGCATCAATCTGGACCGAGCAGCCTTGGGGAGCCGCCGGCCGATCCTCGATGCTCCCCTTCCCCTCGGTCGGAGCAGCCGGCTCGTTCCGAATCGGACCTTCCTGCCCGTCCTCCGCCTCCAGCAGATCCGCGAACAGCGTCGCCTTGCCGTCGGCGTCGGTGCGAGCCGTCCACTCCCGCTTGCCGCCGCAGTGCAGGATGACCTCGGCATCGCGGGCCGGCTCGCCCTGGGCCATCACCTGCACCGCGAGGCGCTTCGTCGGAGCGAAGCCCCAAGCCGCCGGATAAGGGCTGTCCTGAACCAGCTTCATCCACCGGCTCCAGGCGCCGAGGTCATCCCACTCGCCTGCCGTCAGCATGCCGGCCTGCGGCTCCGGCCGCTGCTGCTTTTCCGGCGGAAGAGACAGGCTCCGATCCTGTTTGGAAGTCGATAAGGGAGTGGAACCGGAATTTTCAGGCGTTTTGGAAGCTTCGGAGCTTCGGGCAGCGACAGAGGCTCCGGATGCCGTTTGGGCCGTATCGGCGGACGCCGTCGTCTCGCCACCCGCTGCAGATCCTGCGTCGTAGCGCCGATCCTCATCCGCCTCTCCGCAGCCGGCCAGCATGGCGACCGCGAGCAGTCCAGCCATCGTTCCCCGCAGCAGCCTTCCGCTGCTCGCATTGCACATGCGAAGCTTTTTCAACCGCGATGCCTGGAACTCCTGCTTCGCCCATAGCTTCTGATCGACTGAAGCATGGAGTCCCTGCTTGTTCGACGCGCGTCTTGCTGCGCTTTTCTCTTCTTCACTCATTCTTTTCATGCTCGTTCCTTTTACACTCATTCCTTTTACACTCGTTCCTTTTATGCTCGTGTCTTTATCGCTCATTCCACCGCCCCCTTCGACTCGACATGGAACTTTGGCCCAATTATGGGTCCTGCTGTGATGGACGGCGTTCCTTGGCCAAAGGTTGCATCCCGTCAGGTCGGCAGGTACAATCAGGAGCATATTCCCGGCGGCTCGAGGCTCGCTCAGCTGCCGGCAGTCGGTTCGGCGACGGACGGACACAAGCAGAACGGAGAGATCATCGACATGGAAACATATGCGCTGCTTAGCCTGACCTTGTCCCATGGCGGCTGGACGAAGGAGCTAGAGATGGAGTCGGCCGAGCTGGCGCTCGTCACGGAAGCCGGCTCGCGGCTGTGGTATATCGACGTGAACGGCGTGGCCGACGACGAGCTGCTGGATTATTTCTACACGGCAGCGGACATCGGCGTCGAGATATCGGCGCTGGCGAGGGACGGACGGATGCTGGAAGGAACGGCGTACTTCCATGCGAACAAGCTTCACCGGGCGGCGGCGCTGCGCGGAGACGGCGAGCTGAAGGGCGTCTGATTCAGACTTCGGCGAGCATGGACGCGAGTGCGCGGCAAGCAGATGCTGGCCGGGACGCCGCTTAGGCGGAGGCTTCTTTTTTCGCAGGCGGCTTCGGCAACGATGAGCCGGTGGCCCGAAGCGCCGCCGCCAGCAAATGAGCCCTCAGATGGTGAACCCGCTTATCGCTCGATACGACTCTGCGCTACCGCGCTTTCTCCGACCTTGCAGTGCGTTCTCTGAAAGCCGACCGGTCCGGCCTATTTCCTAACGATTCCTGAAGCGCTTAGGGGGCGCTTTGGAACGGCTTTTAAAAGCTAACGACGCGTCAGACGGTTAAACAGCCCCAATTCCCTCATTGACCCCCATTTAATTGCTTTTTGGACTTCTAAGCTCACCAGACGTCGTTAGATTCTGAACCTGGCCGATTATGGCCTCGTAACGATTTGATTCGTCGTTATCCCCCGCTTTCAGCGGTGGGAGCTGGCCCAAGTTCGATCATAGCAGCAGGCTCGGCAGCGAGGCGGGTTAGGCGTCAATAGCTGATTCGGCGTCACTGGCAGGTTCGGCGTCACTGATGGGCTCGGCATCACTGGCGGGTTCGGCGTCAATGGCTGATTCGGCGTCACTGGCAGGTTCGGCGTCACTGGCGGGTTAGGCGTCAATGGCTGATTCGGCGTCACTGGCAGGTTCGGCGTCACTGGCAGGTTCGGCGTCACTGATGGCTTCGGCATCACTGGCGGGTTCGGCGTCAATGGCGGTTCGGCGTCAAACCAAGGCCACAGCCTCGGCGGTAACCAGTAATGCCGAGTCTTGTGCCGTCGCCCTCCATGCCTTCAAGCTGCGGAAACGCAAACAAGACGAAGCCTCTATTCCATAGGCTTCGTCTTGTTTGCTTGGCTGAACTGCCGATTCCTCCAGCCGGATTATTCCGTGCACCGTTTCCTGCGGGGTTCCGTTGAGGATTTACCAGAAATCCCGTCTAGGTTCTGCGAGATTTCCGTCGAGGATCTGCCAGAATTCCGTCTAGGTTCTGGTCGGATTCCTTCTAGGTTCTGCCCGGATTACGTCTAAGTTCTGCCCGGATTCCGTCTAAGTTCTGCCCGGATTCCGTCGAGGCTCCTCCAAGCTCCATCGGAGCTCCGACGATCCTGCTCCGCAACCATACCGTGTTCCTCTACTTCTCCTTGTCCCCGCCATCGAGCACGCGCAGGCCGCGCCTTCTCCGCTCGGGAGAACGGACCTCTGCCTCGAGCTCCCGCACCTTGTCCTCCAGCTCGCGGATGCGCCGGGTCAGGCGGGAGACGGGGCCTGCCATGAGCGCGACGGCGATCAGCAGCCAGACGACCGGCGTCAGTACGCCGCTCATGAACGGACCTCGCCGGCGTACACCAGCGCGTCCGGCAGCTGTCCGGCGCTGCGGACTGGACCATGGTCTTGCCTGCAGTCCGTGCCTCCGAATGCCGTCCCGACGCTCATGACCGGTCCTCCCCGCCTTCAGCCAGCGCTTCCAGCAGCAGCTGCAGCTCCAGCTCCTGCACCCGCTCCAGCAGCGGCGTGTCCGCTCCGGCATGCCCGGTGAGGGCCGAGGCGGCAGCCAGGTCGGTCAGCATCGCGGCGTCCACGCCCGGCTCGCGGCGCAGCCGGCGGACCAGAGCTGCCTCCGCGTCCGGCGTCCCGTCCAGCAGCGCTTCCGTCTGCTCCCGCCACGCATCCGCGCGGGGATGCGGTCCAGCCAGGCGGAACCAGTACTTCGCGTTGGAGAAGTCCCCTTCCATCCGGTGCATCAAGCCATGCAGGTAGCTGCCTTCCGGACAGTCCAGCTCCTGGGAAATTTCATGCGAGCGGTTCAAGCTGCCGTTCCGCAGCTGCAGCCCCGACACGAGCGCCAGCAGCCGCAGCCTTGATCCATCGTCCCCGACGTGCCGGTCCCGCAGCTCCAGCAGCCGCGCTGCTTCCCGGTCCAGGCGCGCCTCCCGCTCCTGGTCGAGCGGCTCATCGCCCGGCGCCATCGGCAGCCTCCGCTCCTTCTGCACCGCTGCCAGCTCCACGAGGAGCCTTTGCTGAATTTCCTGAAGGTGCTGTTCCATTGACCTCCACTCCTTCCTGTCTACGCCGCTCCAGTCCGCCCGCCGCAAGCGTGCAGCGGAACGCATGCAGCGAGCCTTCGCCGTCCTCTACAAAAACCTCGACGCCGCCGTCCGCGGCGATGATGTGATGGATCTCGCCGTCCGGCACGAGCTGCGCCGCCTGAGCGGCAAGCTGCGGCAGCAGGGCGTTCTCGAGCGCCATCCGCTCTCGATGCCAGCGAGGCGGTTCCGCGCGCGGCGGATAGCCGCCGGACGGCACTCCGAGCGTCGCGGCCAGAGCGGCCGGCTCAGCCGGAAGCCGCTCTCCCCTGCAGGCGGCATCCACGAACCGAAGGCAGAGCTCGACGACACGCCGCACCTCGACCGCCTCCAGCGATGCGTTCGCATAGCGGATCTCGACGGTGCCGATCTCGCTCCACGGCCTCAAGTTGATCCCGCAGCGATGGGATTGCGGACGTCCGCTGCGCCTCAGCGCATCCAGATTTCCAGTCGCTCGGAACGCCTCCGCCATCTCCGCCGTGATCGGCGGCGCGTAGAAGAGGCGATGCGGGCTCGTGTCGAGCAGCCCGCTCAGCGCTGCCTGCGAGCTCAGCGCCGCTTGCAGCAGCGCCGGCATCGCGGCTTCGCCGAACGCCTCCAGCCCGACATGCACATGTAGGCCGCAGCTCCAGTTGGCCTCCGCCCCTTGCCGCTTCAGCCGCATCAGCATCTCCTCCGCCTGGCCGAGCTCCTCCCAGCGCAGCGGCGGCGATTGCAGCTCGCTGCCCGACGCCTCTCCGTCGCCATCGATCTGCTTCTCGTCCAGCGCCATCGTCCAGCCTGGCAGCAGCTCCAGCCGATCCGGCTCGCCGCCGACGAACTCGATCTCCAGCCCGAAGCGCAGCTCCCTCCAAGGCACATCCATCCGTTTTGCACGATTCCATTCGGTCAAGTCTCTCATAGTCCCCATCCTCCCTTTCGCTTTTCCTCCATTCCAGCAGAGAAGAAAAACGGGGGAGGGGCGCGAGCACGAGCGGCGCCGTGAGCGGATGCACGGACGTCTGCATGGGAGCGTGCATGCGCGTCTGCATCAACGCCCGCTTTGAAGCATGCCCGAACGGCGACACAGATGCCTGCGTGGACG
The DNA here is from genome assembly GCF_012676905.1 of Paenibacillus albicereus. Classification (NCBI taxonomy): domain Bacteria; kingdom Bacillati; phylum Bacillota; class Bacilli; order Caryophanales; family Paenibacillaceae; genus Paenibacillus; species Paenibacillus albicereus. Next base: position 1,573,059 of record NZ_CP051428.1, on the reverse strand, counting down.
GCAGCCCAGATGCCTGGGCAGGCGCCTGCACGGACGTCAGCCCTAGCTCTTGCTTCGGTCCGGTCTTGGGATTAACGGGGCACTTTGTCTCTCGCCATCGGCCTTCCTCCTTCGCTTTCGTTCGGTTGGGAATAGTTTACCATACCCCTAGGGCCGCACCTAGAGCAAAAATAGGCGAGGTCCGGGCTTGCGCCCCGACCTCGCCTCGACTAGCTTTCTTTTCGCTGCCCCTCGTCGCCTAGCATCGTGTTGCCCAGCTTTGCCAAGCTTCGCGTTGCCTCGCGCAGCTTCGACTTCCTACCGCTTCGCGACATACTTGCGGATGTCGAACGCGACCGCCGCCACGATGATGAGTCCTTTGATGATAAGCTGCCAATACGGGCTGACGCCGATGAACGTCAGGCCGTAGTTGATGACGCCGAAGATGAGCACGCCGGCCATGATGCCCGGCACGGTGCCGATGCCGCCCGCCGTCGACACGCCGCCGACGACGCAGGCCGCGATCGCGTCCAGCTCGTACATGTTGCCGTAATTGTTCGTCGCGCCGCCGGTGCGCGCGGCCTCCAGCACGCCGCCGAGGCCGTACAGGGCGCCAGCGATGGCGTAGATGAAGATCAGGTTGCGGGCGACGTTGATGCCCGACACATGCGCCGCCTGCACGTTGCCGCCGATCGCGTACATGTTCTTGCCGAGGCGCGTCTTGTTGAAGACGACCCAGCAGACGAGCGCGACGCCGATCGCGATGAGCACGATGTACGGCAGCGTGTAGCCGCCGCCGAAGTCGATCGAGCCCGTGCCCCAGATGGTGAAGTCCTTGCGCAGGCCGGCGATCGGCTGCGACTGGTTCGGCTCGGAGTCGAAGTAGATCGAGTTCAGGCCATATACGGCGACCATCGTGCCGAGCGTGGCGATGAACGGCGGCACCTTGAGCTTGGCGATGATGAAGCCGTTGACGCAGCCGACGAGCAGGCCCGCGAAGATTCCGACGAAGATCGGGATGTAGACCGGAAGCTCCGGCAGGTTCGGGAAGAACTTCGCCGCATAGGTGTCCACCTGCAGCATGGAAGCCGAGACGACCGCCGTCAGGCCGACGACGCGGCCCGCGGACAGGTCGGTGCCGCCGGTGATGAGCACGAAGCCCGCTCCGAGCGCGATGATGGCGCGGGTGGAGTTCTGCTGCAGGATGTCGCGCAGCGTCGAGTACGCGAGGAACGTCGGGTCCATGATCGCGATCGCGACGACGAGCAGGATGAGGACGAGGAAGATCGCCCGATTGGTGACAAGATGCTTCAGATAGCCCAGGATCGCCTGGCCGGCCGGCCTTTTCGCCGGCGTGTTCATTTGAGTGCTCATGATTGCTGTTCCCTCCTGGCTAAGCCATCCGCTGCTGCGCGGCCAGCCGCATGATTTCCTGTTCCGTCGCCTTGCGGCCGTCCAGGATGCCCGTCATCCGTCCTTCGCTCATGACCATGATGCGGTCGGACATGCCGAGCAGCTCCGGCATCTCCGAGCTGATCATGACGATGGTGCGGCCCTGCCGCGCGAGCTCGGCGATGATCGTATAGATCTCGAACTTGGCGCCGACGTCGATGCCGCGCGTCGGCTCGTCGAGCAGCAGGATGTCCGGATCGGTCAGCAGCCAGCGGGCGAGCAGCACCTTCTGCTGGTTGCCGCCCGACAGGTTGCGGATCTGCGTATCTACGTTCGGCGTCTTGGTGCGGAACTTCGCGACGTTGTCCGCCGCCTCGCGCCGTCCCTTGCGCTCGTCGATGAGTCCGATCCGGCTGCGGTAGCGGCCGAGGTTGGCGATGATCGTGTTCTCGTACACGGACAGCACCGGGAAAATGCCTGTCGTCCGGCGCTCCTCCGTCAGCAGCGCGATGCCGTGCTTTTTGGCGTCGGCCGGCGACTTGATGCTCACCTTGCGCCCGTCGATCTCGATCGTGCCGGCCTTCAGCTGGCGCAGGCCGAACAGCGCCTCGATCAGCTCGGTCCGCTGCGCGCCGACGAGCCCGCCGACGCCGAGGATCTCGCCGCGCCTCAGCTCGAAGCTGACGTTCTTGAACGACATCGGATTCGTCGACGTGAGGCCGTCGGCCTTGAGGATGACCGAGGAAGGCACGTTGCTGCGCTCCGGGAACCGGTCGTTCAGGTCGCGGCCGACCATGCGGCTGATGATGAGGTCGGTCGTCAGCTCGGACGCCTCCCAGGTGCCGATGTACTTGCCGTCGCGCATGATTGTCACGTCGTCGGAGATGCGCAGGATCTCCTCCATCTTGTGCGAGATATAGATGATGGAGACGCCGCGTCCCCGCAGCTTCTCGATGATCTCGAACAGCTGCTCGACCTCGTTGCCGGTCAGCGACGACGTCGGCTCGTCCATGACGATCACCTTGGATTGGAACGACACGGCCTTGGCGATCTCCAGCGACTGGATCTTGGAGACGGACAGGCTGCCGACCTGCGCCATCGGATCGATGTCGAGCCCGAGGTCCTGCAGCAGCGCCTCCGTATCGCGGCGCATGCGGCGCTCGTCGACGAGCCGCAGCGGCCAGACGCCCATGAGCGGAAACCGGCCGAGCCAGATGTTTTCCATGACGCTGCGGTGCGGGACCGGATGCAGCTCCTGGTGGATCATCGATACCCCATGGGCGAGCGCGGCCTTGGAATTCGGGATGTCGGCCCGCTCGCCGTCCAGATAGATTTCGCCTTCATCCGGCTTGTAGATGCCGAACAGGCATTTCATGAGCGTCGATTTGCCGGCTCCGTTCTCGCCCATGAGGGCGTGGACCGTGCCGGGGCGCACGTTCAGCGTCACCTGGCTCAGCGCCTGCACGCCGGGAAAAGCTTTGGAGATGCCGCGCATCTCCAATCGGTAAGGGGAGCTCATCGCTCGCGCCTCCTTTGCGAGAAAAGTCAGTCGTCCATGCCGCTGCCGCCATGGACCGGCGGGAAGCAAAAGGGAGCCCGCCGCGTCCCGGGCTTCGGGCTCCCCAGCCGCAAGCCCCGCTTATTGCTGGGCGTCGGCGATATTGTCCTTCAGAATCTTCTTGTACGCGATCCAGACGTACTTGCCGTCCGTGATGTCGTAGCCGGTGTTCTCCTTCGTCGGCGTCTCGCCTTTAGCCAGCGCTGCCGCCAGAGCGACCGTCGCGCCGCCTTGGTTCTTCGCGTCGTTGAGCACGGTGCCGAGCAGCGTGCCGTCCTGCAGCGCCTGGATCGCCGGAGCGGTCGCGTCGACGCCGACGACCGGCATGAACTTGTCGCCTGTGAAGTAGCCCGCCGCCTTCAGCGCTTCGATCGCGCCGAGCGCCATGTCGTCGTTGTTGGCCAGCACGGCCTCGATGTTGTCGCCGCGTGCCGCCAGCCAAGCCTGCATTTTGTCCTGGCCTTTGACGCGGTCCCACATCGCCGTATCCTGCTCCAGCTTCTCGACCTTGATGCCGGCGTCCTCGATCGCCTGGATCGAGTACTTCGTGCGCAGCTCGGCATCCTGATGGCCCGGCTCGCCCTGCAGCATGACGTACTGGAGCACGCCGTCCTTGTTCTTGTCCGCTTCCGGATTCGCTTTCCAGTAATCGGCGATGATCTGGCCGGACAGCGTGCCGGACTCCTCTGCTTTCGCGCCGACGTAGTACACTTTATCCCACTTGTTCATGTCTTCGGCCACCGGCTCCCGGTTCAGGAACACGACCGGGATGTCGGCCGCCTGGGCCTTGTCGATGATGACGCCGGCCGCTGTGCGGTCGACCGCGTTGATCGCCAGCGCCTTGTATTTTTTGGAAATGAACAGATCGACCTTTTCGTTCTGCGTCGGCTGCGCGTTCTGGCTGTCGACGATGTCGAGCTTGGCCTTGCCCTCGGCCGCCGCCGTCATCGCGTTGCGGACGCCCGTCATGAACGTGTCGTCGAACTTGTAGATGGCTACGCCGATCTTCGGCTGGTCGCCGCCGCTTCCGCCGGAGTCGCCGCCTGCGTTGCCGCCGCCGTTGTTGCCGCCGCAGCCGGCCGCCGTGACCATGACCGCCGCGAGCGCGGCCGCGAGTGCTGCTTGTTTTTTCATTCGGATGACCTCCTGGAGGGTGTGGGATGGGGATTCGGCGGCGATCGCCCGCTTGGCGCCGCCGTCCGTTCTCATGCTCTTATTATGAAAGGGCCTGCGTTTTTTTCGAATCGAAAATCTTCCTGCTTTCTATCGAAATCTTCATCAGCTTTTCTCCGTCAGACAAAAAATAGGCCCGTCCGGGCCTATTTGACGAAAGGGAACAGCAGCTTCTGGTTGTCCATCCAGAACATGCTGTCGGGACTGACCGCCTTGGTGGCGAGCGTAATCCTCGCCTCCGGCTTTTCCCCGCGCAGCAGCAGGTCGGCCTGCCGCATGCCGAGATAGCCGGCGTTGAAGCCGCTCTGCACGACGAGGCGGTCGATGACGCCGTCCTGCAGCAGCTCCAGCTGCTCCGTCTCGCTGCCGAAGCCGACGATCTTCACCTCGGAGGACGCCCCGCGCCGGAGCGATTCCTTGGCCGAGCTGAGCACGCCTTGCTCCTGGAGGGCGACGATGCCGTCCGTCTCGTCCATGAGCTGGCGCGCCGCCTCCGCGCAGCCGTCGGAGGACATGCCGCAGGAATAGCCTTTGGCGATCGTGATGTCCGGATGGCGGGCCAGCTCCTCCAGCACGCCCTCCTGCCGCTCCGCGTAGCCGAGCGCGGAGGAGTCGGCGCCGAGCACCGCCACCCGTCCGTAGCCGCCGAGCAGCTCGGCCATCGCCGCTCCGGCCTGGCGGCCGGCCTCGCGGTTGTCGATCGTCACCGCGCTCGCGACGCCGCCGACGGGATAGGCGTCGCTCAGCGTGATGACGGCCGCTCCGGCAGCACGCGCGAGCCGGACGACCTCGTCGAGCTGCTGCTCGCTGTCGGGGTCGAGGAGCAGCGCTTCCGCGCCCGCCTTCAGCGCGCGGCCGGCCGCTTCCACTTGGCCTGCGCCGGGGCGTCCCGCCGTCTTGTCGACGTACTCGAGCCGGTAGCCGAACTCCTTGGCCGCCGCCTCCGCGCCGATCCGGATCGCGCCTGCGAGTGCGCCGTCCGTCTGCGGCGCGATCAGCGCGGCCAGACGCGGCGACGGCGGCGGAGACGGCTCTGCGGAGCCCGCGCAGCCGGCGGCCGCCAGCAGCGGGACGGCCAGCAGCGGCATCGCCAGCAGCCAGGCCGGCCGCGGGCGGCGGCTGGCCTGGCTGCGCATGAGCCCTCCCGTCCACCGAGCGATCAGACCGCCGGTCCGCCTTGCCCATGTGGTTGTCCGCGGGCGGCGTCCGCCCTCGCCAACGGCACGGCTGGCCGGACGCCGCCGTCCCTCGCGGCTCGTGTACGCGAAGATCGGCCGATCGGTTCCGTCATCGCTTTTCATCGTCGATCTCCTCCTCTGCCGCTTCCGCCGGCATGCGCACCGTGACCGTCATGCCCTCCTCCAGCTCGCTGCGGAACTCGAGGCCGTACGGAGCGCCGTAATACAGCCGGATCCGGTCGTGGATGTTGCGCAGGGCGACGCCGGAGCCCTTGCCCGTGCGGGACGGCCGGCGCTCCGCCAGCGCCTCGCCCGATCCCCGCTCCAGCAGCAGCGCGGCCGCCTCCGCCGCCATGCCGGCGCCGTTGTCCTCGACGAGCAGCGTCAGCACGCCGTCCTCGACGAACGCCTGCACCTCGATCCGCCCTTCGTCCGCCGAGTATTCCAGCCCGTGCTCGATCGCGTTCTCCAGCAAAGGCTGCAGCACGAGCTTCAGCGTCCGGCAGCTCTCCGCCTCCTCCGTCGCCTCGATGGCGAACGTGAACTTGCGGCCGAAGCGCATCTGCTGGATCGTGAGGTAATGATGCGCGTGCTCCAGCTCGTCCTTCACCGGGATGAGCGTGCGTCCTTGGCTGAGGCTGATGCGGAACAGCTTGGACAGCGAGGTAATCATCGTGACGACCTCCTCGCCACGGCTCATGCCGGCCATGCGCACGACCGAGTTGAGCGTATTGTAGAGGAAATGCGGGTTGATCTGCGCCTGGAGCGCCTCCAGCTCATGCCGCCGCTTGGACTCCTGCTCCAGCACGATCTGCCCCATGAGCTGGCGGATCTTGTGCACCATGAGGTTGAAGCGGCGCGACAGCCGCTCGACCTCGAGCGGCCCCTCGACGGGCAGCTCGACGTCGAACTGGCCTCTTTCCACGGAGCGCATCATCTTCTCCACCCGCTTGAGCGGGCGGATGATCGAGCGGGCGAGCGCCATGCCGACGAGCAGCACGAGCACGAGCGCGACCGCCACGACGCGCACGAGATAGCGGTTCACTTCCTCCCGCGTCGTGAGCAGCTCGTCGAGATAGCTGACGCCGACGATCTTCCACCCGATGTTCGCGACCGACTTGACGGTGACGAGCCGCCGCTCTCCGTCCAGCTCCTCCACGTAGTCGCCCGAGGAGACGAGCGCGCCCTCCACGTTCTCCCGCTTGAGCCCCATGTAGATGAGCTGCTGCTGCGGATGGTAGACGATGTTGCCTGCTCCTTCGTCGATGATGTAGGCGTAGCCCTTGCGCCCGAGGCTGATCCGGCTGCACAGCTCGTCGATCTGCTTGAAGTTGATGTCCACGAGCAGGATGACCTCCTGCTCCCGGCCGTTCTGCAGCACGGTGACGCGCTTGCTCATGCTGACGACCCACGGATAACCGCCCTTGTACAGGTTCTGGATATGCGGCAGCGAGAATCCGAGATGGTCCGGCACGCGCAGCGCCGCCTGGAACCAGCCCTGTCCCGTCACGTTGGCGCTCGGGCGCAGCTGGGCGGCCGGACGATTTTTGAGCAGCGTGCCGTCCTCGGCGAACAGCGCGATCGACACGATGTCGTCGCGGCTGCCCATGAGCGTATCGAGCTGCGTGTCGACCTCGCTGCCGTCCCACTCGCCCTTGTCCAGCAGGTTCTGCTCGATCGCCCGGTAAAAGCTGGACAAGCCTCGCACGTAGTCCTCCAGGTTGTAGCTGACCTGATCGACGATCTGGCTGGAGGAGGTGAAGGCGCTGCGCTCCGCCGATGCGGAAAACTTGTCGTGCAGCAGGAACGCGACCGTGCCGATCGCGATGACGATCATGACGGAGAACGACCAAGTGACGATCGACTGGATGCTGCTGACGCGCGAATGGCGCACCCGCTCCTTGAGGCGGGCCGCCTCCCTCAGCGTCGTCCGCTTCACGGCAGCGGCCCCGCTTCCGCTTCCTTGGCCCGGCTGCGGTATTCCTTGGGCGTCGTGCCGGTATGCTTCTTGAAGCAGAAGCTAAAGTAGTTCGGCTCGGAGAAGCCGATGCGCTCCGCGATCTCGAACGCCTTGAGCTCCGTCGAGCGCAGCAGCTCCTGCGCCAGCTCCATGCGCAGCTGCAGCACGTACTGGAGGAACGTGAGCTTCACCTCGCGCTTGAACAGACCGCAGAAATAACCGGCGCTGATGTGCAGATGCGAGCAGACCATCGCGATCGACAGCTCGGGCTCGTGCGCATGCGCGCGGGTGAACCGGATCGCTTCCTCCACCAGGTCCTTGTACGCATGCTGCCGCGTGCCCGCGATGCGCTGCATGACGGCAGCGCCGAGCTCCCCGAGCCAGCGCCTGGCCTCGCCGAGGCCGGTCAGCCGGGACAGCTCGGCATACGGCTGCGCGCCGGCTCCGAGCAGCTCCTCGAGCTCGACGCCGGCGGATTGCGCGGTGCGGCAGATTGCCGTCAGCACCTCCATGAGGTACATCTGGATGCCGCTGTACGCATGGCTTTCGCGGATCTCGCCGAGAATGTCCGCAAGCAGCGCCTCCAGCTCCTCGGGCGTGCCGACCTTGAGGCAGCGGGCGAGCGCCTGCTCGCACAGCTCGTCGAAGCGCAGCGGCTCCGATGGCCGGCTCTCGACGTCCTGCAGGAAGACGAGGCGGTCCATGCCCGGCACGAGCCGGTAGTCGAGCGCGAGCAGCGCTTCCTCGTAGGCTTCCTGCAGCTCGGACAGGCTGCGCTTGGGCAGTCCCGTGCCGATCGTCACCGGCAGCCGCAGGTAGAACTCCACGCTGCGCGCCAGCTGCTCCAGCGTCTGCTGGCGCTTCTCCTTCCAGCCTTCCTCGGCGACGCCGAAGTCCATGAGCACGATGCTGTCCTGATGGAGGAAGGCGATGCCGCGGCTCGCCTCCGACCAGATTTCCTCGGCCACGTTGAGCACGGCGAACAGCTTGAGCTCCTCATCCGGCGATTGCTGCAGCGAGCCGACCAACGGCGCTCCCTCCTCCGGCTCTCCGATGCGGACGACGGATACCGAGCAGCCTTCTCCCTCGAGGCTCAGGCCGTACTGACTGGCCTTGCGGCGGATCGACGCCTCCGGATAGCGGCGGTACAGCAGCGAGCTGAGAAACTGTCCCCTCAGCTGCGGCAGGCTCCGGTGATAGTGCTCCCGCAGCTCGCGCGCATCCTCGCGCTCCGCCCGCTCGTGGTCCATCCTTTGCTTGAGGCCGCGCAGCAGCTCCGTCAGGCTCGCCGCCGTGAACGGCTTGAGCAGATACTCGTCGACGCTCAGCGAGACGGCCTGACGGGCGTAGTCGAATTCGTCGTAGCCGGTGAGGATGACCGTCTTGGCGAGCGGCAGCGCCGTCTGCAGCCGCCGCACGAGCTCGAGCCCGTCCACGAACGGCATGCGGATGTCCGTCAGCACGACGTCCGGCAGCAGCCGCTCGGCCAGCTCCAGCGCCTCCAGGCCGTTCTCGGCCGTCGCCGCGATCTCGAAGCCGCACTCCTCCCAGCGGATTTCCGTCAGCAATCCTTCCCGTACGTCGGCCTCGTCATCGGCCAGCAACACTCGGTACATGCGATCCTCTCCTGCCTTCTTCTCTCTCGGAACTAAAACAATAGCAGGTCGCGCCTCCCTTGTAAACGCATACTTCCTGGGCATGCGGACGCAAAGAAGCCGCCCCTCGGACCTTGGCGGTCGTCAGGGGCGGCTTTGCAGGCTCCGGTCGGAGCGGACGCGGCTTATTTGCCGTGCAGCACTTCAGGGGTCGTCAGCTGATCGTAGAAATCGACGATCCGGTCCTGCTTGTCCGAGCCGCGCTGCGCCATCGCCGAGCGGGGATGCTCGTCGAGCAGGCCGGTCACCATGTACTCCATGATGTAGCCCCACTCTTCCTTCTGGCGAAGCGGCAGCATGTGCTTCTCGATCATCTCCAGCACCGGGCGGACACTGTATTTCGTGCCCGGCAGGTGGGCGACGAGCAGCTCCGTGTTGCAGTTGCCGGCGGCGCGGCCCATGCCGTAGACGCTCGTATCGAGGTACTCGACGCCTTTGTCGACGGCGAGCAGCGTGTTGGCGAACGCGAGCTGCTGGTTGTTGTGCGTATGCACGCCCAGCTTCTTGTTCGGCAGATGCTGCTTGAACTTGTCGATCAGGTAGGCGAAGTCGCTCGGCTTGAGGCTGCCGTAGGAGTCGACGACGTAGACGACGTCCACGACGCTCTCGCGGATGGCGTCGAACGCCTCGATCAGCTGGTTCTCCATGACGTTCGACAGCGCCATGATATTCAGCGTCGTCTCGTAGCCGCGCTCATGGAACAGCGAGACGAGCTCCAGCGCCTTGTCCACGTCCTGGATGTAGCAGGCGACGCGGATCAGGTCCAGCATGCTCTCCGTGCGGGGCAGCACGTCGCTCTCGTCGACGCGCCCGATGTCCACGAGCGCGGACAGCTTCGTCCTGCCCTTGTTCGGGATGACCTTGCGCAGAAAGTCATCGTTCAGAAAGCGCCAAGGACCGGCGGCATCCGCGCCCTTGAGCAGCTTCGGCGAGTTCTTGTAGCCGATCTCCATATACTCGACGCCCGCCTCATCCAGGCTGCGGTACAGGTCTTGAACGAATTCGATGCTGAAGTCCCAGTTGTTCACAAGGCCTCCATCACGGACGGTACAGTCGACAATCTTGCTCGGTTTGGCGGTCATGATCGCAGAACTCCTTACATGGTAGGGTAACGTTTATCCTATGATACGGGAAATCGGTAAAGAACGCAAAGGATTTTGTCGGTCCAGGCCTGCTTCAGCGGAGGCCCCTGCCGCCGTCTTGCAGGACGAGCTCCGCGAGCGTGCGCGTCATGACGCCGGTCGCGCCCTTGCTCTCCCAGCCTCGCGGGCGGCCGATCCAAGACGTGCCGGCGATGTCCACGTGCACCCATGGCTTCTCCTCCGCGAACGCGCCGACGAACAGCCCGGCGATGCTCGCCGCGCCTTCGCGGCCCGCGCCGTTCTTGAGGTCGGCGGCGGCGCTGTCGAGCTTGCGGCGGTAGTCCGCATAGGCGGGAAGCGGCCAGACGCGCTCGCCCGCCCGGATCGCCGCCTCCTCCAGCTCGCGCCGCAGCGTGTCGTCGTTGCCGAGGACGCCGGACGCCGCGTCGCCGAGCGCCGACACGACGGCGCCGGTCAGCGTCGCCACGTCGACGAGCTTCGTCGCTCCGCGCCGGATCGCGGTCGTGAGGCCGTCCGCCAGCACGAGCCTGCCCTCGGCGTCCGTGTTGACGATCTCGACGGTCATGCCGTTCATCATCGTCAGCACGTCGCCCGGCTTGAACGCCCGGTCGGAGATCATGTTCTCCGCCGAAGGGATGACGGCGACGACGTTGGCCTTCGGCTTGAGCTTGCCGATGATGCGCATCGCCCCGAGCACCGCCGCCGCCCCGCCCATGTCGCCGATCATGTCCTCCATGCCGAGGCCCCGCTTGAGCGAGTAGCCGCCGGTGTCGAACGTGATGCCTTTGCCGATCAGGCCCCATTTCTCCGTGCTGTCCGGATCGCCCTCGTAATGCAGCACGATCATGCGCGGCGGGTGGATGCTGCCTTTGCCGACGGCGAGCAGGCCGCCCATGCCGAGCTCCGCTGCCGTCCACTCGTCGATGATCTCGACGTCGAGCTCCGCCTCGTCCGCGAGCCGCTCGGCCTCCTCGGCCAGCGCCTCCGGCGTCAGCACGCTTCCCGGCAGATGCACGAGATCGCGCGCCCAGGCGACCGTCTCGCCCGCGAGCCTTCCGTGCTCGACGCCTTCGTCCCAGGCCGCAGCCCGGTCCTCCCCGGCGCCGCCGCACAGCTGCAGCTCGATCCGCAGCTCCCGCGCCGCTAGCGGCTCGCCGGCGCGCGTCTTGCTGCGCTCGTAGCCCCCGAGCGTCAGCCCTTCGGCCAGCGCCGCGGCGGCCTGCGCCGTGCCGAAGCCGTCCGTGCCGCCATGCAGCGCCGGCGGCACGAGCAGGACGGCGCGCTCCGCCTTCTGCGCCTTCAGCTCGCGTACCGCCGCCGCGCCGAAGCGGCGCAGCCCGTCGCCTGTGGCGAGCGCCTCGCCGAGGCCGACGAACACGGCCGCCTCCGCTTCGTGCAGGCCGAGCAGCGGCATCGTCAGCGACTGTTCCGCCGCCGCCTTGAAGGCGCCGAGCCGATAGCTTCTCCGAAGCGACTCCCGCACGGCGTCAACCGCAAGCGGATCGCCCGCTCCGAGCTGCGCCGGGCCGGCGCCCTCCTGCAGCTCCGCAGGAGCCACCGGCCGCACGATCAGCGCTCCGGCCGTTTCCGCCGCTTGCGCCGTCGTGGATATCGTCAAGTTCATGTTCATTCGTTTCCGCTTCCTTTCGCCTTCCCGTCATTCGCTTTGCCCCGGAACGCAAAAAAAATCGGGGGATTCTCCCCCGATTTTAAGGCTTTTGCTCGGCGATTGGCAAATAGATCATGAACGACGTGCCTTCTCCGGCGGTGCTCGTGACGCGGATCGTGCCGGAGTGGTTGCGCACGATCCGGTAGCTGACCGACAGTCCGAGGCCTGTCCCCGACTCCTTTGTCGTAAAAAAAGGATCGAACAGACGGCCCAGCGTCGCCCGGTCCATGCCCTTGCCGTTGTCGCGGATCGTAATCTCCGCGAAGTCCGATTTGCGGCTCAGGATGACGTCGATCCGTCCCTCGCGCTCGCCCCCCAGCTCCGCGATCGCGTCCATCGCGTTCTTGAACAGGTTCAGCACGACCTGCTTGATCTGCTTGACGTCGATCGAGACATGCAGGTCGGACTCCTGCGCCTCCAGGGCGATGAAGCAATTATGCATGAGCGCCTCGCTCTCGCTGAGCAGGCTGACCTCCTTGAGCAGCGACGCGAGCCGGATCGTCTGCTTCATCGGAGCCGTCGGCTTGGAGGAATTGAGGAACTCGTAGATGATGTCGTTGGCCCGGTCGATCTCCGCCACCATGATCTTGGCGTACTCTTCCTTGCCGAGATCGACCAGCGTCGGCCTCAGCAGCTGGATGAAGCCTCGGATCGACGTAAGCGGGTTGCGGATCTCATGGGCGATCGCGGCCGCGATCTTGCCGAGCATGGCCAGCTTGTCGTTCTGGTAGGCGGTCTGCTCGATCTGCTTGTACTCGGACACGTCCTTCATGCTGATGAGATAGTCTCCGTCCAGCTGATCGCCGTAGGTCGCCGTGATGAGCAGATGCCGGCCGCTGCTGTCCTGGAACTCGAAATATTTGTTGCGGCGCACGATGATCTCCCGGTATAGACGCACGAGCAGCCGCCTCGTCGAGCGGGTCAGCTGGGCGTGGCGGAGAATCTCCAGGATGCTGCAGCCGACGAGCGTCTTGCGGGGGACATCGAGAAAGCGGGCCATCTGCAGGTTCATGAACGTCACGATGCCTTCCGTATCGAAGAGCGCGATCCCGCTGTCCATATGCTGCAGCACGTTCTCGTACTTGCTCTTGACCCGTTCGAACGAGCGGTAGGAACGGCTGAGCAGCTCCCTCATCTCGGTGTACCGCTCGTCCGCCGGGCGTTCGGGCTGATACCGGAAGCGGTAGGCGACCATCAGTTCGATCAGGAACATGAACGAGCGGCTGTACAGGTCGAGCGCTTCCTCCGAGTCGACGTTGAGGACGATGTTGCGCATGCTTTCCTCATGGATGGCGATGATCTCCTCCGGGCCGATGTTGTGGAACATTTTCCCTAGCTCCGTTGCCTGATACAGCGATGCTTCGCTCCCGCTTCGAATATATTCGGCAAGCGCCGGGAAATAGCGCTTTCGAATTGCCTGCATTAGCCTTGCTCCTCTCCGGTCGCAAACAACTGGAGCTGTATCGGGGTCGAACTCATGTAGAAGGACGTAGGGAGCCATTTGCGGAACGTAATGCAGGTGCCGACGCGCCTCGTGATGGCGATATCCCATTCCTCCGACCATAGCGAATTCCATTCCTCTTCCAGCTCGCGGGAAAAGCTGCAGCTGCCGATGAGCGACCATTCCAGTCCGGCTTCTCCCGTTTCCTTGCGCACTTTGCCGATCAGCATCTGGCTGTGCTGATGCATCTCTACGAAACCGCTCGAAAGCTCGGATATGGCGTACGCGATGCGCGTCTGGTCGATGATGCCGAAGCCCAGCTCCCGCGCCAGCTCCCGGCCTCGCTGGCGAGCTCGGATCGCATCCCTCACATTGTTGATGTTGAACAGTTCCATCTCCATGTACGAGCTCCGCCCCCCCTGTTCCTTGCTGTCAGGATCGCAGTCAAGCCGTCGATTCGTAAATCAATCATAGGATTGGCTGTCAACAAGTGTCAATCGGAAATAATGTCGAAAAATGCCAGCCCGTTTCCGGAGAAGCCGGGATCGGTCCCTGCCCGCGGACGCGCGAAAGCGGGCCGGATCGGCCCGCTTTCGACATGCGGAGGCTTCTTAACGGTCGGTCGGCTTCTCCCGTCCGCCATGGCGCCGCTCCTCCGCCTTTTTCCACTCGGCCTCCGCTTTCTTTCTCCATTTGTCCTGCTCTTGCTTCCGCTTTCCCGCCGCTTCCCGGATGCGCTGCTCCGCCTCGGACCGGAACTTCTCGGCCGCGCGCTTCTTGCGCTCCAGCTCGCGGAGAGCCTGCTCCGCCTCCCGCTTCCATCGTTCCGAATCGCGCCCATGCTCGCGATGCCCGCTTGGTCCGCTCTCGGGCAGCTTGGCCGACGACGCCGGCCGCCAGCCCTTTCCATGCGAAGGCGTCGCGGAAGGGCGGACCGCCGGGTCGCGCTGCCGCTTCTCGGAAGGCTTCGGCGAAGCGGTCCGGACCGGCGCTGCGGCCGCCGGCTGCGAACCGGGCTTGCTGGCCGCAACAGACGGCTTGGCGTTCGGCTTGATGGTCGTCTGGGCGCTCGGCTTCGGAGTCGATTTCCCGGACTCCTCCGCTGCCGGCTTCGCCGTGCCGGAAGCCGGCGCGCTCGCCCTCGCGGACCTTGCCGTCTCAAGCAGCCGATCCAGCTTGTTCTCGTCCAGCTCGGCGCTGTTCGGCACGAGCGCGCCCAAGCCGCCTTTCCAATCCGCCGCGACCGGGAGCGGCTGCGTGCGCAGACGATCGAGCGATACGTCGTAGCCCTTTTCGAGCGCCAGCAAGTATACGGTCATCTGGCCGATGGACAGGCCGAGCTCCTCGGCTTCGAGACGGACCTCCGGCGTGGAGCGCAGCTCGGTCACATGGAGGTCATCCTCGCCGGCATGCTCCGCGGCCTCCTCCAGCGCCCGCCGAGCCTGCGCGCCGAGCTCCGCCAGCTCCTCCCCGTCACCGAGCAGCCGGACGCCCGCGAGCAGCACTTCGGCCGTCTCCTCCCGCAGGTAATCCGATTCGGCCAGCCGTTCCGCCAGCTCCTCCATGACGAGCGAGGCCGGCTGTCCCTCGTAGTCGAGCGCCGCGACGAACGGCACGGCGTCGGCATTGACCGCCCTCAGCTGGCGCACCTTGAGGTCGGCGTCGACGCCGACCTCGAAGCTCGGATTGACGTCGAGGCTGATGTAGGCGACGACCGGGTTGGCGGCCGCCCTGCCTGCATACAGGACAGGGATGGCCAGCAGCAGCGCCAGCGCTCCGGCCGCAGCCGGCAGCAGCCAGCGGGGACGAGAGGGGCGGACGACGGGCGGAAGCTCGACCTCCTGGCCGACCGCCTCTCCCCCGCGGCTTCTGATTTTGCGGAAGCTGCCGTCTGGCGCGAGCACGATGACGCTGCCCTTTTTGACTTCCAGCACGATGCCGTTACCGTTCACGACCTTCTCCCTCCCGCCGCCTGCTCCTGCATGCGCTGCTGCTCCGGAAGCTGCCGGCCGTGACGAATCAGCAGGTAGTCTTCCAAATATGGATAATGGCCTCGCAGCAAGGCCGCGATGGCGATCAAATACTTGCGGTTGCGCTCGATCGTCTTGCGCGAGACGGAGGACTGCTCCATCAGCTCCTTGACCGGGAGCCTCCGCTTGTCGACGAGCATGCCCCATAGGCAGTCCTGCTCCGCCAGGCGAAGCGCGATGCCCTGCAGCAGCCGGCGGGAGTCCTCATGCTTGGGAGAGCAGTCCGCCAGCTCGGCGAAGCGGATGCCGTAGCCCTTCAGCTCCGCCGCGAAGTCCTCGATCTCCAGCCGCCGGTTCTCCGCGTCCCGATCGAGATGGAAGCGCGAGATCGCTTGGCGGATCCATGCCGCCTGCAGGCTGTCCTCCAGCTCGCTTTCCTGGTCGAAGCTGCCGGACGGCATCGTCTGGCGATGGCGCTTCTCGCGCCGGATGTAGTCGATCAGGCGCCTGCGGATGACCGTTTCGGCGAAGCCGGTGAACGAGCGCCCCGATGCCGGGGAAAAGTGCTCGATCGCTTCATTGAACGCGATCATCGCGATGCTGAACTCGTCGTCGCGGACCGGATCGATGTAACGCTTGCAGAATCGGCTCGTCGATTTGAGGATGAACGGCCGGTAATCTTGGATGAGCTTCTCCCGCAGCGCATCGTCGCCGGCCTGGATCCGCTCGAGCGACTCGCGGAGCTTGTCCGGTGCGGAGCCGGCGGAATGCGGCTTGACGCTGAAGCGTCCGAACCATCTTTTGAACACCATCAGCAGCAACAGAGCACCTCGTTTCCTATACGGTTCGCAGCTACCCGGGCCGATTGCGGGAGTCGCTTCAAATTAAAAAAGCCTCCCGGTTCAGGAGGCGCCGCTCGACTTTAGCAAAGGCCTTCCGAGGCCCGCTTGGCTTTCAGCTTATTGCGTCGGGAATTGAGGATGCCCAGCCGTTTCTTCAGCTCGGCCTCCCAGCCCGCATCTCCGATATGCTTGGCGAATCCGAGCAGGTCGAGCGCCATATCAATCTGGCTCAGGACCACTTCCATCGGATCCTCGTTGTCATGGTTCACGCAGTTCTCGAATAAGGACTTGCCGCGCTGATCGACGTAGTCCTGGAAGTCCACCTCGGACACTCCGTCTCCGTGCGCGTATTCAGCCAATATTTCATATTCGCTTTCTATCATATAATGAATATCCACGCGATGGCAAACCGGACAGAACAGAATGGGGACGTTATGAATGTGGGTCCGATAGTGTCTAAGCGTTCCTTTCGTACCGATCATGCTCGCTCCGCAGCAAAAACTCATCCTGCTTCCCTCCTTATTCTCTCCATCTGCCATCGGAATGGCTTGGGATCGTTTCCTGCATTGTATTCGGCTCTGCCCAGCGGAATTCCTGCCGATCGGCCGGCGTCAGGGAAGCGGAGCCGGCGGCACGTCCTCCGGCTTGATCTCGGGCTCCTGCGGCAGCTCGGGAATTTCCGGTCCCGGATCGGGCATGATTTCCGGCTGCGGAGCGGCAGGCGGCAGCTCTGGGCTTTTCGGCTGCTCGATCTCCGGAGACGGCGGAGGCGTAATTTCGGGCTCCGGCGGTATCGGCGCGTGCTTGTCCGGCTCGCGCTCGCCGGCCTGCGGGGAATGGAAATCGATCGTCATGGCGGGATGCCTCCTCGACATTCGTTTTGTGGAATCGGAATTGCTTATTCTTACCCCCGGAAAGCGTCTTGGACGCATCCAAGACGACGGATGCCGCAGGGAAATGAAAAAAAGCCAGGGCGGTTGCCCTGGCAATTCCTTGCGGATGCTTCAGTCCGCGGCATCGTTCGTTTCGTCCGGCTTTCCGTTGATCGGACATAGTCCGCGGGATTGCAGAGCCTGAATGACGCGGAGCGTCTCTTGGACGCTATGGCCGACGTCGTTGTGGCTGACGGCCTGATACTTCAGCTCCCCCTCCGGATCGACGATGAACAGGCCCCGCAGCGCGATACCCTCTTCTTCGATCAGGACGCCGTAGTCCCGGGAAACCTGCTTCGTGATGTCGGACGCCAGCGGGAAGTTCAGCTTGCCGAGCCCGCCCGCGCTCTTCGGCGCGTGGATCCAAGCCCTATGGCTGTGGACGCTGTCGATGCTGATGCCGAGAAGATCCGCGTCCAGCTTGCGGAACCGTTCGGCCGCATCGCTCAGCGCCGAGAGCTCCGACGGGCACACGAACGTGAAGTCGAGCGGATAGAAGAAGAAAACGAGCCATTTGCCGCGGTAGTCGGAAAGCGATACCTTGCCGAATTCCTTGCCTGGACCGTCGACGGTCTCCATCGTGAAGTCCGGCGCAGGGCGGCCTACCAAACGTTCTGCCATATGCGGAACCCCTCCTTTGCGCGGAAAGCGCTTCGGATCTAGGTTGTCCGTTCTAGCGGCGTTCTAGACGGCGCCGGCTCTCGTTGCATTCAAGAGGCTTTGCGGATCGCGCCGACGATCAGGTCGCCCATCGCCTCGGTGCCGATCGCCGTGGACTTGTCGACCGCGATGTCGCCCGTGCGGTGGCCGGCGTCCAGCACTTCCTTGACCGCGTCCTCGATCGCTTGCGCCGCTTCATGATAGCCGAACGTGAGGCGGAACATGAGCGCTACGGACAAAATCGTCGCGATCGGATTGGAAATGCCCTGGCCCGCGATGTCGGGAGCCGAGCCGTGCACCGGCTCGTACAGGCCGAAGCTGCCTTCGCCGAGCGAAGCCGAGCTGAGCATGCCGATCGAGCCGGTCAGCATCGCCGCCTCGTCGCTCAGGATGTCGCCGAACATGTTCTCCGTGACGATGACGTCGAAGCTCGACGGACGGCGCAGCAGCTGCATCGCGCAGTTGTCGACGAGCACATGCTCCAGCTCCACCTCCGGGTATTCCGGAGCGATCCGGTTCACGACCTCGCGCCACAGGCGCGACGTCTCGAGCACGTTCGCCTTGTCGACCGAAGCGAGGCGTTTGCCGCGGGTCATGGCGATGTCGAAGGCCTGACGCACGATGCGCTCGACCTCCTGCACGTTGTAGACGCAGGTGTCGACCGCTTCCTGCCCGTGCTCGCCCTCGCGGCGGAATTTCTCACCGAAGTAGATGCCGCCCGTCAGCTCGCGCACGACGATGAGATCGGTGCCTTCGAGCACCTCCGGCTTGAGCGTGGACGCGTCCTTCAGGCAGTCGAACACCGTCGCCGGCCGGATGTTGGAGAACAGGCCGAGCGCCTTGCGGATGCCGAGCAGTCCCGTCTCGGGACGCAGCTCCTTCGAGTTGTTGTCCCATTTGGGCCCGCCCACCGCGCCGAGCAGGACCGCGTCCGCCTTTTGGCACATGTCCAGCGTCTCCTGCGGCAGCGGCGTTCCCTTCTCGTCGATCGCGACGCCTCCGAACAGGCCGTGCTCGAATTCGAAGCGGTGTTCGTACAGCTCCTCGATCTTCTTAATGACCTTGATGGCCTCGCCGACGACTTCCGGTCCGATGCCGTCGCCTGCGATGACCGCGATTTTCTTCACTTCTGCCATGGTTCAACACTCCTGTCTCGTCTCGTGACGAATGAGAATAGCTATCATCAGTTGTACCATATCCGGGTTCCCTTACACCAAGATAGGATAGCTATGGTGCTGATAGGACATGCCTATAACGAGCGCTTCATGGCATGAAAAAGTCCGCCTGCTCCTGCGAGCAGACGGACCTCGTACAGCGGTCTCAGGGTGAAATCTCCGTCAGATCAGGCTCATCTTGTCCCGGCGGCCTGGGGCTTTGCGCTTTTCGATGAGCCGGTTCAACGCGTCGACATAGGCGCGCGCGCTCGCCTCGAGGATGTCCGTGCTCACGCCGCGGCCCTGCGCGGATACGCCGTCCTGGAGCAGCACGACATGCACCTCGCCGAGCGCGTCCTTGCCGTCGGTGACGGACTTGATGGAGTAGTCGTCCAGCTCGACGGGCTCGCCCGTGACGAGATCGATCGCGTTGAACAAGGCGTCGACCGAGCCGTTGCCCTCCGCCGTCCCCGACTGCACGCCGCGGCCTTCGACCTGGATCGATACGGTGCCCTTCGGCGTGGAGCGGTTGCCGTAATGGACCTCGAGCGTATCCAGCACGAATACCTCCGGCGTATCGACGAGCTTCTCCTCCAGCATCGCGAGCAGATCCTCGTCCGTGACATTCTTCTTGCGGTCGGCCAGATCCTTGAACTTGGCGAACGCGGCGTTCAACGCCTCGTCGGCCAGCTCGTAGCCCAGATCGAGCAGCTTCTCGCGGAAGGCGTGGCGGCCGGAGTGCTTGCCCATGACAAGCTTCGACTCCTTGATGCCGATCGTCTCGGGCGAGATGATCTCGTACGTCGTCTTCTCCTTGAGCATGCCGTCCTGATGGATGCCGGACTCATGGGCGAAGGCGTTCGCGCCGACGATCGCCTTGTTGCCCGGCACGACCATGCCGGTCAGCTTGCTGACGAGTCGGCTCGTGCGGGCGATCTCGGTCAGCTTGAGGCCGGTCTTGGCGCCGTACAGGGCGGCCCGGGTCTCGAGCGCCAGCGCGACCTCCTCGATGGCCGTATTGCCGGCGCGCTCGCCGATGCCGTTGATCGTGCCCTCGATCTGGTCCGCTCCGTTCTGGATCGCGGCCAGCGCATTGGCCGTCGCCATGCCGAGGTCGTCATGGCAGTGGGCGCTCAGCTGGATCGTCTCGATGCCCGGCACCTGCTCTTTCAGCGTCTTGAAAATGTTGCCGAACTCGGCCGGCGTCATATACCCGACGGTGTCGGGGATGTTGACGACCGTAGCTCCCGCCCGGATCGCCATCTCCGTCACCTCGCACAGGAAGTCCAGCTCGGTGCGGCCCGCATCCTCCGGCGAGAACTCGATCTTGGCGAACTTCTGCTTGGCGTAGCGGATCGCCTTGTCGGCCGCCGCCAGCACCTGCTCCTTCTCCATCTTGAGCTTGTGCTTGCGATGGATGGGCGACGTGGCGAGGAAGATGTGGATGCACGGATCAGCCGCATGCTGGAGCGCTTCCCAGGCCGCGTCGATGTCGCGCTCGACAGCCCGCGCGAGGCCGATGACCGTCGCGTTCTTGACCGCTGCCGCCACGGCCTGCACCGCCGCCAGATCGCCCGGCGAGGCGGCCGGGAAGCCGGCCTCGATGCGGTCGACGCCGAGCTTCTCGAGCTGGAGGGCGATCTCCACCTTCTCCCGGGTATTCAGGTTGACCCCGGGCGATTGCTCGCCGTCGCGGAGCGTTGTATCGAAAATATAGATCTTGCGCAAACCGGCACCTCCGTTCGGTAGGATCCTTCTAGCTTATGAAGCGGCAAACGCGCCTCATTCCTGGTGGAAGAAGCGCGCTGCCTTGCGTCCTTGACTCGACTTACTTCTTGATCCAGTGCATCAGCTCGCGCAGCTGCGCGCCGGTCTGCTCGATCGGATGCTCCGCTTCGTTGCGGCGGGTCGCCGTCAGCATGGCGCGGCCAGACTTGTTCTCGAGGATGAAGTCGCGGGCGAACTTGCCTTGCTGGATGTCGGAGAGCACTTCCTTCATCGCCTTTTTCGTCTCGTCGGTCACGATGCGCGGGCCGGTGACGTAGTCGCCGTACTCGGCCGTGTTGGAGATGGAGTCGCGCATCGACGCCAGTCCGCCCTCGTACATGAGGTCGACGATCAGCTTCAGCTCATGGAGACACTCGAAGTAAGCCATCTCCGGCGCGTAGCCCGCTTCCACCAGCGTCTCGAAGCCGGCTTTGACGAGCGCGGACGTGCCGCCGCAGAGGACGGCCTGCTCGCCGAACAGGTCGGTCTCGGTCTCTTCGCGGAACGAAGTCTCGAATACCCCTGCGCGCGTGCAGCCGATGCCCTTGGCATAAGCGAGGCCGATCGCCTGGGCGTTGCCCGTCGCGTCCTGCTCGACGGCGATCAGGCCGGGAACGCCGAAGCCTTCGACGTACGTGCGGCGGACCATGTGGCCCGGGGATTTCGGAGCGACGAGCAGCACGTCCGTGTCCTTGCTCGGCACGATCTGGCCGAAGTGCACGTTGAAGCCGTGGGAGAACATGAGGGCGGCGCCCTTTTTCAGGTTGGGGGCGATCTCGTCGTTGTACACCTGGGCTTGGGTCTCGTCCGGCATGAGGATCTGGACGACGTCCGCCTTGCGGGTCGCGTCGGCGACGGACACCACTTCGAAGCCGTCATTGCGGGCTTTGTCGGCGGATTTGCCTTCGCGCAGGCCGATGACGACCTTCACGCCGCTGTCGCGCAGGTTTTGCGCCTGGGCATGGCCTTGGCTGCCGTATCCGATGACTGCTACCGTCTTGCCTTGGAGAACGCTGAGATCCGCGTCGTTTTCATAGAACAATTTAACTGCCATGATGAGATGATGCCTCCTTTGGAATGGAACCCCTTTGAGCGGGTGTTTAAAGAGACAGCGCGTTAAAGCCTGAGCGAGCCTCCGCTCGACTGCCGCCCTTAAACTCCCGCTCAAAGCGGGCTCGTTTGGCTTATAGGTAAAATGAATAGCTTTATAGATTCGTTGTCGAACTTATCCGAAAATTCCGATTAGGATCGGACCGTGCCCCGGTTCATGGCCGTGACGCCCGTGCGGGAAAGCTCCCGGATGCCGTACGGACGAAGCAGCTCGATCATCGCGTCGATCTTGTCGGAGCCGCCGACCGCCTGGACGATCAGCGAGCTCGGCCCGATGTCGACGACCGCGGCGCGGAACGTCTCGACGACGCCGAGAATTTCCGGACGGGCCGCAGGCTCGGCATTGACCTTGATCAGCGCCAGCTCGCGGGCGACCATGGGGCTCCCGCTGACGTCGACGACCTTGATGACGTCGATCAGCTTGTACAGCTGCTTGGATACTTGCTCAAGCACCTTCTCGTCGCCCTCGGTGACGATGACCATGCGGGACAGTCCCGCTTCCTCGCTGGCGCCTACCGTGATGCTCTCGATGTTGAAGCCTCTGCGGCCGAACAATCCCGACACGCGCTGGAGCACGCCCGGCTGGTTGTTCACGAGGACGGCGATCGTATATCTCTGGCTCATTGTTCATCCCCCATCAGCATGACGTCGATCGTGTTGCCCTGGGTGACCATCGGGTAGACGTTCTCGCCTTTGCGAACGACGAATTCCACGACTGCCGGACCCGGATGGGCGAGCGCTTCTTTCCAGGCCGCCTCCGCCTCCTGCTTGTTCGTCGCGCGGAAGCCCTTGACGCCGTAGGCCTCGGCCAGCTTGACGAAGTCCGGGCTGCCGGCCAGATCGATGTGGCTGTAGCGGTTGTCGTAGATGATCTCCTGCCACTGGCGCACCATGCCGAGCACTTGGTTGTTGATGATCGCGACCTTGACCGGGATGTTGTTGATCGCGCAGATCGCCAGCTCCTGGGCGCACATCTGCATGCCGCCGTCGCCGTTGATGCTGACGACGAGCCGGTCCGGATGCGCCATCTGCGCGCCGATCGCGGACGGGAAGCCGAAGCCCATCGTGCCGAGGCCGCCGGAGGTGATCCAGGAGCGCGGCTGGTTGAAGCGGTAGTACTGCGCCGCCCACATCTGATGCTGGCCGACGTCCGTCGTGACGATCGCGTTGCCCTCGGTCGTATCGTGGATCATCCCGATGACCCATTGCGGCTTGAGCTCCTCGTCGGAGTCGACGAAGCGAAGCGGCTGCTCCTGCTTCCACTGCAGCACCTGGGCCCGCCATGCGTCCGCTTTGGCGGCGTAGCCGACCTCCTGGTTGAGCAGGCCGAGCGTCGTCTTGACGTCGCCGACGATCGGGATGTCGGTCGGCACGTTTTTGCCGATCTCCGCCGGGTCGATGTCGATGTGCACGATTTTGGCCTTCGGCGCGAAGCCGTCGAGCTTCATCGTCACGCGGTCGTCGAAGCGGGCGCCGATGTTGATGAGCAGATCGCTCTCCTGGATCGCCTTGTTGGAGGCGTACGCTCCGTGCATGCCGGGCATGCCGACCCACAGCTCGTTGCCGCTCGGGAATCCGCCGAGGCCGAGCAGCGTCGTCGTGACCGGTATGCCCGTCTTGACGGCGAACTCCAGCAGCTCCTCATGGCCGCCCGAGTAGACGACGCCGCCTCCGGCGAGCACGAGCGGGCGCTCCGCCTGGGCGATCGCCTTGACGAGCTTGTCGAGCTGCGGCTTGCGCGGCGTGACGGTCGGGTTGTAGCCGCGGATGCTCACCTCGTTCACCGGCTTGAACAGCGCTTTGGCCGCCGAGACATCCTTGGGGATATCGATCAGGACCGGGCCCTTGCGGCCGCTGTTGGCGATATGGAACGCCTCGTGGATGACGCGCGGCAGGTCCTCGACGTCCCGCACCAGGTAGCTGTGCTTCGTGATCGGCATCGTGATGCCGGTGATGTCCGCTTCCTGGAACGCATCCGTCCCGATGAAGCTCGTCGCGACGTTGCCCGTGATGACGACGAGCGGCACGCTGTCCATGAACGCGGTCGCGATGCCGGTGACGAGGTTCGTCGCTCCCGGACCGGAGGTCGCGATGCAGACGCCGACCTTGCCGGACGCTCTCGCGTAGCCGTCCGCCGCATGGATCGCGCCTTGCTCGTGGCGGGTCAGCACGTGGTTGAAGTCCTTGAAGCCGTGCATGGCGTCGTAGATGAACAGCACCGCGCCGCCCGGGTAGCCGAATACACATTCCACGCCTTCCAGCACCAGGCTGCGGAGCAGCATTTCGGAGCCGCTCACCACTTCCGGCTTCCTCATTCTATCCATGATCTCTTCCTTGGAACGCAATGCTTCGCCCTGCATCACCATCATGTGATCCTCCCTTCGTGACGGCGGCGGTGTCGACGGTCCGCCTTCGCCCCTACCGTTATGGGTTGCAACAAAAAAACCTTTCGCCCTCTATGCCGAAGCATAGGGACGAAAGGTTGATCTTCCGTGGTACCACCCAGGTTTACGCCGCATCTCGCGATGCGGAGTCTCAAGAAGTAAGACGCGAGATGCATGCCTCATCGGTCCTACTTCGGCAGGTTAACGCATGCCAGGCGATTCTCCCTAATGAAAGCGCGAAGAACGCTTCGTTCAGGAAAACAGCTCCGAGGTGAGCTCGTTGGAAAGGGATGCTGGCGGCGGTTGCAGCGGATCCGTCGCTCTCTGGACAGTAGAGCCCTTAACACTTCGTCCTCTTCATTGCTGTTGGGGTATTAGCTTAGACCTTATTATAGGTTTGAGCTTATCATCCGTCAATACTTAGATTACGCGGCTGCAGGAAAAGTTATGTATGCGGCAGGAAAACGAATCGCTTCGCAACCGGCGCCGCCGCGGCATAGACTGGGTGAGACGGCCGTCATGACCATGCTTTTCCGCCACGCGCGAAAGCCATCCGCCGGCTCGTCGGAAGGAGCCACCCGCATGCGCCGAATCCGCTATCGCGGGCATCGCCCGGACGATCTGCCGACGCTCGTCCGCCTCATCCGGACCGAGCTGATGCCCATGTCCCATACGGTCAGCCCCGATGATCCCGTCGTTCTGGCCGGACTCCCGGAACGCTTCGACAGCGGCCGCACGATTGTCGCCGCGCCTGAAGTCGGCTCGCCGATCGGCTTCGTCCATTTCGGCGAGATTCACGGCCTGCTCCACATCGACATGCTCGTCGTCGATCCTCTCAGCCGGGGGACTGGCATCGGTCTCGAGCTGATGCGCCGCGCCGAGCGCGAAGGAACGCTCCACGGCTCGCTCATGGCCGTGCTGTTCGTCGACGACGTCAATGAAAAGGCGCGCCGGTTCTACGCCCGCGAGGGCTACGAGCCGGTGCGCCATTTTCCCGACCTCAAGGTGACGCAGTGGACGAAGTCCTTGCAGCCTTCCGGTCAGTAAAAGCCTTTTGGACCGACGGGAGGGCAGCATCCCGGCCCGTAAGGGCCGTATGGCCCTCCCGGGCCGCCCGGTCCGGGGCCGTATGGACCGTAAGGGCCGGGGCCGTAGGGGCCGGGGCCGTATCCCCCGCCGCCGTATGCACCAAAAGGAGCAAGGCCGATGGCCAGGACGGAGAACAGCGCCAGCGGAAGGATAAAGGCGCGCGTGCCCGCTTTGCCGGCTTGCTCCTGAACGCGCACGTAGAGCTTGTCGCCGCTCAGCTTCTCCAGCTTGCCCGTCACGACGGAGCCGTCCCTCAGCTTCACCTCGACCGTCTGGCCGACGAGAGCCTGCACTTGCTGTTTGGAGACGTTAGACAACATGATTCCTCCTTTCCGTTCCTTCCAGCTTATTCTGCCGGCGGCGGTCCCGGCTGTACGGATGTCCGCATGAAAGCAAAAAAAGGCTGTTCCCTGTCATCTGCATGACGGGAACAGCCTTTTGGCGCTAGGCGTTCAGCTTTTGCTTGGCTACGTCAGCCAGGCTGTTGAACGAACCGATGTCGTTCACGGCCAGGTCGGCAAGAACCTTGCGGTTCACTTCGACGCCGGCTTGCTTCAGGCCGAACATGAATTTGCTGTAGGAGAGTCCGTTTTGACGCGCAGCGGCGTTGATGCGGACGATCCACAGCTTGCGGAAGTCGCGCTTCCGTTGGCGACGGTCGCGGTAAGCGTATAGCAGGGATTTGTTGACCTGCTCCTTCGCGGTTTTGAATAGGCGATGCTTGGAACCGAAGTAACCTTTTGCGAGCTTAAGAATCCGTTTGCGGCGACGGGCGCGAACGAATCCGCCTTTTACTCTTGCCATGATAATACCCTCCTGTAGGTTCTAATCAATAAAAGATGATCTCAGGGAAATGCTATTTCAGCTGCGCGAGGCCTTGAGCCAGGCGGCTTACGTCGCCGGCAGCCATGTTCGGCTGGGAAGCCAGAACGCGCTTCGCGCGGCCCGATTTGTGGGAGAGCAGATGGTTGCGGTAAGCCTTGTAGCGCTTTACCTTGCCGGTTCCCGTGATCTTGAAGCGGTCTTTCAGACTGCTGTGGGTCTTCATCTTAGGCATGTCGTTATCCTCCTTGAATAAGTAGAGATCAGTTGTTGTTCTTCGGTGCCAAAATCATGATCATGCTGCGTCCTTCCAGTTTCGGCACACGCTCGACGTTGCAGATATCGCTCACTTCGGTCTGAAGGCGCTCCAGGATGCGCTGGCCGACCGCCGCGTGCGCGATCTCGCGGCCGCGGTAACGGACGGAAGCCTTGACCTTGTCGCCTTCGCCAAGGAACTTGATGACGTTGCGGAGCTTCGTCTGATAATCATGCTCGTCGATGTTGGAGCGGAACCACACTTCCTTCAGATCCACGATCTTCTGGTTCTTGCGGGCTTCCTTCTCCTTCTTCTGCTGCTCGTAGCGGAACTTGCCGTAGTCCATGATCCGGCATACCGGCGGCTTCGCTTGAGGAGCGACGTTGACCAGATCCATGTTGGCATCGATGGCCATCTGCAGCGCTTCGCGAATCGGCTTGATGCCAAGCTGCTCGCTCTCGGGTCCGACCAGGCGTACTTCCCTTGCCCGGATATCGTCGTTGATTTGGTGATCTCGGCTAATAATCGTCCACCTCCGAATGGAATGGGTACTGCGCGACTGGATGCTCTATGACAAAGCAAAAGCGGGCCCTGGAGCAGGACCCGCGTGAGACGCCGTAGTCGATTATCCGTCCTCGCTCGCAAGGGAGGAGGCGGCAATCGTGCGTATCGCATACCAGCCGAGGGTATCGGTCAGGTGAGAAGCGGGCGCTTCTGCTTGTGCGATTCTATTGTTGTGAATCATCAAGAACACTTGGACTAATGTACCATGATCGGCATCGGCCTGTCAAGCGCATCAGGAAGCTTGCTTGCTCTGCACTTCCTCGAGACGGATGACGCGCGTATGCTGCGTGTGGCTCCACTGCTTGTTGTTCTGCGTGAAGAACGCATAGAACGTGATCGGCAGCCAGCTGAGCTGGAAGACGATCATGGAGAGCAGATGGGCGTACATCTTGCCCGACTTGATGCCCTCGAGCGCCATGACGAGCGGGAACATGAGCGCTGCGGCCGCGATGGCCGCGCCCGGAACCCAGAACGGCAGATGCTCATAGATGGACGAGAAGACGTTGTCCCCGGGCAGCAGGTAGTCGACCCAGATGACCACGGTGCCGACGAAGCCGAGCAGCGTGCTGTAGACCGAGAACGAGTACAGCGCCGCGTCGAACTTGACGAAGCTGCGCTGCTTGATGCTGGCCCAGAGCAGCGGGAAGAAGTACTGGCGGGCGACGGTGAAATGTCCCTGCATCCAGCGCAGGCGCTGGCGCGCGGAGGCGCGGAACGAGACCGGCTTTTCGTCGTAGACCTTGGCCTCGTAGTTGAGCACCGGATGCACGCCGCGCTGCACGCAGCGCATCGAGAACTCCAGGTCCTCGACGAGGCTTGTCGCGCCCCAGCCCATTTCCTTGAGCAGCGCGCTCTCGAAGCACATGCCGGTGCCGCCGAGGAAGTTCGCCATGCCGAGGTTGCGGCGGGACAGCTGCCAGAGGCGGTTGCAATACCAGTACGTGATGCCGTAGGAAGCCGTGACCCAGGAATCGTCCGGATTTTTCGTGTCGAGGTAGCCCTGGATGACTTGATGGCCGTTGCACAGGTCGTTGTTCATATGGACGAGGAAGTCGGTGTTGACCAGATTGTCCGCGTCGAACATGACGACGGCATCGTAGTGCTTGGGCATCGCCCACAGCTCCTTGAGCATCCATTCGATGGCGTAGCCCTTGCCCTTGAGCTGGTTGTTGAACCGCTCGCAGGCGTGCGCGCCCATGCTGCGGGCGATGTCGGCCGTGCCGTCCGTGCAGTTGTCGCAAATGACGAAGACGTCGTATAGCTCTTTCGGATAATCCATGCGGTTCAGGTTCTCGATCAGCGCGCCGACGACTTTTTCTTCGTTGTGGGCCGCGACGAGAATGGCGAACGATTTTTGCGGCTTGTGCTGGACCGTGTTTTTCTTCCGGACGATGCCGAACAGCGCCAAGACGAATTGATAGACGCCGACGAACGCCAGAAAAATCTGCAATGCAATCATGATGGAACTCGCGATCATTTGTGTTGCCCCCTTGAGACCCCGATTTTAATATTCTCTCTGTACGTGCTGCGGGCTCTTTTCTCTCTGTCTGTTTTTTTGATGTCAGCTTTTCTGGAAACGGCCCTTCTGATTTTCCATGGTTCCCATGGCTTTGTCAAAAGGCGAATCCCCTTCGTTTCGGCTCAAAGCAAGGGGAAAAACGCTTGCATCGAGCATTAAGGACTAGGATGCCCTCATTTGCTTGCGCTAACCGCTTCTTCCATTCATTTGCTGGCGTTTTGATGCTTTCGTCCTTACCGACGAGCGACCGCCCCGGAAAGTTCCCATGGTCCGACAAAAGGCGGTGACAATCCGGTGAACGAGGGTTTCGCTTCAAGGACGCATCCCTTGCGGGATGCGTCCTTCCTCCCATCATTACCACGCCGGCGAAACCTAAAACGGCTTTCGCTTCATTCTGCCCGAACAATTCGGGTTTAGAATGGAGCTGCCGCATATTCAGAATGCGTGCGGAAGGTTATGATAGGGGTACAAGAAATCCACACGGACGGAGGAGTGGCGATGTTCATCGGCTGGCTTCGCATGAAGGAGCGTCGGCTCTTGCTTTGGTTGAACCGCGGCCCCGCCAGCGTCAAGCTCGCCGCCGTCGTGAGGCGCTGGCTGTCGACCGTGACGCATATGGGCGGAGCGACGTTCACGCTGAGCGCTTCCCTGCTGCTCGCGCTGCTCGGCGAAGGAGCCTGGGAGCTGGCCGGCTGGCAAAGCCTGGCTGCGGTAGTCGTCAGCCACATCCCGGTCGCCGTCGTCAAGCGCACGCTCAAGCGGCTGCGGCCTTACCAGGCGATCGAAGGCGTCCGTACGGGCAAAAGTCCCCTCGCGGACTCCTCCTTCCCCTCCGGCCATACGACAGCGGTTTTCGCCTGGATCGTTCCCTTGGCCTACGCCGCGGCCTCCGAGCTCCCGGCCTGGCTGCCGCTCATCGTCGCGGTCGCCGTCCTGATCGCCGGATCGGTCGGATGGTCCCGCATGTATCTAGGACTCCATTACCCGTCCGACGTCGGCGCGGGGGCGCTGCTCGGCACGCTGACCGCCCTGCTGGCCATCTCGTTCATCGGAAGCTGACCAAAAACGAACCGCCCGCCGTCCCTGCGAAGGGGCGGCGGGCGGTATTCATGTCGGGGCCGGCAATGGGATCAGGCCTGGGAGCCGTGAAGCTTGGCCTTCTCCAAGTCCTCGCGCTCCTTGGCCGCCTCGCGGCTGCGGCGGGCATTTTTCTCCTCGCGGTATGCGGCGAGCGCGGAGGCTCCGACGACGACCTCGCAGCGATGGATCGGCAGCCCTTGCTGGATGAACTTGCCTTCGTACTCGGTGAGCACCAGATCGTCCCGGACCTCGTCGCGATGCAGGTCGAGCGAGATGGCGCGCAGCTGCATCTCCGTCTCGGCGTAGCTGTTGAGCGAGAACTCGAACAGCAGCCGCGAATCGGTCTTCTGATGGATCTCCCCGTATTCATTGAGAAGGACCGCGTACTGCTCCAGGAAGCGCGGATGCGACAGCCGACGGCGGGCGTGCTTGGACTTCGGCCACGGATCGCTGAAGTTCAGGTAGATGCGCTCCAGCTCGCCCGGCGCGAACATGTCGGCGATGTTCTCGATGTTGGCTCGCAGCAGCGCCAGATTCGGAGGATAGCCCTCCTGTCCGAGCTCTTCCCTCGCCAGCAGCGCCTTTTCGCTCGCGCGGCGGATGAGCTCGTCGTACATATCGACGCCGATGTAGTTCACGTCCGGGTTGCGGACGCTGTGCTGGCTGATGAACTTTCCTTTGCCCATCCCCAGCTCCACGTGGATCGGCTTGTCGTTGCCGAAAAATTCCTTCCACTTGCCTTTATGCTTCGCGGCATCGAGCACGACGAGGCGCGGCAGCGCCTCCAGCTCCTCGCGGATGCCTTTTCTTCCTCTCAAGCGCATGATTCGATTATTCCTCCAATAGCCTCGGCGGTCGGCCGAAGCGGACTCTACCGTCCTATTGTGCCCAAGATGGGTCCGGTTGTAAAGAAAAAGCGGCTCCGGGAGGCGTGGCCTGCCCGGAAACCGCTCGGTTCGAGAGAGGAATGCTGCTAGTTCAGCATCTGGTAGGGAATCGGCTGGTCCAGCTCGTACGTCTCGGACAGCGCGAGATTCAGCTTGCGGCGAGCCTCGATTTCAAGGCGGTGATTGCCGTGGAACCGGATTCCGGCGAGCGCCATCAGTTCCTTGACCGTGAGCTCGACCGTTACCTTGCTGTCGCCTTGCGGAATTTTCACCGTGTTCATGTTCATCACCTCATGGATTTTTTTACAGCATTCCCAGGAGATCGGGCGCTTATGAAAATCAGGGTCGCGGCAGCGTTCAAGTGATGAAAAACCCTTGATTTAATTGATTTCTTTCCTCTTCAATTTAACACATCATGTAAGGTATAGCAAGCCCGAAATAAGCGCTTTCAAGGATTATTTTTCCCAGCTTGTCCACCTGCGGCGGCAGTCCTGCATGCCCCCGGACCTTTGGCGCCACAGCGAAATTCAGGTATGATGGTAGCAACCATACGCAAGGACGGAGGCTTCGGCCGTCCGTCCGCCGGATTCAAGCCCGTTCGAAAGGAGCCGCCATGCAAGATGCAACGCCTTCCGCTTCCTCTCCGCTCCTATGGGGAGACAAGCGGTTCCATACCTGGAATTACGAGATGAGAGAGCGGTTCGGAGGCAAGGTGTTCAAAGTCATGCTGGACGCCGGCTTCACCTGTCCGAACCGCGACGGAGCGGTCGCGACAGGCGGCTGCACGTTCTGCAGCGCCCGCGGCTCGGGAGACTTCGCCGGCAGCCGCCGGGACGACCTCGTCCAGCAGTTCGATACGGTCCGCGACCGTCAGCATCTCAAGTGGCCCGACGCCCGCTACATCGGGTATTTTCAGGCCTATACGAATACGTACGCGCCGGTCGAGGAGCTCCGCCTCTATTATGAAGCGATCCTCGCGCAGCCGGGCGTCGTCGGACTGTCAATCGCGACCCGTCCCGACTGCCTGCCGGACGACGTCGTCGACTACCTCGCCGAGCTCAACGAGCGCACGTACCTGTGGATCGAGATGGGGCTGCAGACGGTCCACGAGTCCACCTCGGACCTCATCAACCGCGCCCACGACACGGCCTGCTACCTCGATGCGGTGCGCCGCCTGCGCGAGCGCGGCATCCGCGTCTGCGCCCACATCATCTACGGCCTGCCGCAGGAGACGCATGCGATGATGCTGGACACCGGCCGCGCCGTCGCCGCGATGGACGTGCAGGGCATCAAGATCCATCTGCTCCATCTCATGCGCAAGACGCCGATGGTCAAGCAGTACGAGGACGGCCTGCTGCGCTTCCTGGAGATGGACGAGTACGTCAAGCTCGTCGTCGACACGCTGGAGTTCCTGCCGCCGGAGATGATCGTGCACCGGCTCACCGGCGACGCGCCGCGCGACCTGCTGATCGGACCGACGTGGAGCCTGCGCAAATGGGAAGTGCTGAATGCCTTCGACGCCGAACTCTCCCGCCGCGGCACCTGGCAGGGCCGACTCTGGCAGCCGGCCGCACCCGGCCTGCTGCCGGAGCCGGAGCATGCGCCTGCGCTGACCAAGCCGGGCCGCAAGCTGTCCGCCGCCAAGTATGCCGCCCTGATGCGGGCGGCGGCGCAGGACGCGCCGGGCTGCGAGCCGGAGGAGCGGGTCTGATGGGCTTGCTCTCCGTCATCGGCATGGCGCACGGCTGGGTCCGCCAGCGCGTCCAGCCCGGCGACGCGGTCGTCGACGCTACGCTCGGCGGCGGCGTCGACGCGCGCTTCCTCGCCGAGCTCGTCGGACCGCGCGGCGCGCTGATCGGCTTCGACGTGCAGGAGGAGGCGCTGCGGCGCACGCGCGACCGGCTCGAGCCGCTGCGGGCGGCCGGCCGGCTCCCGGCGCGGACCTCGCTGCTGCTCCGGTCGCATAGCGAGCTGGAGGCCGCCGTGCCCGCGGAGCTCCGCGGCCGGATCGCGGCCGTGCTGTTCAATCTCGGCTATCTGCCCGGCTCGGATACGAGCCTCATCACGATGCCGCAGACGACGCTGCCCGCGCTGCAGGCCGCGCTTCGCGTCCTCCGTCCCGGCGGCATCCTCGCCTGCGTCCTCTATCCCGGCCATCCCGGCGGCGCGGAGGAAGCGGACGAGGTCATGGGCTGGGCGTCCGGCCTGCCGGCGGAGGCGGCCCAAGCCGCCGTCTATCGGATGGTCCAAAAGCCGTCCGCGCCCTACGCGCTCGGAATCGAGAAGAAAGCTTCGCCGGCCGATCCGGCCGATTCGGGTTCATTCCACTAAGAGGAGGAATTATCAATGGCTATCCGCAAGCTGGAGCATGTCGGCGTCATGACGGCGCATCTGGAGGCTTCGATCGATTTTTACAAGCAGGTGCTCGGCATGGAGCATACGTACACGCTTCCCCATACGAACGGCGTGATCCGTCTCGCCTTCCTGCGTTTTCCCGGCTCCGAGCAGACGGAGCTCGAGCTGATCGAAGGCTATAATTCCAATCTGCCGGCCGAGGGCAAGACGCATCATATCGCCTTCACGGTCGACAGCATCGAGGAAGAGTTCGAGCGCATCAAGCGCCTCGGCGTTCCGCTTCGCGACACCGAGCTGACGACGCTGCCGAACGGCGCGCGCTACTTCTTCTTCTACGGGCCGGACGGCGAGCTGCTCGAGCTGTTTCAGCCGGGACAGGCCCCGCAAGCCTGATCCGCGATCCGCTGCGCAATCATCCCGACATATCATTCGCATAGGAGTGGACCTACAGATGACCATCAATCCCTACCCGCTTAAATTCAAGCCCGAGATGAAGGAGCGCGTCTGGGGCGGACGCGCCCTGGAGCAGTTCGGCCTGGAGCTGCCGGAAGGCCCTATCGGCGAAGGCTGGATGATCGGCGATCATCCGAACGGCACGACCACCGTGCTCGGCGGCCCGCTGGACGGCCTCGGCCTCGACGAGATCCGCGAGCGCTACGGCCGCGAATGGTTCGGCAGCAAGGGCTTTTCCGAGAAGAACGGCCGCTTCCCGCTGCTCATCAAGCTGCTCGACTGCAACGACGACCTGTCGGTGCAGGTGCACCCGACCGACAGCTACGAAGGACTTCCCGGCGGCGAGCTGGGCAAGACGGAGATGTGGTACATCCTCGACGCCAAGCCGGGCGCCAAGATCATCTACGGCCTCAAGGAAGGCGTCGACCGCGACGCCCTGCAGCGGGCGATCGACGAGGACCGCGTCATGGAGACGATGCAGGAAGTCGAAGTGAAGGCGGGCGACGCGTTCTACATCCCGGCCGGCACCGTGCACGCGCTGTGCGCCGGCGTCGTCGTGGCGGAGATCCAGCAGAACTCCGATACGACGTACCGCGTCTACGACTACAAGCGCCCGGGCCTCGACGGCCAGCTGCGCGAGCTGCATGTCGAGGATTCGCTGAACGTCATCGCCTATGAAGGCGCCGGAGCGACGCGCATGAGCACGGACGGCGCGAGTCCGGGCAGCTGGCTGACGATCGCCGAGTCCCCTTACTTCCTCGTCGACAAAGGCATCGTGCGCGGTCCGTGGGAGCTGGCGGTATCGCCGGAGAGCTTCGTCATCCTCGTCATCGCGGAAGGCGCCGGCTCGATTTCCTGGGGCGACGGTCGATCGCAGCCCGTCAAGGCCGGCGAATGCTTCCTGCTGCCGGCGACGCTCGGCTCCTGCACGCTGGACGGCGAGCTGACCGTGCTGCGCAGCCTCGTCCCTTGATGAGCCTCGATGGCAAAAAAGCGTACCGGTTCTCCGGTACGCTTTTTTTTGGCCTCATGCGCCGCTTCGAGCGGGCTGTCCTTTCCTACAGAGCCGCAGCCGCGCCTCGGGGAAGCCGCAGGGTGAACGCGCGACCTCCCCGCTTGCCCTCCGTCCCGTAGAGGACGACGAGCAGCGTCTCCGCTTCCCGGCTGACCGAGCCGTCCTGCAGGTAACGCTCCAGATCGAACGGGAGCCGCTCCACAACGGCATGCTTCTGCAGCTCCTTTTCTCCTAGTCCGAGCCGGGAGAATTCCTCTCCCGCCTCTTCCGGGGCGTCCGCGAGCCGCTTCATCCAGCCGGCCAGCTCGGACTTGTCCATGCCGAACTCCCACCACACCTTGCGCGGCTTGTGGTTGTGCCCCAGGAAGTAATCCAGCTTCATAAGTCCGAGCACGACGTCCAGCTCCATGCCGCGCGGCGCTTCGTCCGAGAGCAGGAACGCCCGCAGCCGCGAGAACAGGTCTTCCAGCTGATGGCCGATCCGCTCCCAGCCTTGGCGTTCCCAATAGTCGCCGAACCGCTGGAAGAAGTCGAACGCCGAGCCGAAGACGCGGTCGATCAGATGGAGCAGCGTATGGTCCATGCGATGCGCGTTCCAGTACTTTTCCAGGACGTCCTCGACCCGCTTGATGCGGATCAGGTCCGAGAACGGCATGAGGCTGTTGCCGAGGATTTCGTACGGCGCCTGATCGGCGTACACGTAGCCGTATTTGTCCGCGTCGCGCCGCAGTCCCGTTCCCCGCAGCATCTTGAGGAAGCCGAGCTGCAGCTCCTCCGGCCGCAGCGCGAACACGTCGTTGAACGTCTTGCGGAACGTGTCGTAGTCCTCATGCGGCAGCCCGGCGATGAGGTCCAGATGCTGGTCGATCTTGCCGGAGTCCTTGACCTTCGTGACCGTGCGCACGAGCTTGGTCCAGTTTTGCCGGCGCTCGACCGCCAGGTTGGTGACGTCGTTGGTCGACTGCACGCCGATCTCGAAGCGGAAGATGCCCGGCGGAGCGTGCTCCGCCAAATAGTCCAGCACCTCGGGCCGCATGATGTCCGCCGTGATCTCGAATTGGAACACGCAGCCTCCGTGGTTCTCGATGAGGAACTTGAACATCTCCAGCGCGTAGTCGCGCTTGATGTTGAACGTGCGGTCGACGAACTTGATCGTCCTCGCCCCCGCCTCGATCAGATAGAGCAGGTCCGCCTTGGTCCGCTCGATGTCGAAGTAGCGCACGCCGACCTCGATGCTCGACAGGCAGAACGAGCAGCTGAACGGACAGCCCCGGCTCGTCTCGAAGTAGACGACGCGGTTCGCCAGCGACTCGCGGTCTTCGGGAAAGCGGTGCGGGCTCGGCAGCTCGGCCAGGTTCAGCTTCGGGCGCGGCGGATTGACGACCGTCTCCTGCGCGCCGTTCTTGACTTTGCGGTAGGCGGCTCCGAAGACGAGATGGTACTTGCCCTCGCCCTGGATCTCCTGAAGCAAGTGGTGAAGCGTCTCCTCGCCCTCGCCATGGATGATGAAATCGACCTCGGGCAGCTTGTCCAGCCACTCGCCCGTGTCGTAGCTGACCTCCGGGCCGCCCATGACGATGCGGACGTCCGGCATGATCTTGCGCAGGACGCGGATGACCTTTATCGTCTCCTCGATGTTCCAGATATAGACCGAGAATCCGATGACCTGCGGCTGCTTGGCGTACAGGTCCGAGACGATGTTCATGACGGGGTCCTTGATCGTATACTCCGCGATCTCGATCGGGAAGTCCTTCTCGCAGTAGGCCTTCAAGCAGCGCAAGGCCAGCGAGGTATGGATATATTTCGCGTTCAGCGTCGCTAGAACGACGTTCATGAGAGCAGCCTCCTTACAAATCAACGTTCATGATACCTCAATCCTTGCCGAAAAGAAACAGCCGCCCGGGAAGCCCGGGCGGCTGGACGAACGAAAGAGTGCTGGAGATCAAGGATGAAGGCGGATGAGCAGCTCGTCCTGGAACTGCAGGTCGAGAATGGAATACCGCACCTGCCATTTTCCGTCCGGCAGCGCGGTCACGGCGCCGGCCTCGTAGTCGCGAGGCTCGAAGCCGACTTTTTTGGAATAAACCAGGTTCAGCCGGATCTTTTCTTTGGGAAGCATGCGGTTCAGCTCTTTCGCGGTGCTGGCCGCCCACACCTGCAGGTTCTTCTGCATCTTGGACCCGTAATAGTCATAGAAATCGGTGTCGATGTCCGCCGACAGCCGCAGCCAGCCGCTCTCGTCCCGCTTGACGGTCCAGCCTTTGAGCGCGAGCTCCCCGTCGCTCGCCGACACGCTGTCGAACTGCTTGGCCAGCAGGCTCGCAATCTCGGGGTCGGACGCGCCCTCCAGCGTCTCCGGCAGCGTCGGCTTCAGGAAGGCGACCTTGGCCGGATCGATGTCGGACTTGCGGATCAGCTCCACCGCATCCTCGGACGCCACGGCGAAGTTGAGGTCGGCCGATGTATCCTCATAGCCGGACGTCGTCAGGCCGATCAGCTCGCCGTACTGGTTGAACAGCCCTCCGCCGGAGCTGCCGTGATCGATCGGGGCGCTGATCTGGTAGTAGATGCTGCCGCCGTCATAGCCGAAGTTGCTGACGACGCCCACGGATACGGTGTTCTGAGCCCCGAGCGGACTGCCGATGGCCACGACCGGATCGCCCTTCTGCATGTCGTCGAAGCTGCCGAAGGTGACGGGATCGAGGCTGAGCTCGTCCTTGGTCAGCACGATCGCCAGATCCGCCTTCTCGTCGTAGGCGGCGACGCCGGCGATCGGCAGCGACCGGCCGTCGTTCGTCTGGATGGACCCGGACTTGGCGTCCTGCATGACGTGCAGGTTCGTCAGCACGTGCCGGTCGCCGACGACGACGCCGCTCCCCTGCCCGTAGTCGGTCTGGATGAGGACGACGCTGTCGTCGTTCAGCGCGACGATCTGAGCGGTCGTCAGACGACGCGCCTGGCGCTCCTTCTCCTCCTGCTGCAGCCGCTCCTCGTATTGGGCCGCCTCCGATTGGATGCGCACGACGCGGGCGGCGGCATCCCAGCGGACGGCGGCGCCGAACGCCTCGGAGACGAAGCGGATCGGCACGTACGTCACGCCGGAGCGCACCGTCGCCGGAGCGTCGAGCTTCACGCTCTTGCCGTTGACCGCCGCATGGGAGGCGCCGATCTGAAGCGACAGCGTCAGGTAGGCGCCGCTGCTCGCGATGACGGTGCGGGTCGTCGGCTCCCAGGTGACCGTCGCGCCGAGCGCCTTGAACAGATCCTTCATCGGCACGAGGATCGCGCCTTTGCTCTGGATCGGCTGCGCCTGCAGGCTCAGCTTCTTGCCGTCGAGCGTGACGGCGATCGCGGCGGACTTGGCTGCTGCCGCCTGGACGGCAGCAGGCTTGGCCGCGGCAGCAGGCGAGGCGCCGGCCGCGAGCAGAGCGACGGCCAGGACGGGAGCGGCCAGAACGGACAGGCAGCGGACGGGACGAATCTTAATGCTGGTCAATGGTCGGAATCCCTCTTTTCAAGTATAAGCCGGACGTGCCGGTTTATACGAAACTTCCCGTATTCTACCACCCGTTTAGAAGAGTTGTCCACGGGAACAAGCCCTGGTTTGGATTACCGGCGCCCCTCATGCTATAGTGAAGCAAGTCCAACGCGAAGAGGAGATTTTTGCCATGACCCAATCATCCAACCTGTCGCCGTTCGTCGGGCTGCTCGGCATGGAGCGGCATATCGAAGGCGGCTGGTTCAAGGAAATGTGGAAAGCTTCCTACCAGATTCCCCATGAAGTGCTGGGAGCTCCCTACTCCGGCGCCCGCGCGGCAGCCA
This sequence comes from Paenibacillus albicereus, assembly GCF_012676905.1. Classification (NCBI taxonomy): domain Bacteria; kingdom Bacillati; phylum Bacillota; class Bacilli; order Caryophanales; family Paenibacillaceae; genus Paenibacillus; species Paenibacillus albicereus. The sequence goes on along the minus strand of NZ_CP051428.1, from coordinate 1,535,270 downwards.
GCTCCGTCTACTTCCTGCTGCATCCCGGCGAGGAATCGGCCTGGCACAAAGTATTGTCCGACGAGCTGTGGCTGTTCCACTCCGGCGGCCCCCTGGAGCTGACGCTCGGCGGCCATGGCGACAAGCCGGAGGAGCAGCAGAAGCTCATCCTCGGCCTCGACATCGCCGCCGGCCAGTCGCCGCAGGCGCTCGTGCCCGCAGCCGCATGGCAGACCGCCCGTCCGCTCGGAGACGAGCCCGTGTTCGTCACCTGCATCGTGGCTCCGGCCTTTCATTATGACGACTTCACGCTCGTCGTCGAGGCGGACAGCTAGCTCCATCCTGGCCGCATGTCCAAAAAGCCGGACGATCCTCGGGATCGCCGGCTTTTTGCGTGTCTTGCCTTTCGCTCCCCGTCCGGCCTACAGCCGGGTGAGCTCCTTCGGATACGAGGTCAGCACCTGCGCCTTGCCGTCTTCTCCGAGGTAGATGTCGTCCTCGATGCGCACGCCGCCGAGATCGGGAATGTAGACGCCGGGCTCGACCGTGAACAGCATGCCTTGCTTCATGAGCTCCCGGTTTTCCCCGTGCACGGAAGGCTGCTCGTGAATCTCCAGCCCCATTCCGTGCCCGGTGCGATGGTTGAAATAAAGGCCAAATCCCTGCTCCTCGATCGCCGCCCTGGCCGCGCGGTCGACCTCCTGAAGCGGCCTTCCGGGGCGAGCGGCGGCGATGCCGGCGCGATTGGCCTGGAGCACGGCCTCGTAGATGCGAAGCTGCGAGGCCGAGCCTTCGCCGAGGATGAAGGTGCGCGTGATGTCGGAGCAGTAGCCGTCCTTGAACACGCCCATGTCGATCAGGAGGAAATCGTTCTCCTGCAGCTTGTAGCCGCTCGAGCGCCCATGCGGCAGCGCGCTGCGCACGCCGCCGAGCACGCTCGTCTCGAAGGCCGGCCTGTCGCCGCCGAGCACGCGCATCCGGTACTCGATCTCCGCGTTCAGCTCGAGCTCCGTCACGCCACGGCGCACCTTGGACACCGTCTCCCGCAGCACTTGCTCTGCCAGCGCGACGGCGGTCTTGACCCGCTCGATCTCGTCCGCGGACTTGTACAGCCGCAGGCTCATGATGACCGGTCCGGCATCCGCGAAGTCCGCCCTTGGGTAAACGGCGGCCATGCGCACGAAGCCAGCGTGCGACAAATGCGAGCTCTCCACGCCGATCCGCCGGGCGTCCGGGGCTCCGCAGTGGCGCTCCAGCAGCTCATAGGGGCGATCCGTATCGCCGACGGCCGTCAGGAGCTCCACGCACGCCGCATCTCGAGCGCTCTCCTCGTCAAGCGCCGGCACGAACAGCGCGTAGCCGTCTTTCCCCGGCTCCGCGACGAGGGCCATGAACCGCTCATGCGGGTCAGCGAAAAAGCCCGTCAAATAGTAGATCGTCGCGGGCGAGGTGAAGATCGCTTTGTTGAAGCCGGCCGCCTTGACCGCTTCCTTCACCCGCAAATACCTGTGCTTGTAGGGGGATTGGCTCATCATCTCTCTAGTGCCTCCTGTCAGCCGGCTTGCGGCTCGGTTGTCACACTATTGTACCATATCGCTTCCGGAAGGAGACTAGCGGGAGCCTGCTCCGGGTAAGGTAGTGCAAGAGGTGATGAGCTGATGAACGATACGGCACGAGACGGATTCCTGTTTTTAGGCGGCTTTCTGAATGTCGGGGTCATCGCGACGATCGTCATCGTCGTGCTGCTCGTCCTATGGGGCCGCCGCCGCGGCGACCGCAAGGGTGAAAGCTATCTGAGCGACGACCATACGCGCAAGGTCGAGGCCGCTCCTCCGAAGGACGAAAGCCGCGATGGAGGCAAGGCGCGCTGAAAACGAGAATCTCGGGCCGCATGGATGCGGCCTTTTTCCTGCTTTCCTGCGGAAGTTGACCGAGCCCGGGCAGAGGAGTAACGTAATAGCATGTCAACGAAAGCGAGGAACACCCATCATGTCCATACCGATCCGAACGCCTGAAGAAATCGAGCAGATGCGCCGGGCCGGCCGAATCGTCGCCGAATGCCATCGCCGCATCGCGTCCATGATCCGCCCCGGCGTGACGACGATGGAGATCGAGCGCATGGTCGACGGCTACATCCGCAGCCAGGACGCCATCCCTTACACCGTCGGCTACAACGGGTACAAGTACGCGACCTGCGCGTCCGTCAACGACGTCATCGCGCATGGATTCCCGAGCGACGCGCCGCTCGCCGACGGCGACCTGGCGACGATCGACATCGTCGCCCAGGCGGACGGCTGGATCGCCGACTCCGCCTGGACGTACGCCGTCGGCACGCTGCCGGAGAGCTCGCGCAAGCTGATGCAGGTGACCAAGGAATGCCTGGATATCGGCATCTCCCTCGCCCAGCCCGGCAACCGCATCGGCGACGTCATGCACGCGCTGCAGAAGCATGCCGAGCAGAACGGGTTCTCGGTCGTGCGCGACCTGCTCGGCCACGGCGTCGGGCGCGAGCTGCACGAGGAGCCGAACTTCTCCCATGCCGGCAAGCCGGGCAAAGGCTTCCGCCTCAAGGAAGGCATGGTGCTCACGATCGAGCCGATGATCAACGAGGGCAAGCTCGAGATGTTCATCGAGACCGACGGCTGGACCTGCAAGACGATGGACGGCAAGCGCTCCGCCCAGTTCGAGCACACGATCGCGATCGTGGAGGGCGGGCCGATCATCCTGACGGAGCAATAGCTCCGGCCAAGACCGGCCGGGCGATCCCTTGACGGAGCCGCGCCGCTCGCTGGAGCGAGCCCGGAGTCCGGAGCGCGCAGAACCCGAAGCGAACCGGGGCCGCCCGTCCTGAGGAGCTGCGGCCCTCGGCTTGGGCCGCTCAACAAAAAACGTGCCGGAAGCTTGCTTCCGGCACGTTTTTTCGTTCATTCTCCCAGCTGGTCAAGCGCCTTTCGGAGCTGCGGATCTTCTTTTTGCAGCTTGTCGCGCAGCTTCTCCATAAGCGCATGGGACGTCTTGTCTCCGACGACGCCTGTCGCCTCCAAGTCGTTGTCCCGCTGGAAGCCGCGGACGGCCTCCGTCGTCTGCTCGCCGAACACGCCCGGCACCGGCGCCGCCGGATATCCCAGCGCCTCCAGCATCGTCTGCAGCGTCTTGACGTAGTCGCCGTAGTCGCCCTGCTTGCTCTCCTCGCCCGTCGGCAGCATCGGCAGCGTCGCATAAGCCGGCAACTCCACCTTGACGTCCGGCTCGACGCCCTTCTTGTGGATCGACTGGCCGCCCGGCGTCTTCCACTGCGCCTCGGTGAGCTTGAGCACGGACTTGTCCTTGAATTGGCCGAAGCTTTGCACGATGCCCTTGCCGAACGTCGTCGTGCCGACGACCGTCGCTCCGGCCGATTCCTTCAGCGCCGCGGCGAGCACCTCGCCCGCGCTGGCGGTCTGCCCGTTGACGATCACCGCGATCTGCAGGTCGAGCTTCTCCTTTTGCTTCGAGAAGTACTTCTGCACCTTCTTCTCATCCTTGTAGTCGACCTCCAGGATGAGCTTATCCTTGGGCACGAGCCGGCTCGCGATGTCGATCGTCGGCGTCAGCAGCCCGCCGGGATTGGAGCGGAGGTCGAGGACGAGCTTGCTCATGCCCTTGTCCAGCAGCGCCTGGAGCGACGTCTCGAATTCCTTGGCCGTCGATTCCGCGAAGCGGGAGATCGTAATCCGGCCGACGCCATCCTCCAGCATCGCATGCGTCACCGTCGTCACCGGGATCGGTGCCCGGGTCAGCTCCACCGCAAGCTGCGGCACGCCGGCCCTGGCCAGCGCCACCTTGACCTTCGTCCCCTCCGCGCCTCGAAGCAGCGAGACCAGCTTGTCCATGCTGATGCCCTTGACCGGGGTTCCGTCGACCTGGACGATCTCATCCCCGATCTGCAGGCCGCCCTTTTCGGCCGGAGTGTCCTTGATGACGCTGTCGACGAGATATCGTCCCTCTTCTTGCCTCACCTGCACGCCGATGCCGACGAACTCCGGCTGGTAGCTCTGCACGAAGTCCTGGCCCTCGCTGCCCGGCAGGTAGACCGAATACGGGTCGTCCAGCGAGGCGAGCATGCCCTTGGTCGCTCCATTCAGCAGCGCCTCCGGCTCGGCCCCGAACAGAAAGTCCTGCTTGATCTCCTTGTAGGAGGCGTTGAAATTGGCAAATACCTTTTCCTTCAGCACCGGGTACTGGACGAGCATCGATATCCGGCCCGCCCCGAAGCCGACGATCAGCACCGCCGCCGCCCCCAGCACCCACCATGTCGCCAGGCGCTGCCTGGCCGCCGTTCCGCGCTCATTCATGACTGATCTCTCCGCTTCCGCCCGCAGGCCTCTGTTTCTGTATCTCTCCACTTTATCTCATTTGGCAGGCACGTTCAATTTTGCCCGCCCGGCTCGGCTTGTCGCTCTGCGCCGGTGTCCGGTACAATGGGAGGGATCAAGCTCTCGGCCGAGCCGAATAGAGACAGGAGAGAAACGGATGTATAAGCTGATTGCCATCGATGTAGACGACACGCTGCTGAACGACGAGCTGGAGGTGACGCCCGCCACGCGCGACGCTCTCGCCGCCGCCCTGGAGCGCGGCGTGACGGTGACGCTCGCGACGGGAAGGATGTTCGCCTCGGCCCGCCAGGTCGCCGAGGGGCTGGCGCTCAACGTGCCGATCATTACGTACCAGGGCTCGCTCGTCAAGACGCTGCTGGACGGCCAAGTGCTATATGAACGCTATGTGCCTGCCGATGCGGCGGCGGAGCTGGACCGCTACTGCACGGACCGAGGGCTGCATCTGCAGCTGTACGTGGACGACCGGCTGTACGTGCGCGAGGACAACGACAAGGTCGAGGCCTATGCCCGCCAGTCCAACATTCCTTATATCGTCGAGCCGGACTTCGCGTCGCTGCTGAGCCGGCCGCTGCTCAAAATGCTCGTCATCGACGAACCGGAGCGGCTCGACGAGGTCGCCGCCGAGCTGCGGCCGCGGCTCGGCGGCCGCATGCACATCACCAAGTCCAAGCCGCATTATCTGGAGTTCATGCACAAGGAAGGCACCAAGGGCCATGCGCTGCGCTTCATGGCCGGGCATGTCGGCTGTTCGCTGGAGGAGACGATCGCCCTGGGCGATGCCTGGAACGACCGCGAGATGCTGATGGAGGCCGGCCTCGGCGTCGCCATGGCCAACGCGCAGCCCGCGCTCAAGGAGCTCGCCGATTACGTGACGAAGTCCAACAACGAGGACGGCGTCGCCCATGTCGTAGAGAAATTCATCTTGAGCTGAGCTTTCGCCGCATAAAAAAACCAGGCAAGCCGAACCGGTTCGGCTTGCCTGGTTTTTTTGCGGAGAACCTAGCGCCATCTTGCGGTCTCATCCCGGAAAGATGGGGATTTCAGACGGCATGTGCTACAGTAAGCGCATCTTGATAAGAGGAGCTGGAACGTACATGCATGTCGATATTGAACCTAAAATCCTGTACTTCGGCACGTCCGTCGTGCTCATCAGCACGCTCAACGAAGACGGCACCCCCAACCTGGCCCCGATGTCTTCCGCCTGGTGGCTGAACCGCTCCTGCATGCTTGGGCTGAGCAGCAAGTCGCAGACCGTCATGAATCTGCTGCGAGAAGGCGAATGCGTGCTGAACTTGCCGTCCGTCGATTTGATTCCTGCGATCGACAGCCTCACCTTGCTGACCGGCCGCGACCCGGTGCCGGACTCCAAAGCAGCCCGAGGCTATCGATTCGAACCGGACAAATTCGGCGTCTCCATGCTGACTCCCGTGCCGTCTCGCATCGTCGGAGCGCCCCGCGTGCAGCAATGTCCGGTCCACCTGGAAGCCAAGCTCGTCAACGCCCATCCGTTCGAAGAGCCGAGCTCCCTGGTCGCTTTGGAAGTCCGCATCGAAAAGATCCACGTCGAGCAGGCGCTGACGATGACAGGACATCCGGACTATGTCGATCCATCCAAATGGAATCCGATGATGATGAACTTCTGCGAGTACTTCGGGCTGAGCGGCCCGCTTTCGGCGTCGAAGCTGGCTCCGGTGTTCGGGCCGGGAACGGCGACATAAAATGAACGGTCAGATGCCGGTCAGATGCCGGCCAGCACCTGATACCAGACGCCGCGTTTGGAATAGAGCGACTTCTTGACCTCGGCCCAGCCGCCCAGGTAGCCGATGTCGAACAGTCCCGGCGGCGTCGTGTAGCTCGCTCGCGCCTCCTCTGCGGCCTGCGGCTCGACGGGACGGAACCCCTGAGAAGCCAAATACCGCTGCGTCTCCACGCTGCGCAGGAACGTCAGGAACGCCTCTGCCACCTCGCGCGTCCCGCGCTTGTCGACGTTGCGGTCGACGACGGCCGCCGGATTCTCGATCAGGATCGTATCGTCCGGAACGACGATGTCGTAGGCGACGCCCTTGGCGATGCGGGCAAGCAGCTCGTTCTCGTAGGTGACGATCGCGTCGCCTACGCCATACTCGAAGGCGGCCATCGACGCGCGGCCGCTTTTGTCGAGCGACTCGATGTTCGCGTGCACGCGCTCCAGGTAACGCTTCGCATAGGCCGGGTCCTTCTGCCCTGTCTCCCGTTCCGACTGCTTCAGCCCCGCCCCGTAGATGGCGTTGATGTCCCACTGGGCGCCTCCGCTCGTCTGCGGGTTCGGGTATAGCACCTTGACGCCGGGCTTCATCAGATCCTCCCAGCCGCCGATGCCGAGCGGGTTGCCGGCGCGCGTGCCGATGACGGCGATCGACGTCGTGATGTTGCCCCGGTAAGGCCCCTCCCGCCAGTCGCGCTCGATCAGCCCCGCGTCGCGGATGCGCTGCAGGTCTCCCTCCATCGCCAGCACGGCGACGTCGGCCTCGAAGCCGCCGATGATCGCTCGGGCCTGCGTGCCCGACGCCTCGTACGACTCCTGAAACACGACCGTCTGTCCGGTCTGCTCCTTCCACTGCTCCTTGAATTTCGGCAGCAGCTCGGCAAAAACGTCCTTGACGACCGAGTAGGCGCCGATGACGAGCGTCACATCCGCTTGCGCAGCCGCCGGCTCGGCCTCCCCAGCCGGCGATCCGGAGCATCCGCCGAGCAGGCCCAGCACGAGCATCAAGCTGACGGCAATCCCGGCCGCCCTGCGAAGGGAAGGGGTTCGGGTCCGATTCGTTCGCATCGCATTCTCCCTTAGATGATGACAGGCATGGGATCGACTTTGAGCTTGTTCTCCATGATCCAGCTGTCGGATTCGTTGAACAGATAGGCGCGGTGGATGAGGATGTCGACCGGATCGCCCGGCTTCAGCACTTCCTTCTCCAGCGAGCGGTACGTGATGAGGCGGATGTCGCCGATCTCGAGCTCGACCATCCACTCGCTGCCGCGGAAATGGATATGCCGCACGACGCCCCGCATCGTCGCCGAGGCGAGCGTGATCTCGCCGGGCTTGCCGATCTCGATGTACTCGGGCCGGATGAGGCCTTTCGTGCCGGTCCAGGCGGCCGCTTCCTCGAAGCCGTGCAGCGCGGCGACGTTGTCCACCGTCGTCGACTCGCCGATGAATTCGGCGACGAACTGCGTCTGCGGATTTTTGTAGATGTCCCACGGCGTGCCCTTCTGCTCCAGGCGGCCTTTGCTGATAATCATGATCTCGTCGGCGACCTCGATCGCCTCGTCCTGGTCATGCGTGACGAAGATCGACGTGATGCCGACGCGCTCGATCATCTCCTTGAGCCACGTGCGCAGCTCGGAGCGGATCTTGGCGTCGATCGCCGCGAACGGCTCGTCGAGCAGCAGCAGCTGCGGCTCCGGGGCGAGCGCCCGGGCGAACGCCACCCGCTGGCGCTGGCCGCCGGACAGCTGGGCCGGATAGCGGTGCTCGAAGCCCTTGAGCCCGGTCAGCTCGATCAGGCTCTGCACGCGCTCGCGGATTTGATCCTTGGGCAGCTTTTTGACCTTCAGCCCGAAGGCGACGTTCTCGAAGACGGTCATATGCTTGAACAGCGCGTAGTTCTGGAAGACGAAGCCGATGCCCCGCTCCTGCGGCGGCAGGTCGTTGACGCGCTGGCCGTGGAAAAGGATGTCGCCCGCGGTAGGAGCCTCCAGTCCCGCGAGCATGCGAAGGATCGACGTCTTGCCGCCGCCGCTCGGCCCGAGCAGTCCGATCAGATGGCCTTTCTTGATGCCGAAGCTTACGTCCTCGACCGCCTTGAAATCGCCGAACGACTTGCTCAGTCCCTTGACCTCGATATGCATGTCAGTGCACTTCCTTTCGCTTTTTCGCCCATTCCATCAGCAGCAGCAGCCCGACGGAAAATGCCGCCAGCACGAGCGCGACGCCGCTTGCGGCCAAGACGTTGAAGTTCTCTACATCCTGATAGACGAGCGTCGTCGCCGTCTGCGTCAGATTCATGATGTTGCCCGAGACGACGAGCACCGCCCCGAACTCCCCGAGCGTGCGGGCGACCGTAAGCACGATGCCGTAGATGACGCCCCAGCGGATCGACGGCCAGGTGACGTACCAGAACGTGTACCACGAGTAAGCGCCCAGCATCGTGGCGGCCTCCTCCTGCTGGCTCCCGATCTCCTGCAGCACCGGCATCACCTCCCGCACCATGAGCGGGAACGTGACGAACAGCGTCGCGATGACCATGCCCGGCAGGGCGTAGACGATCTGGATGCCCGCCCCTTCGAGCAGCGCGCCGAGCGCGGTATCCGGTCCGACGAGCAGTACGATCATGAGGCCGCCGATGACCGGCGAGACGGCGTAGGGCAGGTCGACGATGCTGTTGAGCAGGCCCTTGATCCGAGGATGCAGCCACGGAGCCCGCACGAGGTAGATCGCCAGCATGACGCCGAATACGGTGTTGATGAGCGTGACGAACACGACGATGATGCCGGTCATCATGAGCGCATGAAGCGCCTCCGGGCGGAGCAGCGCGTCCGCCAGGCCCGAGAGGCCGTCCTCGAGGGAGCCGGTCGCGATCTTGGCGAGCGGCACGACGATCAGCAGCGCGAACACCGCGTAGGTCAGTCCGATCCACAGCCTCCTCATGCGCGCTTCCTCCTTCCCTGCACGAGGTTGATGCCCCACAGGATAAGGAAGCTGAGCGTCAGCAGCAGCACCGATACCGCCGCGGCCGCCTGGGTCTCGTCGCTCTCGATCTGTCCGAAGATGTACACCGAGGCGACGAGCGTGCGGCCGGGGATGTTGCCCGCTACGAGCACGACGGCGCCGAACTCCGCCAGCGCCCGCGAGAACGCCAGCATGCCGCCGCTGACGATGCCGGGCAGCATCGTCGGGAGGATGACCCGGAAGAAGGTGCGCGGACGGGAAGCGCCCATCGTGTAGGACGCCTCCTCCTCGGAGGCGTCCATCTCCTCCAGCAGCGGCTGCACGCCCCGGATGACGAACGGAAACGTGACGAACACCATCGCGATGACGATGGCCGGCTCGTGAAAGACGATCTGGAAGCCAAGCCTCTCTGCGGCGAGTCCCGCCCAGCTGTTCGGACCGAGCAGCAGCAGGATCATGAGGCCGCCGACGGCGGTCGGCAGGGCGAACGGCAGGTCGACGAGGCTGTTCAGCAGCCTGCGTCCCGGGAAGCGGTAGCGGACGAGCACCCAGCCGATCATCGTGCCGAGCGCGACGTTGATGAGCGCCGCCAGAACGGCCAGGCGGACGGTCAGCAGCACCGCCTTCCAGGCGATCGGATCCGCCACGCTGTCGGCAAAGGCGCTCCAGCCGAGAGAGAACGACTGCACGTAGATGCCGAAGATCGGGAGGATGACGAGAAGAAAGAAATAGAGCAGGATCGCCGATCGAAAGCCGAAGCTCCACCAGCTGCTGCGAAGCCTGATGTTCACGTTGCCGGACAACCTCCTAAGCTCGTGCCCACGAAGGAACGATTCTTTGCGCTGATTGAATTTCAATATTCCTATTAAGTTACTTGGTATTAACGCTACTGTACCAGAAGCTCCGCAATTCCGTCAATGCGAAAAATGTCTGATCTTCTTTCCTTCGGCTCATTTTGGAAACAGCAAAAAAAAGCCGCTCCCTCGCCTGCGGGCAGGCGGGAAGCAGCTTGAAAAAAGCCCTGCTTCAGAAGGGGCCGGAGCGCTGCTGAAGCAGGGGAATAGAACGGAAAGCCTTTAGGAATCGAGCGTGACATGCTTCGTCTCGCCGGCGGAAATCTCGGCCTGACCTTGGGTCAGGTCGGTCATCCAGGCGATGAATCGATCCGCCTCGGCGGCGAGAGGCAGGCAGCGGACGACGACGCGGTCGGTGAAGTCGACCCCGCCGACAAGCACGCCGCGGGCATGCAGCTCATTTTCGAGCTTGCCGTACCACGTATAGTCGACCTCGACGGCGATCTCGCGATGCAGCACGTTCGTAATCGCGCCGGCCGCCTCGATGGCGGCGACGGCGCCGTCCGTGTAGGCGCGGATCAGGCCTCCGGCGCCGAGCATGATGCCGCCGAAATAGCGGGTGACGACGATCGCGACGTTCTTGAGCCCCTGATGCTTGATGACCTCAAGGATGGGCTTGCCGGCGGTGCCGCTCGGCTCGCCGTCGTCGGAAGCCTTCTGATGCTCGTCCCGCTCGCCGACGACATAGGCCGAGCAGTTGTGCGTCGCGTTCCAGTGGAGCTTCTTGATCTCCTCGATGAAGGCGACCGCCTCGGCCTCGCTCTCCACCGGACGGCCGTAGCCGATGAAGCGGGACTTCTTGATGACGATCTCCTTGGAGCCGGGCTCCCGGAGCGTGCGGTAGCGGTCCAGCATGATTACAGGCGGGCTTCCAGCTCCGCTTTCTCCTTCTCGTAGCCGGGCTTGCCGAGCAGGGCGAACATGTTCTTCTTATAGGCTTCGACGCCCGGCTGGTCGAACGGATTCACGCCGAGCAGGTAGCCGCTGATGCCGCACGCCTTTTCGAAGAAGTAGACGAGATAGCCGAACGTATACGGCGTCAGGTCGGCGATGTTCACGACGAGGTTCGGCACCTGGCCGTCCGTATGCGCGAGCAGCGTACCCTCGAACGCCTTTTTGTTGACGAAGTCCATCGTCTTGCCGGCGAGGAAATTCAGGCCGTCCAGATCGTCCGTATCGCTGCCGATCGTGATCTGCTCCAGCGGCTCCCCGACCTGGATGACCGTCTCGAACAGGTTGCGGTTGCCCTCCTGGATGAACTGGCCCATCGAGTGCAGGTCGGTGGAGAAATCGACGGCGGCAGGGAAGATGCCCTTGTGGTCCTTGCCCTCGCTCTCGCCGTACAGCTGCTTCCACCACTCCGACACGAAATGCAGCGACGGCTCGTAGTTGACGAGGATTTCGGTCGCCTTGCCCTTGCGGTACAGCGCATTGCGCGCCGCGGCGTACTGGTACGCCTCGTTCTCGGCTACGTTCGGATTGCTGTATGCCTCGGAAGCGTCCGCCGCGCCCTGCATCATCGCGTCGATGTCGATGCCGGCCGCCGCGATCGGCAGCAGGCCGACCGCCGTCAGCACGGAATAGCGTCCGCCGACATCGTCGGGGATGACGAACGACTCGTAGCCTTCCTCGGTCGCCAGCTTCTTGAGCGCGCCGCGGGCTTTGTCCGTCGTCGCGTAGATGCGTCCGCGGGCTTCTTCCTTGCCGTATTTCTTCTCCAGCTGCTCGCGGAACACGCGGAATGCCAGGGCCGGCTCCGTCGTCGTGCCGGACTTGGAGATGACGTTGATCGACCAGTTCTTGCCCTCGAGCGCCTGCAGCAGATGCGTCACGTACGTCGAGCTGATGTTGTTGCCGGCGAAGAACACCTGCGGACCCTTGCGCTCACCGTTCGGAAGTACGTTGTAGAACGAATGCGACAGCATCTCGATCGCGGCGCGCGCGCCGAGGTAGGAGCCGCCGATGCCGATCACGACGAGCGCGTCGGAGTCGGAGCGGATCTTGTCCGCCGATTTCTTGATGCGGGCGAACTCTTCCTTGTCGTAAGCGGTCGGCAGGTCGATCCAGCCGAGGTAGTCGGAACCGGCGCCGGTTCCGTTATGAAGCTGCTCATGGGCCAGGCGGATCGGGCCCTCCAGGTTGTCGATCTCGTTTTGGCCCAGGAACCCGAGCGCCTTGCTGTAGTCGAAGCGGATCGTTTTGCTCATGACGAAAAATGCCTCCTTCTAGTTCGGGTGAAAGCACCCGTCCATACTCGCGTCCGGCCGCCGGGGGCCGGTCCCGTTCGCCTTGCGGCATGTCCTAAGGATACTGGATGCGGCTGGCGAAAACAAGCAACCGCAGGCCCGTTTCATGGAAGCTTCACGAACCTGCATGGCAGCTCGGGATGCTCGTGACGGAAGTCGCGGACCGCTCCAGGCTCTCCCTCATTCTTCCTCGTTCGCCCCGGTTCGGATATGGTAGACTGGGAGAGATGCTTCAGCGCTTGACGAACTTATAGAAGAAAGCCGGTGCTATGCCATGACTTTATCCATCGCTTTTATCGGACTCGGCACGATGGGCTCGCCGATGGCCGCCAACCTCGTCCGCAAGGGATTCTCCGTCGCCGTCTGGAACCGCACGCCGGGCAAGGCCGAGGACCTCAAGGAGCTTGGCGCTACGGAAGCCGGCTCCCCCGCCGAGGCGGTCCGCGAGGCCGACGTCGTCATTACGATGCTCAGCAACGACGATGTCGTGCGGGAGCTGTACCGCGGCGAAGGCGGCATCCTGTCCGCGGCCCGTCCCGGAACGGCATTGATCGACAACAGCACGATCTCCCCCGCGCTGGCGCGCGAGCTCGCGGCCGCGGCGGCGGGAGAGGGCTGCGGCTTCCTCGACGCCCCGGTGACCGGGAGCAAGCCAGGCGCCGTATCCGGCACCCTCGTCTTCATGGTCGGCGGCGAAGCGGAGCTGCTGGAGCGCGTCCGCCCCGTGCTGGACGCGATGGGCACCAAGATCGTGCATCTCGGGCCGTCCGGCAGCGGCTCCGTCGCCAAGCTCGGCCACAACGCCATCGTCGCCATCAACAACCTGGGACTGGCCGAAGGCCTGTCCGTCGCTGTGAGCGGCGGCCTCCAGCCGGCCAAGTTCCTGGAAGTCGTGCGTGCCGGCAGCGCCGGCAGCAAGGCGGCCGAGCTCAAGTCGGACAAGCTGCTGCAGGGCGACTACAGCGTGCAGTTCTCGCTGGCGCTCATGCTCAAGGACTTGCGGCTCGCCTCCGCTCTGTCGGACGGCCTGAACGTGCCGACGCCGATGCTCGAAGCCGCGAAAAGCCTGTTCCAGGCCGGCAGCGCGGCCGGCTACGATCAGGAGGACCTGATCGCGGTAGCCAAGCTGTACGAGCAGTGGATCGGCCAGTCTCTAGGCGGAACGCCGGACAAGGGCTGAACGGCCGAGAGGGCGCACCGCCGCGCCTGAGCGAGGAGGCGGACGCTCGAGGCGAATGCCGGCTCGTCCGACGCTCGGACTCGCGGGCTGCAAGCGGAAGGATTGGCTATGCAACAGCAAGGGGCGGAGCGCCCGATCCAAGACGGATCGGGCGCTCCGCCCCTCTTTTGCCGTCAGCGGTACGAAACCGCCGGTCCCTCGAAATAGACGATGTGCGCGATGCGGATGTGCATCGAACGGTCGTCCCGATTGATCTGGATATGGTCGACGGCGACGCCGGCGAGCAGGCCTTCGATCCTCCCGCAGGTCGTCTCCACCGCGATCGGCTGGCCTTGATGGCGGCTGATGTGCTGGACGAACACCGGGTCCAGCGACGTCACGTACTCGTTCGGCTGAGGCACGCCCGCTATCGGCACGATCGGCCCGCATGCTCCTTGCCAGCCTCCGACATAAGCCGGCTGGTCGATCGGCAGCTGCGGCGGCGGTTCTTTATAATAGGACATGAGCGAATCCCTCCCATTGGTGCGGCTGCTTCCTCTTGAGCCTATGAGGGCGGGTGCGCGTCCCATGCCTGCTCGGAGCGCCTGGAGGTCATCGCTTCTCGGGAAGCAGCATCTGGATCCCGTCCTTCGACTGGTACCGATAGGTCGTCCGGCTGCTTGGATTTCGAATCGTCCCGGCTCGCTCATCAAGCTCCAGCTTGATGCTGTTCGAAAGGGCTAGCGCTTCCTGTACGCTTGCCGCCTTGACTCCATCTTCAGTTCGCTTATAGATCATCATCCGGTTCGACGGTTCGGTCACGATCAGCTCCGCCTGGCCGTCTCCGTCCAAGTCCGCTTCCTGTTCCTGCTGAATTACGGCGGGATAGAAGACGCGAATCTGTTCCTGGGAACGGTCGATCCAGAGCGAGCAGGGATTTTTTTCCTCGCCCCATCCGCATTTTCCTTCCAGCTTGAATGCAGATTCTCCATAAAAGGAGGTCGGCACAATGTCGAGCTCATTGGAAGCATATCGGCCGACCTCGAAAACCCTCTCCTCCGGCTCTCCGCCCGCACCCATCAGCTGAAAACCGTTCCCGCGGCTCGTATAGTCGTTGATCGTCTGCTCGAACGCGATCGTCCTCGCTCCCTCCTGCCACTTGGAAACTTCCGTGATCTTCACGGCTGACAGCGGGAGGGACTGGACGCTCTGCGGCATGAAAACGTTCATGGCAGCGCCAACATCCGTCTCTAACAATCCGCCTTGAAAATGCAGGGGCTTGCCCGCAGAGGAGGCGGAGCCATCGGAAGCGGCTGCCTGCGGCTGCGCCACATCTACATGCCGACGCTTCTCCAGCTCACGCAGGATGTCGGGCTGCACGGACAGCAGCACCAGCACTGCCGTCAGCGCCGCCAGCACAGCTCCCCCCGCGGCGGCAAACAAGCGCGGCTGGCGGCGCGCCAGCGGCCGAGCTTTTGCTTGCCGCAGCACCTGCTCCTTCATTTCCGTCGTGAACCGCTTCGTGGCGCTCCGGTCGGCTGCTTTTCCATACCAATCGGGAATGTCATGGTTCATCGTTCCTTCGCCTCCATTCGCTCTCCACCTTGCGCCTGGCCCGGCTCAGGCGGGACTTGACCGTGCCGACCGACAGCCCGAGCGCTTCGCCGATCTCCTTGAGACTGAGCCCATGATCCAGCTCCAGCAGCAGCGCTTCCTTGAGCTTGAACGGCAGCTCGAGCACGACCTGCCTCAGCTCGCTGGCCGCCGCCGCGTCCAGATAGGCGGCTTCCGCCGATCCCGCGCTTTTTCCGTCCTCGACTCGTGCGAACAGCCGATTCCGCTTGAAGTAGGCGGATCGCAGCTCGCTCAGCGCCGTATTGCGAGCGATGGCGAACAGCCACGTCCTCACGGCTGCCTGCTGCCTGTAGCTGTCCATGTGCCGGTAGGCTTTGAGGAACGTTTCCTGCGCGACGTCTCCGGCCAGCGCATCGCTTTTCGTCAGCGCCAGCGAATAGCCGAATACCGCATCTCCATGCTCGTCCATCCATTCCGCGAGCCGTTCTTTTTTTCCTGCCTCTTCCAGCTCCGTCCCTTGCGGGCGAGCAGCTCCTGCATGACCGCTGGGCTGGACATGCTTCCTTTT
The DNA here is from genome assembly GCF_012676905.1 of Paenibacillus albicereus. NCBI lineage: Bacteria > Bacillati > Bacillota > Bacilli > Caryophanales > Paenibacillaceae > Paenibacillus > Paenibacillus albicereus. The sequence goes on along the minus strand of NZ_CP051428.1, from coordinate 1,519,805 downwards.
GCCGCCTTTTCCCCAGGCGGACGAATGGGCCGTTCCTTCCTTGCCGATGACCCTCACCCCCTCGCCGCTTAGACTGATCACATCGCCCCTAGGTTCCCTATTCTTCCAAAATGATGGTTGGACGCCAAAAAGGCAAGCCGTCCGAGGACGGCTTGCCTTCGTTTCATGCCAGGATGAGCGGAAGAAGAGCGTGATTAGTCTTGGATGTAGCTGCAGCAGTAATCCGTGACGCGATTGACGACGAGCTTGAACTTCGCATTCGCTGGAACGGTGAATTCGCCTTCGCCTTCGATTGCGATCCATTCCTCGCTGCCCGGCAGCTGGACCTTCAGGTCGCCCGCCAGAATCTCCATGATTTCCTTGCTGTCGGTACCGAATTCGTATTCGCCGGGCAGCATGATGCCGAGCGTTTTTTTCGTTCCGTCCGGGAACAGGACGGTGCGGCTCGTCACCTTGCCGTCGAAGTAGATATTCGCCTTTTTGACGGCGGTGACATTTTCGAATTGAGACATGGATTCGTGCTCCTTCGGGTGGTAGTGGTTCGACTCTTCACCGCTTTAGCATACCATAATAGTTCAATGAGAAAAAGCCGGGGAAGGCGGCTGCCTTCTCCGGCGGATGGAAGCGGATCGTTGCGCTCTCAGGAGAGGGAGCTTACAGCAGCTCCTTGACCTTGGCGACGACGTTCTCCACGGTAAAGCCGTATTCCTTGATGACGCGGTCGCCAGGGGCAGACGCGCCGAACGTGTCGATGCCGAGCACCGCGCCGCCGTCTCCCGTATAGCGATGCCAGCCGAACGGATGCGCCATCTCGATCGCCAGGCGGGCCTTGACGTCCGGCAGCAGGACGGAATCGCGGTACGACTTGTCCTGGCTGTCGAACAGATCCCAGCTCGGCATGCTGATGACGCGGGCCTGGATGCCCTCGGCCGCGAGCGCCTTCTGGGCGGCGACGGCGAGCTGCACCTCGGACCCGGTCGCCAGCAGCTGCACTTGCGGCTTGCCGCCTTCGGCGTCGGCGATGACGTAGGCGCCGCGCTTGATGCCCTCGCGGGCGTTCTCGGCGGTTCCTTCGAGGATCGGCAGGTTCTGGCGCGTCAGCACGAGCGCGACCGGATTCTTCTTGTTCTCGAGCGAGTAGGCCCAAGCCGCGGACGTCTCGTTGCCGTCGGCCGGACGGATCACCGTCAGGTTCGGAATGACGCGGATGCTCGCCAGCTGCTCGATCGGCTCATGCGTCGGACCGTCCTCGCCGACCGCGATGCTGTCATGCGTCAGCACGTACGTGACCGGCAGGCTCATGATCGCCGCCAGCCGCACCGCTGGACGCAGGTAGTCGGTGAAGACGAAGAACGTGCCGCCGAACACCTTCATGCCTTGGTGAAGCGCCATGCCGTTCATCGCCGCGGCCATGCCGAACTCGCGGATGCCGTAGTAGATGTTGCGTCCGGCGTAGTTTTCAGCCTGATAGACGCCGATGCCCTTGAGATGCGTCATCGTCGAGCTCTCCAGGTCGGCGGAGCCGCCGGCGAGGGCAGGCACGTTCTTGGCGAGGCCGTTCAGCGCGTTGCCGGAAGCGACGCGGGTCGAGACCGCTTTGTCCGACGGCGAGTAGGACGGCAGATCGGCGTCCCAGCCCTCCGGCAGGTCGCCGCTCACGGAGCGCTTGAACTGCGCGGCCAGCTCCGGATAGGCCTGCTCGTACTTGGAGAACAGCTCGTCCCAAGCGGCGTTCGCCTGCTCGCCGCTGCGCTTCAATTCCGCGAAGTGCGCCCGCACCTCGTCCGGCACGAAGAACGGCTCCTCGGAAGCCCATTCGTAGAACTTCTTGGTCAGCACCGTCTCTTCGGCGCCGAGCGGCGAGCCGTGGGTGCCGCCATGGCCGCCTTTGCCGCCCTTGTTCGGGCTGCCGAAGCCGATCATCGTCTTCACTTCGATCAGCGTCGGCTTGCCTTTTTCGGCCTGGGCCGCAGCGATCGCTTCCGCCAGCGCCTTCAGGTCGTTGCCGTCTTCGACGCGCAGCACCTGCCAGCCGTAGCCGTCGAAGCGCTTGGCGACGTTTTCGGAGAAGCTCAGGCTGAGCTCGCCGTCGAGCGAGATGTCGTTGGAATCGTACAGCATGATGAGCTTGCCGAGCTTCAGATGGCCGGCGAGCGAGGCGGCTTCGTTGGAGATGCCCTCGGACAGGTCGCCGTCGCCGCAGATGGCGAAGGTGTAGTGGTCGACCAGATCAAGGCCGTCCTTGTTGTAGACGGCGCCCAGATGAGCCTCCGCCATCGCCATGCCGACCGCCATGCCGATGCCCTGGCCGAGCGGGCCGGTCGTCGCATCGACGCCTGCCGTATGCCCGTGCTCCGGATGGCCCGGCGTCCTGGAGCCCCATTGGCGGAAGCTCTTGAGGTCGTCGATGGACAGGTCGTAGCCGGATAGATGGAGCAGGCTGTACAGCAGCATCGAGCCGTGGCCCGCCGACAGCACGAAGCGGTCGCGGTTGATCCAGGTCGGGTTGGAAGGGTTATGGGTCATCGTTTTGGCGAACAGCTGGTAGCCCATCGGCGCGGCGCCCATCGGCATGCCCGGGTGGCCGGAATTGGCTTTTTCGACCGCGTCGATGGAAAGCGTGCGGATCGTCGTGATGGAAAGCTGGTCAATCGTAGCTTGGCTGATGGCCATGAAAGAATCTCCTCCTAATTTCGGCGGTTCATGCGTGTCGCTTCATGTGAATGATTGTACCACTGCCGCAGGAGCAAATGCCATCGCCCGGCTCGGCCGGCCGGATGAAGGTTTCATGAATGATGGCGATGCCTCCGTCTAGCCGTGGAAGACGACGGTCTTGTTCTGATGGACAAGAATCCGGTCCTCGGCATGCCATTTGACCGCGCGCGCGAGCACGACGCGCTCGATCGTGCGGCCGATCCGCTTGAGGCTCGGCACGTCGTCGCGATGGCTGACCCGCTGCACGTCCTGCTCGATGATCGGACCTCCGTCCAGCTCCTCCGTCACGTAATGCGCGGTCGCTCCGATGATCTTGACGCCGCGGTTGTAGGCTTGGGCGTACGGCTTGCCGCCGACGAACGCCGGCAGGAACGAGTGATGGATATTGATGATGCGGTTCGGGAACTGCTCGATCACCTTGGGCGAAACGATCTGCATGTAGCGCGCCAGCACGATCAGGTCGGCGCTGCGGCCGATCGTCTCGAGCTGCTTGCGCTCCGCCTCCGCCTTGGTGTCGGGCGTGACCGGGATATGATGGTACGGGATGCCGAACGATTCGACCAGCCCGCGCATGTCGTCATGGTTGCTGATGACCATCGCGATCTCGACGTCGAGATCGCCCGCCTGCCATTGCCAGAGCAGCTCCAGCAGGCAGTGGTCCTCCTTGGAGACGAAAATCGCCAGGCGCTTCTTGCGGCTCGCGCGGAACGTATGCCACTTCATCTCGAAGCGGTCCGCCACGCGGGCGAAGTCTTCTTGCAGGACCGGCAGCTGGGCATCCATGTCCGCCAGGTCGAACTCGAAGCGGATGAAGAACATGCCGCCCTCGGGGTCCATCGTGTACTGGTCGGATTGGACGATGTTGGCACCGTGCTCATACAGGAATTGGGACACCGCGGCGACGATGCCCGGACGGTCCGGACAGGAGATCAGCATGCGGGCGCGGCCGGATGCGGGCGCGGCTCCGGGCTGGAGGGATTGATAGGAGTGAGGCATAGGAGTCGTTTCTTCCTTCCATTTTCAAAAATAAAGTGTCGGCCGAATCGCGAGCGGCGCATGGTCTGGGACAACTGCGTAACGGCTCCGCGCTAAAGTGTATGGCTGAAAGAGAGGCAGGTCCGGCTCGTCCTTGCGGGACGGCTCGAGCCTGCCGATCGAGGGGCCAAGCTTGGATACGGCTTGCGGCCGAAGCCGAAGACGGCCGACGGCCGGTCCTTAGGCGTTGACGAGCGCCTGCTTGCCGGCGAACCAGTACGTAATCAGCTGGTTGAGCTCCTCCTCGGCCGTATCGCGGAAATCTTCTCCCGCTTCACGCACGAGGTCGTAGAGCCGCTCCATCGGCTCGCGGGGATCGGCCTTGCGGGCCTTCGCGTCGCTTTTGATCGTATCCCAAACCGACAGCACGTACGTGCGGCGGTCGATTTCCTGCTTGCCGAAGAAATGATGCAGCCGTTCGAGCTGATCGAAGAACCGCTCGCCGAACCGTTCCAGGCCGTCTCCGCGCAGCAGCGCGATCTCGGCCTCGTACATCGGACGCTGCTTTTTGGGATCCTTGCCGATCCACGGCGTCTCCAGGATGAATGGACGTCCGGCCAGCGCCTCGTGGCGCACGATCGCCTCGATCGCGTCGTAGCCGAGCCAGCCGGAGCCGATCGGCGTATGGCGGTCCTTGTGGGAGCCGCGCGGGTTCTTGGTGTCGTTCACATGCACGACAGCCGCCTTGTCCAGGCCGATGATGCGGTCGAACTGCTGCAGCACGCCGTCGAGATCGCCCGCCAGGTCGTAGCCGGCATCATGCATATGGCAGGTGTCGAGGCAGACGGTCAGGCGATTGTTGGCGGACACTTTGTCCATGATCGCGGCAATCTCCTCGAAGGTGCGGCCGATCTCCGTGCCTTTGCCGGCCATCGTCTCCAGCGCGATGTTGACATCGGTCTCCTCGACGCCGGACAGCACTTCGTTCAACCCTTCCGCGATGCGATTGATGCCGAATTCCGCGTCCTTGTCGGTATATGCGCCCGGGTGGAGCACGATGTTGCGGACGCCGATCGCGTGCGTGCGGCGAATTTCCTCCTGCAGGAACCGTACGGCGAGCTCGAACGTGTCTTCCTTGTAGGAGCCCAGATTGATGATGTATGGCGCATGGACGACGATCTGTCCGATGCCGGCGCTTTCCATCAGCTGCTTGCCTTCTTCGATATATAAGGATTCGATCGGCTTGCGCCTCGTGTTCTGCGGCGCCCCGGTATAGATCATGAACGAGCTTGATCCGTAGGAGATGGCTTCCTGCGCGGCGGTGACAAGTCCCTTGTCGCTGAAGGAGACATGGGAACCGATGTTGAGCATGCTTCGTTGCCCCTTTCGGATATGGTCAAAACAATTAGTCTTATTCTACAAGGTGCGTCGAAATAAATCTAGGAATCGGCTATAATTTGGAGTGAGGTGACACCGTTCATGCCGCACATTCCAGACTGGTTCATGTATTTCATCGTTTTTTGGGCTTTCGTCATGGTCGGCTCGATGGCCGTCGGAGGCTTCTTCATGTTCCGCAAGTTTCTCAAGGTGCTGCCGAAGCGCGACGGCAAGTCCAAGCTCGACTGGCAAAATTATTGGGTCGAGCGCAGCCGGGACATGTGGACCGACGACTCCAAGGAGCTGCTCGACGAGCTGGTCTCGCCCGTGCCCGGTCCGTTTCGCGACATCGCCCGCCATTCCATCGCTGCGCGCATCGGGCAAGTCGCGGTCGAGAGCGGCGCCAGCGAAGTGACGCGGAGCCACTGCATCGAGGGCTACATCCGCGCGACGCCCAAGCGGGACTACCGCAGTCTCGTCACGTTCTTGGACAAGCGCGGCATCGACTACTCCGCATACACCCATCTCCTGAACCGCTGAGACGCCGATCGCCTCGACGGCGAGATGCCGGATCGGCGGAGAGAGAGATGCCTCCGCTGCCGACGGATTGGCTTCCGGCCAGTCCGGGTAAGGAAGGGCACAGGAGAAGACGACCTTGGAGGTGCTTGCCATGAATCTGATGACAGCCCGCCGCTCCGGCGGCAAAAGAAAAGCCAGCCTCGCGCCCGCGAGCCTGGCCTTGATGTCGATGCTGATGATCGCCGCGGGGTGCGGCGTGAAAGAAATGCCGGCGGACAACGCTTCCAACGCGACCAACGCCACGACGGGAAGCGGCATCGTGGACAGCTCGTCCGACGTGTCTCCGGACTCCGCCGGCGAGCCCGTCGCCCAAGCGACGCCGACGCCCGGGAACTCCGAGAAAGCCGCTGCCAGCGGCGACCCGGTCACGCAGTCCGAGGAGCAGCAGGCGTCCGGAACGTTCAACGGCCTCGCGGACGGCCACTCGGTCGAGATCAAGACCCCTACCGATACGGTCGTATTCCAGGCCGGATCGGAGCTGGTCCAGCAGATGCAGGCCTTCGAGCAGGGAACGAGCGTCGACTATACTTACATTGTAAAAGAAGTCGACGGAGGCACGGACGGCAAGATCAAGCAGCCGTGGCTGGTCTCCATCAAGGAAGCTTCCTGAAGCGCCGCTGACGGCGCTTGAAGAGGCATGACCGAAGAACGGAGGAGTCGAGGATGAAGATCATCATTGCCGGAGGGACCGGCTTCATCGGCCGCGCGCTCGTTCAGCGGCTGTCCCAAGCCGGCCATGCCGGCTGGATCGTCTCCCGCAGCTCCGCGAAAGCTCCCGCCGCCGCACCGATCGGCGACGGGAGCTTTCGCGTTGTCGGATGGGATCAGCTGGAGGCGGATCCGAGCGAGCTCGCTGCCGCGGATGCCGTCGTCAACCTGGCCGGCGAGCCGATCAGCCAGCGCTGGACGAGCGCGGCTAAGAAGCGCATTCGGGATTCACGGATCGAGACGGCGTCCCGGCTGGGAACGCTGCTGAAGCGGGCGGGCGCTGATCCGCAGGTGCTTGTCCAAGCGTCCGGCGTAAATGCGTACGGCTTTGACGAGACGGCTGCGTTCACGGAGGAGAGTCCGACGACGGACCGCGACTTCCTCTCCTCCGTCGTACGGGATTGGGAGCAAGCTGCGGAGCTCATTCCCGCCCGACGGCGGGCGCTGCTGCGGTTCGGGATCGTGCTCGGAAACGGAGGCGGTGCGCTGCCGAGCATGCTCCTGCCTTTCCGCGCGATGGCGGGAGGCCCGGTCGGCAATGGACGGCAATGGATGTCTTGGATCCATCTGCATGACCTGACTCGCCTGATCGTCCACACTTTGGAAAACGACAGCCTCTCCGGCCCGGTCAATACCGTTTCGCCGGAGCCGGTCCGCAACGAGCAGTTCGGACGGGCGGCGGCCCGGGCGCTCGGCCGTCCCTATTGGCTGATCGCGCCTGCGCTTCCGCTCAAGCTGGCGCTAGGGGAGATGTCGGAGCTGCTGCTTCAAGGCCAGCGGGTCCTGCCCGAAAAGGCGCTGAAAAGCGGTTTCCGCTTTCACTTCGCCGAAATCCAGCCTGCGCTGGACGATCTGCTCCGTCAGCCGCCCCACTAACCGAGCCGAACTTCATACCGGGAACCATCCCGACCAGCCAGCTGGAGGACATCGCCGTCCTCCAGCTTATAGCTTTTATAAGGGACCATCGCCCGGCCATTCAGGGTCGTACCGTTTCTTGAACCGAGGTCTTTGGCCTCGCAGGAGCCGGGTCTGCACGCCAGCTCGACATGGCGGCGCGAGACGCCGCTCGTCTCATCCCGCCATTGCCCGGACTCCGGCGCACGCCCGATCGTATGACTCCCCGCAGCAAGAGCGAAGCTGTCCCTTACGCCTCCGCGGGTCCGGTTGACGACGCCTGCCGCCGCGCTATGTGAATCCGCCTGCTCCTTCTCCAACTCGTTTCCGAGCCAGACAGTCGGGTCCGAAGCAGCGGGCGGTGACGGCATAGGCCGGACCTCATTCGGGGCTCGATCCGAAACGGAAAGAGGCGTACCTTGACGCTGCGGCGGAGCTGGAGGGGCGTTCCATCTCCACGGCTCCGCCTCCTCCTCTCCTTCCCCGTCCGATCCCTGTTCGAACGACCAGCGCTTGTCTCTCTTGAGCGACAGCGGACCGGAGTCCGGCTCGAAAGCGGAGGGGTGGCTGTCTGGCCACGCCTCCTCCCGCTGCTCGCCCCGCTTCCCCTTCCAGACCCATATGATCGCGGCTGCAGCGACAGCGAGCGTGCCCAGGCCAATCATCAGATTCGATCGCGTCGGACTCTCCAGGTAGAGCATCTTCCACGGAAGCGCCGCCGCAGCGAGAACGGCAAGGATGACGATGCCCCGATTCAGCGGCTTCGTGGAACGAGCCGGCGAATTCTCCGGGGACGGATCCAGCCGCATCGGCAGCAACGCATCCGAGGTATGAAGCCCCGGCTTGCGTTCCCTTGGAGCATCGCCGGGCTTCTCCGCCGGCCGCGCCGGCGCCTCCGGCTCGGATATCGATTCTGGGACTGCGGCGGACGGGACGGCGCGAGCAGACGATGGCGGATTCGCGAAGGAGGGTGAAGAAACAGGCCTGCCCTTCGCCCCGACAACAAGTCGATCCGCACGGAGCGGCTCGCCCGCTTGACCTTGGAAGCCGATGGAAGACAGCATCGGCTCAAGCTCTCCCCCGCGTTCTCGTTCGGTGCGTCTCCTCTCTGCTTGGCCGCTATGGCCGGCGCTCAGCTCCAGCAGCATCTCTTTCAAGCCCGCCATGGAGACCTGATCGTCACCGAGCGCCTTGAGCAATGCCGGGAGGCCGGCGTCGACCTGTCGAACCGCGCCTGCGCATACGGCGGATAGAGCAAGCAGCCGGCTGCGCAGCGGGAGCTCCGACGGCCGATGCTCCAATCGCATCGGCAGGTAAACGAGTCCGCAGTCCTCCCAGCTGTCGCCGACGAATACATGGGCTTCTTCCAGCAGCAGATTGTCCGGCTCGAGCAGGCAGGCGCGGCATTGCTCGATGGCCGAGACGACACCGTACAGCAGCGAGTAGAGCTCCTCGGGCCGATCCATCCCGTCCGCCAGCTTCTGCTTGAGCATCTTGCGGCCCGTGAGCCGATATCTCAGCTTGACCTCCCCATTCATCTCCTCCCAGCCGATCGGCAGCAATCCCGGCACTTGGACCTCTTCCAGCATCGCCAGCTCGATCTCCTCCAGGTCGCCGCGTCCGATGCCGCCGATCCGGGACAGCACGAGCTCATGCTCCCGATTCCATTCGTAATCCGCTACGATCTGACGCATCCCGCGTCCTCCTTTCGCTTCGTTGGCGTTCCTTGCTCCTGCGGCGGCCATCAAGCCGACGACAGCCAGACTCAGCCTCCTAACAGCAGCATCGCCAGCGCGCCCGGCACGACAGCCAGCATGAACGGGAAGCGGACCGCAGGCCGCTCCGCCGCATCGGATTCCTGCGGCGCTCCTCCCTTGCTGCATCCGCGCTTGAATCGGCGGGCACGGCTGAACAACAGATAGACGGCTCCGCCGATTCCGCCGGCAAGCATGGAGTAGAGAAGCAGCTCGAGCACTGCGGCCGCTCCCGTCCAGGCCCCGATCGCCGCGAACAGCTTGACGTCTCCGGCCCCGATGCCCCGCAGCAGGTAAAGCAGCGCGAGCGGGATGAAGCCGGCTGCCGCCCCGAGAGCGGATTGGCCCATCCCTGATATGCCATCCACGGCTCCGTGCGCCCCGAGTCCAGCGGCGAAAAAGCCTCCGGTAAGCGCATTGGGAATCCGCATCGTACGGACGTCGCTCCAAAAAGCGAGGGCGAGCAGCAGAGCGGTCGCAGCTCCTATCCAAATCGGCATCGCCGAGCCTCCTTTCTTGAATGAATGTCGATTTCTCTACGGCTTCTTCTTGACATGGAAAGGCATCGTCGCGCTTCCGCCGTCCGATGAGGTGACGATCACTTCCCAGACTCCCGGCGTCGTATTGCCCGAGACGAGCCAGGTCCAATCGACTCGGCCCAACGAGTCGGCCGTTTTCGTCCCGACATGTCGGGATACGCTGCTGCCGCTCTTGTAGCGGACTTCAAGCGTCACCTGAACACCGGGAGCAGCGACAGCGGTCAACGTCGCCTTTTTTCCGGGACGGGCCGGCACCGGCGTCAAGCTTGCAATCCGTACCGAGCCTTCTCCCGGCTCGGCTTGTTCCCGGCCCGTCGCCGCAGCCGCATCCGGGATCCAAGCACGTTCCTTGGCCCACCGCCGCAGCACGATGCGTTCGTTCGTGAACGGCACTCGGATCGGAAACGAATACTCGGCCTCCAGCAGCAGGAATCCCTGCTCCCGGGTGTCGAGGTCGGGCAAGCGGACAGCCGTGAGCCGAACATGCTCCTTTTCCAGCCCCGCCGCCTCCGCCTCGCGGAGAAGCAGCGGCTCGAGCGCCTTTTTTGCCGCGGTGTCGGCGGCTGCCTGCAGCGCAGGCTTCCATTCGCCGCGCAACACCGATTCGGCGAGCGGACCGGCCGGCTCCGGCAGTCGCCCAGCCGCCGCTGCGGCCGCTTCCCTCCATCCTGGCAAAGCCGCGTCCAAGCCGCTCGGGTTGGCTGCCCCGATCGCCGCTGCCGCCTCTTGCTGCAGCAGCAGCGCCGGGCGCATATGAGCGGCGATCTGTCTGGCCGAGGCGTCGGCGGCTCTCTGCAGCGCCGTTTCGGCCGCAGACAGCTGCAGGAACACGGAGAGCAGCACGAGCAATAGCAGGAAGACCGGCACGACAAGCGCCGCTTCCAGCACGATCGAGCCTTCGCGGCCGCGAAGCAGCTTCATGGCCGAGCTATCCGTAGGACCAGCCGGCAATCGATGTCGCTTCATACCTGCCTCCTGTCACTTGTCCGTCCAGCAAGCCTGCATGTCCGGCAAGACGCGCCAAGCCGGGCAGGAACCAGAGCGGAATCGAGCCGGACAGCGCGACCGACATTCCTGTCGGCACCTGGTCGAGCCTTGCCCCCGTCCGATGCTCGATGATCCCCGCCATGCGGCTGAGCGGTTTGTCTCCCGTACCGTGCGCCAGCATGAACAGACGCATGTAATCCAAATACCCGAGCCGCACCGGAGCATATTTGGAGAGCTCCGATGTCCCCGTCGCCCCAAGCTCGCGCATATCGCCCAGCGCATGCTGCAAGCCGTAGACGCCTGCCATGGCCAGCACAAGCAGCGGATGGCCGGCGGCACGGCTGGCGATCAGACCTTCCATCGTGCGGATCGCCAGCCGCAAAGCGAACAGTTCGCCGTATGCGGCAGCGAGATTAGCCCCGGGGTTGGCATATCCGTATAAAATGTACTCCAGCTCCTGCTGGCTCAGCGAGGCAAGCTCCGTCGGAGCCTCCTGCGAACTCCCTCCGACGAGCAGCGTCTGCAGCCTTCTCGGGTCCATGGAAGAAAACCGGCGGGCGCCATATTCCGCCATCAGCAAGCGCTCGCCGCCTGCCGCCAGCAGCGATTCCAATCCGGCCAGCACGCCGCTGCCCGTGTTCTGGGCATCGGCGATCGCCTCGTCCGCCGTGTCGACTACGTCCGCGGGGCCGTCCGTCTCTGCTTGTCCGCCGCCACTGTCCGCCCGCTGTCCAAGCGATTCGTTGAAGGCACGATTCGCTGCGCTCAACTGCTCCACCTTGCCGAATTCCTCCAGCTCGGCTTGCGCGGCCTTCAACCGCTCGAACCCATCGAGCATCTCTTTCGCCTGTTTCCAGAGGCTGTCCGCCTTTTTCTTCTCGGCTTCCCGCAGCCCCTTGCTGTTGTCCGAAGCCTTCAGCATTTCTTTCCGTTCCTGCAGCTCCTGGCCGGGTGAAACATAAGCTTGCCAGTAAGGCTTCAGCTTGTCGGCGAGCAAGGCGGCATCGGCCAAGAGCAGCGGCACAAATTCCAGGGACCGCTGCGTCAAAGCCTGCTCCAGACGTCTGCCTGCGACCGATGCTTCAGCCGCGAACGCGCGCAAGCGCGATCCTTGCCTCTGGAGCTCCGATTTTGTCTGGTCGAACCAGCTCCGACCGAGAAGCAGTCCCGACAAGTCGGCTGCGCCTCCCGCCGGCGCAGCCGATCCCGCAGGAGGCGCCGCTGCGGCTGGCGCTGAAGCGGCCAGGCGCTCCAGCTCCTTCTCCGCTTGCAGGGCGAGCTCCAGCTGCTGCAGCGCCTGGCCGATGAGACGATCATGCTGGTCCGCTGCGGGAGCAAGCTCGAGCAAACGGCTCGCCGCTTCGCCGGCGGCGGCTTCATAATCTTGTATCGATGCGGTATTCAGCATGGGCGGACTCGGAATCGGGGAACCCGGCAGGCCTTCAGCGCCTGTGGGCGCTGCCAGGAGCGCGGCTTGATAGGCGGCTTGAGCGGCTTCATCGGCAGCCAGCCACGCCAAGTAAGGGCCGTAGCCGTCCGCCGCCGCCTTGAACGTGTCCGCCTGGCCTAGACCGGGCAGCGGGACCAGCCCGTCGCTGCCCGTTTCGCTTGCGACGGCGGCGGCGGCTTCGCCAAGCTCCAGCATCTCGGTCAACGCGCGCTGGCGCTTGTCGAAGATTTTCTCCGACTGCTGGAGCATGTCGATCTCTTGCTTAGCCTGCTGCATCGAGCCCTCCAACGGCCGAAGCTTGTCGAACAGCTCCAGCGTCATATCGATCGGTCCTTTGATCTTCATCTCCTGCTCGATCTGGCGGCGCAGCACAGGCCACTCGCCGAGCATGAGCGCCGGCTGGGCCGACGGCTCGCCGAGACGGAGCTGAAGCAGATCGACCCGCCGCATCGACGCGTCATCCGCGTTCGCCGTCCGATCCGACAGCCCGTCCCGTCCCCTCGAGGCGTCAAGCGCCTCTGCTGCCAGCTGCGCGGCATCGGTTCCTCCTCGCCCGAAGAGGCCGTACCGCTCGTACAGCGGCTCGTCATAGGCGGCCAGCACCGAGCGCACCGACGACCCGGCCAGGCTGTCGAGCTTGTACTGAAAGGCCGCGATCCGGGAATAGTCGATAAGAAGCGCCATCAGCAGCAGGACTGCCGAGACGGTCATGCAGGTCCAGATCGTGACCGCGCCATGCGTCGAACGGAAGCCCGAACCGCCCGTCCGCTCATCCGGGCGGCAGGGCTGGAGACTGCAGCCGGAGCATTCTCCGCCTCGACGCCCGAAGGCTGCCGCGCCTCTCTTAAGGACGGCCCGAAGCATATTCGGTCAGCGCCTTTCCCGCCGAGGATGGCTGCACGTCACGGGAGGAGCGGAATTTTGCGGTATAATAGCGCACCAGATCCACACTGCGGATGAATTCGACCGGATCGGTAACGACGGCCGATGCCCGAACGGCCGGCGCCAGTCCTTCCGCCGCCGCGACCGGCAAGCGCAATCGGGCTTCCGTGCGCCGCTCCAGCCCCTCTCTCCGGTAGGCGAACTCCCCGCGCAGCTCCGGAGACAGCCGAGCGGCCGCCTTGCTCAGCTTCGTCGCAGCGAGCGAACCATTCGAAGATGGCGCCGCCGGCAAAGCGATGCTCGCGGTAGTCTCTCCGGCGGCAAGTCCGAACAGGCCTTGGAGCAGGCTGTCCTGAGACAGCCGCCCGTACAAGCCGTCGTCCTGCCCGGCAGGAGGCAGGCCGGATTCCTCCCGCTTGCTGTTGTCCCAGTGCAGGGAAGCCGCTTCGGCAGCACGGGCCGCCCCGCTTTGCAGCACGCTTCCTTGGAAGATGAACAGCGCGGCGATCATCCAAGCGAACGTCACGGCAAGCAGCAGCGGGAAAACCGAGGCTGCCTCCAGCGCGAGGCTGCCCTCCGCCCCGGCTGCGAGCCGCTTCAGCAGCATCGGCTTTTCATCATTCGAAAATCTTGTTCGCCTGGTCATCGGCTTTGCCCATGAGATTGTTGATGAGGTCGATGATCCATTCCTTGAAGATGAGGGCGATGATGATGACGACCGCGATAATCAGGATGATCTCCAGCGTGCCCAGTCCTTCTTCGGAACGGGCAAAGCGCTTCAGCGCCTCGTTCAAGCGGACTTTCCGATTCAGCCATACGTTTCGTTTCATTGTCGATTCCTCCGTAAGTGAATGATTGACTTTCTAACCGCCCATCATCAGGACGGCCGGCGCTCCGACGACTATCATCAGGATGAAAAAGATGCCGACAAGCGGGAATACGAGCCGGGAAGAGGCCTCCTCGCCTCGGGCTCGGGCCGCGCTGCGGCGCTTGTCCCAGAGGGGAATGGAAATCTCTTTCAGCGCGAGGGACAGCTGGTCGCCTCCCCGGCGGTAATTCAACAGCAGCACGGTCGCGAATACGGAAGCCTCCTGCACGGCGCAGCGGCGGCTGAACGATTCGAGCGCGGCGCTGAACGGGTGGCCGCTCGCCAGCAGCTGGACCGTCCTCGCCAGCTCCGCATGCAGCGGATCATCCGCCCCGCCCCGCAGCGGCCGCTCGGCGCAGCGCGCAAGCGCTCTCTGCACCGTTTCTCCCGCACCGACGAGCAGCGTCAGCTTGCCCAGCAGATCAGGCAGCCCGAGCAGCAGCTCCTGCTTGCGGCGCTGCGCCTTGACCTTGATGTCGCGGAGCTTACCCGCCGGCAGCAGCAAGCCGGCGAAGAGGCCGAGCCAGGCGATGAGCGGCTCGCCCGCCGCCGCGGCGACGAGCCATCCTCCCGCTGCCGCCGCATAGCCTCCGGCAACGGCCGATGCGGCCAGCCGCCTCGTATCCGACGTCGTCCAACGCTCTCCTTGAAGCGGGACGAGCAGCGCATGAAGCGCCGCAAGCCTGTCTTCGACCGCCTGCGGCATGCCGCTGCGGGCGGCTAGCCGCAGCAACGCTTCGCCGCCGAGCAAACGGCCGATCCGGTCTCGGTCCCTCGTCCTGACGCCGGACCAAGCTTCGCTCCAACCTCTGCGCCAGCCGAGCGTGACCGTCGCCATCGCGATCCAGGCCATCGCCATGACGAGGAACCCCCATCCATATCCCATCCGCTCCACCTCCTCACAGCCGAATGTCCATGATTTTAAGCATCAGCCAGCCGCAGGCGGCGAACAGCAGCAGCGCGGCGGTAAGCAGCCCATATCCCGCTGCGCCGGCATAAAGCGGCGCCATGTAGTCCGGCGCGGCGACATGAAGGAAGCCGAGAAAAGCGAACGGCACGCCCAGCATGATTCTCGACTCGAATTTCTTTTGGGCGATCAGCACCTGAATTTCCTGGTTGACCTCGATCCGCTCGCCGATCAGCTGGGAGGTGCGGCGCACGATCTCCACCAGATCGCCGCCCGTGCGCTTGCACGTCGTGAATACGTCCGAGAACTGCATGATTTCCTCGACGCCGGAGCGGACGGCAAAGTCGAGCAGTCCCGACTCCAGCGTCTCCCCGTTGGCGCAGCGGCGGCGGATGCGCTCGAGCTCCAGCAGCAAGTCCGTGCTAGCCCCCGTATAAATCAGCCTGAGGTCTCCGATCGAAGCGAAGAGGGCGTTTTCGACCGAACGGCCGGCAGCAAGCGAGGAAGAGAGCGAGAAGAGCATCTCCTTGAAGTGGATCCGAAGCCTGTCCTGCCTCTTGGCTCGCGCATGCTCCCGATAAAGCGAAGGCGCCTTGATGCCGACCAGGGAAGCCAGCAGGGCGACGGCAGCATTCAAATAGAACAGGTATGCCGCCGCAAAGACGAGAGCGGCTCCAACGGCGAACGCCACCCAGAACTGGCGGCGGCTCAGCTCGTACCGGCTGTAGTCGGCTCCAGCTCCGGCGGAAGCCGGCTGCTTCCGCCCTCCGCCTGCCGGCCATCCGAGGCGCTCCAGCCCGCGCTCCAACCCGCGTGCCGCCCGTTCAATCGCCATCTTCGAGACCCTCCTTGCCGGAAGAGCCGCCCGCTGCGGAGCGGGGGGCGCCGCCTCCGCTGCGCTCCCACTTGTCGCTTCGGCGCAAAGCGGCCTCCGTGCGCCGAAGCCGCGCCGCTCCGTCGGGCCCCGGCTCGAAGCGAAACAGCGGCTCCAGCCGGATTTCCCCTCCCTCGATGCCCGCCAGCTGGCAAATCTCCAGCACCTTGCGCGTATGATCGCGCATCCTCGACAGATGCACGATGATATCGACCGCCGAGAGGATCTGCTGACGAATGGCGGCTACGGGAAGCTCCGCCGCCGCAAGCACCATCGTCTCGAGCCGGCCGAGCATGTCCTTGGCGCTGTTGGCGTGGCCTGAGCTCATGCTGCCGTCATGCCCGGTATTCATCGCGGCCAGCATGTCCGCCGCCTCCTCGCCCCGCACCTCGCCGACGATGATCCGGTTGGGACGCATCCTCAGCGAAGCTCGGATGAGCTGGCGCATCGGCAGCGCTCCTTTGCCCTCGGTGTTGGCGTTGCGGGTCTCCAGCCGGACCAGGTTCGGCGCCTGCAGCTGCAGCTCGGCGGAATCCTCGATCGTCACGACCCGCTCCTCCTCGGGGATCGAGCGGGACAGCGCGTTGAGGAAGGTCGTCTTGCCGCTGCCCGTGCCCCCGCTGACGAAGATATTGAAGCCTGCGCGCACAAGCCTCTGCAGGAAGGCCGCCGCTTCGTCCGTCAGGCAGCCGCAGGCGATGAGCCCGTCCATCAGCAAGGGCTGCTTCGGAAATTTGCGGATCGTCACGACCGGTCCCGACAAAGATGCGGGCGGCAGGACGATATGGACCCGCGAGCCGTCGGCGAGGCGGGCATCGACGATCGGCGAGGATTCGTTGACGACGCGGTTGACCTGCGCCACGATCGCCTGGATGAGATCCTCCAGCCGCTCTCGGCTCTCGAATTGTTCTCGAAGCGGCTCGACGCGGCCTGCGCGCTCCGCGAACAGCTGCCGATGCCCGTTGATCATGATCTCCGTAATGGAGTCGTCCTGGAGCAGCGGCTCCAGCACATCGAGTCCGCGAAACGAATGGAAAAGCTGCCTCACGAGCCGCAGCCGTTCGCTCGAGACGAGGCGGGCGCTGCCTTCCCAGCGGTCGACTGCCTGCTCCACCGTCCGCATCAGCTCATCGTCGCCGATCTCTCCGCCGGCATCGATCGCGGCCCGTATCTGCTCTCTCAGGCGTGCCGTCCCATCGCGGTCCGGCCTTGCCGCCATCTGTCCGCTCATAGGCCCACGCTCCGCTTCGTCCCACAGCCGAGCCGGTCCAGCAAATCCCCTGCTGCCTGGATATAGGCGGGAGCGGCCGATTCGATGCGGCCGATGCCGGGATCGTAAGGGAGCTCCGCCGCAAAAGCCGGCAGAGAACGGTCCGCGGCGCATTCTGCAACGCGATCCTCCTCGGCGTGAGGCCGGACGCGGCTCCGGACGAAGAGCATGCGGCTGCGCGCTGCCGCCGCCGCGGCAGGATGCGTCAGCCTGGCGGCCTCGAACGCCAGCCGAGTCTTGCGCCTGGCGACGGCCGAAGGCTCGGCGAGCCAGACGACGGCGTCGCAACGCTCCAGCACGGCCGCCGCCGCATCGTCCAGCACGCTGTCCATATCCGCCACGATCAGATCGTACAAGCCGCTGCCGGCCAGCGCCTCCAGCAGACGAGCGGCATCGTCGCCGGTCATCGCCTGCCGTTCTTCCGGACTCGGAGCCTCGCCGATATAGTCGGTTCCCATCCGCCGGCTGTAGCGGCGCACGCTCGTCAGCCGGGCCGGAAAATCCGGCTTGTCCGCCTTGAGCGCATATAGCAGCGCTTCGACCCCCTCTCCTGAAGCCTCGCCCGGTTCTCGCAGCTGCAATCCGGAAGCATCGAAGCGCTCGAGGTTGAGATACAGCGCGCGAAGCCCGCGCTCTCCCGCCAGGCGGGCCAGCCAGAGCGAGCACGTCGACTTGCCCGCTCCGCCGACAGGGTCGCATACGGCGACTACGGCAGCCCCCTCTCCCCCTGCGCGGAGCCGCTTATCGCCGCTGCCGGCAAGCAGCGCCTCGATGCCGGCCAGCAGCTCCGGCACCGGCTGATACTGGAGCAGCTCGGGCAATCCGCCGCCTTCGCCGCGGCGCCGCACGAAGGCCGCCGCCGGAATGCCGGCGGGCAGCTCTCCCGCCTGCTCCAGGAGCGACGGCTGCGCCAGCACCAGATGGACCGCATAGCCTCCTTTTAAATACTGTCGCAGCGAATCCCCCGTCGTGCATGCCGTCAATCTCCATCGGCTGCCGAACGGCGAGTCCCTCACGCCAGCCGCCAGCCTTCGCATATATTCCGATTCTGCCGCCGCGACGACAATCTCAAGCCTGGCCATCAGGCCGATCCCTCCCTGGACGCAAAAAAGCACCGCAAACAAGCAGTGAATCTGCTCGTTCGCGGTGCTTCCGCAAGGTCATTCGATTGAATTGAGACGACTATAGCATGCTCCGATTCAGCCGGTCAAGCCTTCTGGAAGGGAGGACGGCCCCATTCAAAAAACGATCGTTAAATCCATATCGGCATAACGCCTTGCATCCAAACGTAGATCAGCCCTTGGCCAAAGCGGCCTGCATCTTGTTCCAATCCGCCGTGAAGCGCTCGATGCCGATGTCCGTAAGCGGGTGCTTCCAGAGCGTCGGCAGGAGCGAGCCCGGGATCGTGGCGATGTGCGCGCCGGCAAGAGCCGCTTCCTTGACATGCTCCAGGCTGCGGATGCTGGCGACGATGATCTCCGTCTGGAAACCGTAGATCTTGATGATAGCGGACAGGTCCCGCACCAGGTCCATGCCGGTCATGCCGATGTCGTCCAGCCGGCCGACGAACGGACTGATGAACGTCGCGCCGGCTTTCGCAGCCATCAGGCCCTGGGCGACGGAGAAGACGAGGGTGACGTTCGTCTTGATGCCCTTTTGCGCGAGCGCATGGGTGACGTACAGGCCATCCTCGGTGAGAGGCACCTTGATGACGACGTTCGGCGCCCACTCGGCGATCTCAAGCGCTTCCTTGAGCATGTCCTCGCTGGTCGAGCCCGTCACCTCCGCGCTTACGGGACCCGGCACGATCCGGCAAATTTCCTGTACGACTTCCTTGAAGACGCGGCCTTCCTTGGCGACGAGCGTCGGGTTCGTCGTCACCCCGTCCACCAGGCCCAGCTTGGCGACGCGCTTGATTTCCTCGACATTGGCGGTATCCAGAAAGAATTTCATCGGCTCGCTTCCTCCTTCATTTCCTAGGAAATAGAATCTCTTGAAGCCCTTCCTGACGAACAGGATACGCTTCGTACGGAGCGGTTTCAACCCTCTTTATGGAATCTTCATGCGCTTCGGCCAAGCTTCATCGAACCTTCAGGCTTCTGCAGCCGCCCGGCTTATTCCGTCAGCTCCAGGAATTGACGGATGTCTTCGCCGGTCAGCGCCACCGCGCTGCGCCAGAATTCCTCCTGCTGCAGGTTCGTGCCCAGATGCTTGAGCGCAAGCTCCTCGACCGTCATGCTGCCCGTATCGCGCAGCAGGCTGACGTACTGCTCGGCGAAGCCGGGACCGGCCTCCTTGGCGCGGGCGTACAGGCCGGCGCTGAACAGGTAGCCGAACGTGTACGGGAAGTTGTAGAAAGGCGTGCCGGTGAAGAAGAAATGCAGCTTGGCCGCCCAGAAATGCGGATGCGCCTCTCCGATGGCGTCTCCATAGGCTTCGCGCTGCGCCGCTTCCATCAGCTCGTTCAGGCGCTTGACCGATACCTCGCCGGCGCGGCGCTCCTCGTAGAAGCTGAGCTCGAACAGCAGGCGGGCGTGGATGTTCATGAAGAACGCGACCGCGTTCTGGATCTTCAGCTCCAGCAGCGCGATCTTCTCCTGCTTCGTCTTGGCCAGCTCAAGCTGGGACTGGGCGACGATGATCTCCGCGAAGGTCGAGGCCGTCTCGGCGACGTTCATCGCATACTGCTTGGAGAAGGAAGGAAGATCCTCCATGACGTAGGAATGGTAGGAGTGTCCGAGCTCATGCGCCAGCGTGCTGACATTGTCCACCGTGCCGGAATACGTCATGAAGATGCGTGTCTCTCCCTTGACCGGGAACGAGGCGCAAAAGCCGCCGGGACGCTTGCCGGGACGGTCCTCGGCTTCGACCCAGCCGTCCTTGAGCGCCATCGCGGCGAACTCGGCGAGCTTCGGATCGAAGCGCGCGAACTGCTCCTCGATCAGGCGGCAGGCGTCGTCGTAGGCGATCTTGGCCGTGCTCGACTCGAGCGGGGCCGTGACGTCATGCCAGTCCAGCCGCTCGACGCCAAGCAGCTTCGCCTTGCGTTCGAAGTAGCGCAGCAGGTCCTTCTTGCCTTCTTCGATCGCCGCCCACATCGCATGGAGCGTCGCATGCGTCATGCGGTTCATCTTGAGCGGCTCCTTGAGCACGTCGCCCCAGCCGCGCTTGTCGTACAGCTTCAGGCGGAAGCCGGCAATATGGTTCAACGCATCGGCGCACAGCTGCGCATGCTCGGACCATTCGCGCTCCCATTCGGCGAACGCTTCGACCCGGACGTCGCGGTCCGCATCGCTCAGCCGGTTGAACATCTGTCCGGCGGAAAGGAGCTCTTCCTTGCCGTCCTTGTCCTTCGCCTTGAACTTCGCGCGGGACACGATCGTGTTGTACAGGTTGCCCCAGGCATGGTAGCCGTCGACCGCCAGATCGGCCGCAAACGCTTCCAGCTCGGGGCGAAGCTTCTCGCGGGCGTTCTGGCGCCGCTCATTCAGGAAGAATCGCACCGGCGAAGTCTGGACCCAGCTCTCCCAGATCGAGTCCGGCGTACGGCTCATCAGATCGTCGAAGCGGGTGAAGGCGATCGTGTATTCCGCCTCCAGCGACTGGATGCGTCCGTTGAGCGCGGCCGCTTCCTTGTCGTGGACGTTGGCGGCGAGCAGGCAGCCGACAAAGCTGTCCACCTGGCCGAGCCGCGCGGCGATCGACTGGGCGGCCTCGGTCCAGCGTCCCAGCTGCTCCCCGCTCGCTCCGGGCACTCCCTCCGAGCCCGACGCGGCGACAAGCTCGCCGTTCAGACGGGCGACGTCGTCCGAAATTCCTTCCAGTTCCTGCTTCAGCGCGGGCGACGAGGACCCTCCCGGGTAAAATACCTCCAAATTCCAGTTCAGCGGATAGACGGATGTTGGCATCGTATCGAATCCTCTCCTTCCGGCCACGCCCTCTGCCCGCTCGATCGAAGGGCAGCGGCGCCGCGCATTGCGCGGGCTTGTCCGGCCGTGTATGCTACCATTATAGCTCGCGCCGCTCGCCCTCCGCTACCGGAGAGACGGCGGCGCTATTCCGGCAAGGAGGAACCGACATGTCCAGACCGCTGCCCATATCCGCCGACACGGCCGTCAAGCTCGCCAAGCAGCTTGGCGTGCCGCTGGAGCATCTCATGCATATGCCCCGCCATATTCTGCTCCAAAAGATGGCCGAGCTGGCCGGCTCCGAAATAGCCGGCAGCCAGGGAGAGCCGAGCTCCGCTTCCCGCCCCGAGACGCCAGAAGGCAAGCCCGGAACGGGAGAGGAAGAAGGCCGATGATCCCGTTCGAACGATCCTGGCCTTATGACGTCCAGATGAAGGACGTTCTGGCCGCTTGCCCGTTCTGCGGCCGCGACAACGTGCTGCTCCCGCTGCGACCGTCCGACCTGAAGACGATCGCGGAAGGAGCAAAGAAGCTGCTTGTGTTTCCATGCTGCCATAGCCGGGTCACGGTGCTCGATGCCGACAAGGACTACCTGCTGATGGACGTTCCGGTACGCAGCCTGTAGCCGGCGCTCCGCCGCGCCGACCAAAAAAAAGCGTTCCCTGCCGAGAAGCCTCTCGCGGGAACGCTTTTTTTGAATTCAGGAAGGGATGGCTTCCGCTCCGTCATCTTCGACGCCAGGCGCGAACCACCCGGGGATAGAGCCGGAAGGCTGCTCGCGGATGAGCTGCCACTGGCGGCGGCTCGCCTGGATCATTGCCGCATCCATGATGGACGGATCCTGCACGACGCGGGAGAACCACCGCACCGCTTCTCGCGGCTCGTCCAGGCGCCGGTGCAGCTCGCCGATCAGGTACATCAGCTTGGCGTCGTTCTCCACATGCTCATGCTCGAAGACGGACTGGTAGGCCTCCAGCGCGTGGCGCAGGAAGCGGCGCTCCTGCTCTTCCTCGCCGCCGTAGCGATGCAGCCAGGCGATATGGTGGAGCAGCCCGGCGATCAGCCGCTCCTTCTCGCCAATCGCCTGAGCGCTCAGCAGCGCCAGCTTGTAGCAGAGCAGCGCCTGCTCCCTCGTCCTCTCTCCGCGGAAGCTCCCCGGCTTCCAGGAAGGTCCGACCTGGTCGAAGTAGGCTTGCTTCTGGTCGCCCCTCAGCTCGCGGGCGCCGTTCTCCGTCGTCGCGTAGCCGCAGCTCGGACAGACGCGCACGACGTAATAGTCGGCATTGACCTCATGCTTGTAGTAGCAGCAGAAGTCGGTATCGGACGAAACCGCCCGCTTGAAGCTGGACCGGACGCGGGGGGTCGGATACTCGGATTCGCAGCAGGGACAGGATACGACCGATTCATACAGCGGCTCCATGCGCGAATCATCTCCTCTATCAGGGTATCGGGCTCCTAGGATGGATCATCCTGCCCGTCGCTGTTCACGAAATGGTAGGCGGGGCCGGACAAGCGGTCGATGACGAAGCTTCTCAGATCGTCCGGCATGCCGATCTCCCTCGCCGCCGCATCCATGCAGCCGAGCCACGCGGCCGCGTGATCGGGCGTGATGCGGAACGGCAGGTGCCGGGCTCTCATCATCGGATGGCCGTGCTGCTCGGAGAACAGCGGCGGGCCTCCAAAGAACTGCGTCAAAAACTGGATTTGCTTCTCCATAACCGGCGCCAAGTCGTTTTGAAACAGCGGAGCAAGCCGCTCGTTCTGAACGACTTTTGGATAAAAGGCATGGACGAGCCTGGCGATCGCCTCCGCTCCGCCCATAAGCTCGTACGGACTGCTCGGTTTATTCATCGGTAAAGGAACCTCCATTTATTAGGCCTTGCGGTCTATGATGAAAGAACTACTCCAACGGGCTATGAAAGCGCATGCCCATGAAAAAATGCCCGCATCGCGGGCATTCGGATAAGTGGTGGGAACAAGCTTCAGCTTTCGTAATCTTCTTCACCGGGAGCCATGAGGGACTCGCGAATCACATACACAAAAGCGCAAACCAGAATGCCTGCGACAACACTCATTCTCCATCACTCCAAGCCGTTTAGAGTAATGCTATTGTACCATAAAGAAAACGGAAAGCCAGCCCTTTTTGCAAGCGTTTTCTAAATCTTTTTGATTTTTCTGACAATGGTTCGTCCTTCTGATTCCCCCGCTTGTCTCATACAATGGTTCCAGCTATTCCTTCACCATCCGATCCGGAAGGAGCGCCCGCCCATGAGCCGCAAGCTGCTACATCCGTCTGCCTTGACCGCCCTCTGCGCCGCCCTGCTCATGGCGCTCATGGCCTTTTATCCCGCTTCCGTGCTGGCCTCGTCGCTGCGCGGCCTGTCGATCTGGTGGGAGGTGCTGTTCCCCGCCCTATTTCCGTTCTTCGTCCTGTCAGAGCTCATGCTCGGACTCGGCATCGTGCACTTTGCCGGCAAGCTGCTCGATCCCGTCATGCGGCCGGCGTTCCGCATACCGGGAAGCGGGGGGTTCGTGCTGGCGATGGGCTACCTGTCCGGCTATCCCGTCGGCGCGCGCCTGGCGTCCCAGCTTTGGGACCAGAAGCTCATCACCCGGGTCGAGGGAGAAAGGCTCGTCGCGATCACGACGACTTCCGATCCGATCTTCCTCATCGGAGCCGTATCGGTCGGCTTCTTCCACCAGCCCGGGATCGCGCCCGTGCTGGCCGCCGCGCATTACGGGAGCAGCCTCGCCATCGGATTCCTCATGCGCTGGCACGGTCGCGGCGAAGCGGAGGCTGCTGCTCCGGAGCCTCCGCTCCGACGCTCTCCAACCGTCCGCAAGCGGGGCGGCCTCGCCTCCGCGCTGAAAGCGATGCACGACGCGAGGCTGCTGGACGGACGGCCGTTCAGCGTGCTCGTGCGGGATGCCGTCCAGTCAGGGCTGCGGCTCATGATCGTCGTCGGCGGCCTTGTCGTCGTTTTTTCCGTCCTCATGGAGCTGCTGCGCGAGACGTCGCTGATCGGCTTGCTCGAGGCGGCCCTCGGCCTCCTATTCGAGGCTTTCGGAGGCTCCGCCTCCTCTGCCGCCCCCGTCATCAGCGGCCTCTTCGAAGTGACGCTCGGAGCCAAGGCGTCCTCCGAAGCCAGCCTCGACCTTGTGCACCGCACGGCCCTCGCCGCCTGGGTGCTGAGCTGGGCCGGGCTGTCCGTGCATGCGCAGATCGCCAGCCTCGTCAGCCATACCGGGATGCGCTACCGCCCCTTCCTGCTTGCCCGGTTCCTGCACGGACTGATCGCCGCCGCGATGGTATACGTTCTCTGGGGCTGGCTCGGGCCTGCATGAACCGCGCCTTTTCGAAGCCGGCCTCATTGTGTTCAACGGCAATTTCCGCTATCATTTGGATATCCTGATTGATCGGAAGGAGCGCCTGCGTTGTTGAATTATGTGGTATTGAGCCGAGGCGACCGGCTGTCCAACGAGCTGACGGAACGGTTTCACCGGCTGGCGGCCGGACGCGGATTCATCCGCAACGACAAGAAACCGGACATGGTCATCTCCATCGGCGGAGACGGCACTCTGCTTCATGCCTTCCATACCTATCTGGAGCGGATCGAGGAGGTGGCCTTCGTCGGCGTCCATACGGGCCACCTCGGTTTTTACGCCGACTGGCAGGCGGACGAGCTGGAGGAGCTCGTGCGCATGATGGCCGAGCAGCAGCCCAAGCTGGTCCATTACCCGCTCGCCCAGATCGAGCTCGACACGCCGGAGGGAACGACCGGTTATCTGGCGCTCAACGAATTCACGCTCAAAGGCGTGGACGGCACGCTCGTCGTGCAGGTCAACATCAACGACGAGCCGTTCGAGATGTTCCGGGGAGACGGCATGGTCATCTCCACGCCGACCGGCAGCACCGCCTACAACAAGAGCCTGAACGGCGCCGTCATCCATCCGTCGATTCCGTCGCTGCAGCTGGCGGAGATCGCTTCGATCAACAACCGCGTCTACCGGACGCTCGGCACGTCGGTCATCCTGCCGCAGCATCATCACTGCGACCTGCTCTCCAAAAAGGACCAGCGCCTGCTGCTGACGATCGACCACCTCAACATCCAGCGCTCGGACATCCGCTCGATCCGCTGCAGCGTCGCGGAATCCCGAGTCAGCTTCGCGCGCTACCGGCCGTTTCCGTTCTGGAACCGCGTACGGGACGCGTTCATCGACACGAACGAGGGCCAGCCTCAGCCGGATTCGCGCTTCCCGGGCTGACGGACCGCATCCTTGGGCTGTGCCTGCACCGGGCAGGACGAGCCGAGCCCGGCAAAAAGGGACGAAAACGAGCCTTCGCTCGTCTTCGTCCCTTTTTTGCTGTTCCTGGTTGCGATGCCGCTCTGCGCTAGCTGCCGGGCGCTCCGCCCGACCCCGGGCCGGCTGGAGCCTGGCTGCCGCCTGTCTGCGGCTTGCGGCGGCCGCCGCCCTGCGATCGGTCTCCGCCGGAGCGCTCTCCGCCGTGGCGCGGTTCGCCTTGGCGCGGTTCGCCTTGGCGCGCTTCGCCGGGCTGCTGCTGCGGCGCATGCTCGCCGCTGGAGCCGCCGCTGCGGTGTCCGCGCCGATGCGAGCCGCCTCGGCGTCCGCCGCCCGAGCCTTGCGGCGGCTTCTCGCCCTGCGCCTCGCGCGCGCGTTCTCCGCCCTGCTCGCGCTGACGCTCCGGCGCGCTGCCGCCTTGGTCGCGGCGCTCCCGCCGCTCGCGGCGCTCCGCGCCGCCAGCCGGCGCCTGCTCGCGCCGATCGGTCCCGGCGGAGACATGCTCGCGCCGGTCGCCTCGCCGGCTGTCGCCGCCGGAGGCATGCTCGCGGCGCTTGCCGCCATGGGGCGGTCCGCTGCCCTGGCGCTTGCCGCCGCCGGACCGGCCGCCCTGCGGCTGGCGGCGCTCGCCGGCCGCCGCCGCTTCCGTCTCGCCCTCGGCTGACGCCGCTTCGCTTGCCGATCCGCGCTTGGCCCCGGTCGAGCGGTCTGCTCCGCGGCGCCGGTCAGCGGCAGGCGGACGGCTGTAGCTGTCCTCCTCGAAGCGGCGCACGCCCGGCACGATGACGATGTCGCCGGCCGCCGGCTGCTCCGGCGGAGCATCGGGATCGGCGGACGCCGGCTCCTTGAGCTCCATCACGAAGTAGGCGCAGCCGAAGTTGCAGTATTCGTTGATATATTCCATGAGGCTGGAATAGGACGTGTCCCGACTCGCCTTCGGATGGCCATCGCGGTAGAAGCCCTTGAGACGGAGCTGGCTGTAGCCCCAATCTCCGACGATATAGTCGTAGCGCTCCAGCACGTCGCTGTAGCGGTCCCGGAACACCTCGGCGTTCCAGGCGGTCTTATGCTCATGAATCAGCTCGTACTTCTTCGTTCCGACAAAGATCACCGGTAGCCCTCCTAGCGGCCCGGGCGGCCGGTCATGCTCCCGATGCCGCTCCTGCTGCAGATTTGACCTGCTCATGCGCATGGTACGAGCTGCGCACCATCGGACCGGACTCCACGTGGCTGAAGCCCCGGGCGAGCCCGTCTTCCTTCAGCTGCTTGAACTCGTCCGGATGGACGTAGCGCGCCACCGCCAGATGGTTCGGAGACGGCTGCAAGTACTGGCCGAGCGTCAAGATGTTGACGTCGACCGCGCGCAGGTCGTCCATCGAGGCGATGATCTCCTCGTATTCCTCGCCGACGCCGAGCATGATGCTCGACTTGGTCGGGATGGAGGGAGCCATCTCCTTGGCCCGCCGCAGCAGCTCGATCGAGCGCTTGTACTTCGCCTTGGCGCGCACCCGGTCGGACAGCCGCTCGACCGTCTCGATGTTATGGTTGAGAATGTCGGGCTTCGCGTCCATCACGATCCGGAGCGACTCCTCGTTGCCGAGGAAGTCGGGAATGAGCACCTCCACGCTGCAAAGCGGCAGCCGGGCCCGGATCGCCTTGATCGTCGCGGCGAAGATCGAGGCTCCTCCATCCTTGAGATCGTCGCGCGCGACGGAAGTAACGACGCAGTGGCGCAGGCCCATCTGCTCGGCCGCCTCCGCCACCCGTTCCGGCTCCTGCAGGTCCAGCTCGGTCGGCAGGCCGGTCTTGACGGCGCAGAATCGGCACGCGCGCGTGCAGATGTCGCCTAGAATCATGAATGTCGCGGTGCGGTTGGCCCAGCATTCGTAAATGTTGGGGCAGCGCGCCTCCTCGCATACGGTGTGCAGCGTCTTGGAACGCATCATATCCTTGAGCTCGGCATAATGGCCATCGGTCTGAAGCTTGATCTTGAGCCATTCCGGCTTCGGCAGTTTCGGTTTGGGAGCTCTGGTGCTCATCGTATCCCCTGCTTTCGCTTTCTGTCGTTCAGTTGAAAAAAGGCGTAAAACCTGACCTCTAGTATAGCATGCGGCTCGTACGATTTCATGAAAATCGAGGAGGGCAGGCGTTAGGACCCGCTATCGTCCCGGTGCAGGCGAACCGATTCCGCTCCGCCGCCTTGCGATCCCTTCCCGCTTCTCAGTATAGCGACAAGGACTCCGGATGAAAAGTCGAGGATGGCGTTCCTTCGATCCCGTCGGATAAAAACCGATCGGAACGCAGAACCTACGGGAGCGAGCCCAAGTTTCCGGCGGAGGTGGACATTAGCAATGAAGAAATGGATGGCTCTGGCGTTCGCCGCGATGCTGGCCGGCACCTGGCTCGGGCCGTCGGCGCATGCGGCTCCCGCAGACGCGAAGGAGGCCGGGGCTCCGGAGCAGCGCCGCGCCGCCTACGGCCAGATGGCCCTCTTGACCGGCCTGGACTGGGAGCAGGTCGCCGCGCTGGATCAATACGAGCGCACGCTTCGCAAAGCCCGGCCGAAAACGAGGCCCAAGCTCGGCTCCTGGGCGGGCCTGTACGTTTCGACGGAGCAGTGGAGCGGCATGACCAATCCCGACTCCGACGACCGCGACCCGGCATCGATCCGGTTTTTCGGCGGCATCGGCCGCGACGGCGACGGCGACGGCAAGGCCGATCGGAGCAGCGACATCGACCTGCTTTATGCCCAGGCTTCGGCCGTGGCGCGCTTCGGCAGCTCGCCGGACGACTTTTCGATCGGCGTCTGGGAGTTCTATCACAACCAGCGCGCCGTTCAGCGCATCAATCAGTTCTCCTTGCTCTATCGGACATTCGGCAGGCTCGATCTGGACGGCAGCGCTTTTCCCGTGCCGGTCGGAACGGACTATTCCTATCGCAGCACCTGGGGGACGGCGCGCGGATGGGGCGGACACCGGACGCATGAGGGAACCGATATTTTTGCCGGCTACGGCCTGCCGGTGCGCAGCACCTGCTTCGGCGTCATCGAGAACATGGGCTGGAACGCGTACGGCGGCTGGCGCATCGGCATCCGCGATGCGGACAACCGATACCATTACTACGCCCATCTGTCCGGCTTCGACAAATCGCTGCGCAGCGGCATGACGGTCGAGCCCGGCCGCACGATCGGCTGGGTCGGCAGCTCCGGGTACGGCAAGCCCGGCACATCCGGCAAGTTTCCGCCCCATCTCCATTACGGCATCTACCGGGATCGCGGCATGATCGAATGGGCCTTCGATCCGTACCCGCTGCTTCGTCAGTGGGAAAAGGCGGAGTACAAGGCGAAGAAGGCGAAAAGCCGCCGCTAGAAGGCGCGTGCCTATGCCGTTGCCGTCACGTCATGCCACGATGCGCCGACGAACAAGGAGAGGACCCTCACGGGCCCTCTCCTTGTTCGCGTTCCGTCCCGTTCGCGCCGCTCCCGCCCGGGTCGGCTCCGGCGGCTCCTTCTCCCGAAGGCGGAGGGAGCGTAAGCGCGGGCGCCGCGGCCGCGCTGTCGCCGATCGGCTTGCCTTTGCCGTCGTAGTAGTACATCGGCACGTCGCCGACGACCATCAGGTAGGAGATCGGAATTTCCGTATCGACCGTCTGCGACGCCGCGTTGAACGGAATGACGACCGACAGCTCCGTATGGATGCGCATGTAGACCTCGACCAGAATCATGTTGATGCCGGCATCCTTCTGCCTCGTGCTCAGCTCGACCTTGGCGTCGCCGATCGGCTCGAACCGGATCGGCACGCGCGGGCCGAAGGAGGCGAGCAGCGCGCTGTCCAACGCTTGCCCGATCGGCACGCCCTCGCGGAAGTTCTCGCTTTCCTGCAGCGTATGCTGCACCGTCTGGATCGTCTGCGCCGTGATCTTCATATGCTCGTTGTAATTCATCATGAAGCCGCTGACCTTGCCGGAGGCGTCCATCTTCCAGTCGATCAGGCTTTCGAGCTTGGCGTCTGAGGCGACCTGATCGGTAATCGCTTTGTTGATCGCCTCCGTCATGATCTGCTTCACCTTGAGCTGGGCGATCCGCATGAGCGGCGGCTGCAGCTTGCGCTCGAGGTAAAAGTAGCCGTTGACCGTCCCGAGTCCCAGCAGCAGCGCGACCGTCAGCAGCACCCAGCGGCGGCGCCGACGCCGGCGCTGGCGCGGCCGCGCAGGATCTCCGGCCCATGGAGCCGCGCGGCGCGGCCGCGACGGAAGCAGCCGTCCCGCGCTCCTGCTGCCCGGAGTGGAGGAGGACCGGGACAGCCTCATCCTGCGGACCGGCCGCATCGGCAGCGCCGGCAGCCGCCATGCGGCACGCCTTTTTCCCCATCTCGCCATGCGCATCCCCCCCCGGATGTACTTGCTTCCCTACTCATCGTATGCGGACGGCAGGCTCGTCAGAAGACGCAAAAAACCGGCCTGCCAGGGGCGGCAGACCGGTCTGAAAAAGGGACGAGCCCGTCCCGGCGGCTGGTTCAGCTCATAGGATCGACGAGATGCGGTTGACCGGAAACCCGTCACTCCCGCTCCGGCCCGGCTCCGCATCCACGGTCCTGGCGCGCTCCGTCAGCTCCCGGAACCAGTTCTCGTCCCTCGTCAGGAGGGAAAGCTCGATCAGCGTCCGCAGCTCGCCGGCGCCGGCCTGCTGGCCATGGTCGGACAGCTTGCGCACCTTGGAGGCGCGCGCGCCGACGCGCTTGCCGACGATCCGCTCGCGGTCGCTCTGCGTCACGACGACCCGAAAGAATCCGACCGGGTCCGCCGCATCCACGTACCCGATGAACCTCTCGTCCATGACGGTGACTCCGCTTACCCAGTCTCCGACCCGAATCGCTTCCATGCCCGTTTCCATGCTCATCTGCCATTCCTCCCTGCCTATAGTCGCGTCAGGTCGTCGTCTCCTCCGCCTTCACGCGCTGCAGCACGTCTCGGATCGTCATGCCCTCCAGATGCTGGAGCAGCTTGGCCTCCGTGTCCGTGAAGATTTCATCCATCACCGCGGCCATGCGACAGGCGATCAAGCAGTCGCCTTGCTCGCCGCCGGAGCACCAGCCCGGCTTGATCGAGCCGAACGACGTCGCCCGGTAAATCTCGGCCAGCGTCGTCTGCTCCGGCAGGCGCTCCAGCAGGTAGCCGCCGCCGATGCCTTCCTTGGTTCCGATATATCCCTGCTTGCGAAGCAAGCTCATCACTTTGCGGATCCGCGACGGATGGGTGTTCACGTTGCGGGCGATGGAATCGCTCGTCGCCATCCGATCGGGCCGGCTGGCCAAATAGACCAAGCTGTGGACCGCAATCGTAAATTCGCTGTTCATCCGCACGCTCCCTCCCTTTTCCGCCGTACTGTTATTTTAATGGTAACAGTTGCCCTCGTCAATGGCTCGGCCGCCTAATTAAACTTTAATAAACTTATTGAATTTTATTTATAAATATCTATAATGGGTGTTGAAAGCGAATTCATTTCCAGCCGAAGGAGGCGATGCCCGCCTCGGCGCCGCCCGCGCCGGCCGCATCACCGAAACGCTCGGTACGCATCCCCCATCCCTTTGCCCAAGGAGGCCCATGATGAACCATCTGACGCTGCCCCGTCCCCGCTCCATCCTGCTCGCCGCTCTCGCGGCGGTGCTGCTCTCGCTGCTCATCCTGCTCGGCCGCCCCGCCAAGACCGAGGCGGCGATCGTCAACCTCGCCTACAACCGTCCCGTCACCGTCTCCAGCGCGGAAAGCTCCGCCTACGCCGGCGCCTACGCGGTGGACGCCAACGGCAACACCCGCTGGGCATCGGCGTACAGCGACCAGCAGTACATCATCGTCGACCTCGGCTCCGCCCGCCCGCTCACCGGCGTGAAGCTGCGCTGGGAGGCCGCTTATGCGAAAGGCTTCCAAATCCAGACGTCCAACGACAATTCCGCCTGGACGACGGTCTACTCCAACTATAACGGCGTCGGCGGCGTGAACGACATCAGCTTCACGGCCACCGCGCGCTACGTCAAGATGTACGCCTTCCAACGGGCCACGGCCTACGGCTACTCGTTGTACGAGTTCGAAATCTACGGCGACGACGGCAATGGCGGCGGCACGACCGTCGGCGCCGTCAAGCAGCGGATGCTGAGCTACCTGAACAATCTCGGCGGCAAGACGATCGTCGGCATCGAGAACAAGTTCAACAATACGCCGCGCAGCGACAGCGACAAGGTGGCAGGAATCGCCGGCCGCACGCCGTCGTTATGGGGAGGCGACTTCGGCTTCGGCAGCCTCGCGCTCGACAATCGCTGGAACATGATTCAGGAAGCGAAGAACCAGTTCAACAAAGGCGCGCTCGTGACGCTCATGTATCACCCCTGCGCGCCGACCCGAGACGAATATTGCAGCTGGGACGAGATCGGCGGCGCTAATCCCGCCAAGCTGACGTCGGCGCAGTTCACCCAGCTCACCACGCCGGGCACGGCTCTGTACAACAGCTGGATCAGCCGCCTCGACACGATCGCGACTTACTTGCAGGATCTGGAGAACAACAACGTCGTCGTCCTGTTCCGTCCGCTGCATGAGATGAACCAATGCGTCTTTTGGTGGTCCTGCCACAAAGGCCCGAACGGCACCGCCAAGCTGTACCAGATCACCTACGACTATTTGACGCGCACCAAAGGGCTGGAGAACCTCATCTGGGTGTGGAACGTGCAGGACTTCTCCAACCTGAGCACGGAAATCTCCGCCTACAATCCGGGCAGCAGCTACTTCGACATCGCCTCCCTGGACGTGTACAACACCGGCTATACGCAAACCAACTACAATACGATGCTGCAAGCGTCGGGAGGCAAGCCGATCGCGATCGGCGAATGCCAGTTCATGCCGTCCGCTTCGCTGCTCGCCAGCCAGAACAAGTGGATCTACGCGATGCTCTGGCCCGACTTCATCGAGGAGAACCGCAGCACGCTGCCCGGCATCTATGGCGCGTCCAACGTGCTGACGCTCGACGAGATGCCGGGCTGGCGGTGACCGGTACGAGCCGGGACGAGGCGCCAACACGCTAGGCCTGACGACTTGCCGATAAAAAAGCCCTTCCGAAACCGCTTCGGAATAATCATCCGAGGCGGCCCTGAAGGGCTCTTTCTTATGCAAAATCAGATCGTGCCGATCGTCTCCGAGCTGCCGTCCTGCACGGATGGCGCCGCAGAGCCGGAGCCCGCGACGGGCGCGAGGCGGTAGACGCGCGACTCGTACGGCTTCAGCGACAGCTGCGCGATCGGCGCCTCGGCGTCGGCCAGCTCGCTCGCGAGCAGCAGCTCGGTGCGGCGGCCGGCCAGCTCGCCGGCCAGCTCCGCCTGGGCTTCCGCCGAGCTCAGGTTGCAGAGCACGAGCAGCTTTTCCGCGCCCAGCGTCCTCGTGTAGGCGTAGACCTGCGGGTGGTCGCCCAGGATGAGGTCGTACGTGCCGTAGACGAGCGCTTCATGCTCCGCCCGCAGGCGGATCAGCCGCTTGTAGTGATGGTAGATGGAGTCCGGATCGTCGATCGCCTGCTGCACGTTGATATGCGAGAAGTTCGGGTTCAGCTTGAGCCACGGCTCGCCCGTCGTGAAGCCGGCATGCTCGTCCGCGCTCCACTGCATCGGCGTGCGCGAGTTGTCTCGCCCCGTTTTCCAGATGACGCGCATGACGTCCTCGTGGCTCTTTCCGTTCATCGTCTCATAGCGGTACAGGTTCTTGATGGCGACGTCGTTGTAGTCCTCGATGGAAGGGAACTGCACGTTCGTCATGCCGATCTCCTGCCCCTGGTAGATGAACGGCGTGCCCTGCATGAGGAAGTACATCGTCGCCAGCGTCTTGGCCGACTGCTTCCAATAGACGCCGTCGTCGCCCCAGGTGGACACGGAGCGGGGCTGGTCGTGGTTCTCCAGGAACAGAGCGTTCCAGCCGCTGCCTTCCAGCCCTTTTTGCCAGCGCGTCAGCGTCTCCTTGAGCGAGCCGAGGTCAAGGCCCCCCTCCGGGCTGCGGTTCCAGAGGCCGAGATGCTCGAACTGGAAAATCATGTTGAACGCGCCTTTGCGCTCGTCGACCCAGGCTTCCGCGTCGTCGGCGGTCACGCCGTTGGCTTCGCCGACGGTCACCGCCTCGGGATGCTTCGCGAGCGTCTCTTCCTTGAGCTCGGCGAGGAAGCGGTGGATGCCTTCGCGGTTCATGTGTCCGTCGAAGCTCGGCACGAACGGCAGCCCTTGCGGGTTCGGGAGGTCCGGGAAGCCTTCGACCTTCTTGATATGCGAGATCGCGTCGACGCGGAAGCCGTCGATGCCTTTGTCCAGCCACCAGTTGACCATGTCGTACAGCTCGCGGCGCACCGCGTCGTTCTCCCAGTTGAGGTCGGGCTGGCGGCGCGAGAAGATGTGCATGAAGTACTGGCCGGTCTTGTCGTCGAACTCCCAGGCCGGCCCGCCGAAGATGCTCTCCCAGTTGTTCGGCTCCGCGCCGGTCTCGGGACGCGGATCGCGCCAGATGTAGTAGTCGCGCTTGGCGTTGTCCTTGGAGCTGCGGGATTCGATGAACCATGGATGCTCGTCGGACGTGTGGTTAATGACGAGGTCGAGGATGAGCTTCATGCCGCGGGCATGCGTCTCCTCCAGCAGCCGGTCGAAGTCCGCCATCGTGCCAAACTCTTCCATGATGTCCTGGTAGTCCGAGATGTCGTAGCCGTTGTCGTCGTTGGGAGACTTGTAGGTCGGGCAGATCCAGATCAGGCCGACGCCGAGTCCCTTGAGGTAGTCGAGCTTCGAGATGATGCCGGGAATGT
Organism: Paenibacillus albicereus; assembly: GCF_012676905.1. NCBI lineage: Bacteria > Bacillati > Bacillota > Bacilli > Caryophanales > Paenibacillaceae > Paenibacillus > Paenibacillus albicereus. Next base: position 1,485,995 of record NZ_CP051428.1, on the reverse strand, counting down.
CGCCGATTCCGTCGCCGTTGCTGTCCATGAAGGACCGCGGATAGATCTGGTAGGCGGTGGCTTCCTTCCACCAGCGGATGTTGGGAGTCATCGTATTTATCACCCTTTTTACATGTTGTACAAACGTTTGCATGACTCATGATAGCATATTCCTTAACGTCTGGCTTCTGTTTTTTGAGTCTATCTTTTTCCTTGCTGCTATCAGTATGAACCGATTGGAAAGCGTTTAATCGGCGTCCAAACTCCTTCGGATGCTTTTAACCTTTCCTTTGCTCCCCATTTTCGGCAAAAGAAAAAGACGGGCAGAAATGAGCGCGCGATTCGCTTCATTTCTTCCCGTCTTTTTTGTCGGCTAAAACTCCCGCTGCCGCATCGCCTCGTACAGCACGATCGTCGCGGCCATCGCCACGTTGAGCGATTCGCTGCGTCCCTTCATCGGGATGAGGACGCCGTAGTCCATCTGCCCCAGCGACAGCGCCGACAGCCCGTCGGCCTCGCTACCGAGCAGCAGCCAGGTCGGCTCCGTCAGATCGCATTCGTACAATCCGCGAGCCGCCTGCAGGCTCGTGCCCGCAAGCTTCATCCCGCGCGACCGCGCCTCGGGCAGCAGCTCGGCCAGATCGCCCTCGATGACGGGCAAATGGAACAGCGAGCCCATCGTCGAGCGCACGACCTTGGGGTTGAACAGGTCGACGCAGCCCTTGCCCAGCACGACCGCATCCGCTCCGGCCGCGTCCGCGCTGCGGATGATCGTGCCGGCGTTGCCCGGGTCGCGCACGCCGTCGAGCACGACGACGAGTCCGCGCTCGCGCCAGAGCGCCGAGCGGTCCGCCGCCGGCTTGTCGACGACGGCGAATGCCGGCGGCGGCGAGTCGGTGCCGGCGCACTTGGCGAGCACCGCGCGCGAGGCGGCGACGAGCTCGATTCCGGCTCCGCGCTGGCGCAGCGGCGCCTCCAGCTCCGGCGGCAAGCCCCGCTGCTCGTCGTAGACGACGGCGCGCACGGCCGCTCCGCAGGCGAGCGCCTCGGCAATCATATGCGGTCCTTCGGCGAGGAACTGCCCAAGCCGGTCGCGGTGCTTCTTTTCCTGCAGGGAAGCCCATGCCTTGACCTTCGGGTTGGAGGTCGAGGCGATCGTCATCGCCGCGTCGGTCACCGGCTCTTCACCTCGCGCTGCACGTCGAACTCGACCTCGAGCCGCAGCAGGTCCTTGTTGGCGCCGACGATGACGAGCACGTCCCCGGAGCGGATGACCTGGTCCGGCATCGGGGTGATGTCCATGTGGCCGCCGGCCTTGATGCCCAGCACGTTGCATTGGTACTTGGCCCGGATGTCCAGCTGCTTGATCGTGCGGCCGATCATCGCGCCCGGGGCCTCGAACTCGATGATGCCGTGCTCGGGCGTCAGCTCGATGAAGTCCAGCACGCTCGGCGAGATCAGGTGATGGGCGACCCGGAGCCCCATGTCCCGCTCGGGATAGATGACGCGGTCCGCGCCGATCTTGCCGAGCACCTTGCCGTGCAGCTCGTTCTGCGCCTTGACGATCAGCTTCGGCACGCCGAGATCCTTGAGGATGAGCGTTGTCAGGATGCTCGCCTGGATGTCTTCCCCGATGGCGACGACGACGACGTCGAAGTTGCGGATGCCGATGGCGCGCAGCGCCTCCTCGTCGGTCGTATCGGCCGACACCGCATGGGTGACGATCGGCGCCATGTCCTGGATGCGTTCCTCGTCGCTGTCGATGGCGAGCACCTCGAAGCCCATTTCCGACAGCGCCTGGGCGACGCTCGAGCCGAAGCGGCCCATGCCGATGACGGCAAACTGCTTTTTGCGCATGCCTTACCCCTCCGCCTTTCCAATCCGCTCTGATGGCATCCATTATAGCATACGGCAGGCGTTTTCCGAATGGGGGAGGCGGGCGGCGGGCATTCTAACCGAGATCCGACATCAAGGGGGAATGAGCAAGCGATGAGCCAATTCAACCTGCGAGAGGCGATCACGCAGATCGTGCAGGACAAGTCCGAAAGCGAGCTCGGCGAGATCATCCGGGATTCGATCGACAGCGATGAAAAGGCCCTTCCGGGCCTCGGTGTGCTGTTCGAGATGATCTGGAAGGACAGCCCGGCCGCCGAGCAGCAGTCGCTGGTCGGCAAGCTGCACGGGCATCTGCACAAAGGCTGACGCCTGGGATCCGCGCCAAGCAGCCCTGCTTCCGCCGTATGCGCCGGAAGCAGGGCTGTCTGCGGTTGCGGGGCCATTTGGATTCCGCAAGCTGGATCTAGGCTACGCCATGCAGGTGCGGACGCCCATGCCGGCGAGCCATTTGCGATAAGCGACCGAAAGCTTGTCGGCCTTGTGGTTCAGCTCGGCCTGGAGGTCGAGCGGGAGCAGCTCCGGCTTCTGCGTCTCGATGATCCACTTGTCCTGATCGAATACGGTATCTTGAAAGTCGATGAAGGCCTGATCCGCGACGTCGAAGGCATAATTGCGCGACACCGGCATGTAGACGAGGCATTCCTTCTCCGAGATCGGCAGCACCGTCAGCATGATCCACAGCGTCTGGCCGGTGGCGGCATCCCGCTTGGACAGCCGGGCGGCTAAGGGACGGAACACTTCCTTGACGTAGACGTACGTCGTGCCCTCCGCATGCTCCGATCCCGAATGGGCGATCGGCTGAAAGATCGGCACGTCCCCTGTATAGACGCGCCCCTCCTCGCGATGCACCTCGAAGTCCGGCAGCTCGGAATAGTCGGGATGGCCGAGCAGTCCCCCATGCACGTACATCAGATGCGCGAAGTCGGTGAAGTTCTCGATGACCCGGGTGCCGGCGGCGTTCACCCGGTACGGACCGCAGACGAGCGGGCGATACTCCGGTCGCTCGAATTCCTCCAGGTCGGGCAGCTCGGCGCGCGGCTCGCCGATGCACGCCCAGACGATGCCGTACTTCTCCTGCGTTCGATACTTGACCGCCTTGGCGCGGGGCGGGATGCGGTCGTCCTTGCCTTGAGCCGGGATGCACACGCAGCTGCCTTCGGTATCGTACTTCCAGCCGTGATACGGACAGACGAGGTTGCGATCGTCCTCCACCCAGCCCTTGGACAGCATCGCGCCGCGATGCACGCACAGGTCGCGCAGCGCATGCACGCCCCGCGACGTCCGATAGACGGCGACGCGCTCGCCGAGCACGATGGCGGACAGCGGCTTGTCCTTCAGCTCCGCCGACGAGCAGACCGGATGCCATTCATGCTCCAGCACGCCGTCCTTGAGTGGAACCGTATCGGTGTAGCTCGGAATCGTCATGCTCATCTTCTTCCGCCTCCTAATCGCTGTTCTTGACCTGCAGGGAACCGTCTTGCAGCGAGGCGACGACCGCTTCGATCCGGTCCTTCGCTTCCTGCGGAATCTTGGCCTCGAAGCCATGGTAGGGACTGAGATATACCGCCCCTTCCTTCACGCCGAGCAGCTTGGGCTCCGCCTTCATGCGGCCTTCCTGAACCTCCTTGACGACGGACAGCATCGCCGCCGGATAGTCCTGGATGACGCTGACCGCGATCGTATCCGGCGCGATCGGGTTCAGATCCACGTTGGAGCCGATCGCCAGCACGCCCTCCTGCTTCGCCGCCTCGATGCCTCCGTTGCCGGCCGCATTCGCGTTCGTCATGACGACGTCGGCGCCTTTCTCGATCATGGAGATCGCCGTCTCCTTCGCCTTGGCGATATCCTCGCCGCTTCCCGTCATCGCCGTCAACACCTCGATGCCCGGCACGGCGGCCTCCGCGCCTTCCTTGAAGCCCGCCACGGAATTGGTGATCGGCGGGATGTCCATGCCGCCGATGGCGGCGACCTTGCCCGACTGCGACAGCAGCGCCGCGGCCGTGCCCATCAGATAGCCCTGCTCGCGGTTGTTGATGCTGATCGACGCGACGTTCGGCTCCTGCGCCGCGGTGGAGCTCGTCACGAGGAACCACGTATCCGGAAAGTCCTTGGCGATGTCCATCATCGGCTCCGCGAACTCGAAGCCATGCCCGATGACGACGTCGAAGCCGTCCTGCGCATAGCCGCGCAGGAACTCGGCCATGTCGGATTGACCGACCTTCTCCGAAACCTGCGTTTCCGCTCCAAGCTCGTCCTTGATCTTCATCAAGCCGCTGTAGGCGACGCTGTTCCAGCCGTTGTCGTTCACCGCTCCCGGAACGAGCAGCGCGACCTTCAAGCGGCCCGGGTCGTTGCCCTCCGGCGCCGATGCGCCCGTTTTCGCCGTCTCCCCGCCTCCGCAGCCCGCCAGCGCCAGAGCGAGCGCCAGCAGCAGCGCGGCCAGCCGCAGCCCTCCCGCCGCTCCCGAGCCGCTGATCGTTCGATGCGCCATCTTCCTCTTGTCCATTCCCATCGCCCCCTCGTTGTCAAAAGAAATAAATCCGAACCTGCCGCGCGAGCGCCATCCGTCACCCGTCCAGCCCCGCCATCCACAGGCCGATCCGCTCGGCCTCGAACTCTCCGCGCGCCATGACGCCGACCAGCCTGCCCTTGAACAGGACGGCGATGCGGTCGGAAAGCGCCCGCACCTCCTCCAGCTCCGTCGACAGGAGCAGCACGGCGCAGCCGCGCTCGCGCTCGGCGAGCAGCCGCGCGTGCACCTGCTCCGCGGCTCCGACGTCCATGCCGCGCGTCGGCTGCATCGCCAGCAGCAGGCTCGGCTCCAGCATGAGCTCTCTCGCCAGCACGACCTTCTGCTGGTTGCCCCCGGAGAGCGCGCGCACCGGCGCAGCCAGGCCGGGCGTACGCACTCGGAACGAGTGCACCGCCTGCTCGGCGGCTTCCCGCACCTTCCTCGGCCGCAGCAGCCCGAAGCGGCTGAACGGACGGCTCCGATAAGATTTGGCGATCAGGCTCTCGCCGATCGTCAGATCGAGGCACAGCCCCTCCCGATGCCGGTCCTCCGGAATATAGCCGACCCCGAGCTCCGCCATCCGGCGCGGATTCGGCCGCTCCAGGCTGGCTCCTCCGAGCTCCACCTGGCCGCCCGTCCGCCGCAGCAGGCCGAGCAGCACCTCGCACAGCTCCCGCTGGCCGTTGCCGTCGACGCCGGCGATGCCGAGAATCTCCCCTTCGCGCAGCTCCAGCGAAACTCCGCGCAGGCTCTGGCCCCCCGGCGCCTCCGCATGCACGTCCCTCATCGCCAGCCGGACCTTGCCCTCGCGCGCCGCCGTTCGCGGCAATACCGGCTTCAGCTCGCGTCCGACCATGAGCGAGGCCAGCTCCGCCGCGCTCGTGGCGGAGACGTCCCGGCTCGCGACGAGCCGCCCTGCCCGCAGCACGCTCACGCGGTCGCAGACGCCCATCACCTCCTGCAGCTTGTGGCTGATGAAGACGATCGTCTTGCCCTGCTCCCGCAAGCCGCGCAGGATCGCCATCAGCTCCTCCGTCTCGAGCGGCGTCAGCACGGCCGTCGGCTCGTCGAGGATGATGAACTCGGCTCCGCGATACAGCGTCTTGACGATCTCCACCCGCTGCTGCTGGCCGACGGACAGCTCCTGCACCTTGCGCGCAGGGTCGATCCGCAGGCCGTACCGCTCCGACAGCTCCGCGATGTCGCGGCAGGCCTGCCGCTTGCGCAGCAGCGGTCCGCGCCCCTGCTTCAGCCCGATCAGGACATTCTCCGCTGCCGTCAGCGCCGGCACGAGCATGAAGTGCTGATGCACCATGCCGATGCCCGCTCTCATCGCCGCTCGCGGCGAGCCGAAGCGGACGGACGCTCCGTTCAGCCGAATCTCTCCCCCGTCGGGCTCGATCAGGCCGGAGAGCATGTTCATCAGCGTGCTTTTGCCCGCCCCGTTCTCGCCGAGGATGGCATGGATCTCTCCGCGCCGAAAGTCCAAGTCCAATCCGTCGTTCGCCGTGAACGAGCCGAAGCGCTTCGTCAGCCCGCGCGTGGCGAGCACGATCTCTTCCCCTGCGCTTATCCGCATGGCGATCCTCCTCCCTTCTACCTCTTGGCTTCGGTCTCAGACACGGTTGGCGGCGCTTTTGTACGGCTTGGCTGTCGCCGCCGGCGCCCGCGTCCGGCCGGAGAACCAGGCGAGCGCCAGCATCGTCAGCACATACGGGAACAGCAGCAGGAACTGGTACGGAATCTCGATGCCGAGCGTCTGGAAGCGCAGCTGGAGGGCGTCGGCGGCTCCGAACAGCAGCGATCCCGCCGCCGTGCCGCCCGGCGTCCAGCGGCCGAAGATGACGGCCGACAAGGCGATGAATCCGCGGCCCGCCACCATGTTCTCCGTGAACTGGTTGAGGAGCCCGATCGACAGCGCGCCTCCCGCCAGTCCGGCCAGCACGCCTCCGATCGCGCAGCATTGGTAGCGGATCCGGTGCACGCGCACGCCGAGGGTGTCGGCCGCGAGCGGATGCTCGCCGACCGCCCGTACGCTCAGGCCCCAGCCGGTCCGGTACAGGACGAGGCTGACGACGGGAAGCAGGGCGAAGGCGAGATAGGTGAGCAGGTTGTGCTGGAACAGCATCGGTCCGACGACCGGCAGGTCGCTCAGCAGCGGGATCGGCAGCGGCTGCAGGCTGACGGCCTGCCGCGCCTCGGTGCCCATGCCGAGCAGCGAGCGTCCGAATACCGTCGTCACGCCGAGGCCGAGCAGATTGAGCGCCGTGCCGATGATGACCTGGTCGGCTCCGGTCGTGACGACGAGAAAGGCGAACAGCAGGCCGATCAGGCAGCCGGCAGCGGCCGCCGCCGCCAGTCCCGTCCAGGCGCTGCCGCCGGCGGCCGAGCCGAGCACGGCCGCCAGCGCGCCGATCAGCATCATGCCTTCCATGCCGATGTTGAGGATGCCGCTGCGAGCCATGAACAGCACGCCGAGCGCCGCCAGCAGCACGATCGCGGACAGCCGGATCGCCGCTTCGGCGTAGTGGATCCATGCGTCTGCGCTCATGCTCCTTCCCCTCCCAGCTTCGTCGTCTCGATGGCGGCTGCGGGTCCGGCTCGGCCCGCCTCCCGTCCGCCGAGCAGTCTCGCGACGATCATCCGCTTCACGCCGTTCAGCCAGTAGCGGTTGCAGAGCATCAGGATGATGAGCACCGCCTGGATGACGTACACGAGCGAGGTCGAAGCGCCTGTCGCGCGCTGCATGGCGTTCGCGCCGCTGCGCAGTCCGCCGAACAGCAGCGCCGACAGGATATTCCCGAGCGGATGCGCGCCTCCGAGCAGCGCCACGGCGATGCCGTCATAGCCGAAGCCCGGCGAGAAGTTCTGCAGCAGCCGGTTCTGCACGCCTCCGATCTCCATCCAGCCGGCCAGCCCGGCGAAGGCGCCGCTCGCCATCAGCACGAGCACCGTGTTGCGCTTCACCGGCATGCCGGCGACCTCGGCGGCGCGCCGGTTGGAACCTGCGGAACGAATCTCGTAGCCCCATGTGGAGCGGTGAAGCACGAGATACGCGACGATTGCCGCCGCGAGCGCGATCAGCGCGCCGGCATGCAGCCGTGAGCCGAGCAGCTTGGGCAGCTCCGCCGCGAGCGGGATCGCCGCCGACTGCGGCAGCGAGCCGCCCGCATCCCGCAGCGGACCCGTCACCATGTAGCTCACGAGATACAAGCCGACATAATTGAGCATGATCGTGCTGATGATCTCGCTGGCCCCCCGTCCGGCCTTGAGCGCTCCGGCGATGCCGCCCCACAGCGCCCCGCCTGCCATGCCGCACAGCAATGCGAGCGGCAGGTGCAGCCAGCCCGGCAGCGGCGGCAGCAGCAGCGCCGCGGCCGTTCCGGCGAGCGCTCCGGCGTAGAGCTGGCCTTCGGCGCCGATGTTGAACAGGCCGCAGCGGTAGGCGAAGCTGTAGGCCAGTCCGGTCAGCAGCAGCGGCGTCGCCTTGACGAGCGTTTCCTTGAAGCTGTCCAGGCTGCCGGCCGCCCCGTCCCACAGGGCGGGATAGGCGGCCCAGGGAGAGATGCCCGCCGCCGCCATGACTGCGGCGCCGGCCGCCAGCGCTCCTGTGAGCGCCAAGGCATGGAACAGCGCTTCGACGAGCAGCTTGACCGTTTTCTCGCGAACCGATCCGTCAGCCTCCATGGATCGTGCCTCCTTTCGGTTGGTTTGGCGCCGACCCGCCGCCCTCAGCTCCGCTGGGCATACGCCGGGTAGGCCGCGGCCAGCCGGCTCCGCAAGCGATCGACGCGGCTCTGGGCGCGGCGGATGATCTCCGCTTCGTCCACGAGCGTGCAGGCGCCGCCGTTGACGACGATCTGTCCGTCGACGAGCACCGTATGCACGTCGTTGCCGTTGGCGTTGTACACGAGCGCAGAAGAGACGCGGTGCAAGGGCGCGATATGCGCTTTCTGCAGGTCGACGACAGCGATGTCTGCCTTCATGCCGGGCGCGAGCTGTCCGAGATCGCCGTCGCGGCCGAGCGCCTTGGCTCCGCCGCGCGTGCCGAGCTCCAGCACCTGCATGGGCGGCAGCAAGGTCGAGTCCATCCGGTCGAGCTTGTGCAGGCAGGCGGCGAACTTGAGCACCTCCAGATTGTCCTGGCAGTTGTTGCTGCCCGGGCCGTCCGTGCCGAGCGCGACGTTGATGCCGGACTCCAGCATCTCCGGCACGCGCGCCACCCCGGAGGCGAGATACATGTTCGATACCGGACAATGGATGACCGAGGCGCCCGCATCCCGGATGAGCTCCAGCTCCCGGTCGCTGAGCCAGATGCCGTGCACGACCTGCGTGGACGGCCCCAGCAGCCCGACGGCCTCGACCAGCTCCAGGTTGCGCAGCCCGAAGCGCTCCAGCGTGTTCTCGATCTGGCCGCTCGTCTCCGCGACATGGATGTGGGCGATGAGGCCGCGCTCGCGGCTGAAGCGGGCGGCCCGCTCGAGGAATTCCCGCGAGCAGCCGTACAGGTTGAGCGGTCCCAGCGCGATCCGCAGCCGGCCTCCCGCCTCGCCGTCCCAGCGGTCCAGAGCCTCGTCCGTGCGGCGGAAGATCGTCTCTTCGTCCTCGCGCAGCCGTTCCTCGTAGCTCAGGTCGACGCCGCCTCGGGCCAGATAGCCGCGGATACCGCTCTCGCGCATCGCCCGCAGCACCCCGTCCGTGTTGCCTTCGAACGTGTGGATGTAATGATGGTCCATCACCGTCGTCGCGCCGGACTTCAGGTTCTCGACGCAGCCGATCATCGCCGCCAGGTAGAAATCCTCCTCCTCCATGGCCAGCGAGCCCGGCCAGATGACCTGCCGCAGCCAGTCGAACAGCCGGTACTCGTCCGATACGCCGCGCAGGAACGTCTGGAACAGATGCGTGTGGCTGTTGATGAGGCCCGGGATGACCGCCATCCCCCGCGCTTCTACGATCCGGTCGGCGCGCGCGAGCAGCCGCTCTTCCCCTTCCACCGGCGGCCAGCTGCCCACCTCCGCGATCCGGTCGCCTTCGACCAGCACATATCCCGGCTCCAGCAGCTCGCGTTCATCGTTCATCGTCAGTACGAAGCCTTCCCGGATCAAGATCGTACTCATATGCCCCACCTCGTTTTATGTCAACTTTCCTGACTCGATATGACTTGAGCTAAGCGTACTGGATTGCCGTCTTGGTTGTCATTGGTTATACTGAATCAAAATCATCGCCTGTTTTGTTCATTTCCACCAAACGCCTTTCTAGTTAAGTCAGATTTTCTTACATAATAAACGGTCATCATCCAAGCGAGCCGTTCTAAATTGGCTCAGGAAAGGAGAAACCCGCCTATGCGGATCGGGGACTTGATTCATGCGCCGATGCTCGGCAGCTCCCGGCTCGTCGCCGGCAAGGAAGGCTTGGACCGGCTGGTGTCGAGCGTGAACATGATGGACTCGCCGGATATCTTCGACTTCCTGAAGCCGAGCGAGCTGCTGCTGACGACCGCCTACGCCGTCAAGGATCAGCCGGAGGTGCTCGTCCGTCTCGTCGAGGAGATGGGCCGCCTCGGCTGCGCGGGGCTCGGCATCAAGACCAAGCGCTATTTCGACCGGATTCCGCCGGAGCTGATCGAAGCGGCGGACCGGCACCGGCTGCCGCTGCTGGAGCTCGGCCTGGACTGCTCGCTGGCCGATGCGGTGCAGCAGCTCATGGCCCGCATCCTCCAGGTCCGCACGGAGGAGATGCGGTATGCGCTGCTCGCGCACCGTCAGCTGACCGAGCTCGTCATGGAAGGCCGCAGCCTTCAGGATCTCATCGAGGCCGTCGGTCGCCTGATCGGCCTGCCCGTGCTTCTGCTCGGCGCGGAGGGCGAGCCGGTCGCCTCCTCCGGCATCGTGCCGGAGGAGGCGTTTTCCTCCCGCCTCGCGTCCGAGACGGATCCGCCCGGCATCGAGCATCCGCTGACGGGCGCCATTTTCCGGCGCCTGCGCGAGAGCTTCGGCCGCTCCTCGCTGCGCCCGGTCTATTTGCCGCTCGACGACGTTCCGAGCTGCCGCTGGTCCGGCGTGCTTGCCGCGCCGATCCACACCACGCAGCTCCAGGGCGGGCTTCTGGCCGCCTGCGAATCCGGAGCCCCCGACGAAATGGCGTACCAGACGCTGGAGCAGGCGGCCAACGTCGCCAGCTTCGAGCTGCTCAAGACGCTGGCCGTACGCGAGCGCTCGCGGCGCTTCAAGCATGATTTCCTGTCCGACGTCGTCGACGGCCTGATCGCGCAGGAATCGGAGATTGCGCGCCGGGGGCGCCGCTACGGCCTGGAGCCGGATCGGCCCTACGTGTGCGCCGTCATCAAAAAAGACCCGCCCGCCGGCCAGGAGGCCGGCGGCGGGTCGAGTCCGCAGCGCATGGATCGGCGCGAGCGGGACGAGCTGTACGAAGCGGTCAAGAAAGCGGCCCGGTCGGCCGGGCTCGGCGGACTGCTGTTCGCCAAGCAGGACGGGCTCGCCATGATCGAGCCCTGCCTGCAGGGCGGCCCGAGCGGGCTCGAGCGGCTGCTCGGCATGCCGCTGCAGCGGGTCGTCCTGCAAGCCGGCGAGGCGCTCGGGATCGGCCTCAGCTGCGGCATCGGCAATCCATCCGATCGCCTGTCGTCGCTCTCCCGTTCGTTTCAGGAAGCCGGGAATGCCTGGAAATCCGGCCTGCTCGTCGGCAAGCGCCGCTTCCTTCAGTTCAGCCACGTGCAGGAGTTGCCCGAGCTGCTGCGGATGCTCCCGCTGCCGGAGCGGCGCCGCTTCGTCGCGGAGACGTTCGGGGCGCTGGACACGGCCGAGGAGAGCGAGGAGCTGCGGCGGACGCTGCGCGCCTACTATGAGCACCAGGGGCGCATCGCCGATACCGCCAAGGCGCTGTATGTCCATCGCAATACGGTCTTGTACCGCATGGCCAAGATCGAGCAGCTCTGCGGACGCTCCTTGCGCGCTCCTGCGGACAGCCTGCGCTTCCGCACCGCGTTCCAGCTCGAGGAGCTGGACGGTTCGGATTGAGCGAAGCCTCTGATCCACCTTGCTGCAGACTGCTCTAGGCATGCGAGCTCTTGCCGAGAGGCGGGCGCCGATCGGGCTCGGCGGAATTCTGGCCGGCGGAATCCGCCATGCCCCCAAGACCGCTTCCTCGCCAGGACGTGAAAAGCCGGGCATGCGAAAAGCCGGATGAGGCGGTCGCCTCATCCGGCCTTTACGGCAGCCTTGCCGTCCCTTCAATTCGCCGCCGCGCCGTCCTCCGGCTGCAGCGCCGGCATCGGCTCCGGCCGCTCGCAGCGGCTGCGCATCCGGTAGCGCATGCCGGACGCAGCGGCGTCGTGGATGCCGTGCATCGCCTCCAGCACATGCGCGGCCATGTCCCCGCTCGCCCGATGCGGGCGATTTTCGCGGATGGCCCGAGCCATGTCGGCCACGCCGACGCCCCGGTTGTTGTCCGTATAGCCATGCGTCAGCGGGATGCTCTCGAAGCCGGACTGCCCGATTCGGCGCAGCTTGACGTCTCCGCCGAAGTTGTTCGGGTCCGGCACGAGCAGCGTGCCTTCGGTGCCGTAGATCTCGATCGGCGGCACGGTCGTGCCGCCCGGCGTGTCAAAGCTGGTGACGAGCGTCGCGACCGGCCCGCTTTCAAAATCGAGCACGCCGGCCAGGTGAGTCGGCACCTCGACGTGGATGACCGTGCCCTTCTTCGGCTCGCTGCCGATCCGCCGCTCCGCGTGAGTCGTCACGGCCGAGCCGGTCACGGACGCGATCGGCCCGAGCAGCGTCACGAGCGCGGTCAGGTAGTACGGCCCCATGTCGAACATCGGGCCCCCGCCCGGCTTGTAATAAAACTCCGGATCGGGATGCCAGCCCTCATGGCCTCCGCTCAGCATGAACGCGGAGGCGGCGACCGGCCGGCCGATCGCGCCTTCGTCGATCAGCCGGCGGCATGTCTGGATCGCGCCGCCCAGGAACGTCTCCGGCGCGCCGGCAATGCGCTTGCCGCTACGGCGGGACGCCTCCTGCAGCGCGAGCGCTTCCTCGCGCGTCACCGTGATCGGCTTCTCCGCGTACACATGCTTGCCCGCCTCCAGCGCCATCAGGCTCACCTTCGCATGCGACGCGGGGATCGTCAGGTTGACGACGATCTCCACTTCCGGGTCGGCGAGCAGCTCCTCCGCCGTGCCGGACTTCGGCACGCCGAACTCCGCCGCGCGCTCTGCCGCCCGGGCCGGATCGAGGTCGGCGCAGAACACGAGCTCCGTCTCCTCGAAAGCCTGCAGGTTCTTGCAGTAGATGCGGCTGATGTTGCCGCAGCCGATGATGCCGACCTTCGCCTTGCGCATCGTCCCGCTCATCGCGCCTCCTCCTGCTCCGCCGCTGCTGCCGCAGCTTCGCGGGCGGCCTGCCTGCCCTCCGCCGCCCACAGCATGCCCCGCCTCATCAGCTCGAGCACTTGCGGCATCTCGACGATGTCCGCCTGATGGCCGAGCGTGCAGTGATAGACGCGTCCCTCGCCCCAGCCCTTCGTCCAGACGACCGGCATCTCCGTCTCGCCGAACCGGGTGATCGCATGGACGCGAATCGCCGGATCGACATGCATGTAGTACTTCTCGGAAGCGACCTCGATCGTGCCGATTCCGGCCGTCAGCGGATCGTCCGCCTCGACCATCTCGACGTCGTAGCGCACGCCGTCGTTGCCCGGATGCGCGACCCACTGGCCGCCGACCATGTACTGATAGTCGACCTCCTGGCGGAACGCGTCGGACATCCCGCCATGGCAGCCGGCCAGCCCGCAGCCGGCCTGCACCGTGTCGAGGAGCGGCCTCAGCTGCTCCTGCTCGATCGTGCCCATCGTCCAGAGCGGCACGATCAGATCGAGCGACGCCATCCGCTCCGCATCCTTGAAGCTGTCGAGCGTATCCGATTCCGTCACGTCGAAGCCTTCCGCCCGCAGCACGCCGGCGAGCAGCTCCGATACCTCCTTCGGCTGATGTCCGTCCCAGCCGCCTTGCACGATCAATGCCTGTTTCACCTGTAGCCAGCCCCTCTCCCTCATTTCAAGCGTATCCAGCTCCTCGACATCCGCCGCCTTCCCTCCTGCGGACAATGCCCTTCCTCCCCCGGCTTGCTCAGCCCTCCGTCAGCTCCGTCAGCTTCACCCAGCGCCGCTCCTCGACGGAGCGCTCCACCGCCTCGAGCACCTCCTGGCACTTGACGCCGTCCACGAAGCTCGGACTCGGCTGGCGGTCTTCCGCGACCGCCGTCAGCAGCTCCAGCATCTCATGCGTGAATGTATGCTCGAACCCGATCGTATGCCCGGCCGGCCACCAGGCGTCCGCATAGGCGTGGGCCGCGTCGGTGCACAGCACCCGCCGGAAGCCCTGCACGTCCTCCGCATCGTCGGCGAAGTACACCTCCAGCTCGTTCATCCGCTCGAAATCGAAGCGGACGCTGCCCTTGCTGCCGTTGATCTCGAACGAGTTCGTGCTGCGATGGCCCGGCGCGAAGCGCGTCGCCTCGAAGCTGCCGAGCGCCCCGCCGGCGAAGCGGGCCAGGAACAGCGTCGCGTCGTCGACCGTGACCGGGCCGCGCGGCGCGTCCTCGGCCGCGCTGCCTCTCGCGCTCAGGCCGGACATTTCCGTCGGCAGCGGACGCTCCTTGACGAACGTCTCGCTCATGCCGACCACCTCGTCGAATTCGCCGACCAGATGGCGGGCCAGGTCGATCAGATGCGCGCCGAGATCGCCGTGCGAGCCCGAGCCGGCGATCTCCTTCTGCAGCCGCCAGACGAGCGGGAAGTCCGGATCGACGATCCAGTCCTGCAGGAACCACGCGCGAAAATGATAGATGCGGCCGAGCCGGCCCTCATCGACCAGCTTTTTCGCCAGCTTCACCGCCGGCGAGAAGCGGTAGTTGAAGCCGGTCATATGCTTGACTCCGGCTTGCTCGGCCGCCTCCAGCATCGTGCGGGCATCCGCCAGCGTGAGCGCCAGCGGCTTCTCGCAGAACAGATGCTTGCCCGCCTTCGCCGCCGCGACCGCGATCTCCAGATGCGCGTCGCTCGGCGCGTTGATGTCGATCAGATCGAGATCGTCGCGCTCGACCAGCTTGCGCCAATCCGTCTCCAGCTCGCGCCAGCCGAGCTGGGCGCGCGCCGTCTCCGCCGCCGAGGCGTCCCGCCCGCATAGCACGGCCATCTCCGGCTGCAGCGGAGCGCCGCCGAAAAACATCGGCAGCGCCCGATAGGCGTTGCTGTGCGCCTTGCCCATGAACTTGTAGCCGATCATGCCGATCCGAAGCATGTTCTTCTTTTCCGCTTGCGCCATCTGCCTCTCCCCGTTTCGCTTGAATTGGTCCGTCTCCCCCTGCTTGCGACAGCCTCCGCCTCGCCTCGTTCCTGCTAGACGCCCCGCCTCCTGCTCGACTCCCGCTCGACGAGGCGCGGGGGCAGCTTGCCGGGCGGCCGCTTCAGCTCGCCGAGGGCCAGTTGCGCCGCCAGCCGCCCCATCTCGTCAAAGCTCGCCGAAACGCTCGTCAGCGCCGGCTGCGTCAGCCGCGCGCCGTCGGAATCGTCGTAGCCGGCCAGGCCATAGTCCCGGCCGGCTTCCAGCCCGAGCTGCCGCAGCCCCTGCAGCAGGCCGATCGCCATGCGATCGTTCGCCGCCGCCAGCGCGTCCGCTTCTCCGCCGCGGATGAGCCGTGCCGCAGCGGCGGCCATCTCCAGCCCGCTCTTGCGGCTGTAGTTGCCGACGAGCGGCTCGATCCGATCCGCGCCGACAGCGCTCATCGCATCGCGGTAGCCGAGCAGCCGATCCCGGCTGTTGGAGTAGTCCGGCGGCCCGCCGATGAACGCCGGACGGCTCCAGCCCTGCTCCAGCAGATGCGCCGTCGCCAGCCGGCTCCCTTCAAGGTGATCCGCTTCCACCGTCCGCCGCTCGAGCCCATCCATCCGCTGGTTGACGAGCGCATAGGGATGTCCGTTCCGCTCCAGCTCCAGCAGCGCCTCCCGCTCCTCCTCGCCGTCGCGGGCGCCGAGCACGATCAGGCCGCCGACCTTGCGCTGCCGGAACAGCAGCTCGTACTCCCGCCGCTCGTCCGGACTTCGCTGCAGCAGCAGCAGATCGGCCCCATGCTCCCGAGCCGCCTCACTGATGCCGCCGAGAATTTCCGAGAAGTAGTACGTCGAGAACAGCTGCACCTTCGGCAGGTACGGCAGCACGACGCCGATGTTGCCGCTGCGGCGCTTGGCGAACTGCCGCGCCAGCTCGCTCGGCACGTAGCCCAGCTCGCTCGCCGCCTGCAGCACCCGGTCGCGGGTTTTCGGCTTCACCGCCTCCGAGCCGCTGAATACCCTCGATACCGTCGCCTCGGAGACGCCCGCCTTGTCTGCTACTTGCTTTCTCATCGCCAACCCATCTTTCCGTTGCTTGCTGATTCATAGACCCAAAATGTACGCGCGTTCATTCTAACGCGAAGCGCTTTCAGCTGTCAATGCGAAATCGCGACACGCTGCAAAAGAAAAAAACCGCTCCATCAAGGAGCGGTCTCGAGAAATTTCGAGGTCGGATTTTTGTCCATGGCCGTGCGCATCGCGTACTCGTTCTCGAAGAGAGCGACATAGTTGCCCTTCTTGTCCTTCACGAGCGTCGAGTTGATGCGGTACTTGGACGGATCGATGTTATCGTCGACGATCCAGCGGGCGAACTGGAACGTCATCCGCTGCAGGATGACGTCGACGCCATATTCGCCTTTCATGCGGTATTCGAACACCTCGAACTGCAGCTGCCCGACGACGCCGAGAATCGTGTCCTCGAAGCCGCCTGCCGTCGTGAACACCTGGATCGTGCCTTCTTCGGTCAGCTGGTCGAGGCCTTTCTCGTACTGCTTCTTCTTGAGCGCGTTCTTGATGGATACCTTGGCGAAAATTTCCGGCGAGAACGTCGGCAGCTCGTCGAACTCCAGATCCTTGGACATCGCCAGCGAATCGCCGATCCGGAAGATGCCGGGATCGAACAGGCCGATGATGTCGCCCGGATAGGCGGCCTCGACGATGTCTCGGTCCTGGGCGAGGAACTGCTGCGGCTGGGCGAGCTTGATGTCCTTGCCCATGCGCACATGCTTGACGCTCATGCCGCGCTCGAAGCGGCCGGAGACGATGCGCAGGAAGGCGATCCGGTCGCGGTGCGCCGGATTCATGTTGGCCTGGATCTTGAACACGTATCCGCTGAACTTCTCGTTCGTCGGCTCCACCGGTCCGCTCGTGCTGTTGCGCGACGCCGGCTTGGGGGCGAGCTGCAGGAAGTTCTCGAGGAACGTCTGCACGCCGAAGTTGTTCACCGCGCTGCCGAAGAATACCGGCGTCAGCTCGCCGGCCCGCACCTTTTCGAAGTCGAACGGATCGCCCGCGACATCGAGCAGCTCCAGATCCTGCTCCAGCTGGTCGGCCAGATAGTCGCCCGCCATCTCGCGGATGACCGGATCGCGGAAGTCGCCGACCTTGCGCACCTCGATCGTCGAGTGGTCGTTGCCTTGGAACAGCTCGACCTGGTTTTTCATGCGGTCATAGACGCCGCACAGCTCGCGGCCCATGCCGATCGGCCAGTTCATCGGCACGCTGCGGATGCCGAGCACGCGCTCGAGCTCCTCCATCAGGTCGAACGGGCTCTGGCCTTCGCGGTCGAGCTTGTTGATGAACGTGAAGATCGGAATGCCGCGCCGGCGGCAGACTTGGAACAGCTTGATCGTCTGCGCCTCGACGCCCTTGGCGACGTCGATCAGCATGACCGCGCTGTCCGCGGCCGTCAGCGTGCGGTACGTGTCCTCGCTGAAGTCCTGGTGGCCCGGCGTATCCAGGATGTTGACGCGATGCCCGTTGTAGTCGAACTGCATCACCGAGGACGTGACCGAGATGCCGCGCTGCTTCTCGATCTCCATCCAGTCGGAGGTCGCATGCTTGCTCGCTTTGCGGGCCTTGACGGACCCGGCTTCACGGATCGCGCCGCCGAACAGCAGCAGCTTTTCGGTCAGCGTCGTCTTGCCGGCATCGGGGTGGGAAATGATGGCGAACGTGCGCCTCTTGTCGACTTCGTGTTGAATCTCTTCGTTCAGTTGCTTCGTCATGGACTTCTCCTTGCTTCGTACAATTTATCGTCAGGCTCCGACTATGCGTCGTTCTCCGTGGGCGGATCGCCGAAGAACTCAGATCGGCAGCGGCATCGGCTTGTTCTCCTTTGTCATGAACCGATCAGCAGCGCCCGCGCGGGCGCGGCCTCGATCCCGCTCAGCTTGAGCGGAGCGATGACCATGAAGTAGGTTCCGGCGGCGACTTCCTTGAGCCGGAGGCCCTCCACGATCAGGATGCGGTTGCGGAACAGCAGCCGATGCGTCGGATATTCCGGCTGCGAGCGCTCGATGCCGAGCGCATCCGTGCCGATGCCTCGAACCCCTACTTCAATTAAATACCGAGCGCCATCTTCGCGCAAGTAGATAAAATCGTCCTCGAACGTATCGGTCTCGGAGTTGATCGTCTTGAACAGCACCCAGTCGCCGCGGACGAGGCCGAGCGGCTCCAGGTCGGCGCGCCCGATGCCGTCCCGCACATGCGTCAAGTCGACGACCCGCGCGCTGCCGACCAGCTCCTGCAGGCTGATCGTCTCGATCGTATCGCCGTCCGCCAGCATGTGCAGCGGGGCGTCGAGATGCGTGCCGGTGTGGACGCCGAGCCGCAGCTCGGTCTCGTACACGCCGTTCTTGTCCGGAGGATGCGGATTCAGCGTACGCAGCTCCGGCTGCTTGGCGGGAGCGTTGCCCCATACGGCCATGCCGGGCTGCACCGTCATGGAGATGTCGTAGACCTTGAACATAGGAGTCTCCTTTCGCGATCGCAAAATGCAGGTCTTAAACGCCTCCAATCCTGTCCGGATGCCCGAACAGGATTGGAAGGGTGAATGGATGGGAAATCAGCCGATCAGCTGCCGCCGCCGCTGATCCAGACGACGTTGTCCTCGGCTTGGCCGTTGACGGGCCACCAGAAGAAGCCGTCCTGCTGCAGCAGGCGATCCGCTTCCTCCGGCCCCCAGGAGCCGGCCGCATAGGAGCGGAGATCGCCGTCGTTTTCCCGCCAGGCGGCCGCGATGCGGTCCACGAACGTCCAGGCAGCCGCCACTTCGTCCCAGCGGGTGAAGTAGGTGGAGTCCCCGCGGGCGGCATCGTAGAGAAGCAGCTCGTAGGCTTCCGGGGTGTTGATGCCGATCTGGCAGCTTTGGCAGAACTCCATCGCGACCGGCTGCACCTCGTTGTCGGAGCCCGGGCGCTTGGCGTTGATCTTGAGGTAGATGCCCTCCATCGGATTGACGCGGATGACGAGCAGGTTCGGGCCGAGTTCATGCCGCTTGGCGAACAGCACGTTGTCCGGCACGTTCTTGAACTCGATGACGACCTCCGTCGTTTTGACCGGCAGGCGCTTGCCGGTGCGGATGTAGAACGGCACGCCGGCCCAGCGGAAATTATCCACGTATACCTTGGCCGCGAAATACGTCTCCGTCGACGACTCGGGATCGACCTTGTCCTCCTGACGGTAGCCGGGGAGCTCCTTGCCCTTGCTGCTGCCCGCGCGGTATTGGCCGCGCACGACGCGCTCGCGCACCTCTTCGCTGCTGCCGAGCTGTCGGAGGGAACGGAGCACCTTGACCTTTTCGTCGCGCAGGCTCTCCGGATGGAGCCTCCCCGGCGGCTCCATCGCAATCATCGTAATCATCTGCAGGATATGGTTCTGGCCCATGTCCCGCAGCGCTCCGGAATGATCGTAATAACCGCCCCTCTCCTCGACGCCGACCGTCTCGGACAGCGTGATCTGGACGTTGGCGATATGGTTCTTGTTCCAGAGCGGCTCGAACAGCTGGTTCGCGAAGCGCAGCACCTGGATGTTCTGCACCATCTCCTTGCCGAGATAGTGGTCGATCCGGTACACCTCTTCCTCCTTGAACACCTGGCTCAGCTGGCCGTTCAGCTCGCGCGCCGACTCCAGATCGTAGCCGAACGGCTTTTCGATGACGAGCTTGTGCCAGCCGGCGGACTCCAGCAGCCCGCCGTCCCGCAGGTTGAACGAGACCGGACCGAACAGCTCCGGCGCCAGCGCGAGATAAAAGAGGCGGTTGCCGTTGATGCCGAACTTCTGGTCGAGCTCGCCGGACAGCCGGTTCAGCTCGCGGAAGCCGTCCACGTTGTGGATGTCCAGCGACATGTAGACGAAATGATCCGCGAACCGGCTCCAAAGCTCCTGGTCGATCGCCTTGTAGCGGCAGAACTCCTGGATCGACTCGTAGACGTCCTGGCGGAACTGCCCGTTGTCGCGCGGACGGCGGGCAAGGCCGACGACCGCGAAGTCCTCCGCCAGCTTGCCTTCTTTATATAGGGAAAAAAGCGCCGGGAACAGCTTCCTCCGCGCCAGGTCGCCAGTGGCTCCGAACAGATAGTAGACCGCGCCTTCGGCGGCTGTCAGTTCCTGTTTGTTAGAGTAGTTCATGTTCCTCATTCTTTCGTCATGAATTTGGTTGGATCGGGTCGATATGGTATGTAGTGTAACATATCGGTGCGGGCGCGGCTATTGATCTCACCCAATCTTCATGGGCCCTTCACGTTCGGCAGCCGTCGAGAGAAGGCGCTGCGGCGGCTCATGGAACGCCCGCCTCGCCCGTCAGCAGCGGAACGCCGATCGTAAGGGTTCCGCCGCCGCCCTCCTTGCCGGGCTTGGTCGCCGCCAGCTGCAGGTTCGCCCGCTCCGACCGTCCTCCCTCCGCCAGCCCGACCGCTCCGTCCAAGCGGCCGGAGGCGTAGGTCGACAGGATCATCACGTCATCCTCGTAGCGATCCAGCCGCCGCGCCTCGGCCGCGGCCAGGATGCGCTCCGCGCTGTCTCCCCGCAGCCCGCTTCCGCTTGCCTGGATCGAGAGAAGCGCGGAAGCGTCGTCCGCGCCGACGGCCCGCAGCGCGCCGAGCACCCGTTCCTGCGCCTGCTCGAGCACAGCCTTCGAGGCAAGCTCCGCCGATTGCAGCCGGATGACGGCTTCCACGGGCGCCGACTCCCCGTCCCCGCCGTGCAATCCGGAGAGGAGCCAATGGCCCGATTCGTCCGTCCGCTCCGCTTTCCATAGAATGCCCGATTCCGTCCCCGATTCATCCGTCAGGGGAGGAAGACTGCCATCCCCGCCTGCCAGCTCACCCGGCAGCCGCTCCGCCTGCTCCTTGGTCAGCCCCGGGACGAGCCAGCGAAGTCCCCAGCTTCCGCCCGCCGCGCCGCCGCTGAAGTCCGCCTCGGCCCATTGCCATAGCCGGCCCAGATCGCCCATCGAGGCCGACTGGAGCTGGCTCGACCGCGCCGGCTTGTCCCGCGCTCCCCATCCCGGCGCTCCCGCCTCGCGCGACGACGAGACGATAGCCAGCACCGCGAGCAGCAGCGCCGCCGCTCCCAGCCCGAACGCTTGTCTGGCCCGCCGCTTCCGGTCCGCTTCCCTCGCTTGCATTCGATCCGCTCCTTTTGGATAGCCCGAATTGGGTGTTTGACCATGCGCATCCGCCCGTAGGTGAATATACTGCATCATCCCATCCCGCACATCGGACCGAAAGGATGAATGGCAGCATGGAACCGATTCGACCACTTCACGAAGACCACATCAAGCAATTCTGCGGCATGCCCGTCTGCATGATTCTCAAGGACGGCACGCGCCATGTCGGCACGCTCACGGCCTGCCGCGACGGCCACGTTTTCCTGAACGGCGGCGAGGACTATCATGACCGGCGCTTCGCGTCCGCCGGCATCTCCGCCGCCAAGCCCGCAAGCAAGAACAAGGGCAAAAAAGGCAAGGCCGTCAAGGCGGCCGACAAGGAGCCCGAAGCCCATACCCAGGCGTTTCCGTTCCGCCCCGGCTATCCTTACGGCCCCGGCGGTGCCCAGGAAGCCGCTCCGGGATTCGGGCATCCGGGCGGCTATCCGCCGTACGGCTACGGCTTCGGCTGGGGTCCGGCCATCGGCGTCAGCCTGGCCGCTCTGGCGTTCCTGCTGCTCCTCATCTGACGGAGGCCCGGCATCACCGCATCCCTCGCGGCCCGGCAAGGCCAGCCTGCTTCGCTCTCTTCGGAGCGGAGCAGGCTGTTTGGCATCGCGCTGGATTCGGGTAAAGGAAAGCAACTTATCCTGCATGCCGAAGGAGGACGCTTCCCTTGCTCCAACCGTTGCATCGGATTTTCCCGCGCCGCTCGATCGAAAGGACTTCTCCCGTCCAGCCCGCCGCCGTCCGTCCCGAATCGTCCGCCTCCGCAGGCATCCCGTCCTGGAGCCTCCTTTACGGAGAGGCAGGAGGACAGATGAGAAGCGCGCTGTCGGAGGCGGCCTCCTGGACGGAAGCGGTCGCCGCCCAGCTGCTGGCCGTACGCCGCTTGCGGGAACGCCGCCGGCATCTGGAAAACGGCCGAAGCGTCCTGGACGTGCCCGGGCTCGGGGATGCCGTGCGCCGGCTCGAGAGCGGCTGGAACTCGCTGATGCTGCTGAGCTTCCGCTGCAGCGCGACGCTCAGCTCCGAGGTGGAAGCCGAGCTGGCCCGCTTGGCCGCTCATCCAGCCGCGGCAGCCGCCGGATTTTTCCCTTCGGGAACTTCCGGGCAAGGCAGGCTCCAGATCGACACGATCACCTTGAACCGACTGCTCGACGAGCGCCCCGACTCCGTGCTCCGCGCGCTCTACAGCGCCGAAGGACTGCTTCCTTGCGCCGAGAGCATCCTTACCGGACTGCTGGAGCTGCCTGCGCGCTCGCTGCTTTCCGATGCGCTCACGCTGCCGTATACGCAGTACAACGAGTACGGAGCGCCGGGCAGCTTCCTGCCTCCCCAAGGCTGGAGGCTGCACGAGAGCGTCTGAGAGCCCGCTATTCGAGCTCCAAATCATGCTTGTGCGCGTAGATCGCGGCTTGCGTGCGATCCTCGACGCCCAGCTTGTTCAGCACGTTCGTCACATGGAACTTGACCGTCTTGATGCTGATGAACAGCCGGTCCGCGATATCCTGGTTGGACAGCCCTTGGGCGACCAGCTTGAGCACGTCCATCTCCCGCTCCGTAAGCTCCTCGTGCGGAGCTTTTTGCGCGGCCGGCTTCGGCTGCCGGAAGCGGTTCATCATCTTGGCCGCGACCTGCGACTCCAGCACGGACTGCCCTCGGGACGCAGCCCGGATCGCGTCCGCGATCTCGCCGGCCCGGGACGTCTTCAGCAGATAGCTGAACGCTCCCGCCTCGATGACGGGATACAGCTTGCTATCGTCGAGATAGCTCGTCAGCACGATGACTCTCGTATCCGGGAGCTGCTCCATGATCTGCCGAGTCGTCTCGACGCCGTCCAGCTCCTCCATCACGAGATCCATCAGCACGACGTCCGGCTTGTACGCCAGCGCCAGCCGAATTCCCTCCTTGCCGTTGCCCGCCTCGCCGACGACCTCGATCCCGTCCTCGGTGTCCAGCACGGCCGCGAGGCCGATCCGCACCATCTCATGATCGTCGACCAGCAGCACCCGGATTGCCGGTGTCTCCTGGTCTTCGCCGCTCAATATCCCGCTCATGCCCCTATCCCCTTTCCGTCCTCGAGCGGCACCCACATCTCGATCGCCGTGCCTTCGCCCGGAGCCGTATTGACGGCGATCCGTCCGCCCAGCTCGTGGATGCGCTCTTCCATCGTCAGCAGACCGTAGGAGGCCTGCTTCTTCTCTTCCAGATCGAATCCAATCCCGTTGTCGGTGAAGCTCAGCTTGGCGAGCGATCCGTCCCGCCTCAGCGATATGTCCATCTTGCTCGCCTTGGCATGCCGCAGCGTGTTGGAAAGAGCCTCCTGCGCGATCCGGAACAGATGGTCCTCCGCGTTCGGATGGAACAGCAGCGTCCGGTCCACCTGGATGCTGATCTCCATCGGCACCTTGGCCTGCAGCTCCGAGACGAGCCTCTCCAGCGCCTGCGCGAGATCCTTGCCGTCGAGATGCACCGGCCGCAAATGCAGCAGCAGCGCCCTCATCTCGGACTGCGCGACCGCTGCCATCTCCTCGATCAGCTGCACTTGCCGGCGCGCTCTCTCCCAATCCTTCTCGATCGTCCGGCTGACGGCGGTAGCCGTCATGGATATGGCGAACAGCTGCTGGCTCACCGCGTCATGCAGCTCCCGCGAGAGCCGCTGGCGCTCTTCGATGACGGCGGTGAACTTCACCTGCTCCTGCCATTCCTCGCGCTCGCGCTCCTGCTCCTCTTCCTCCGGCAGCTCGCCTTCCTTCTTCGCCGTCGGAATCGTAATCGTCTTGCGGCGCGCGCCCTGCTGCTGATTGAGCTTGCGCAGCGCCTCCTTCAGCCTGCTCGTCTGTACCGAGCTCTTGAGCGCCGATGCCGCCATCGCGACCGCGATGATCGTCAATCCGTACAGAGCCGCTTTACCCTGCAGCGCGAAAAATTCCACATACCCGAGACCTTGCAGCAAGATCAGCAGCAATCCGAGCAAAATGAGCAGCCATAGCAGGATTTCCATTCTGTTGCGGCGGTTCGGTTCCCGCTCTCTTTCCGGAGGCTTCTTGGCGGACACTTCAGCTCCCCCTCTCTTTCTCTACTTTAACGCTTCCCGAGGCGTTGGAACAAGCTCCCGCAAGCGCACGAGTCCCCACAGCAGAACAAAGCCCCGAACCGTCAGCTTCAGCTGTCCGGTTTGGGGCTGCTGCAGGCGAGCGGCCGGCCTATACGGCGCCCTTCCCGTTTTATTCCTAGGAATCCTTCGACGTCTCCTCATCCGCAGCTGGCGTCGGATTCAGCTTGTTCTTGAGCAGACGGAGCTGCTCCTCGACCTTGAGCTGGTTCTCCGGCTTCGCTTCGGAGCGATATCCGCCCGTTCCCGGTCCGTACGGGGTGCGGAGCACGTCGGCTTCCGCCTCCAGGCGGAGGATCTTCTCCTCCATGCGGCCGAAGCCGCGCGAGGCGCTGCCCGAATCGATATGACCGACCGAGGACGTCTGGGACATCTGCTTTTTGGCCTTCGCCATCTGAGCGCGCGCCGCCAGCTCGTTGCGCTTGTTGCGCAGCTGGTAGAACTCATCCTTCATGCCGTACAGCTGGTGCTTCAGCTCGTCCGCCTGAGCTTTGGCTTCCGCGTGGAGACGGCTGAATTCCTCCGTCTTCTCGTCGAAGTACAGCTTCTCCTCCAGCATCGTCCGGGCCAGATCCTCCTGTCCCGAGCGCAGGGCCGCCTCGGCCTTGCTGTCGCGGTCCGCCGCGCTGCGCTGCGCTTCTTCGTGGCGCTGCTGCATGCGGCGCTCGCCCGCCATCTGCTTGGCGACGGTAACCTCCGCCTGGTGGATCTCCTGCTCCATGTCGCGCAGGTATTGGTTGAGCATGATGACCGGATCTTCCATCTTGTCCAGCACCTCATGCATCGACGCCTTCGTAATATCCTTCATCCGTTTGAAAATACCCATGTTGTCATTCTCCCTTCTCGTACTTCGCGAGTTTGGCTTTCAAATCGTCCAGCTCCTTGCGGAGCGCCTTTTTCTCCAGATCGTCCATCATTTTGTCCAGCTCGGACGCGGAAGGCTCCGAGGCTTCCTTCCAAGCCGGGTCGTGAGAACCGGCACCGTATTGCGGCGGGTTGCGGTAAGGGCCGCCGTAAGGGCCGTCCTGGCGCCGGCGCGGATCGAAGCCGTAGCCTTGCTCCGGACGCTGCGGGCCGCCGTAGCCGCCGTATGGACCGTAACCTCCGGGCGGGTAGGAGTCATAAGGAGGCTCCTTCGGAATGACAAGCGCCGCCAGGATATAGACCAGAATCGCGGCCCCGCTCGTGCAGATCGCCAGGATGATGATGAGGATGCGGAGCAGATTGACATCGACGTTGAAGTAGTCGGACAATCCGCCGCTGAGCCCGGTCATGATCTTCTTCTGTCTGGACCGGTAAAGTTGCTTCATGTCGGTCAGCCTCCTTGTCCTAGCTTTCGTTTGAGCTGCTCGAGCTCAAGCTCGACCTTGGGATTGACGGCTCCGCGCTCGGCAGCCGCGAAGTCCGGGCCGCCTTGCCTGAGGTCTCGCAGGCTGCGGGCCTCATGCTCCAAGCCGCTGATGCGGTCGTCCAGACGGCGGAACATGCCTTCCGGCTTGCCCCCGGCGCCTGCCGCGCTGTAGCGCGAATTCATGCGCTGCTGCAGCTTGAGCGATTCCATGCGGGCCGAGTAATACTCCCGTTTGTCGTAGACGATCTGGTACTCGCTGCGCATCTCCTGCAGCGTCTTTTCCAGATCCTCCATGTTGAGCCGGCTCTGCTCGTACAGGTCGCGGTACTGAGCCGAGCGCTCCTCCGCGGATGCCTTTTCGTGAAGGGCGATGCGCGCCAGCTGCTCTTCGCCGGCTTTCAGTGCCGTCACCGCTTGCTGCTCTCTCTTCTCCCTCTGCTGCTCCGCCTGGAGCCATTGCATTTTCAGATGCTGTCCATGTGCCGAGTACTGGGCGTGCAGCCGTTCGGACTGAATGATCTCCTCCCGCGTCGCCCAGAGGAATTGGTCGATCAGCTTGACCGGATCCTCGGCTTTTTCAAGATGCTCGTTCAAGGTCGCGAGCGTGATGTCTCGAACTCGTCTGATGATGCTCATCCTATATCCTCCTTAGCAGGCGCTTATGCGACAGCGCGATCAGTAGGTACGTCCTTCTTTAAGCTTCGATACGCCCCAAGCGATCAGGCCGACCGCCAGCAGCAGCAGGAACAGGCCAGACAGCTTGCCGAGCAGGATAATGACGCCGATAAAGGCGAGAATGCCGCCGATCAGCTTGTTGCCGTTGCGCCATCCGATGTAGCCGAGGCCGATCAGGATCAGAGGGAACAGCAGCGAGACGACCCAGTTGATTAAATGTCCAAGCCCCAGGAATTTCATCGCGACCAGAACACCTGCCGCAATCAAGATCAAGCCTACCGTCGAGTTCTTTTTCATCGTTGATTGTCACCGCCTTCCGGACCATTGGTCGTTTGCTTCATGTCTTTATTCTAGGTCAGATGCGCTTTTCCCAAAACGGACCTCGGAACGTTTCTTGACCTGGACTCAAGTCGGGGGCTACCTCCACCTGCTGTCCGGTAGCGTCCCGGACCGATCGGCATCGCGAAAGAGGGCGTCCCGCGGACGCCCTCTTTTCAGCATTTCGATGCTCTTGAATGCAATTCGACCAGCCGTTCCGCATTTGAGCAGGCTTAATCCGCCGCGCCCGTCTCCAGCAAGGCCAAAAGGCGCTGGATCATCCTCGCGGCTTCCGCCCGAGTTCCGCTCGCGTCCGGCAGGAACCGGCCGTTTCCGGCTCCCTCGATCAGGCCGAGAGCTTGCGCCTGGCCGATCGCCTGCTTGGCCCAAGCCGCCATGCGTGCCGCATCGCGGAAGGCCGTGCCCGCTGCCCCGTCCGGGAGAGCCTGCTCGGCTCGAAGCGCGTACGCTCGAATCAGCATCGCGGCCATTTCCTGCCGCTGGATCGAACGATCCGGCTCGAAGCGCCCCGTGCCCGAACCTTGCGCCAGGCCGGCATGGCGGGCTTGCGCGAGTTCGGCGGCATGCCGGCTGTCCGCCGGAACGTCCGAATACCCGGCATCGCCCTCGGCCCCCTCCAGCCGGAGGGCCCGGACCAGCATGGCCGCGAACTCGGCGCGCGTGACGTTGCGTCCCGGCTCGAACGCGCCGCGGCCGTCGCCTTGCACGATCAGCCTCGCCGTCAGCGACTGGATGGCATCGCTTGCCCAGTGGCCGGTCGGCACGTCGGCATAGGCTCGGTCGAACGACAGCGCTCCATAAAGACCGGCCTCCTTGATTTCAGCGGCAACCCAGGCGCCGCCCGCAGCCTTCTCGAAGCGGAGCGTGCCGTCTGGAAGCAGCCGGTAGAAGCCCGTACGATGCGGATCAGACTTGTCCTGGAGCAGCTCCAGCCCGATCGGCCCTTCCAAGGACGCGATCGTCCTGCCCTCCGGCCCTGCCAGCTCCAGCGACCACTGCCTCAGCTCGCTCGTAGCGGACAAGATTGCGCCGTAGCGGGAGGACGCTGCAGCCAGCAGCTTCTCCGCATCCTGCGGAAGGGACTTCAGAACGATGCTCTCGCCTGCGGCATCAGATCCATCGCCGGAGAGCCGGCTCCATAGCTTGCGCAGCGTTTCCGCCGGAATGGTGACTCGGATTCGATCCGATTCAATCCGCAGCGCCCGTCCATCGAGCAGCTCGACAGCTCGACTCGGAACGACAATCCGGCTCGGCCAGTCCGAGACGCTCACGACTACGGCTCCATCCTGCCCGCCGCCGCTCAGCTGCTCTTCCGTCAGCACTAGCTCATCCTCAGATGGAGCCGGTCCTGGCGTCGGCTGGACACCGCCTGGGTCCGGCGCCGGCGATGCCGGGATGCTAGGCGTCGGACTTGGCGTAGGGTCCGGTGTCGGACTCGGCGTAGGGTCCGGTGTCGGACTCGGCGTAGGGTCCGGTGTCGGACTCGGCGTAGGGTCCGGTGTCGGACTCGGCGTCGGCGAAGGATCCGGAGAAGGAGCTGCCGGCTTCGCGACCTCCAGCTCGTAGCCGTCCTTCCACTCTCCGTAGACGGCCGTCACGACCGTCCTGCCTTCTCCGACCGCCTTCAGATAGCCGTCTTGGACGATCGCCACGGACTCATCCGCCGTCCCGTAGGCAGCTCCCTGCAGCAGATGACGGGAACCGTCGCTGTATACCGCCTCGGTGACCAGCGCGGCGCCTTCTCCCGGCGCCAGCTTTTTCGGTCCTTGCAGTCGGATCGACGCAAGCATCGGCTCTTTTTCCGTGACTTCCAGCTCGTAGCTGGCCTTGAGGTCTCCGAGCTCCGCCTGGATGATCGCGCGGCCGACCTGATGGGCGGTGACGGTGCCGTCGCGGTCCACCGTCGCGACCCGTTGCTCCGAGCTGGTATAAGCAACGTTCTCCCGCACCGCTTCGACACGGCCAGACGCATACACCGCTTCGGTTACGACCGTATCCGTATCTCCGGGCTTGAGCTGCAGCTTGCCGGTCAGCCGCAGGGAAGCCGGCTTCTCCGCCTCGCGGCCAGGGATGCGCAGCGAATCGACGATGCTGCCGTCCAGCTTCTTTGCCGTCAGCTGAATCTCCTTCTCGCCGATCTCAATCGACGTATAGATCTGCTCGTCTCCATCGAAGATCTTCTCCTGCCAGAACCGCTCCGTCAACGCGTAGAACTTCGGTCCGGAAGAGCCTCCGATGACGTAGCGGGTGCCGGCCTCTTCCGCAGCGATCTGCCCTTCCTTCATCGGATAGCTTCTCATGTAGATATGGTCATGGCCATTCAGCACGAGATCGACCTTATGCTTATCGATGACAGGCACCCACAGCTGCTGGACCTTCTCGTTTGAATAAATGCTGCCGTAAGGACCTTGATGGAACACGAGGATGGTCCATCTCGCTTCGGATGCGGCCAGGTCGCGGTCAAGCCATTCCGCTTGCGCCTTCAGGCCTTCGTCAGCCTGCTCGGTATCGAGCACGACGACATGGGTGTTGTTGATGTCGAAGGAGTAGCTCGTTCCCGGAGCCGCCGAGGAACCGTTGCCCGGCGTATAGAATTGCGCCCGGAAATCGCCGCTTCCATTGGTGCCCATGACCTCGTGGTTGCCGATGACCGGCACGAGCGTCGACGAGCGGAGCGCTTGTCCGGCTTCGCTGAACCACCAGTTCCACTGCTCCTGCTCAAAGCCTTTGTCCACCATGTCGCCTGCATGAAGGATCAGATCGGCATCCGGAACATCCGCCAGCGCCCGCTTCAACGTATCTCCCCAAAGCTTGAAGCCCGCCTGATCGCCTGCCTGCGAATCGCCGAAGAACAGCAGGCGGGTCCGCCCTCCATCATCCGCGCTCGTGCGGAACGACCCTTCGGAGCTCCAGGCAGAGCTCCCGTCGCCGACCCGGTACACATATTCGGTATCCGGCTCCAGGCCGATGGACTTCGCCCGATGAAGGCGCAGCGTGCCGTCGTTGTCCGTCGTATACAGGCTCGACGTTCCTTCGATCCGTTGGACCTCGCCGTTCCCGAAGCCCGCGAATGCCTCCCGCTTCGCCAGCTCGACGACCGTGACGCTCGTCTCGGGCGAAGTCTGCCAGGCGAACAGCCGCTCCGTCGATGCGTCCGTGCCGACCGCAACGTTGACGTTCTGCGGGGCTGCAGAGCCTGCCGGAGCAGCCACCGTGTAGCGCAGCAGCGCGCTGTACGACGTTCCCGACACCGCCTGCAGCGTGTAGGCTCCTGCCTTGGCCGCAGCTTCGGCGCTCCGGATGATGCCGCTCTCTCCTGCGGAGCCGTCGCTTACTTCGATGCCATTCAAAAGCAGCTTAGCCCCCGACACGCCGACCCCTTGCCGCAGGACAGTGAATGCTGCCGGTTCTCCGAGCGCGATTTCATGCGGCTTCCAGCTCAAAGAAAGCTCCGGACGCACGACCGCCTCGATATCCGGTCCGGCGAACTCGATCGTCTTGCCTTCTCCTTCCGTCGACTGCACAGAGCCGGAATCGAAGCGGATGGCGAACGGCCTCGACAGCTCTCCCTTCGCTTCCTCCAGCGTATGGGGGCCGACATAACCGCTGTCGACGGTGTACTGGATCGAGGCGATCGGTTCTTCGTCCGACAAATCCGCCTCATGCAGCTGGTTGAAGTTCAGGCGAATTTCGCCTTGCGCCTCATCCATCACCGTTTCCACCTGCTGATCCGTGACCCGATCCCCCAGCCTCACCTCCACGTTCCTCGCCGCTTTCGGATCGAAGCGGAACGCAATATGCCCTTCCTTCAGCTTGGATGCTTTTATCGCTCGGATTTCAACCTCGTACGTCCCTCCGGGATGAAGTTCGCTCGGAGTCTCATAGTCATAATACGGCGAGCCCAGATTGACGCTGAAATACCAGGTCTGGATCGTCTGGTTGCCGGCCAGATCCCTTACCGCTACCTTGACCTTATGCCTTCCTTCGGCCAGCGGCTCCCGCGGCTTGTAGGAAATCTCCCCTTTCGGAGGGTACAAGCCATGCTCGACCTGACGGTCGTCGAGATAGACTCGGATCGAAGCCGGATCGATTTGCGTCGTGCCCGGGTGCTGGACCGGATCGTAGCCGGCATCTTCCGCCGTCACCGCGATCATCGGCGTAGCCGTCGTCACCCGCTCATTCGGGGCCGGCGAAGCTTTTTTGAGCACCGGTGGCTCGTGATCTTCCTCCAGGGGGCCATAGACCGCTCTGATCTCATCGATGTAGAGCGTGCCTGCCGTTTTATTCGTATTTTTCGTCTCCATATAGCGGACCGGCATGTCCATCGTGAGCGGCAGCGCCTTCCCCTTCGGCACCGCTGCCTCGACATAGCGCCAGCCTGTCCAGTCGACGCCGACCACCTGGTCGGTGAAGTCGATCGCCACCGCAGCGTTGTTGCCGTCTCTTATTTGCCCGCGCAGCCAGTGCTTCTTTCCGTCGCCGTACACCCACATGCTGATCTTCTCGGGATAGCCTGGAATCTGGATGCGGGCTTCTTGGGATACGGCGCTGAGATAAGCTCCGGACGTTCCCGTTTTGCCGGTGAAATCGTAGTCCAGCTTCAGCGCTTTTTGTCCGTTGCGAACGAAGTCCGGATCGGCCGTGTCCGATATGTGGACCGAGTTGAAAGCAGCCCCTGATGCCTGATAAGCCGACAGCCCCTGCTCGAACGTCTCCAGCAAAGCAGGCGGAACGCCGACGCTGACGTCCATCGACGCTTCGATTCCGCTGTAGCTGACGACGATTTTGCCATGAATGCCCGTTTCTTCCGTTGCCGCAAAGACGCCGTCCGCATCGATCGTGCCGATATCGCCTTCGACTCGCCACTGCAAGCTCCGATTATCCGCCTGAATGACTTGTCCGTCCCTCAATACGCAAACGTCCAGTTTTTCTCTCGCGCCGCTGGAGAACGTCCTTGCCTTGTCTGAAAACTCCAGGCTGGTAATGACGTCCACCACCTCGATCCGAGCCGCCCCGCTTGCCTGTCCGGCCACCGCATGGATAACGCCGCTGCCCGCGCTCGTCCCGGAGCGGAAGCTTCCATCGCCGCCTATCGTGCCGATCCCGTCTTCGACGCTCCAGACCGGCTCGCCCGGCAGCGGAGCAGGATGTCCGTTGCGATCCACGCCTGCCGCCGTGAAAGAAAACGACGAGCCGGCCAAAATCCGCTCGGTCGAAGGCTGTATCGCTAGAGAGGCCGCTGCCCCGGATTCAGGCGCCGTGCTGACGAGCAGCAGACCGTTCCCGGTCTTGCGCTCAAAGCCGTCCGAGCCGCGATTCAGCATGAGCGACCGAGAGGAGCCCGGCATGCGGGCAATGAATGTCGAGGAGCCGCCTCCGTCCAAATTCATCGCCTGCACGATGCCCATATCCTTCATCATTTCGCCCAGCTCTTCGGTCTCGACGCCTTCGCTGAACCCAGGCGCTCTCCCGTCGACCTCGAACAGAACGACGCTCCCGTCGGCTTTGGTGCCGATCGCGGTACGAGGATGTACGCCTGCCGGGCCGACTCCTGCCTGAACTACGCCATCCTTGACGAGCGGTCCCATTCCGCCGATAATCAGCTTCGCCTCCCGCCAAGGCTCGTCCAAGAGGAATGAAGCGGCTATTTCGTCGCCGACCTTCAATCCGCTGACCGCAGCTTTCGCCGTACCGGAAGCAGATAAAACAACCGTTCCTTCCTTCAACGTCGTATCGCCCTTGTTCGATCTGATCTCGGCGACCTGGAGCGTCATTTTTTGACCGCTCTTCACCTCTCCTTCCTTCACCGCAAGCACATATTCGTCTCCATCCGGCGAGGTATGCGTCGATGCGGAGTAATCCGAAGTGTATAAGACGAGCTGATTCAGATCGCGTTGACGATTGATGCTGGTGAGAGCATGCGAGCTGCCCATGATCTCAATCGTTTTCGTCAGCTTCGGCATGCCATATAGCGAGAGGCCGTCTGCCGTCAGTCCGAAAGCATACGAAGAGATGCCGCTATTGAGGATGCGCCCTTCATCGACAAACAGCCCGTTCGGAACTCCCCTCGCGAATCCGGATATCTCGTAAAAATCCCCGTTGATCCCTGCAATGACGCGATTCCCCGGCTGGTCCGCATGGGCAGCCATTTCCGTTACCCCTTTCATGCCGTAGACGTTGCCGTCCTTCAGCCCCGCCCGCAGCTCGAGGCCGTTCGTACCCGGGAGGAACGATACCGCATGGACTTTCTGTTTGCCTCGTTCATCCTCGATGTCCTGCCACACATAGGTAGCTCCCGGAACCAGCTCAACCTGCCTGGAGTCTACGACCCGTCCATATTGCGGTGCCGGAGTAGCAGCATACGCATGGAAGGTCCATGCCTGTTGCAGCAACGATACGATAAGAATCGCGATAAAAACGGAATACCCGAATTTGGTTCTTGCTCTCATTCTCATTCCCCCTTTAGTACGAATGATTGAACTTGTCCTCATCGCAGTACCCCCCTCATCCTATTCCTTCAACATCAGCTCCTTATCATCTGAATATAAATTTCATATTAATATTTCATATTTAACTTTTATTTCATAATTTTAATTCTCTCGGTCTTGTCGAAGATATCCTACGAAAAGCACAAAAAACCCTTAGGAAAATATTCCTAAGGGTTTTTTACGCGATGCTGGTGAAGGGACTCGAACCCCCACTCCGTCTCCGGAAGCGGATTTTGAGTCCGCCGCGTCTGCCATTCCGCCACACCAGCATATTGAGACTTGCAATTGCTCGTAAAATAAAAAAATTCCGCTTGTGGCGTGCCCTAAGAGATTCGAACTCCTGACCTTTTGATTCGTAGTCAAATGCTCTATCCAGCTGAGCTAAGGGCACACGTCAAGCAAAGAAATGGAGGCGCCACCCAGACTCGAACTGGGGGTAAAGCTTTTGCAGAGCTTTGCCTTACCACTTGGCTATGGCGCCTCAATCAAATGGAGCGGAAGACGGGAATCGAACCCGCGACCCTCGCCTTGGCAAGGCGATGCTCTACCGCTGAGCCACTTCCGCAAATGGCTGGGGATTCAGGGATCGAACCTGAGAATGACGGAGTCAAAGTCCGTTGCCTTACCGCTTGGCTAATCCCCAATAACAAGATGGGGCGATCGAGGGGAATTGAACCCCCGAATGCCGGAACCACAATCCGGTGCGTTAACCACTTCGCCACGATCGCCATGGTGGCAGGGGCAGCAGGAATTGAACCCACACTAACGGTTTTGGAGACCGCTGTTCTACCTTTAAACTATGCCCCTAAAACTGGTGGAGGATGATGGATTCGAACCACCGAACTCGTCAGAGAACAGATTTACAGTCTGCTGCGTTTGGCCACTTCGCTAATCCTCCATGGAAAAGCTGGTGCCGCCGAGAGGACTTGAACCCCCAACCTACTGATTACAAGTCAGTTGCTCTACCAGTTGAGCTACAGCGGCATATTCAATTTTCAAAATGGTGGCTCGGGACGGAATCGAACCGCCGACACAAGGATTTTCAGTCCTTTGCTCTACCAACTGAGCTACCGAGCCTGACATTTGATAAAAAAATGGCGGAGCTGACGGGATTCGAACCCGCGGTCTCCTGCGTGACAGGCAGGCATGTTAGGCCTCTACACCACAGCTCCGTATTGGTTGCGGGGACAGGATTTGAACCTGTGACCTTCGGGTTATGAGCCCGACGAGCTACCGGACTGCTCCACCCCGCGGTAGTTCATGGTGGAAGCTGAGGGGATCGAACCCCCGACCCTCTGCTTGTAAGGCAGATGCTCTCCCAGCTGAGCTAAGCTTCCAAAACAATTGCAACAGCTTGTATTAATATACCTTAGAACGATAACCAATATCAAGCCATTGAAAGAAAAATGGTGACCCGTAGGGGATTCGAACCCCTGTTACCTCCGTGAAAGGGAGGTGTCTTAACCCCTTGACCAACGGGCCATATCTGGCGGAGAGCGAGAGATTCGAACTCTCGATACGCGATTAACGTATACACGATTTCCAATCGTGCTCCTTCGACCACTCGGACAGCTCTCCAGATGGCTCCCCGAACAGGACTCGAACCTGTGACAACTCGATTAACAGTCGAGTGCTCTACCAACTGAGCTATCAGGGAATATAAAGCGATGGGTTGCTTCAGGACTTGCGCCCTGAAAACTGGATCGAACGAAATGCCGTGCTGACCGGCTGTGTCTTGCTTGAATAGGATAAGCCCTCGACCGATTAGTACTCGTCAGCTGCACACGTTGCCGCGCTTCCACCTCGAGCCTATCAACCTGGTCGTCTACCAGGGGTCTTACATACTGGGAAATCTCATCTTGAGGGGGGCTTCGCGCTTAGATGCTTTCAGCGCTTATCCCGTCCGTACGTAGCTACCCAGCGGTGCTCCTGGCGGAACAACTGGTACACCAGCGGTACGTCCATCCCGGTCCTCTCGTACTAAGGACAGCTCCTCTCAAATTTCCTGCGCCCACGACAGATAGGGACCGAACTGTCTCACGACGTTCTGAACCCAGCTCGCGTACCGCTTTAATGGGCGAACAGCCCAACCCTTGGGACCTACTTCAGCCCCAGGATGCGATGAGCCGACATCGAGGTGCCAAACCTCCCCGTCGATGTGGACTCTTGGGGGAGATAAGCCTGTTATCCCCAGGGTAGCTTTTATCCGTTGAGCGATGGCCCTTCCATTCGGTACCACCGGATCACTAAGCCCGACTTTCGTCCCTGCTCGACTTGTAGGTCTCGCAGTCAAGCTCCCTTATGCCTTTGCACGCTGCGAATGATTTCCAACCATTCTGAGGGAACCTTTGGGCGCCTCCGTTACATTTTAGGAGGCGACCGCCCCAGTCAAACTGCCCGCCTGACACGGTCCCTGCACCGGTTTCACGGTGCCAGGTTAGAACTCCGATACGATCAGGGTGGTATCCCAACGGCGCCTCCCCCGAAGCTGGCGCTCCGGATTCCTAGGCTCCCACCTATCCTGTACAGATCGTACCAAAGTCCAATATCAAGCTGCAGTAAAGCTCCATGGGGTCTTTCCGTCTTGTCGCGGGTAACCTGCATCTTCACAGGTAGTAAAATTTCACCGGATCTCTCGTTGAGACAGCGCCCAAGTCGTTACGCCATTCGTGCGGGTCAGAATTTACCTGACAAGGAATTTCGCTACCTTAGGACCGTTATAGTTACGGCCGCCGTTTACTGGGGCTTCGGTTCACAGCTTCGGGTTGCCCCTAACCGCTCCCCTTAACCTTCCAGCACCGGGCAGGCGTCAGCCCGTATACTTCGCCTTACGGCTTCGCACAGACCTGTGTTTTTGCTAAACAGTCGCTTGGGCCTTTTCACTGCGGCCCCCTCGGGCTATTCACCCTACCGAGGCACCCCTTCTCCCGAAGTTACGGGGTCATGTTGCCGAGTTCCTTAACGAGAGTTACTCCGCGCGCCTTAGCATGCTCTGCTCGCCTACCTGTGTCGGTTTGCGGTACGGGCACCTTCGCCTGGCTAGAGGCTTTTCTTGGCAGCCGGAGATCATGACCTTCGG